>CAMFJL010000012.1 GCA_945957175.1 uncultured Legionellales bacterium
AACAGCAACAGCAGCAGCAGCAACAACAGCAACAGCAGCAGCAGCAACAACAGCAGCAAGTAAGTGGACAGTTATCAGCTGAGCAAAAGCAACTTGAACAGCAACAACTGGATAATATTAATGATGATCCCGGTAGCTTACTTAAACAAAAATTTTGGCGAGATCATTTGCGCTATCAGCAAGAAGGAATGAGCGATGATGAATAAACGATTATTGTCAATTATGTTAGGCTGTTTAATCTCAAACAGCTTATTTGCAACTGTCACAGCAACAACAGATAGAACGCAAGTGCCTCGTGGGGAAAGCCTTCAATTAACCTTACGAACAGATAATTTGGCCAACTCACAAGGACCTGATATCTCGCTATTAAATCAAAACTTCGATTTGTTAAGTCAAATGCGCAGCACACAAATTTCCGTCATGAACGGCAAAAAAACGGTCAATCAACAATGGACTTTTGTTTTAGTCCCTACACATACAGGGCAAATTACGATTCCTGCTATCACTATCGGTAAAGAAAAAACAAATCCTATTAGCATCACAGTCACAGAAGCTAATGATATAAAAGCACCTGCTGCTCAAAATAATGTATTTTTAACCGCATCACTTAATCCAGAAACGCCTTACGTACAAAGCCAAGCACTTTATACACTCAAACTGTATTATGCCAATCAAGTCATGAATCCCGAATTAAAAGAACCCGACTCTCCACAAGTCAAAGTATTTCATGTTGGCCGTGATCTCACCTATCCAGCAAATATCCATGGTCGTAATTATCAAGTGATGGAATTACACTTCCTCGTCGTACCACAAGTAAGTGGCAATATTCACCTGCAAGCTGCGCAATTTAGCGGTAACATAGCCACACAAAATACACAAGGCTACTATGGTCCATCCTGGCGTCCTGTTGTAGTCAGCGCCCCGGCGGTAAGTTTAAATGCGAAAGCCATACCCAGCCGTTTCGCTAATCAATGGTGGTTACCAGCCGGTAAAGTGACCTTGTCTGAACAATATCAACCAGCGCTGAGTACTGTTCGGGCGGGTGATCCCATCACCCGTATAATTACAATGACCGCCATTGGCACTAGCGCTGAAAATCTCCCAAGCATTGGCAACGATAATTTACCCGGTGCTTCTATTTATCTTGATAAACCGAATAATAGTACACAAATTGTTGGTGATAATCTGGTAGCGACGCGCATTCAACGGATGGTGATTATTCCTTCTGCAACAGGAAAGCTCACTATACCGGCGATCCATGTATCGTGGTTTAATACGCAAACGAATAGTTTAAGTGTCGCAAGTTTACCTGCATCAACGCTCATGGTGATCGCAAATCCGCACATGTCACAAAATAGTTTACCACCGCCTATCACAAGTCCAATCAAACAAACGATAGAAAAATCAGCAAATCACGATAGTATGGCTTCCATATCATCTAAATCTTATATTCGTGATCTTTGGTTTTGGTTAGCAACATCTTTATTTTTCTTATGGATAGTGACTCTCATCATATTATGGCGAACGAGAAAACATAAGAAAATAATACCTGATCACTTACATGACTTGCCTAGACGCCAGTTACTTGCCAAAGCTAATGGTTTAGCCGAAGCCAATGAGGCAATAGCCTTTGCTCAAGTGATATTGAGCTTAAGTCAAAATCTATGGCCTGCTGCACAGATTCATCAGCTTGGTGATTTAAAACCTTATTTAGATGAAGCTGGAAAACAAGTCATTGATGATTTAAATGCGCATTTATATCATCATTCGCCAAAGCCATGGCAGGGTACACATGCTTGGAACATGCTTAAAAAGCAATTATTAACTAAATTGGTTACACAGCATACTCACACCGATTTGCCTCCCACTTATCCCAAGGATCACTCATGAGTCAAACTGTTGAAAATGAAGTCGAGCTTAAATTTTTACTCACTCCTACGCTTGTCAATACGATTCTCACATCGCAGGTTTTACCTGCACTTGATGGTACGCATGAACGCGATCCTATCATCAACTACTATTATGATACCCCAGCATTTGATTTACAAAAACGTGGTTTTGCATTAAGATTACGTAAAAAGAAAGGGCAATTTATCCAATCACTCAAAGGTGGTGGTTATAACGATAAAGCTTTGCATCATCGACAAGAATGGAATCAACTGATCCCAGATTTAACTATTGCTCCTTCACTTTTACTCAATACCCCTGTAGCTGATTTAGTCATTTCTGGAGGAATAACACCATTGCTTAAACCCTTATTTTTAACAGATATTCAACGTGAATTTTGGCATACATCATGGAAAAACAGCATTGTCGAAGTTGCGCTTGATCAAGGTTTTATCGTTATTGGCGATCATAGACAAGTGATGCATGAGCTTGAAATTGAATTGGTCAAGGGACATATCGATGATTTACTAGATTTAGCACATCATGTTCAACAACTATGGCAGCTCATACCGATTGAACAAAGCAAAGCAGCGAAGGGTTATGCATTTTTAGCTTCACTTAAATAAAGCCATATCCTGTTCTCCTTGCGTACGATGATAGCCAGTTGTCATAGATATATGTTTCATGAAAGATAAATTACGCTGATGTTTGATTAAAAAAAGACATAAGAGGCAATACAGACTCTGATAACCAGTTATGAATAATAGTTTTTCAATAAATTATTTCTTAATATTCCCTTAATATTTATTCTGTATGATATACGACATCTTTAAGAATTTAACATATTTTAATTTACGATATGACATTCTATTTCATATATATTATTTTAAAAAAATTAAATGACAAAAAAATATGCTATTCTTAATGATGGTTAATATGAACATAAATTATAGGATTTTATTATGGCAGCTTCCAGCTCAACAATTAATGAATTAACAGATGAAAGTACATGTCAATTAACAGATGAAAGTGAACATCAATTAATAGAAAGAATGGATTTCCCATTAATTAGAGAATCCTATTATTTTTTATTAGATAGCAATGACGGTTATAAAAAAGATGAACCCAATTATATTAGTGGCAATAAACCAATGAAAAGTTATTTTGGTAGAATATGGATTGGAAGTGGCGGCATGAATGGTTGCCATTTTTTTATTGCATATGACAATAAAAATCCTTATACTAACTTTCTTATTATGCATGTTGTGCCAACGCAATGTGAGCCAAAGCCTCGTCGTAAATATGATAATGTCGTTTTAATTACATCGAGCAATTCAGAAATGGTTGATTATGAAAGAATAAAAGAATATGCTAAAGAAAGTTATGTTCATTTAAATGTAGACATTGAAAATCGAGAAAGGCCTCATATTTTTGTGTATTTTAATAGGTATACTGGTGAGCTGTGTATTGTGGGAAATAATCAACTTTATATGAGCTCTAAGCCACTATTTGTTGAAACACCAGAAGCTATAAAATATATGAATAGTTTATTTTCATCAGAAACATTTAATTGCGAGAGTACATCACCTTCTCTTTTCAGCTCTTATAAAATAAGTAGTTATGCAAATGAAATTGTTGCAGCAAAAACATTTCAAGAAAAAAAAGATATTGCAATTAAAGCATTTAGTGAAGCGCCCCCTGACAGCAATGATATTGTTAAAGAATTTTATCAACGATTAATAAATAGCGCATCTGCAGATGAATTCATGAAGAATTCCCAACCGCATAGTAGTAAATGGTTTGAAAAATTTAGGGGATCTAATGCGAATCGAACACTTGATAAGTACGTGAAGCCTTCAATGGAGGCTTGTCGTACTACTTTCATTGCAAGTTTTAATGGTGCACCAGTGGCTGGTATGCACCACAGGTAATTCAGATAATAAGCAATAAAGGAAGCTTTAGACCGATACGTAGGACAGATCCTAAGACAAGATCTTCAACTTAGAAGAACCCTTGGCAGCGCTATCTTCATGGTTTCTGTCTGAACGTAGACTAAACATGCTAGATCGTCTACTCCTAACGTTACTTTTAGTAGATTGATCGTCCCTGCTTTGCACCGGTACCGTTCGCCTGTGACTTGGTGCAGCTACCGTTTGCTGCATTCGCACTTCCATGATGTGCTCAAAATACTCTCCATGCTTGGGAATCGTCATACCGCTAGATACATGCTCAAGTCCCTTACCCATAAATTTATATGTATTTTGATAATTAAAATCAATCTTATCAACACCCTTAATACCCGCTATAGGCTCCTGTTTTTCATATATTGCCTGAGACACAAGATTAGCTTCTTTGTCTTCAGCGTTGAGGCTTTTTTCCAGTGATGGACCAACATACTTATGTATGTGAAGCGTAACATTATGAGGCATGGCTTGAGGATATGTTTTATAAAATGCAATTAATTTTTCAAAAATAAGATCACCTGGATTATCATCGTAAAAATGTAGCGCTATATTTTTTTTTGGATAAAGCGATGCGAATCTATGCATTTGTATATAAAGCAAAATAATTTTTTCATTATCAATGATTGTACTTTTATCGCCAATTTCAGCTTCTTCTGTCTCACCAGCCAAGGAATCCAGTTTTAACATATCATTGAAACAATAACCTTCGCCTTTATTTACTGCAATATCCTCAAGAAGAAATCTATCTAATAAGATTTTCTTTTTACTTTTTTTATTTAATATTTCACAAAATACTTTTAAAGCAATAGCTGAGCAACCATTTAACTTTCTAAAACTATTAGATTTATCCATATAACGTGTTTGTCGATTAGAACCTGATACGGCTATGGTTTTTTCTTTTCCTAACGTCTTGCTGACCCTATCAATGAGTGAGACATGCGTTTCTTGCAATGCTTGTTTGATGGCCTTACTTAAATCATCATATGTTTTACCATATTCTTTAAGTCTGTCTCGGATATAATCTTTGATTGCTTGCTTTTGTGATGTGGCATCCTGAATATAGACCGGGCTACGTGGATAAAATCTATCTTGAAAGCTTTTTGGCATGCCGTACATTTTTTCAAATATGTTATCAACCCTGAGTATTTGGGACACCCGCAAGGCATATGCATCGCACAATAGTGCATGATCTTGGTCAAACGAATGCACGACAATATCACTATCGTCCAGTGATTCTGCCATAATCTGTGAACTTGCGGCCATGATGTAGATACCTCTTATTACTTATTATTATCGGGCTTTAACCTGAAGGACGGGATATACCCACTGATCGCTGAGATTGTACCATTATAGGACAATGGTAGCAAGACGCCACGTTAATCAATCGGCGCTGGCCTGCCTCACCCGCTACATCTGTCTTTCGCTTAAAAAAATATCCCGCCCCCCTATCATTTCGCTAAAAGTGTGTTATGATGGTGGTCTTGCGTTAGTCATCAAGACCGCCTGGGCACCGTCAAGCCTTAGTGTCATCTGAACCGTATGATCTTCAACGCAATCTATAAGACTATTTCCCATTGACTTCTTTTAACCAACCACAAGTGTGATATATTGTATGCATCTTTCTGAACTCAAGAAAAAATCCCCTGCGGAATTATTAACTGTCGCCGAAGAATTAGGTGAAACCAACATTTCTCGCCAAGATAAAAAAAATATTATCTTCGCTATCTTAAAAAAGGTTGTTGAAGCGGGCGAATCTATTTTTGCCGAAGGCGTTCTTGAAATTATCCCTGATGGGGGTTATGGTTTTTTACGCAGCGTTGATGGCTCCTACCTCTCTGGCCCAGATGATGTTTACGTCTCTCCGAGTCAAATTCGTCGTTTTAATTTGCGTACCGGTGATAGCATCGCGGGTAAAATTCGTCCTCCCAAAGAAGGAGAACGTTATTTTGCACTGATTCAGGTGGATGAAATCAACTACGGCACGCCTGAAGATGCGAGAAATAAGATCCCTTTTGAGAATTTAACCCCGTTGTTTCCCGAAGAACGCTTACGTCTTGAACGCGGAAATGGTAGTACCGAAGATGTTGTTTGCCGTGTTATTGATTTGGTTGCACCTGTTGGTAAAGGTCAACGCGGTCTTATCGTTTCACCACCGAAAGCGGGTAAGACGATGATGCTACAAAGTATTGCTAAATCCATCACAGCGAATAATCCCGAATGTATTCTTATCGTATTGTTAATTGATGAGCGCCCAGAGGAAGTGACTGAAATGGAACGCTCTGTGCACGGTGAAGTTGTCGCCAGTACTTTCGATGAACCCGCAACGCGTCATGTACAGGTTGCTGAAATGGTTATCGAACGCGCCAAACGCTTAGTCGAACATAAGCGTGATGTGGTTATTTTACTTGATTCCATTACTCGTTTAGCACGCGCCTATAACACGGTGATTCCAACTTCCGGTAAAGTATTAACCGGGGGTGTTGATGCCAACGCCTTACAAAGACCAAAACGCTTTTTTGGTGCTGCGCGTAATATCGAAGAAGGTGGCAGTTTAACTATTATTGCAACCGCATTGATTGATACCGGCTCAAAAATGGATGAAGTTATCTATGAAGAGTTTAAAGGTACGGGTAACATGGAAGTCCATTTAGATCGTAAAGTTGCCGAAAAACGCATATATCCAGCGATTAACATTAATCGCTCAGGTACGCGACGTGAAGAACTTTTAATGAAACCCGACGAAATGCAAAAAGCCTGGATTTTACGCAAATTATTACATCCTATGGATGAAGTCGCAGCGATGGAATTTTTATTTGATAGACTTAAATCAACAAAAACCAATGAAGAATTCTTCGAGGCTATGAAGGGATAATAAATGTCAACGCGACTCATCGCGAAAATCATATCGGCAACGCAAGTTGCCGATGAAATCTGGCGCTTATACATAGAACCAACCACGCCTATCTTCTCTTACCAGGCAGGACAATATTTATTACTCACACCGCTTGGTTTTGAGCCGCAAGCCTATTCTATTGCCAACGCGCCTGGCATAGCCCCCTATCTTGAGTTACATTTGCGTCATCATACGGATATAGCATTTACGCAAGCGGTACTTGATGCAGCACAAAACGGCGAAGATGTACATATTGAAGGCCCTTTAGGCAAAGCTATCTATCAGCAAAATCCTACTGATCCTATTCTTATTGTTGTGGGTGGCACCGGCTTTGCCCAAGGAAAAGCTTTATTAGAAGCACATTTAGCCGCACATCCTCAACATCCCGCACATCTTTTCTGGGTAGCGCGTAGTCCACAAGAGCTCTACCTCAGTGATTTACTACACGATTGGCAAACAAAATACCCTGCATTTCATTTTACGCCGATTGTGTCTCGACCCCAAGGCAGTGGCTGGCAAGGGCATAGTGAGCGGATTTATCACGTTGTCACTCATTATTATCCGGATTTATCTAAAACACAGATTTATGCCAGCGGTCCACAAAGCTTGGTTTTAGATGCTTTGCACACATTTATAGCTCACGGTATGTCCCGAGAAAGCATGATAGCCGATGTTGTTGTATCATGATGCCTCTTCAAACTCATTGTATTAAAAGATGTCATATGAAAAATTTCATAAAACAAAAATAATCTAATAATAGTACACGATAAAAATGCAGTATTATAGCGATTGCTGTTAATAATTTTATTTATTTCTGTCACTATGGCTCATCCATTTTAAAAATATTTATTCTCAGTATAGTTTGTGACGAGCATGAATGGCTTCGTAAATCATATGAAATTCACTATCTTTTAATTTGTTTAGTAACTCATTCCTAAAAGAGCATTTTGTTTTTCTCTTTACTGAATCAATATGTTTTTCAACAGTTCTATCAGAAATATGCATCCTTAATGCGATTTCTTTTGGCGAAAATCCATCGAGAAGAAATGTAATACATTCTGCCTCTCGCAAGGAAAGATAGATATGTTTAAAAGAACCACCAAGATAAAATCGGTTAATATGACACATGTCAAAAAATAGCTTTCTTCTATTGATGTCATCAATGTCAGCTAATAATTGATCACCCTCAAGAGTTTTATTATAAATTGAACCATTTGATGTCGACGGAATAAGTTCGCTTTCAGCTTCTATAATAATTTCATGCGCTTTATCTTTAAAAAATAAAATAAATGCTTTAAAAATATCTTTATTATTAACATAATAATGATTCATATTATAATTTTCACGCAATGTACCAAAGTAGAAAAATTCTATGAACCCTTCTTGTCTTGCAATAAAAGTCACACCATGTGCGATATTAAATTGCTTATTAGCACATAGCATAAGTTCATCATTATATATCTCTGGAACAAGATCCCATATAACGTAATTTCTATGCTTGTAAAGTAAAAGTTCATCAAATAATTTATATTTTTCTCTAGTAGAGAAAACGAACTTCATCCAAGCTTTGTTATTTGATAACGATATCCTTTTATTATTCTTATATATCCTTACAAAATTAAAATAGGTTAAGCCTGTAGCATCAAAAAAAGGTTTGCATATATGCGCAATTTTATCGCACGATGTGAAAGTTATATTTAAATCAGAAAACTCATCCATGATCATTAGTTCGTATCTCTATCAACACTTAAGACTATAACAAGCCAATGAGAGAGTCAATGCCAATCTTTATAGAAAGGAAAGATATAGGTAGATTCTACGTATATACCTCAAAAAAAATCACGGTTACAATGGGGTTCATCTTTCATGAAAAATAAAGCATATTATCTTTATCTAAAAATTAATAGACATTGCTCTGAAGATGCTCGTATTGCAAGTTCATAATATGGGAAGTATCAGATGCTCATACCTAAATATAAAATCATTGCTCAGCTTTTTGATGGTGATAAAACCACCTTTCATCTTCAGAAAAGAGGGAAAAATAATTGGATAGAAAAAACAGCAGACGACATATCAAAGGATATTAATATAATTTCTTCATTAAGTAGTCAAGATGCATATGTAGTAGGATATGTAAGTGCATCAGAAAAGTTATTTTATGATTTTTCTATCTTATCTCGTCAATTTAAAATCTATTCTTAAAGCATTAACGCTACGTTATATTAATTTAGCACGCTAAATCAATCTACTTTTTCCTAATAGGTAAATTTTTTATACACAGAGATGGTTATCATGAAACAAAATCAACTAAGAAGCCTAATAAATCTGGCCGCCTGATCTATTTGCCATTGCTAGTCACATAATCTTATTGGCCTGCAGGATCCTATAGTTACAAATGCCTATATTTTTGTAAGATATCTCTTATATACTCGCGTGACATATCTTGATCTACCATACGTACTGAGTCACTGATATTTAATAACACATTGAATAGATAAATTATTCCTCATACGTTCTATGGCTGAGTACTAAGCACTCAGCTTTGTTCATATTTAAACCATTCCTGATATCGTCTACAATTCACACTATCAGATTGACAGGACGTCAATTGAAACGGACACAGGGACTTCAAGGATGAGACATCGAGGTTAGCATGACGTTAACCACTTGAGATGGGTGTCAGCGGCAATGGATGCCAGTTTTATCACAGCGCTAATATATATCAGCCAAGACAGCTGATTTTCAGCACCGGACAAGGACGATAGAAAGGCACGGAGTACCTTTCTAGGTGCAATGCTGCAAAGGAATTATGTAAGAAAAAGGGTTGTTTTATACAGCCCTTTTTTATGACGCATTGTCAATGTGTAATTTTAATTACTATCATATATTTTAATATACCTATTATAATATAAATAAAATTTATACCTTATTTATTTCTGGAGAGATTTATGTTCTCAAAATTAACCTTTAGCATTAACGGAAAAAATGTTGATTTTCACATTCATGAATTAGTTAGCATTGTAAATAAAATTTGCAAAGCGTATCCACGACAGCCCATTCAAGCGATGCGTCATGATCAATGGGATTTTATTTTGGATGATATCAAAGATCAGGGAATATCTATACCTGCTCTTCAGACGGATACCCTTGATCCTATTTTATTTGTCCCACCACATATTGGTGATTTAACAGCACCCGCACAGTGGCATTCTGTTAAAGCTTCACTTATGCAAATACCCACAGATAGCTCTTTGGTATCATGGTGGTTTCTGGTTGCAGGTCGTTTAATTGCTGTAAAAAATAAAAATGTTTGCAATATTTACTTTTTTCTTGATGAACCACAAGAAAATATGGATCCATCGTTTATTCAAAAAATAAAAGGTATTGCTATTGTTATCTTTGCTGAAAACAATGGTAATATCCCTGTTGTTGTTATAAAGGATGGAGCAATTATTAATGCTAACTGTAGCTTAACAGCAAGCAGAGCCGCTTGTGAGACTTTTATACAAGAAAAAAATCTCCAATCAAAACACATAATAGCTTATAGTCGATCCAATAAGAATTTAATTGCTGCAATAATAAATGATATTGATAATCAAGATAAACGCATTGGTTTTAGTGATTACCGTTTTTATGTTACTGATCACGGTTTTTTAAGTGATATTATAAATGGTGTGAGAGAGACACTTATTAAGACCAACTGGTTAAATCCACGTTTAGCACAGGGTATATTAGCTATTCGAAATCATTTGTTAACTGTAGCTGATGGCTCACCAGAAGATCAGGCTGAATGTAATCGGTGGGCTTTGAGTATGGCGAATGATGATTTAGAAACGATAAAAAAATATGATACAAGTAAAACAGATGATGAACTAAGGGAAATTCAAGAACGATTGCGACATGATGAAAATTATAGATTATTAGAATGGAAGAAACAAAAACAAGAAATATATTTTAGTGCCTCAGTTATAGAAGAATTCATGAGATTAAAAGCACATGAAAATAAAGATTTTGACCTTGGTATATATAATATTTATGGTTTTAAAACTATCGAAGCTGATGTTACTATTAAAAAAATGGTTTTAGCAAGTCTTGCTAAGAATATTAATCGTGGTATTAAAACTTCCATATTCAGGCCAGTTTTCGCTTATGGTACCGATTCACAAGGTGATAAATATACAACTTTTGCCAAACGGATTGGCGCGTACTTGCAAAGAAACCCTCACCTGACAGATGCCGATATTGTTAGTGATGCAAGAAAAGTACTTGCCAATATAATCGGTGGTGATGATTTGGATTTTTTACCTAATCTAATGGTTGCTTGGTTTGTTGCAGAAGCTGTAAGAAATCCTAATGCATCACTTATTGGGCTTATGGTCCTCGATATGATGGAGAACAATGCGTCATTATCCAGACCACTCATCGATAATGGTATATCTTTATATAATTGGTGTAACGTGCTTACCTACTCAGAACAGCGACATCAGGCCGCTACATCGGCTATTACCAATGGGTATGGTGTTCCATTGCCTCATTATGAGCTGGGTGGCATACATCCGATGGCACATCTTCGTTCCGAAAGCCAATGTCGACCTTTACAACCCGGAGTTAGGTTAACCGTAGTCCAACAAAAGGAAGGATCGCTTACTGCTCATTGGCTGTATGAGTATTTTAATTATTTTCATCCAAGTTTAACTGTTATGCTAGTTTCTGTTACAGAAGAGCCATTAAACCAAGATTTGTTTTATCAAAATGATGATGTCATCAATAAGTTAAAAGCATTAAATAAAGAATTAGTCACTAAGAATAAAACAATTGCCTCAAGAAATAAAAATAACCTGGACGTTAGTAAATTTGAAGAAGAAGCTGAAAGAATTAAAATTGAAATAACAAGGTTACAAAATGTGATATGTAATAGTACTGATGTTAATCAGTTAAAGACTGTATTAACTAAAATTATAGAGCATGTTTTATACCAAAGGTTCCTCGCTGTATCTAATATAAGAGAAATATCTGAAGACTCTAATATACAAGAACTATTTTCACATTTGCAGTCTGTCTCAAACGTTGGTCCTTCAACATCTTCAAGTTCATCGTCATCTAGCTCATCCGGATTTGGACATCAGTTATCTCCCGCATTCTTCTCGATCTTACCAAAGATTGTTTCTGTAATAATTCCCACAGATCTTCCATCGAGTCATATGTGCTCAACTAGTTCTTCTAGTAGCATACCGGACCCCTCTGATAGTTCATTTAATCCTTAATGAAGAATGTCAGGAAGGAAAGGAACCGTCGTTTTATCAGGACTTATAAGCCTTCAGTTGTTCCCTGCTTAAATATGCAGCAGGGAATCGCTACTAAGCTCAGATGTAGGTGGGAACTAAGTATCCATTTCGCGTTCTTGCGGCCGTATCACGTATAACGCCACCTTAGAACCAACAGCTAGCACTGTTTTCTTTCCAAAAGTCGCAGCTTGAAGGCGAGGTATGACTATCGTCGCACTAACGACAACAATAGTAAGATATACGCAAGTATAGCGACAAACAATAGGCTGCTTTCGGGATTAAGCGGCATATGCCAAGCTTGTGTCAACCAGGCTAAACCTGATAAAGCAACAAAGGCAACGCCGACCCATAAGCCTTGCCAAAAGCGAGAAACTCGCCGCTTTTTAAAGGTTTCGTGCTGTTGTGCAACAGGTGGATAATGCGAAGGCATAACCGGTGACATCACCCCCACTTGCGCTTGTCTAAACCAAATGTTTGGCAATTCTGGCAACCGCTCCGCCCAAATAGGCGCATATTCTCGCAATTTACGAATCAAGGCTTTAGGCCCAACCTGTGTTTTAAGCCATTTTTCTAAGAAAGGTTTTGCGGTACCCCACAAATCTAAATCCGGATAAAGCTGTCTTGCCAGACCTTCGACATTGAGCAAGGTTTTTTGCAATAATAATAGTTGTGGCTGAACTTCCATATGAAAGCGCTTACCTGTTTGAAATAATCGTAGTAATAGCTGGCCAAATGAAATATCTTTCAAGGGCTTTTCAAAAATAGGCTCACACACTGCGGCAATGGCTAATTCAAACTCACCCAATCGAGTATCGCTCGGGATCCACCCCGATTCTAAATGAAGCTCTGCCACACGGCGATAATCTCGTTTAAAAAAAGCTAACATATTTTCTGCTAAATATCGCTGATCACGTGGCGATAACGTGCCCATGATTCCAAAATCAACTGCAATCACTTTAGGCTGAGATGGTATGCTAGCATCGACAAACAAATTTCCAGGATGTAAATCCGCATGAAAAAAGCAATCACGAAACACTTGTGTGAAAAAAATATGAATACAGTTTTCAGCGAGCACTTTTAAATCTGCGCCCTGTTTTTGCAACTCTTGTGTTTTGGCAACAGGAATACCATAAATACGCTCCATTACCAACACATCTGCTCGACAATAAGGCCAGTGGATTTCAGGAATATATAACATGGATGAATGCGTAAAGTTTCTCTTTAAAATAGAAGCATTTGCAGCCTCTCGCAATAAATCTAATTCATCCAGCAACGTATGCTCAAATTCGCTAACCAGATCTTTTGCCCGTAAGCGTCGACCTGCGAGCGTATAACGCTCAGCCCACTCAGCCAGTGTCCGCATCAATGCAATATCTCGACGGATGAGCTTATCAATGCCTGGTCTTTTAATTTTGACGACAACATCATCACCATTCGGTAATGTTGCTGCATGTACTTGTGCAATGGAAGCACTTGCCAATGGAATATTGATAAAATTGCTTAACATTGTTGCTTCAGGCATATCAAGACGTTTCATTAAAATGGCTTGAGCATTAGCAAAAGGTCGAACACTATCTTGAAGTGCTGCAAGCTCAAGTGCAATATCATCTGGGATAAAATCCCGTCTTGTTGATAACATTTGTCCAAACTTTACAAAAATAGGGCCTAAATCTTCAAGGGCTTCACGGAGACGCTGTCCCCGCGGTAGCTTACGATTTCGCATCCAATACCATGGATTAACATAACTTAAAAAACGAATGGGTGCAAACCATGGCATAGCTAAAATAATTTCATCAAGACCATGCTTAGATAATACATAATAAATATAAATCACGCGTGTAAATTGTGAGACTTTATTCATATTCTATCCTTAGCATTCGTCAACAGGGATGATTTTAACCTTGCGATACGTGCGGCAAGGCGATCACTTGTTTCACGAAGGTTATCAACTTGACAATAAAAATCTTCGAGTAGCGCTCTCGCCGGTAATAATAGCAATTCATCTTGCAGATAATCAGTCAGCTGACGCCCCAACATTTCACCCCCACGATGACATGCGGCTTTTGTCCGCAAAAAAGCTTGTCCTAAGCGATACGCCGCAGTATCACCTATGAGATCTGCGAGCAAAGCCTCCCAATCTGCTTGTATTTGTTGCATTAATTGCTCGAATGCTTGTATGCACGATAAATCTCCCAAAAGCTGTAAACGACCATCGTGTAAAAGCGGCGACATCTGTCGAGTGATAAGATAAGTCAGTAGCGTGCTGGGTGAACCTATAATTTCAGCGTCTGAGGGTGCATTGTCATCTATCGATAAACGAAAACCTTGTGAACCTACATAAATAAGCGTGCGTAACGATAGCGGTCGCAATAAAATACTCAAGGTTTTACCACGTAATGGTGCAATCCAACTTGGCCATGCAGGATCTAACTTGAGATAATAATTAAGTCCTTGTTCTAAAGGCGTTAATCCAAAAGCATACCACGATGCGCTGTTCATGATTTATAGCCTATATGCAGGGCAACAATACCACCAGAAAAATTGTGATATCGTGTTTGCGTGAAACCAACATCGTTCATCATACTTTGCAAGGTTTTTTGATCGGGATGCATGCGAATTGATTCAGCTAGGTAGCGGTAACTATCTGCATCATTGGCAACAAGGCCACCTAGTTTCGGTAAAATACTGAATGAATACGCATCGTAAACTTGCTTTAAACCAGGCAATATAGGCTTTGAAAATTCAAGAATCATCGCCTTGCCACCCGGTTTTAAAACGCTATACATGCTTGCAAGCGCTTTAGATTTATCGGTGACATTGCGTAAACCAAAGGCTATAGTGATTAAATCAAAATGATCATCTGCAAAAGGCAAGGCTTGTGCATCGGCTTGCACAGCATAGATACCATTAAGATAACCTTTATCTAATAATTTATCTCGACCCAAGCTTAGCATAGATACATTAATATCGGCTAATACCAGTTGACCACGGCCTGCTAAAATATCCGCGAAACGCAAGGCCAAATCACCGGTACCACCGGCTAAATCCAGCACCTTGTAATGTGGACGCAACATTGCAAAATCAACTGTGAGGCGTTTCCATAGCCGATGAATACCCAAAGACATTAAATCATTCATCAAATCGTATTTAGGCGCAACTTGATGAAATACCTTAGCAACCTTCGCAGCTTTCTCTTGCGTAGGCACTTGTTGGTATCCAAAATGGGTTAGATCGTCATCAGGCTTCATCGTGGTATATACTCAAGTGACTTCAATAGGTGTCATCGCTACGCGATGGTTTTATGCCCCTCATCCGGCCTTCGGCCACTTTCTCTCACAGAAAAAAAAGCATGCTTCGTACTTTCAAAGATGAAATTAAGGTGCTCACATTTTGCAGACTGAAAGACGATGGGTACAGTGAACCCAGTATAACATTGGCAATAGAAAAAAGCATAAGAAGAGAGTAAACTTGTCACTCGCCACAGCTCAGGTAACATTCGCATGATAACGAGCACACCACATCGTACAAAACTTTATTCTATTTTACTGATAGGCATTCTAGGCCTTACGTTCTCGCCTTTCTTTGTAGCTTGGGCTAACGCACCAGGTATCGTTACGGCTTTTTATCGCTTGTTATTTGCCGCAATTATGGTCTTACCATGGTTTTTACGTCAAGTGAAACGAGAGCCTACATTATCGCGTCGTGCTATTTTATGGAGTATTGCTGCCGGCGTGTTTTTTGCTGGCGAGATTGCTATTTGGAATATGGCCGTGCTTAAAAGCTCAGCAACAAACGCCACCTTATTTAATAATACTTCGGTATTTTGGGTTGCACTTGCAACTTGGCTGATATTTCGAAAAAAACTTGATACGAATTTTTGCTGGGGCCTAGGCGTCGCTTTTATCGGTATTCTGGTCATTTTACATAAAGATTTTAATTTATCTAAAAGCAGCGCTTTTGGTGATTTATTAGCGATTATTGCGGGTATTGGTTATGCTGCATTCTTCCTTGCTATGCAGCATGCAAGAGAGAAGCTATCCGCACTAACCAGCTTTTTTATTGCCGCTTCAGCTGGCGCATTATTCTTATTGATATTAATACCTTTTGCACACGTAAGCTTGATAGGTTATAGCACACAAACATATATGAATTTCATTGGTATGGCGCTTATCACACAAGTGATAGGTTATCTTGCTATTAATTATACCTTAGGACATTTGCCTGCAACGATTGTCTCACCATCGGTTCTATTGCAACCCGTACTTGCAGCGCTTTTATCTGCACCACTCCTTGGGCAATCAACCTCATTTTTTCAAGTACTTGGCGGGAGTTTTGTATTAATCGGTATTCTTTTGGTACATCGCGCAAAGACACATTAGTACATGCCGATTTGTCATCGCTACGCGATGATTTTATGACCCCTCATCCGGCCTTCGGCCACCATCGTACGCAAGGGGAGAAGGGTATTTTCGTGTTTCGGTAAGTAAAACCAACAAAGCTAAAGCTCATGTTTTGCCATCGCTACGCGATGATTTTGTTACCCTTCATACGGCCTTCGGCTACCTTCCCCGCAAGGGGGAAGGACATTTATCAACAACGTTGCAGATGAAAAGCGAAGGATATTAATTAGCTGTCAGTTAGGTGAATCCGTTGATGGTTCTTCGGGTTTATCAGTATCTTTGGACTTATCCGCTTCAGATTCATCCGTCGGATTGGACGTGACTTTATGATTATTGCTAGTATCATCATCGCTCCAACCGGCAGGCGGCGATGGCAATTCGCCAGCCATGATCTGTTGAATCTGATTTTCATCAATGGTTTCGTATTTCATTAAGGCATCAGCCATCGCGTGCAATTTATCCATGTTATCACGCAAAATACTTTCAGCACGTACATAGTTTTTATCAATAATGGTCCTAATTTCTTCGTCAATCGCTTGCGCAGTTCCTTCAGATACTTCTTTACGCTTAGATACCGTTCGACCTAAAAAGACTTCGCCTTCTTCTTCACCGTAAACTAATGGGCCTAGGCGATCACTAAGACCCCAACGCGTAACCATGTTGCGCGCCAGTTCTGTTGCTCGTTCAATATCATTTGAAGCACCGGTCGTGACTTTCTCTAAACCAAAAATAAGCAATTCAGCAACACGCCCACCAAACAGCGAGGAAATTTGACATTCAATTCGCTGCTTAGAGTAGCTATAACGGTCTTGCTCGGGCAAATACATTGTAACGCCAAGCGCTCGACCACGAGGAATGATAGTCACTTTGTAAACGGGATCATGTTCGGGTAAATTAATACCAACGATCGCATGACCTGATTCATGATAAGCCGTTAACAGTTTTTCTTCTGTGCTCATCGCCATAGAGCGACGCTCAGCACCCATCAGAATTTTATCTTTTGCTTTCTCAAAATCAAGCATATCAACGAGGCGCTTGTCGGCGCGTGCCGCAAATAAAGCTGCTTCATTCACAAGATTCGCTAAATCTGCGCCTGAAAAGCCTGGTGTACCGCGCGCAATAAAGGAAGGTTTCACATCATCCGCGATTGGCACTTTACGCATATGAACTTTTAGAATTTGTTCACGACCACGTACATCTGGTAAAGGTACAACGACTTGCCTATCGAAACGACCAGGTCGCAATAGCGCTGGGTCTAATACATCAGGACGGTTAGTTGCCGCGATGACAATCACACCTTCATGGCCATCAAAGCCATCCATTTCAACTAATAATTGATTGAGTGTTTGCTCACGTTCGTCATGTCCGCCCCCCAAACCAGCACCACGATGGCGGCCAACGGCATCAATTTCATCGATAAAAATAATGCATGGTGCTTGCTTTTTAGCTTGCTCAAACATATCGCGCACACGAGATGCACCTACACCCACAAACATTTCCACAAAATCAGAACCCGATATTGAGAAAAAGGGCACTTTAGCTTCACCTGCAACCGCTTTTGCTAATAATGTTTTACCTGTACCCGGTGAACCTACTAATAAAACACCACGTGGAATACGACCACCGAGTTTTTGAAATTTTGCAGGATCTCTTAAAAAGTCAACTAATTCTTTGACTTCTTCTTTAGCTTCATCGGCACCCGCAACATCTGCAAACGTAATTTTGGTTTGATCTTCACTCAATAATCGCGCCCGACTTCGTCCAAACGACATCGCACCACGACCACCGCCACCACCTTGCATTTGTCTAAGGAAGAAAAACCATATACCAATAAATAACAACATAGGAAACCAATTGATGAAAATATGCATCAACAAGCCTTGTTGTTCCGGCGGTTTACCATTGACATTGACACCCTGCTTAATCAAGTAGGGTAATAAATTATTGTCTTGTAGTGGAATATAGGTAGCGAACTGCTGATTATCTTGCATAGCACCCAGAATAGTCTGGTCTTCAATCGTCACTTTATTGACATTACCTTGCTGCACTTGTTGCAAAAATTCAGTATAGGTAAGTGGTTTATTTTCCACACGTCGGGGGCTGAAACTACTTAGGATAGAAACAAGTACCACCACGATGACTAACCAAAGCAGTAAATTTTTAACCATGTCGTTCAAGAGCAAGACCTCATCAGTAAAAAAGCGTTGTTACTACGCTGATCAGCTTTCATCATAAGCACACCCCTCAGACGACCGCAGGTCGCCGCTACGATGCTGCATGTATACTCGATGAAACCTGAGCGGTAACGATGGTTTAATTAAGACGTCCATTATACTCTTTTTTACCGATATATGCGAATTTGATGTTGATTATGCCTGAAAACCTTTAGCCACAAGGTAGAGCTCGGCTGAACGACTTCGTGATGCTTCTGGTTTACGTATCGCAACAGTTTTAAAATGCGCACGGACCTGTTTTAGGAGCAGGTCAAATCCTTCACCTTGAAATACTTTTGCTACAAAATGACCACCTGGTCGCAACTGTTTTTCAGCAAAATCGAAGGCCAATTCGATAAGATGCATGCCTTTAGGCTGATCAACCGCTTTAATACCGCTCAAATTCGGCGCCATATCAGAAACCACCACATCGATGGGCCTTGCGTTAATGGTTTCAACTAATTGCTGTAAGGTCATATCATCTGTAAAGTCGCCCTGTAAACAAAAAGCACCGTCAATAGGTGGCATCGCTAAACAATCTAAGGCAATGACATAACCTTGCAATCCTACTAACTTCACCAACACCTGGGTCCAACCACCCGGCGCCGCACCTAAATCCACCACAGTCATACCAGGTTTAATGATGTGATCTTTGGTCTGTAGCTCAAGCAACTTGTAGGCTGCACGTGAACGATAGCCTTCTTTTTGCGCCAGCTTGACATAGGGATCATTGAAATGTTCTTTGAGCCATCGTCTGCTACTTTGAGATTTTGCCATGCGGACTCCTTTTTTGACCTCGCTTAATCAGCGCAATGATAAAACCACTGCTGATGCATGCGTAGACAAACAGTAATAAACACTGGGCCAACAGCGTCGCCACAAGCAATGGCACCAAAGCAATAAGCAAAAGACCGCCCAACATGAAACTGACCCAAACGAGCTTAATGCCTTTGAACCAATGCACATAAGGCGTGTATTTAATGTGCGCTTCTGTTATACTATCGGACTTTTTATGTTCGGATTGTTTTTTCATGATACTCACTAGTCAACAAAGAGCCAAACTACGAGGTTTGGCTCATGCATTAAAACCCGTGGTCATTATAGGCCAGAATGGGCTTACCGCCAATGTTTTAGCCGAAGCTGAGGTGGCGCTGACGGCCCATGAGCTTATCAAAGTAAAAATAGCCCACAGCGACCGAGAGGCAAGGCAGCAAATGAGTACGCAACTATGTACGGATTTAAATGCTGCTTGGGTACAGACGATTGGACAAATTGTCATTATTTATCGTCCGAACCCCTAATAATCCGTTGCACCGCAAGGCACGGGGCTATGCACTTTTAGTGACCATAGGTATATCATCCCAATGGCATCATGCATGAACGATAAGACTCGAGCGGTCATAAAAAAATGACTGCCTACCTCTTGTACAACCTATGGTTGATGGTATAATGACCATGCGAACGCACCGCTCAGCCAGTTGCATTGGTTTTGGATTGCATTCCAGTCAGGGACGGCTAGCAGTTTCGTATATCGCCGCATTAAGTTTGTGGTGTTTTTAATAGTTTTGAAATGAAATAAGGGGTTAAACGACATGAACAACACGGCAGTACCCATGCAACATACATTCGGTCAAGAGGTCTCTCTGCGTGATAGTATCAAGCGTGCGCTACAAGGCTACTTTGATGAATTAGGCAAAGAAACACCAGCGAATGTATATAACATTGTACTCGAACAATTCGAGCTACCTTTGTTGCAAAAAGTGATGGAATACACACGTAATAATCAATCCCGGGCAGCTAAAGTACTTGGTCTTAGCCGCGGTACTTTACGTAAGAAACTCAAAACTTACGATATGCTATAGTCTGTGCTCATAGGGGTAGGCCTTGTGTTTACCCTGTTTAGTTAGGGCGACTTTGGGTCGCCCTTATCGTTTAGGGTGCTTTCTTTCCAATTTTCCCTTCCTGTCCCCTACACAAACGAGTAATATTTTGATAATGTCGTCCTATAATCAATAAACTTATCAAGATACTGGGCAGTAACCATATGGGCCCAACCCAAAAGTACAATAACGCAGGAAATAATACGGTAGCAATTAAGGCCGCCAACGATGAATAACGAAAACACACGGCCATCAACAGCCAAATACCTAAAAGCATCAAACCAACTGGCCAACAAAGCGCTAAAGCAACACCAAGAAATGTCGCAACACCTTTACCTCCTTTAAAGCCAGCAAATACGGGCCAAAGATGTCCCATCACGGCAACTAGGCCAATCCAAGCCCACCACATGCTTGGCAGAAACAACATGGCCAATAACACAGCAACCGCACCTTTTAAGGCATCGCCCAATAACGTTAACACGGCTGGCCATTTACCACCAACGCGGAGCATATTAGTCGCACCTGGATTGTGCGAACCCGCCGTACGTGGATCAGGTAAGCCCCAGCACCGACTCACCCATACGGCACAAGGTATAGCGCCCATCAAATAGGCAACCACAAAACTCACCACTAGAATACCTATATTCATGCTATGATGCTCTCTTCATAAAGTAGGTTATAAATTAGAGCATGAACGATACCACAGCCCCTAATCCAAGTCACTTGGTTTGGATAGATTTAGAGATGACTGGACTTGATCCCAGCCAAGATACTATCATTGAAATCGCCACCATCGTTACCGACAGTGATCTTAATGTGGTTGCTAAAGGACCTGTATTAGCTATCTGGCAACCGCCAGAAGTACTTGCTGCGATGGATGCGTGGAACCAAAAGCATCATGGCGAGTCTGGACTTATTGCGCGAGTACAACAAAGCCATATATCGATGGCGGACGCTGAACAACAAACTCTTGATTTCCTAAAATCCTATATTGTCCCAAACACTTCGCCGCTTTGTGGTAATAGTATTTGTCAAGATAGACAATTCCTCATGCGTCATATGCCAACATTGATTCAATTTTTACATTATCGTAATTTAGATGTTAGCACTGTCAAAGAGCTTGCTAAACGTTGGATGCCTGAAATTCTTGGACAATTTGTTAAAAAGAATTTACACCAAGCATTGGCTGATATTGAAGAGTCTATCGGTGAATTACGCTTTTATCGTGAACATTTTATTATCAAACCTAAAAAGGCATAATGCTATTCACGCAGCTTCAAAATGCATGCTGCGCATCCAATCTTTCAATCGCCTTCCCCTACAAAGGGGAAAGGACATCTTTAAAACCACTATAAATGAAATTAAAAAACTCACATTTGAAATAACGTTAATGTATATCCTAATAGGACGAGTGCTTAAACGTCGTGAATCACGTGAGTGACGACGCCCCAGATATGTAACTCTTCTCCTGCCTTGATAATAATAGGCGGATAAGCTGGATTCTCTGCAATAAGCTCACAGCCCGTTTTTGTTTTTTGAAGACGTTTCACCGTCAACTCTTGGTTCACCACCGCAATCACGATACGACCTGACTCTGCCTGAAGGCTACGATCGACCACCAATAAATCCCGCTCAAAAATACCAGCATTCACCATCGAGTCTCCAGCAACACGCACAAAAAAAGTAGCGGCCGGATGTTTCACCATATAATCATTGAGATCTAAACGCATCTCAACATGATCATCTGCCAAAGAGGGAGAACCTGCACGTACCCGGCTACTATATAAAGGCAATTGATAGCCTTGATATTCAACAAAACGCTGGATATCTGCCAACATATGCTCTGGCACTCGTACCGCCTTTGTCGGTACGCCATAACGTCCAGATCCCGACGGTCGACCACCGCCGGTTCGTTTACCACCCCATGTCGACATAAAAACCTCCGTACCCTGCGGTACTGTGAAACTGAATATCTACTCAATTAACTTCAAATGCTTATCTGTAAAGAGTAGATGGGAAAAAAGCAACGCTTTTGTCTTGCAAACGCCCTGACAAAGACGTGAACCATGTGTGCCGTCTAAACACCGCCTGGGCAGATACAAAGGCCATCCCTACAGGCACATATCTGTGATTTTCTCACATTTTCAATGATCATGACTATATACGCCCTACCAAGATGACTCGCGTATATCTTATTTAACGCTTGACAATAACGTCGCCAAAGCTGACCATATGATACGAAGCGTGTAAACGCATGGAGTCGTGACGAAGTGCATGATCTCGACAATGACGTCCTCTACAATTACGTGAATCTTTGCTATTATTAGGTCGAGGACTACGGGTAATATTTAAAGTCGCCATTTTCCGGGAGCCTCGTAAAAGGGAAAGAAACGGGTTTAATATACGGATAGTTGCCATTTTGATCTCCAACTTGATTTCTGTACACAAATCAAGTGTACAGCACGCCTATCGTTAATGCAAGTTTTTTTGTAAAAATATTTCAAGCGCTTCGGCATGCCCTTTCAGAAGTAGGTATATTCTATGAAAAGATCACTTTGTCTGGCTCTACTTCTCACCAGCGCCAGTTGGTTTGGCATGGCGCTTGCAGCACCTAACAGCACGCCAGCTACGCCCCACCCTACCGAGACAACAACACTGATTGTTAAACCCTACACCATTGAAGTCAATGGCAAAAAAGCAAACGTATATCGTATAGAACAACCCGATGGTACATGGGGATATCGCGGCACCGAAGGCAGGATGTTTCGGGTTACGGTTAAAAACGATACAAATGTGCCCACAGTACTGCATTGGCATGGATTGATATTACCGAATAGCCAAGATGGCGTGCCTGGTATTACTCAACCACCTATCATGCCAGGACAAAGCTATCATTACCTTTTTCCTCTTGTTCAATCAGGCACTTACTGGATGCATTCGCATTATGCAGGTCAAATTCAACAACAAATGTCTGCGCCGCTTATTATTGATGATCCCAAGGAAGCCAAAACACCGGAAGCACTTTTGTTTTTAAGTGATTTTAGCTTTAAAACACCAGAAGCTATCTTTACCCATTTAAAGCATGGTAACGATGCGATGCCAAGTATGACAATGAGCGATAGCAAAAATGCGATGTCTGGCATGCAAATGAATGCAAATAGCCATAGCATGGCCATGCCAAACAATGGAAACCCTGGTGATTTATATGATGTAGATTATGATGCACTGCTCACCAATTATCGTACCCTAGATAATCCAGATATAACGCAGGTGAAACCCGGAGAAACGATACGATTACGCGTCATTGATGGTGGTTCAGGCACCAACTTCTTCGTCAATCTTGGGACATTATCTGGCAAACTTATTGCCATTGATGGTGAAGCCATTCGGCCTATTTCTGGCAAGCAATTTACTTTATCCCTGGGCCAACGCTTAGATATCTTAGTCACCATTCCCAAAAACGGCGCGTATCCTATTATTGCTCAAGGCGAAGGCACTAAACTGCAAACAGGTATTATTTTGGCGACACCGGGTGCACACATACCTAAACTTAGCCAAACGGCAAGTGTTGCTGCAGGTGCGATAAGTACTGCACAAGAGCTCGCTGCACATGCAGTCAATCCATTAGTGAATAAACCTATCGAAAATACATTACACGTTGTATTAACAGGTGATATGAGCACTTACACATGGGAAATTAATGGAAAAATGTGGCCCGCATATGTTCCACTTGAAGTAGAGCATGGTCAACGCGTTGAAATTGATTTTGAAAATCATAATGGCATGGCTCATCCCATGCATTTACATGGTCATGTTTTTCAAATTATTGAAATTAACGGTAAAAAAACCGATGGCGCACTTCATGATACGATATTAGTACCAGCCCATGGTGATATCAAAGTCATTCTTGATGCTAATAATCCTGGCAACTGGCTGCTTCACTGTCATGTGCTTTATCATCAAATGGGTGGCATGATGACCTTGATGAATTACATTGGCATCCCGCTACCGCCGAAGGGCACACAAGCCATGTAACAATACCCTATTTGCCAAAGGCCAATCGGAATAAGTAAAAATAACCCATGGTACATAAAGCACCAGCAGGTATGGTGATAACCCAAGACATGAAAATATTGCGGATCACTGACAAATTAAGCGCACCAATACCACGCGCTAAACCGACACCTAACACGGCGCCAACTAAGGTCTGCGTCGCAGAAACAGGAATACCTGCACTGGTTGCAATAACGACAGTAAATGCGGCTGATAATGTTGCTGCAAATGCACGGCTTGGCGTCAATAGTGTGATGCTGTTACCCACCGTTTCAATCACATTACGCCCGTAAGTCAACAAGCCGATGATAACGCCACCTGCACCCAACGCCACAGTCCAATAAGGAATTTTGGGATCAGCTAATAAATTACCGCCGCTTTGTACTACATCCACAACCGCAGCAATAGGTCCAACAGCAATGGCCACATCATTAGAGCCATGGGCAAAAACCATGGCTGCTGCGGTAAATAGCATAAGCACGCTAAATACGCGTTCTACCTGCTCAAATTGTTGATGGCGTGTAGCGTCCGGCACTAAATAAATACGTCTGACGAGAAGCCCACCTGAAATCATAATAAGTAAGCCAGTACCAACTGCAATTGCAATATTGTCAAACAGACTTAAATGAAAGCCTAAGTGTGCCAACCCCTTGACAATGGAAGCAAATGACATCGCAATGCCAATTAAAAATAGGTATAACGGTGCTAATTGTTTTGCAGCACGAAATGGCATATCTCTGGCTAAAATAGTCCACTGCACTAATACAAACAGAAGATACGCAAAAATAGCAGCCAGCATAGGGGATGTAACCCAGCTCAGAACAATAATTCTTACTTTATGCCATTGAATCGCATCAATACCCAATAAGATAGCGCCAAAACCTACAATAGCACCCACAATTGTGTGGGTAATAGATACCGGCAGACCTAAATAACTTGCGAGCGTCATCCAAGTCATCGCAGCCATCAGCACAGAAATCATACCATAAACAAATAACTCTGGACGATTCACCAACACATCTGTATTAATAATACCGTGGCGAATCGTATCACTTACTTGCATACCACCTAAAAAGGCGCCCAAAAATTCAAAGATAATAGCAATTACGATGGCCTGACGAATCGTAATCGAGTTTGATCCTATGCTGGTACTCATTACATTGGCTAAATCATTAGCGCCCACGCCCCATGTCATAATAAGGCCGAAGAGGCATGCTAAAAGTATGAATAAAGTACCGTGATCCATTGTCATTTTGCCAATAGTAGTTGTAAACGATTCCCAACTTGCTGAGCATTATCAGCAATATCCCCGGTCCATTGAATCACTTTATACAAGAAAATAGCATCAATAGGATTAAGTGTCGGCTCAATCGCAAATAAAGCCTGACGAACATCCACTTGAATTTCATCTGTATCGTGTTCAATCTCATGAAGCTCTTGAATCATCGCTTCGATGATATTCACTTCAGCACCTCGAAATCCTGTTTCTAATAACTCATTAAGCTCGCTCACTGCTTGAGCTGCTTTTTCCGTCGCATCAATACAGCGCTTGAGCAAATCAACATATCGTGTTGCAATAGCAGCCGGAATTGTCATATTACGGCCTAAAATAAGACCTGCAATATCTTTGACTTTATTAGCAATCTCATCTTGAAGCGTAAGCATGTCTAATAAATCGCTGCGAGAAAAAGGCATGAACAAGCTTTTAGGTAAATGTGATCGCAGATCGTTTTTAATGTTATCCGCTTCATGTTCCAAAATCACAATGGTTTGCTGCCTTGCTCTTGCAAGATCCCAATCATGATGTAAAACTGAAGCGACAAATCCCATAAGCTCCCGTGCACAATCACGAGCTTTGGCCATATGTTGCTGTAAAGGTCTAATCGGAGACTGACCAAAGACCCGAAAGATAGGATTCGTAGGTTTCACCAGTGCAACTCCTTGCTTAACCTCAGCGCGTTGATTGACGAACGATAGTATGCTCGCGTCCAGGACCCGTAGAAATCATATCGATAGTTAAACCTAATAAGGTTTCTAAACGCTCAATGAATTGGCGAGCGGCTGATGGTAATGCGTCAAAACGGGTGATCCCGAAAGTATCGCTACCCCAACCAGGCATAAACTCATAGACAGGCTGAACCCTTGCAAGTTCTGCGGTAGAATGCGGTAAATAATCGAGGGTTTTACCGTCAAGCTGATACGCCGTGCAAATACCTATTTCGGTAAAAGGATCTAATACGTCTAACTTCGTTAAACACAGAGCATTCATGCTATTTAAAAACATAGCTCGCTTCATAGCAACGGCATCAAACCAACCACAGCGTCTGGGTCTACCTGTCACTGAGCCAAACTCATGTCCACGCTTGGCTATTGTGGCGCCAATATCATCGGTTAATTCTGTTGGGAACGGACCACTACCAACACGCGTTGTATACGCTTTCATGATTCCCATGACAGTATCCATCATGAGTGGCCCAAAACCGCTACCGCAAGCAATACCACCTGCCGTTGTATTCGATGAAGTGACATAAGGATAGGTGCCATGATCCACATCTAAAAATGAGCCTTGCGCTCCTTCAAACAAAATATGCTTACCCTGTGAAGCTAAGACCTGTAAATCTGCAGTCACATCCGTCATCAATGGCAACAAAGCTTCACGTTGTGCAAGCAAGACATCAAAGAGCTCATCGACGTCAATGGCCGAGGTCTGATGGTATTGCGTTAGCACAAAATTATGATAATCAAGCACCGTTTTAAGTCGTTGCTGAAGGCCATCTAAATCGGCCAAATCGGCTAAACGAATCCCTCTTCGCGCTGCTTTGTCTTCATACGCCGGACCAATACCGCGTTTGGTTGTACCAATGGCTGCATGACCTAATTTAAGTTCACGTGCTTGATCGAGGGCAATATGATACGGCAACAACAAATGTAAAGCATGGCTTAGTTTCAGTCGATGACGCACATCAATGCCTTGCTGCTCAAGCTCTGCAACCTCAGATAAAAACGCATCCGGCGAAAGAACCACACCATTACCTAAATAGCACTGGACGTGGGGATGTAAAATACCGGAAGGAATAAGTCTTAGCACCGTTTTTTTACCATCGACGACTAAGGTATGACCCGCGTTATGCCCTCCTTGAAAGCGAACCACCGCATCTAAATCCGGTGTCAGCATATCAACAATTTTGCCTTTGCCCTCATCACCCCATTGCGCGCCAAGAATAGCGATATTTTTACCTAAGTTAATTTTACTTTCTTCTCTCATGTCATCCTATCTCTATTTACTCGCATCACTCGTATTGCCTGCACCATTGAAGTAACGGAAAAATTGGCTGTCGGGACTTAACACTAGCACATCATCTCGCTTATTAAATGTTTGAGTATATGCTTGTAAACTACGGATAAATGCGTAAAAGTCTGGATTTTTGCTATAGGCATCACCGTAAATTTGTGAGGCTTCACCGTCACCCTTTGCGCGAATATTATTTGCTGCTAGCTGGGCTTGAGCAATGGTCACTGTGACTTTTGCATCGGCTTCAGCGCGGATCGCTTCCGCTTTAGCAGCGCCCTGTGAGCGAAGCTCTTTAGCGACTTGTTCACGCTCCGCCCGCATATTACCATAAACCGCATTGCTGATAGACTTCGGGAAATCGATACGCTTAATACGCACATCCGTAACCGTCATACCCAAGGGGTTAACACCTTGATTGGTTTTGGCATTTAAATTAAGCATAACTTGATTACGATCATCTGAGACCACTTCACGTATCGTGCGCTTACCAAACTCAGCGCGTAAATTACCGTTGACTTGTTGTAGCAATAATTTAGAAGCATTATTCACATCACCGCCGGTGCGCTGATAATACAAAGGTAAATTAGAAATACGCCATTTTACATAATAATCAACAATAACGTCTTTTTTCTCTGCTGTAACTACATTAGATGAGGGCACATCCAATGTCTGTAAGCGTGTATCAAAGTGTTTTACTTGATCTATCAGCGGAAATTTCATATGTAATCCAGGTTGATAGACTTTCACAACCTTCGTGTTACCCTTTTTTACTAATTGGCTGAGCCTAAGGACTAAACCTGATTGTCCGGCTTGAATCGTAAAAAATGAGCTTGGAATAAGAATAAGCAATATCACAATGATAAGGATTAGCCTACGTATTGGCATCTTCATGAGCTAATTACCTCCTTGTGTTTTAAACCCATACGGGTTACTTGGACTGCTAACACTAGACGTGCTGTCACCGTAATCAGCAAGGTTATTTAAACTAGTCGATATCGGTGTGTTAATATCAGCGGGTGGATTTTGCACAACATTCTCTATTTTCACGGCTCTTTGTGGCACCTGAGTCGTCATGAGCTTATCCAAGGGTAAATAAATCAATGACCCATTGCCACTTTTGGCTGTCATATCCACAACAATTTTACTGCTTTGTGTCAATACTTGCTCCATAGCCGCCATGTAAAGTCGTTCACGCGTAATCTGTGGATTTTGTGTATATTGTGGTAACAATGCTAAATACCGCGCAGTTTCACCTCGTGCATTAAGCACTACTTGTTGCTGGTAAGCTTGAGCATCAGCTAATAACCGTTCTGTCTGCCCTTGCGCTTGCGGAATCACTTGCATTGCATAGGCTTTTGCTTGTTTGATATAACGCTGTTCATCTTCGCGCGCCTTAATAGCATCATCGAAAGCATCTTTCACTGCATCCGGCGCTCTTGCCGGCTGTAATGAAACTTGCGTAACCAACATACCCATATTGTAACGGGCAATAATCGCATTGAGCTGCTGCTCAACATCAATGCCAACTTGTTCACGACCTGAGGTCAGCACCTGATCCAATGTTGTGTTACCAATCACTTGTCTTAACGCGCTTGCGGTTGCTTCTTGTAAACTAGAGACTGGATTCGTGACATTGAATAAAAACGCCTTCGCATCATCCACGCGATATTGTACTGCCACTGCCACATTGACGATATTTTCATCTTTGGTCAGCATATCCGCGTCATAAGCATAATTAAAAACTTTCTGCTCATCCACTTTATACGCTGTATCAATAATACGAGGAATCCAATGAATACCTGGCCCAACAGTATCTCGGTAAGCACCAAATTGTAAAATCACGGCTTTTTCCGCAGGTGTCACTTTAAAAATACCTGAAAGCGCCCAGGCTAGGACTATCACAACACAAAGTACCAACCAACCAGACACATTAGCTTTTGTTGTTGCGGGTTTATCGCCACCCGCACCGGTACCAACCAGCCGCCCAAGATGACTCTTGAGTTTTTTTAACGCAGCATCAAGTTCAGGATTATTTGGCTTTTTATTCCCATGCTGCCAAGGATTCTTATCGCCATCACCACCACCGGGTTCATTCCAAGCCATGCTAAGCTCCTCGCTCATAAAATCAGTGCATTGTCACCTGTTCAATGACTAAGCTATCATCAACGCTGCTGAGCAGCTGTTGAAACTTCGTTTGAATATTCGTCAACGCTTCACGTGAATTTGCCTCAAAGCGTAACACAAAACAAGGCGTGGTGTTAGAGGGACGTATTAAACCCCAACCCTCCGCAAACTCAACCCTGAGTCCATCAAGCGTTACAATATGGGCATCTGGAAAAGACGCTTGGGCGATTATCGCCTGCATGAGCTTGAATTTATCCGTATCGGCAACCATCACATTGAGCTCCGGGGTCGATACCCGGCTTGGATAGCTATGAAAGAGGCCAGTGGGATCTTTTGTTTGCTGACTGAGTATCGTAAGCAGTCTAGCACCAGCATAAAGCGCATCATCAAAACCAAACCAATCATCATTGAAGAATATGTGTCCGCTCATTTCACCCGCTAATTTTGCCTGAGTTCGTTTAAGCTCAGCCTTCACTAACGAATGTCCTGTGGGACACATGATAGCTTCACCGCCATGGGCTTGAATCCAATCCTTGAGTAAGGTTGAGCATTTGACATCAAACAAGATACACGCACCAGGATGCTTAGCAAGTACAGACTCAGATAATAGCATCATCACTTGATCAGCCCAGACAATTGTACCATCCGCAAGCATAACGCCCAGTCTATCGCCATCACCATCAAAAGCAAAACCAATATCCGCCTGACTTTCCAATAAACGTTGACGTAATGCCATTAAATTCTTGGGTTTACTTGGGTCTGGATGATGATTGGGAAATGTACCATCAACGTCTATAAATAAGCTATCAACCTCACAGCCTATGGCTTTAAATAGCGCAGGCGCAACTAAACCGGCGACACCATTACCACAATCTATCACCACTTTTAAAGGCTTTTTTAGTTTAAGCTGAGTCGATATAAACTGAATATAGGTATGAATAAGTGTCGTATCTTGACAATAATGTCCGCGATTTTGTTTATTGGGTAAGGCTAACATGGTTTGATATAATGCCTGAATGGCATCGCCGGCATAGGCCATTTTATCGAGCACAATTTTAAAACCATTGTAATCAGATGGATTATGGCTACCCGTGACGATAATACCGGAACCCGTTTGCGTATACGCGTGGAAGTAAACAAGTGGCGTTGGCACCATACCCACATCCACAACATCGATACCTCCATCTTGCAGACCATCCATGAGCGATTGCTGTAATATTTGTCCCGATAAGCGACCATCTCGACCGACTGTGATTTGGGTAAGTCCGCGCGCTTGCATATGACAAGCAACGGCAAATCCTAAACGATAGGCAAAGGCGGGTGTTAATTCATGTTCGACGATACCACGAATATCGTAAGCTCTGAAAACATGGACAGGTATAGGCCCGTCGTCTTTCAGTTCACAATGTTGTTGCAAGACGGGTTCGGCAATAGGCATTAACAGAAAACCTTCAAGAATAAAAATCAGGGGATATTTTACCTGAACCGCGCCTTGCACTCAACCTTTCACGTAAGAAAGCACTGACTCACCTTCGTACGAATAAAGGTATCGACGAGTCGTATCGATTGCGCTCGACTAAATGGCTTCGAAAAAAAACCATTCATACCAGCGTCTTTAGCAGCTTTTATGGCTGCACCATCTTGATGGGCAGTAAGTGCGATGATAGGAATATTAGCAATATCGGGATGACCTAAGCGAATCTGCTTTGTCGTCTCAAAACCATCGATGCCTGGCAGGCCTAAGTCCATAAGAATAAAGTGAAAATCGGGTGATAATTTAAGCAGTGCTTCCTCACCTGATGTTACCCACACGGTTGTACAATGTTGCTCTGTTAGAAATATATCTGCAACTTTTGCTGCAATGGGCGTATCCTCAACAATTAAAATCTTACCCATAATAGGTTTATCCTTCTCTTGCTCAAACGTCATGGTTCCCTCTCTTTCGTATTTAATAAAGCCACACGATATGGTATCAATATATGAAAACTGCTACCTTTGTTTATTTCGCTTTCCAAACAAATCTCGCCATCCATTTCATCAATGAATCGCTTTGTCATCATAAGACCAAGACCTTTGCCTGGATAAATACCTTGATACGATGATGTCAGACGACTAAATTTCTCAAACACAAAATCTTGTTTATCTTTAGGTATACCAATACCTGTATCAATAATTTTAAATATAACGATAACCTTATTATCTTCTGACTTGTTACTTTCAACAAAAATATCGACAAAACCATCTCTCGTAAATTTAATTGCATTTGAAATAACATTAATAAGTACTCTTTGTGTTCTTACTCTATCACCGATGAGATGACAAGGTACATTATTATCGATAGAAAGCCTAAAGGTGATCTGTCTCTCTTTTGCTGCGGGTATTAACATGCCATACACCTCTTCTACCAAAGTCTGTAAGTTAAATGGCTTACATAAGATGGGTAATGAACCACGATCAGCATGGATAAATTCAAAAATTTCATTGAGATGCCCTAATAAAATTCTTGCTGATTGCGTAATATCATTTAAATGCGATTTTTTTATGGGGTCATCTTCTTGAAGCTGAAGGTATTCAGCCATACCAAGGATGCCGCTAAACGGTGTGCGCAAGTCATGCTTCATATTATATAAAAATTCTGTCTTAGCCCGCTCAGCAGCTGCATCTGCTTGTGATGTCATCGAAAAAGATACATGACGATGTTTTTGCTTAAATTGGTAAAATAAAATAAGACCCAGTAATATCGTGCATGATAATGAACTCAACAAATAAGCCGCAGTAAGCACACCATCACCGATGGAAATGCCATGAAAAACAATGATAAGTTGTAGCAATAAAAAACCGAAAAACGTCATCAAAGACACGCTTTTTGCGTCTTTGCTTCGCCAAAGCTTGATGATTTGTGGGACAAAAATAACAATATTGATAAATAAGGCCAGATAGAAGATGATCTGACCAACAGCATTGACAGACAGCACAGTTTACTCCCTCAACAGCATGCCTCTTAAAGATATAAAATCCTTTGGGCATATAACCCTGACCACACATAATTGCTATGGTATGATTTATATCTTCGTTATGGCACATATTATAGCGAAACACGGCCTGGTAAGCAAATAACCAACAAACCGCTATGTATCCACTGCTGACGGGTGGTCCCCATGATGGCTTAATCTGCCTCATCATCCATAACCCTAGGAACTGCTAGAAACTGACATATTCTGTTTGATGTCAAAGTATTATATAATCATGGTCCACTATGGATGCTTGAGGCTTTGTACATGCCCCACTTACGCTCACGCCAACAACACTTACTCTCGGTTGTGGTTCCGGTTTATAACGAAGAAGATGTTATCGGTGATTTTTTACATGCGCTCCATGCGGCAAGCCAAAGCTGGGGGATGCCTACGGAAATCCTGGTGATCAATGATGCCAGCCGCGATACGACGCTTGCACGCCTCAAAGCCTTAAGACAAGACATACCCATCAAGATTTTGTCGTTTTCGCGTAATTTTGGCAAAGAATGCGCATTGACAGCAGGACTTGAATACTGTCAGGGCGATGTAGCACTACTCATTGACGCTGATTTTCAACATCCCTTAGACGTTGTTCCCCAGTTTATTGAGGCATGGGAAGAAGGTTACGATATGGTTTATGGTGTGAGACAAAGCCGTGGTGATGAAAAACCCATTAAACGCTGGCTCACACATACATTTTATCGATTATTTAATAAAATAACCCCCATTGATATCCCAAAAAATGCTGGTGATTTTCGACTTTTAGATAAAAAAGTAGTGACTGCATTAAACCAGCTACCTGAACGAGCACGTTATATGAAAGGGCTTTATGCCTGGGTTGGCTTTCAAAGCAAAGGTATTTATTTCACCGTACAACCTCGGGCGGCAGGTCAAAGCTCTTGGAATTTTTTCAGACTCATCGAGCTTGCACTGACTGGCATCACCGCTTTTTCAGATTTACCACTTCGCGTATGGAGCATTGTCGGTGCCATTATTTCACTATTCGCTTTCGTTTATGGCAGTTTTATCGTTATCAAAACACTTGTTGCCGGTGCTGATTTTCCTGGTTTTGCAACACTGATTGTTGCCATTATGTTTTTAGGTGGTATTCAATTATTATCAGTCGGTATTTTAGGTGAATATATCAGTCGGATATTTAATGAGGTGAAGCAACGCCCCACGTATATTATTTCAGAACAGATAGGTTTTGATAAATCGGAGGACTTGTGACACTACGTCCTTTCATTCTTTGTGCAGATGATTTTGCGCTGTCACCGCATAGCACTCAAGGCATTTTAACCTTATTAGAAAAATCACGCCTCTCAGCAGTCAGTGCCATTGTCAATATGCCCGATTGGCCTCAAGCAAGTCAATCACTGCTTTTTTATCGTCAACATATCGATATTGGGCTTCACTTTAATTTAACCGAAGGTCCCTGGTTAAGCCGCCCTCACGACAAAAATCAGGTAGGTCTAAACACATTGCTCCTTCAAGCTTATACTGGGCAATTATCAACGACACTGATTCGCGAAGAATTACAGGCACAACTCGATGCCTTTGTAAAAGCGATGGGACACATGCCAGACTTTATTGATGGCCATCAACATATTCAACAATTGCCTGTGATAAGGCAAACCCTATTAGCTTGGTTTAATCAACAGCAAGAAGATTATCATCCTTATCTTCGATGCAGTTATCTTGAAAACTTACGTGGTAACAACAGTATAAAGCGGTGGATTATTAATCGTCTTGGCGCAAGTACACTTAAAAAACAACTTGCATCATCCACAATTCGACACAATCATACGTTTAGCGGTGTTTATGATTTTTCACCGAATGCAAATTATCGACAATATTTTCAAGGTTTCTTAGGCGATATGAAAAAATATGGCATGATCATGTGTCATCCTGCTTATGGTCATGACACACAAGATCCGCATACGCAAGCAAGACAAAATGAGTGGGCTTATTTTAATAGCGATGCTTTTATGAGTGACTGTAAAACCGCGGGCTTATATCTTAGTCGCGGTGATTTTTTATAGGCAGTTGTAGCCATTTATCCCGTTGTGTGTGCTAAGCGCTTAAGTAACTGCACTCGATGCTTTTCACTTAGTTGTTGACTTAAACGATATATCATTAAAATAGCGCCAACAAAAATGCCAATAAACAAGCCCCACCATAAACCAGGGCCACCAAAATGCATCTTATGGCTTGCAATATACGCTACTGGTAAGCCTATCACCCAAAAGTTTAAAACCGTAATCAAAAGCAATGCAACGTTATCTTTTAACCCTCTCAAAGCACCTTGCGCAACAATACGAAAATTTTCAACGATAATCCAAAATGCAACAATGCTTAATAAACTTAGTGTATCTCTGATTAATACAGCATTGTTCGGATCATGAACGTCTATATCAATGCTTAATAAAGATAGATGAAAACAAGAAAATCCTATAACAATAAGTAAAATAAGGATAAAGCTACTGCCAAAACCAACAAAGGTTGTTAATTTTAATTGCTGATATTCCTCAGATCCGACCAAATGGCCAATACGCACAGTCAACGCTTGCGCCATAGCAAATATTAAGGTGACAATAAAGCCTAGAAATTGCATGACAATTTGGTGTGCTGCTAGCATGGTAGTACCAAAATGTCCCATCCAAACGGTGAGCATGGCAAAAGCGCTTACTTCAATGACCTCAGCAAAACCCAAAGGTAAGCCAATACGCATTAATTCTTTAAGACGGGATAAATCAAGCTGATAGATATAACGATAAATGTGAAATTTTTTATAATCTTTAATCATACAGATGTAGCACGTAAGGCCAAGGCTCGTGATAAAATAAGAAGCAGCAAAACCTATGCCTAACGCAGCAATGCCTAAATGAGGCAACCCAAATTTGCCAAACATAAGGGCATAAATAATAATAATTTCTAGCGGCACGGTAATAATACTGATGACCACCACAACTTTGGCTTTGCCAACGCCACCAAGAAATTGTTCCGTAATAAGTAGATAAACTAATGAGGGCACAGTCCACATCAGTGAATGAATATAAAGTTGAGTCTGGTGAAGTACGTCATAGTGTTGATGGCTAAAAAGCAATAAATAGGGCATAAACCAAAGAATAGCTATCATGATAATGCTCATCAAGATACCTGCCACATAGGTTTGTCCCATGAAACGATTAATACCATCCCATTGTTTTGCACCAAAATAGTGTGAGATAGAAACACTGACAGCGTTCAAAATACCAAAAAATAAAGTGGATAAGGTATACCAAAGCATAGAGACTAATACACTCGCGGCAAGTTCTATTTGCCCTAAATGCGCAACCATGGCAGTGCCAATGAAGCTACTTAATGAGTAGATCATTTCCGAAGCAATAAATGGTACACTTAAGCTTAAATTGCTTTTTAATTCTTGGCGGATGTTGGCTAAAGTGAAGTTCATATATTGTGGATGTGTCTATACCAAAGTTACTTCAAAAGCGCCGATGCTTACCTGTGGAGTGTCCTTTGTAGTCACCCAGTGACGCGCAAGCACAAAGCCTGTTCCTACTACTCAATACCAGTGACTTGCTCGCATTCTCAGGCACTGCGAGTATAATGACTGAGTACGCATGATATCAGTCCAGATAAAAATGTCAATTTTAGAAATATAAAACGCCATAGGCGCGTGAACAAATATTGAGACAAAGAAAATCTTAAGATTTACCTGATAATATGCGCTGACGTTATATCGAAAAAAAAACCTCTACTCAAGGCAGTTCATATGGGCAAAGAACATGAACAACAAAAACGCTACGACGATAATACTCACCAAACCGCCGTGACTGTCACTGCCATCGATATCTATATTCGCATGGCCGAACGCTTATTTCGCGAGCTATTTATCTCCGCCTATCAACAGGAAGCCAAGGAGCACACCGAAGTCATAGCAAAAAACCGTGAGCTATGGCAGACTTTACACGCTGATAACATTGTAGACGAATTACCGACTTATCACAGTGATAGCCCACCGCTCGATTCTGCATTTACCCACTTTGATATCTATGATGTTCTTATACCAGATGATAACGGAACAAGTGGATTACTTCCGCTTTGCCTTCGCCCCTATTTATTTACTTTACTAGAACAATTTCTCAATGCGCAGGCAGATGGCAAAGCCTTATTTTCAGAAGACCAGAAAAATTACTGGTGGAAAAGATTGGCCGGCGCACCTAAACAAAAACAGCTACTGGCATTACGGACAGCCGGCGTTAATTTACACGCATTGCTCGTTCCTCCAACAGCAAACGAGGCCTATTGGAGCATTCGTCGAGATGAAGCCATGAGGCAAGAACGTGAAGTTAGGTGCCAAATGCTCAAGCATTTTGAGATCACTGACTGGGATAAAGTGACCCGCCAAATTCGTAGGCAAGATGCGCAAGGTAAAGAGGCGCTATATCAAGATGCACGCATTTTACCTTTACTCGATTGTTTTATTTTGGTCGTGGAGGTATTGCGAGAACGCCAGCAATTAGCAGGTCTATATACATTAATGCAAATCATGTATTTTGAGGATACTGGCATTTGTCATACGCGAGATAGACACGCCATTGTTGCCTTAGCCTGCCCATTTGATGGGTTGATGCTGAGCGTCGGTAAAAAAGACTTGCGCAAGCAGCTTCGACACCAATTTGTATTTGATACGCTTAAAAAAAGCCTCAACTTAACTACACCCGCATTAGATGAGAATACTTCATTATTCGATACTGCTTTTCAAGCGATCTTTTTGCCGTGGATTTCAAAAAACGAGATGCCAAATCCGATATTATCTAAGCTGATACCTAAAGGACAAACCTTAGCACTTGAGCTTAAGCACCATGTTGACCAAGAGTTTATCCGAATATTTAATCATCCCGATGAAGATAACTTTTACGAAGAAGAGGCTCTGTTAGGGATGAAATGTCATTTTTCTCCCTTGTTAACTGAGCTACAACGTTGGTTTAAGCGACATGCTAAGTTTTATTATGCTCGCCGCGATGGTTGGCAAGGATCTAACGATAGCCGTCAAACATTAGCGTTAACAGTGATTTCGTGGTTAAAAGATACGTTTAGACCTTCTGACACGCTTCACAATTCGGCGATGGCCTCATCATCTCATGCACCACCGCTCGCTATATTGTCAATGAAGGAAGCGTTTTATTTGATATCCCGGGTATTTGATGCATTTACCCGATTAGACGCGCTAGAAACCTCGTATTTTAGTGTCTTGTTAGCGCACGATGATAGAGAGCGGCAACTTTATATCGAGGCTAAGCAATTTTTTGACACCTTATTAACCAAACAAAATCTCATCGCTCGTTTACATAGTCCTCAAGCTTATCAAGACTTGGGCACCCATGTGACTACCCTGGAAAATTTTCATATCCGAATGCATACAGAGGGACTAGAAGCCTTTCTTTCGAGCATACTCACTGCTTGGAAGCAGGCGGGAGAAGAGGCTGATCTGCACGACACGTTTAGACAACGTAGCCAGCTGTTGATGGCTATGGCAAAGCTTGTCTATAACGATAAGCAACAACAAGACCCCGGGCAATGGGTATTATTTTTGACCGATGAAAGAATTCAGTACTATAACGAAGCCAATCGTGATGGTGAGATGACCTATGAAGCCACAGTAAGTTGGATAACGAGGGTCATACTGGTCGCGCTAAATCGTGCCCCGAATACGTGGACTCCCATATTTTATACGGAAGTTCAAAAAGTAAAAACGGCGATTGAATCAGGCTTTTATCAACCAGAGCTTGATGCAAAGCAAACAGCCCTCAAACAAGAAACACGAGAGCATGCTTATCCAGCTCAACTGATAACTCAGCTGGATTGGGCCATATCACAATATGAAGGCCCCAAAGATGTGTTGATAGATATGTCGGATAAGGCAACAAGCTCATCACTGCCTGAGGCTGTGACTCGCTCACAAAGCGGCTTAGTACCTAAAAAGACTGAACGTCCGCCTCTTTATCTGTTAACACCACAATTATTTACAACGAAAGATAGTTTTTTACTTGTCAGTTATTTTTGTTATTACCAAGAACACGATGCATCACTGATGCATTGGTTGTTAGATCCAGCACGTGGCTTTAATCCCAATGGAAGATGTCCCGAAGAATATAAAAATTTTTTTCGTGCCCATTCAACATCATTGGCATTAGCACAAGCATCTAACAAGGCGGCGTTAATAAGCCATCTTGAACTTCTCGGCGCGAATACAAAGTGTAACACACCGCTTCATCTTGCAGCATTGGGGCAATTAGCGATAGAAGATATGCAAGCTTACGGATGGCATTATATTCATGAATACAATGCAGATAACATGATGCCCTTGGATGCGGCCATCATGTCAAGCAATTTTTTATTTATTGATCATTATTTGCAAATGATGCCAAATGAATCCATATTTATTCATGTCAATACATATATTAATGATCGCATTAGAAAAAATCGGTTCGGAGATTTTACAGTATCAGAAGCATTTGAAAGATTAATTTTATCTGGAAGATTAAACACACAAGAAATTAATAATTTAATAAGAAATATCATAGAGGAAAGCTATAAAATATCAACACGTTATGGTTATAACTATGGCTATGATTGTACAAAAAAATATATTATTCCATTTATTAATTTATTAATTAATGCCAGTAAAAAATTTAATTTAGATATCACTCATCCAACAATGATACTGGCAAATTTCATAGAAAAAATAAATATTTTTATTTTTCATGATATTTTTAATTGTTATTTCTCAGATGATCTTATTAATTGTCAAGATGATCAAGGAAACAATGTATTGCATTTGCTTATTCTTGGAAGAATTCATAAAGAATATTTTGATAAATTGACTGACAATGACTTACATCAATTATTTAATGTACCTAATAATAATGAAAAAACACCCTTGCATCTATTAGCCGAAGCGCGCTACTACCCGCATCTCAATTACTTGTTTTTCAAATTATGTTATTTCTTGAATAATAAAAATATTAACTTAATCAACACGCTAAATGAAACGGAACGAGAAACCTTACTTTCTTCAGTCATTCGAGATTATGATGCAGTTCCTCGATGCGACGTAGATCAAATTAATGCATTCATTCAAAATCTGTTTTTTGATAAAAATCTTACTCATTTTGATATTAGGCGCGTCACACCACCACTCTATTTTGCAATCAAATATAAACAATGGGACTTAGTGAATAAACTGTGGCATGATGATTTTATCTTGCTGCAAGATAGAGAAGGAAATACACTATTACATTTACTCATAAGCGCATGTGCATCTAAACAATACTTTGACAAATTAACTGATGCCCATTTAAATAACCTTTTCAATATACGTAATCGAGAAGGTTACACACCATTACATCTTTTATTTACAGGTCGCAACAAGCTTTTCCGATACTTATTTTGCAAATTCTTTTTTTTCCAATTATGTGATCTGCCTGATGTTGATCTTAGTTTACCGGACCCACAAGGTAATACGCTATTACATTTACTCATAAATGCACGTGCCCCTAAAAAATACTTTGACAAATTAACTGATGTCCATTTAAATAGTCTTGTCAATATACGTAATCGAGAAGGTTACACACCATTACATCTTTTAATTATAAAATTATCCACTATGCAAAAAGAATCTGCCACGAGTCTCTCCCACTTATTCTACCGATTATGTTATCTATCTGATATTGACCTTAGTTTAAAGGTAGAACCGACTATCATTCACGCCTCGAATGAAGATACCCATGCTAAAGATATAACACATACACTACATTTTCAAAATTATCGTGCGATTGATATTATTCTATTTATAGAAATGAATCATTCAATTGAAAGAAAGTCAATGATATGTTTTTTATATACACTCATATATGTCATGTTTTTACATGAAATAAAAATAATTGATAAAAATATACCTTTTATCGATGAAGATACTTATATAAAAAATGAATTTGACTTTCTATCAACATTAAGCACATTATCAAAAAAAGATGTATTTCTAGATAGGAAAAACTTTAAAATTAACGCTATGATTCAATATAAAATTTGCTACTTACCAGAACCATCCGGCGAAGAGATTAATGATATTTTTGAAATGACATTGTTTGGCTTTATGTTAACGATAAACCGTTTTACTCACATGACAAGCATCCTTAGGCTTTTACTCATCACTGGCGCAGAAGCTGATGCTATAACTCGCGTAACAGAAAAAGACGAAATTATCAGACAAAACCTTACAGATTATTGCAATAGCTTAATATTTGAATCGGATGCTAGACTAGAAAGTCCTTGGCCCCAATTATCTCCGCGTTTCGCAACGGCTATCCCTCTTGCCAAGATAAGTTACGATTTATTAATACCTGCCATAGCCGATAAAAGATTTATCGAATCTGGACTTCTCAAAAGTTTATGTCAATTATCATGGCTTAATCCTGATGTGGCTTTCTATGATGTGCAAAATAAATATCATGCAACACCACTTATCTTAGCGCTGCTTGAAAAACACATTGCTAATGAAATTATTATGATGCTTGCACAACGCACTTCAGTTGCATGGATGAATAAGTATGGTGCATCAGCGCTTTTGCTAGTCTATCTTCATCGCTACGATATTTTTCATGCACTATTTAATCTGGCGTTGATGCAAAAAATGGATCATCCAGATAGCGGGGAAGAAGATAAAGCACTGATTCTTGAAGTAAAAGCCTATCTTGATGAGGTTACATTATCACCTGAACCACTATATCCACAGGCATTATATAAATCTAAAAAAGTTAAACGTTATGGCGCATTGTTGCTATTAAGCTTATTATTAACTGATAAAATAAACCTCAGATCTGTTATTACACAGTTAAATAGAGATCAAATAACTCAAAATGCCTTGAAAGACAGCCATTTGGGTATGTTATGTAACAAAGTATCTATACACCTTGGCCATCCTATATTTTCAACGAATGTTTTTGAAAATAGTTTTATGTTATACTCTGCGGGAAAGATAGAGTATACTGCTATCACTTCCTCACACCTTGTCACCAGCCCTTTTTACACACAAACCTTAGCAGATGTATCTACGCCGGTAACCATGGCATCAAGCAGCAGCATGTCACCCAGTAGTTCATCGAGCAGTCTTTTTTGGCGTAGCACTTCACCGATAACCTGTGATTCTTGCACCAATGACAATAGTCGCAACATTGGGTCAAGTGGCGCTGCCAGCAGTACTCCTGTGGTGCGCGAGCCTCAAGAAGTGTCAGAACAGCAAGCAATTAGTGGGCCCATATCTTGTGCTCTCTTCTAAATACTTTTACGGTATTTTGGTAAAGCAACTGCACCTAAGATATAATGTATTTGATATATTGTCGTAGCATAAAAATCACATCCACCTGTGACTGTGTCTATGCTAACAAATAACAGCTAGGATGATAGTCACATATGCAAATGCCGACCGCCATCAACTGTCAATATTGCTCCAGTCACATACGATGCGTGGGCAAGATAATAAACGGCCTCGGCAACAGGTGCGGTATCACCAAAACGCTGCAATGGAATTCTCTTTAAAATATTATCACGTAATTCTGTGTCTATTTGACTAGCACCTTCGGGCGGTAACATAAAGCCTGGTGCGATGCCATTAACACGCACATGCGGTGCCAGCTCGTATGCCAGTGATTGTGTTACCATCACAAGACCTGCCTTAGCAGCACAATACGCACTATAGCCTTTCAATGGTTGATTCGCATGAATATCTACCATATTGACAACCGATCCCTGATGGCTTGCTAATAAATCGGCAAGCGCCTGCGTAAGAAAAAAAGCAGATTTCACATTACTTTGATGCAATTCGTCCCATGCGGCCTCGGTTACTTGACCCAACGGCGTTGGAAAAAAAGTGGAGGCATTATTCACAAGCAAATGAAGGCGCCCCCAGCAAGCACGTACTTGTACAGCCAAATCTTCAATCGCTGTCACGCTATTTAAATCTGCGGTGAGCAACTTTACCGAATCCTTACGTTGTTGATTAAGCTCGGCCGCTAAATGTATAGCCTCTTGCTGATGCCCGCGATAATGTAAAATAATGAGATATCCTTGCTGATGCAGATAACGAACAATAGCTGCACCAATACGACGCGAAGCACCCGTCACAAGTGCAATATCTGGTAAAATACTTGGCATATGCATTCCTTAATAATGATAGGCTATCATGACGATGACACCGAAAACTCAAAATCTCAGCGATGAATTACGTTTAGCGATAGCTACGCAAGGTCCTATGCCCTTTGATCAATTCATGGCAGCTTGCTTATACCATCCTCATTTTGGCTATTACATGCGTACATCATCGCCACTTGGACGTGAGGGCGATTTTATCACAGCCCCGGAACTTACCCCAGCCTTTGGTCAAACAATTGCTCATAGCCTAATAGGCGTATTAGACGCCTGTCAACATGCCGATATTGTTGAAGTCGGTGCCGGACACGGCACACTTGCAGCAACTATACTAGAAGCTTTGGCAGCAAAAAATAAACTACCGCGGTATTATGATATTGTTGATATTAGTCCCAGCTTACGACAAAAACAAAATGAAACACTGAAAGCCTTGCCATCTGCGTTATATCAACGTGTTCGCTGGCTAGATACCTTACCACAAGCGTTTGAAGGTGTCTTATTAGCTAATGAATTACTTGATGCACTGCCTATCACCATATACCATTGGTACCAAGAAACGCTATTCTTACTTGGCGTAACTTGGGATGGCACCGCATTTACTTGGATTGACATCCCTACGAACCATGTGCCTGACGCTATTATTGAATTGTCAAAACAGTTACCTGATGATTATTATATTGAATACCACCAAGAAGCGCATGCTTGGATAAAAAAAACAGCCACATCCCTAAAAAAAGGTATGATTTTATGTTTCGATTATGGCTATGAAGCACAAGAATATTATCATCCACAGAGAACGCGAGGAACGCTTAATGCGTTTTACAAACATACAACAGGTGTTAGTCCACTTGCAAATCCAGGCTTACAGGATTTAACTTGCCACGTTAATTTTACTGAAATACAACAAGTCGCTTTTGAGCATGGTTTACATGTGGCAGGTTATACAACACAAGCTAATTTTCTTATTCGTGCTGGTATTTGTTTTCCAAACAACTTATCCATCGAAGCACAATATATCATGGCTCAGGCATTTAAAAAGCTATTATTACCTAGCGAAATGGGTGAGCTTGTGAAAGTCATTGCTTTGACGAAAAACATTGATATGCCTATATTAGGGTTTTGATATCGTTTGTATCTTTCAAAATACAGACATGTCATCGCTATGCGATAATTTTTACCCTTAATTCAGCCTTCAAATACCTTCTCCAGCAAGATGAGAAAAGCAGGCTTTAGAACTATGGCTTGGAATCTATTTTAATTGCGTTAATCAATAGAGCCTGTTATCAGCTGTTTTAAGGCCTGTTTTCTCATTTTCCAATCCGGCATCAATTCTGCAACAAGGCGATAAAAGGCTGGGCTATGATTAAAATGTAATAAATGGCAGAACTCGTGCAATACAACATAGTCAATACACGCGCTTGAAGCTTTTATTAAATGACTATTTAAGGTGATTTCACCTTGTTGACTTAAGCTACCCCAGCGACTTCGCATGCGGCGAATGCTTAAGTTAGGATACGGTTTATGATGAAAATAAGGGTGTTCATGCCATTTAGCAATATAAGCAGGGAATGCTTCTTCACTTTGTGAATGATACCAACGATTCAGTTTTGCGGCTACTTGCTTAGCCGTTAATTTTGTCGGTGCACTTATCTGAATCGTGTCACGTACAAGCTTAACCTGATGTGCACCCCCAACAAATAGCTTTAAAGTATACGCTTTTCCTAAAAAATAATGTATCTCGCCTGTCTGATATGTGAGTGTAGGCACCTTCGGCAAGGCCATGATTTTTTCACGTTGCTTGATAATCCAAGCAAGCTTCGCTTTAACAAAAGCATGAATATCACGTAGCGATACAAGTTTAGGCGCACGTACCACGACCTTATCATAATAAATTTGTATGACAACTGTCCTACGCTTTGTGCTGCGTACTAAGCTAAAATCAATTTGATGATTCTGATAGTTTATCTGATATTGTTCTTGTATCATATTTTAAATATCTAATGCTTATGTCAAATTTTGATATAAATAATCACGTAATTTCTTCGTTTGGCTATTTAAATCAAAATGCTTTTTAAAATAGTGATAACCACAAGCGCCGATTTCCACTCTTGCTTCAGCTGACATATGATATATAGTCACAATCGCTTTTACCAGCGCATCCACATCGCCACTGGGACAACATAAGCCAGCATTTGCTTCCTCAATTATACGTGCAGCTTCGCCAGAAAGGCTGGCAATAATAGGCTTTTTTACGGATAAATAGCTTTGCAATTTACTTGGAATCGTTGCCATTAAACCAGAATCCGATTTAAGAGAGAGCCACAACACGGATGCAGCACTGTAAATAGCTGGCATCTTATCTGATGACACATGCCCCGTCATAGTAATATTCCTAAGCCCTTTGGCTTTTATGTCAGCAGCAATACTTGCTGCCGCACTACCATCACCCACGAAATACAGCTTAATATCGGGATATTGACGCAATTTTTCTGCTGCCAAAACCAGCGTCTCGCAAGACTGCGCTTTACCTATATTGCCCGCAAATACGATGGAAAAATGCTGTTTGATCTCCATCGCTATAGGGCAATTCACAGCAAGTGGTTCTAATTGGCTCAAATCTTCGGCTGGATTAGGATAATATAAAATTTTCTTAGGATCATCAACCAGCGCTTCAATAGACTGACGAAAACCTTCTGATTGAATTAAAATATAATCAGATTTTCGATAGATATCACGAACGATACGTCTCACACAAGCTAATAACCACGCATTTTTAATAAAACCCGTCGCCGCCAACGCATCAGGCCATAAATCTTGAACCCATAGATAGACGGGTATTTTTTTACGTCTCGCAAAAAAAATCGCGGGTAATGCTTGTAATAGCGGTGATGTAGCATAAACAAGTACAGCATCATAGGTTTTTTGCTTAAGTGCGAAAGGTGCCATGATATAACCAGATAAAATAAAGGAGATATAATTTAAAAATAACGATATCGCTTTCCCTTTTTTTCTAGGAAATAACGGTATTCTGACGATATTGACTGCCTGATACGTTTGGTGCTGAATACCTGTTACTTTATAATCCGGGAAAATGTTACCCTGCGGATAATTGGGTTTTCCTGTTAGCACAGTGACTTTATCTGATTGCGTTGCCAGTGCTTGCGCTTGTTCATTAATACGAAAATGTTCTGGCCAAAAATGTTGCGACCAAATCAGTATGTGCATATCGATACCCAAATGACCTCATCGCTACACGATGATGTTATGACCCTTTATCCGGCTTTTAATTACTCCCGCCCGAGGAGAAGCGCATGTTCAAAAAACCTAAATATAAGCTTACGCTTTTTCTTTCCCAAATAAAGCATCTAATTTAGCTTCATATGCATAGTAGTCGAGATATTTATATAAATCTACACGCGTTTGCATCGATGAAACAGCTGCAGCTTGCGTACCATCATTGCGAATCGTTTCATAAACTTGCAAGGCGGCTTGATTCATGGCTCGAAAAGCACTTAGAGGATATAAGATCATCGCCACACCCACACTTACCAATGCATCACGGGTTAATAAGGGCGTTTGCCCAAACTCAGTCATATTTGCTAAAACAGGTACCTGCACTTGTGAGGTAAAAGTTTGATATTCTTCAAGCGTGCGCACTGCCTCTGCAAAAATCATGTCAGCACCAGCAGCAACATAAGCATTTGCGCGATCAATAGCAGCTTGTAAGCCTTCACTGGCTATCGCATCCGTTCGGGCCATGATCACAAAACTTGCATCAGTTCTGGCATCTACAGCGGCTTTGAGGCGATCAACCATTTCCGAAGTGCTCACCAACGCTTTATTGGGACGATGACCGCAGCGTTTCGCAGCAACTTGATCTTCCATATGCACGGCCGCTGCGCCCGCACGAATCATCTCTGTTACCGTACGAGCAATATTGAATGCACTACCCCATCCCGTATCAATATCGACTAATAAGGGTAAATCGGTCGTGGCCGTGATTCGAGATACATCGACAAGTACATTGTCTAAGCTGGTGATCCCAAGATCGGGTAAACCATAAGAGGCATTAGCAACACCTGCACCTGAAAGATAAAGTGCTTTAAAACCACTGGCTTCAGCGAGTCTTGCAGCATAGGCATTGACACATCCAACAATTTGTAAGGGTTGCTCGTCAATAAGCGCCTGACGAAAACGTTGACCTGCTGTTGTTTTGCTCATGATATCACTCACCTATATTAGTTAAGAACAGGCACAGGCACCTCATCAAAACTCCTTGGTTTGGATATTGGAGGTGATGTTGGTGTTTGTGTCTGAGCATTATTCTCTGGACCTGTGGGCTGCAGATAAGGATTATGTAGGCTCTTGGATGTTGGCTTAGCAGGCTCCGCTTGCGTAGGTAAGACAACAGGCTTTTGAACATTGGCGGCAGATGGATGAGGTGTGTTAACCGCAGCTGCCGGTGATGGTTGTGACGCTGACGCAACTGGCGGCTGTGGGGGTTCCTGAGCTGTTTTAGGTGTTGCCGTAGGCGCTTTGGGTGTAGACGTCGGCACCGAAGTATTGGCTGGGCCTGATGTCACCGCTTGCGGTGCTGGTGGTTGTTTGGGTGTAGCGACTGGTGCTTGCTTAGGCTCGGGTGTTGGTGCTTTTGGGATATCACTCACTGGTGGTGTCAGACTTGGGGCCACTGACCCGTTTATCGATGGCGACACTGCTTTAGGTACTGCTGTTTCTTGCTGCGGCGCTGACGCAGGTAAAGCTTGTGTTGCTTCGACGGCTGGTGGTGGTGTTGATGGCTGTTTGGCTTGGTTCTCAGCAGCTACATCTGGCGTATGAGGGGCAGGTGTTGCTGCGCTCACCGGTGTTGGTGACGTAGTTGCAGTATTTTGATTATCTGCCTTTTTAGGCTGCATTTCATACGGTGGTAAATAGGGATTTGTTGCATCTGAGCGCTTAACCGTTTTGGGCGTATACTGCATAACCGATGTTGGCGTATCTGCCAGCACCAGCGGCTCAGCCGCTATATTATCTGACTGCGCAGACACAAGTGTATCATCTAAAGTTTTGGTTTTACGGCCAGCACTCGGCATCGCTGGTAAATTAATCGTTTTTGTGACCATACTCGTGGCGGCACTCATTTTAGGTGCACCTTGCCCACAGGCAACCAAGCTTGCACTTAAAAACCCTAATATCAAGCACTTCATTGTACGGCTCATGCACCAACCCTTATCCACATAAAGAATCTTGCAAATTATACCGTTTTACATACCGAAGCGCTATATGCCTGTCATTCTTTCAATATGCTTGCTTAATTCAGTGAACATATGATGGTATCCTAACAACTTACCGGATGGCACGGGAGTCTAAGCGCTCATTGACAAAAGCAGGTAGATAGCATAAAACTGGAGCATTCAAAAGAATATCAACACTTAGTTAAGGGAACATACTATGTCATTGAGTTGGAGAGGAAAGCAACTGCGGATTGAGGAGATTAGCTGGAAAGATATTCGGGAAACCGTTAGACATCATGATCCTTATTTTGCTGAATTAATTGATGGGATTGGAGAAAAATCCATATCTAAAATTTATAAAGCTCGCTATGCCTATGGTAACCACATTGTTGATCACGGTAAGTTTCATTTACCACTTGAGGATAATACTACTGTACCACTAACAGACGTAGACATTCCTCTCACATTACAAAATAATCTTGGTGCAAAAACTGTCCCTGTCAGTTTTATTTTATCTAAATCTGTTGAAGTTTTTTTTGAAGCTAAGCATTATGTTGTACCTTCCAAGCTTTGTGGCACTGGTTATTTTTTTGGACTATGGGAAGCCTTTGATCCTATTCCAAATGAAACATTAAGCTCTTCATGGCACTTAACTGCTGGTGCACGAACAATTTGTATGCTACCCAGTATTGCAGATGCCATTCATTATCGAAGATTACAACGTGAGTTTCAATTAAAGAAAAATATTCCACCCTCGCACTTACTTGAACAACATCAATTATTTACCGCGCTAAGCCGACATATAGATGAGCCGTCCTTAAAATGGGAATGTGAAATATTACTATTCTCTGATGACTGGACAAAAAATGAAAAATTGTATCCTATTAAAACCTATCTCCTTCAGCAAGCCTGGCATCAATCATACAACTGCCGAAGCAAGATGGATTATGATATTGGTTGGGATACGTTTAATGAAGAAATAACACAGCGCAATTGGAAACCTAAAGCTTATAGCATTGCTATTATTAAGCATATTCTCGCAGTTTATGAGGGTATATATCCAAGTTTTATACCCGCATATAACGATGATGCTGCACCGATAGCGTTTTTGCAGCGATGCTTTCTCGACATCTATAAGTTAAAAGACTATGCCCCGTATATCATGCATCTTGCTCATTTTAATCATCAAAGAACACACTATTTTTCGTTAGCACTCCCAACTCAGTTTGATCATCCACCAACCGGTAGAAATAAAATGACTATAGCAAATCGTTTAGGAGAAATTAAGCGTATGCTTGAACTTTTATGTGGCTTAAACTTTAGTCAACTTGATACTGGTTATTTTCACTGCGATGACAATTTTAGTCATGAGATAAAAAGCTCACATAGCATTATAAGTGATGCACAAGCGCTGACCTGGCATAACGAACAATTTAACGGACTAAAATTTCCACATAAAAGTCAATTTTTTAAGGGCTGTATAAGCATAGATCGAAAATAGCAATTAACTTTTATCAGTCTACAGATCTTAAAAGCAATCTTCTGCATTCAATATGTATACATGCAGCAATTTAATATTCTATTTTTACATGCGATTTTTACAGGCAGAAATTGACTGCTCATATCATCATTGAAAATCTGCAATGCTTTTGATTAAATAAGTGCAATAGCAGTTATTTTAAAAATACCTATTATATTGAATACCTGTGGGTAACTCAACAATCTATTTCCAAATAAGGTAATACCGCAATGCATATAAACAAACCTATATATACTATTATTGCTCAATTATTTGAAAGTGATAAAACCATTTTTCGTCTTCAAAATATAAAAACTTTTGAATTGATTGAAAATACAGCTGATGCTATTTCATCAAACATTGATATGATTAAATCTTTAAGTAGCACTGACGCACATTTAATCGGATTTGTGAGTGCTTCAGAAAAAACCATATCCGACATAATGAGAATACGATCATAAATTATATTATAATAAGTCAAAAATATGATGACTATTTATTAAACTCACCGACGGTTAATGTTATTAGCCGATAAGCTCACATAAAGGTTATTAATGTTTTTATAGGGAGAAGCTTTAACATATATGCGGATCCACAATCGAATTGGGAGACGCATTTGCTGGTATCCATAGTATCAATAAAGAAAATATATCATGACACTTTAGCCAAACGAATGCACAAAACTCATAACAAATCGATTGCCCTTGGTTCGGTTTTCAACATGACTCTCAGTATAATAATTGAATATAAGAACATTAGATGGTGTAAGTGGTACGCCAACGCCTGGGCCAATACCTAATACCTGTTCTTTAGAGTTTGGCGCAGGATTTCCTTTTGAGTTTCGCAGTTGTTTTAGATAATATCCAGCAATGCCAAGCCGCAAATGTGGCTGAATAAGATACGACGTTGCAAAATTTTCAAGCACTGCCTGACCCGCTTGTATATGCGTATCTGGATTTTCTGCGCTCCAAATATAATAAAATCTTGATGATAACTCCCATTTAGGTGTGAGCAGCATGGTGCTTGCCCAATAAGATGCTAAATTATAGAAAGGCACGCCCGGATTAATTTGGTAATTTTTACTGTATTTTCCAATAGGAATTGTATTATCAAACTCTACTCTGTTATACCAAAAGGGACGACCATGCAACATCAGGGGTCCCCAAAATAAAAAAGGACTAATCGTTGGGTTGCACACCCCACCTTGATTAGCACGCAATCCTAACTTATTCGGTGTTTGCAAATTAGGCGCGAGGAGAACCGGTGCAAAAACAGTGATACCCAGGTGGGCATTTAATAAACTGGTATTGCGTGCGAGATACGTCAGCTCTGTAATAGACAACTGGGGGTTATAACTGGGAGAACTTACGCCACCAAGACGACCACCATGACTATTCGTAAACATTTGCGTGTCGTAGCTAACATAGCGCTGAGCAAAATACCAACCATAGCCTGGTCCGAGTGGAACTGCGTTTAAAAAGCTAACATAGCCGAAGTGTAATGGCGGAAGATCATACGCAAATGTTGACCCCGCAAAAAAAAGAAACGCAAACCCTATACCGATATAATGTCTCAGCTTCAACACACATCTTCCCTATTGATATACCCATTGTCTTTCAAAAAAACTGGAGTATATTATCATATGCAGAAACAAATGCTAGACTACTTTAACATGCTTCAGATAAAACGATGGATTGAGGATACACTGTGAAAAATGACAAGTTCAGGGATATTATTGCCGGGCTTTATGGACACACGCTTGAATGGTACGACTTTCTTTTATATGCAAGCTTTGCACCCATATTTGCTAAAGTGTTTTTCCCTACGAAAAATGATTTTGTATCGTTACTGACGACATTTGCCGTTTTTTCTGTTGCTTTTCTTATGCGGCCTGTTGGTGGTGTGATTATAGGACATTTTGCTGATAAGGTAGGACGACGAAAAGCACTTATTTTAACCGTATCTGCCATGTCTTGTGTCACTTTTCTCATTGGCTGTTTACCCGGATTTTCTTATTTAGGCATTGCCTCTCCCATTTTATTTATTGCGCTACGACTCATACAAAGCTTAATTGTCGGTGGAGAATTGCCAGGTTCTGCAACGTTTTTGATAGAACATACAGGAAAAGAAAAAAAATCAGGCTTAGTGAGTAGCTTCATTTTTGCAACAGCCACCTTTGGTATCGCTGTCGCCGCATTGACAGCGGCCGGCTTAAGTGAGCTCATTCCAGCGCCCCATTTTACTGATTGGGGCTGGCGTATTGCCTATTGGCTGGGTGCAGCACTAGGCCTCATAGGCATTTATTTACGCCTCCATAGTCGTGAAACAGAAGACTTTTTAACCATGACTACCAAAGAAAAATTACCTATTAAAGTTATTTTAACTGAGCATAAATACGCATTGTTAGGATCCGTTATTTACACGGCAATACTAGCATCTGGCAATTATTTAGTCATTGCCTATGTCACCACTTATCTAATACGTATAGAAAATTTTTCAACAAATGCAGCATTTGCTATCAATGCCGTATCCATGCTAGCCATGACACTATTTATTGTCACCTTTGGATATATTTCACAGTTGGTAAATGCAAAACGTCTATTTCTCTTAGGTGTCACCTCTGTTGTCATTCTTATTTTTCCTATTTTTTATTTGTTGTCACGTGGGAATGTATTTTATGCATTATGTGCAGAATTATTGATTGCTTTGGTTTTATCGCCGATTAACGCCACCTTGCCAACACTACTAACTCATTTATTTCCAACTGAAGTCAGAGCTAGCGGTGTATCGTTAGGATATAACTTGGGACAAGGATTATTTGGCGGTACTTTTCCCATGATTGGGCTCGCGCTAGTCGAGCTAACCGCGAATAAATTTTCACCGGCATGGTATTTATTTTCATGGGGTGTCATTGTACTCATCATGATACGTTGCTGTCGTTTTAAAGAATACAAAGCTTAGCGTCATGCATGGGCACCACCACACTTACTGACGAGACGCTAGCCTCATCGGCTTTTTTGCAAATATCAACGATGAAAGCAGCATGCATAACAGGGCTGCGGGATATTGATAGCGATAAGCCGGAAATGGAATGACGGCAGCTAGAACAAGCGTTAAGGCTATCGGTATTGTGAGCACGAGCACAACGCCCCAGTCTTTACGTAAGGTTAAATAAAATAACATGCAGAATAAACCCAGATAAAGCGGTAACGCTGGCTTCCAAAATAGCCAAAAATAGCCGTGACTTTGACTTATCACAAAGGGATGGCGTACTAATTTTTGTATGCTGGAAGGTAATAATGTGTGATTAGGCCCGACCATTTGCGGAAATGTGATGGCAAATGGATCGCCCGCAGACAAATCGTAGCCTAACGTTGCTGTGGCTTCAAAAGGTACTTCGCCGTAACCGATATACCATAGCAGTCTCGTCATACACAGTTGTCTATTAACTAAAATAGACGGATGTGCTTTTACAATTCTAAAATCCGCAGCAGCTAAATCATTGAGATGTTGTTCAAGAAATATGTCATATGCCGCCGGACTTAAGAGCATGTGTTGTGACACACTTGTTGTTGTTGCATCGGTCATTGAACAATCATAAACGGACCAAGCCTTGGATGGTGCTATCTGATAAAAAAGCGCAGTATCCTTATCTTGAAGTGGTATGCCGCTATGCACTGCCGCGGCAAAGAGATGATAGGCATTCATACGGATGAAAGGCGCTGCGTTACTTGTGTGAGCCACAGTTGTAGGATTCATTTTAGTCGCTTCACGTAATTGCTTGCCTTCATAGGAGGCATCAAACATAAGTTGGGGTAGTATCATCGCAAGTAACATAAATGCGATCAGCGCGCCTACCGCAGTCCATCGATATTTTTTCGTCCATAAAAATCCTGAAAAAACCAACATAACTAGACATATTGCAGGAAACATATTAAAACGCATGATGCTTGCAAACACTGCAGCAAAAACAGCAAGCATAAGCATAACATAATTCATTCTATGCGTTTGATCTGCAAGCTTTCGGGTTATATAAAAAAAAGTGCCTGCTAAAAAGAGGATCCCCACTGCACTTAATGCGTCTTTACTCAACGCAATAAAAAAAGTGGGATATTGCGGTGTCATAGCTAATAGTAGTGCAATACACAAAGCGACCCAGCGCGATACCCCCCGATAACATAGCTCTATCAATACAAATGCCACGCCTAATGCGGCTAATAAACTCGTAAAAAGGATGGGCCATGCAGGACTGTGGGATAGATAAGTAAATAACCGAAAAAATAGCGTGGCACTGATAACTAGCTGTGGCGATAAATGACCTCGCCCAACCGCCTCGCTCCACTGCATAGCCGCATCATGGGCGATAGCGCCTGGCCAAAAAGCCAGCAACATCACTAAAGTCGATAAAAAAAGTATAAGTGCAAAACCCAACAGTAATGACCATGAAGAAGTCATAGGCTTTGATATTTGCTTATTAAAATAAAGCTGTAATTGTGCAATGAGGATCATGCTTATTAAAATAAGGAGATAACCGCCGCCCCATACCCACGGTCTTACTTTATATATTTCTTGGCTCGAAATAAGCACATCTGAAATGGACGTACCTATCGTTATTCGCGGGATAGCTTCTTGCGGCCCATGAAGCGAGATACGCTTTATTTGATGATTGCTAAGATCCGTTAAAGCAATCATAGCTTTTGCCTGTTGGAAGGTTAGCACCATATTGTCATTAGGAAAGGCTTTAAAATGAATGCTGAGTGGTGGCGCGTTGGAGGCTACTTGTAATTTGATGGAGTGTTTTCTTTGTTTAAGGACAGACCATCCACTGCTTGGCAACAAAAGCGTCTTTGTGGCAATGTAGGTATCGGCTCGTCTACCATAAATAATCATTGTAAAAGCGCTATGATTACCCACAGCAGGCCCTATCGTCGCATCATAGTTCATCAAGGGTATTTGGGCTCGAAGTCCCGATGCGATAATGAAAAGCACTGTAAATAGCGCAATAAGCCCCCATTGCAAGGGCGTTGGTTTAGTCCAGTAAGTCACGCTTCGTTTCAACCATCCTGACATCTGACCTCCTTATTTTAGTGAAGATGGTCGTTGTCCTCTAGAACGCGAGCATCTCGTATCGCCATATGACGGACTATTTTAGTTATTTGCTGATGCTGAGAACTGATATGCTTTGCACAAATAAGGATACCATTCATTAAAGCAATCGACAGTAGAACCAAAACAAAATCAATACCGCGATTAACGCCCCAAAAATTGGCAATCACCGTCGTTGCATTAGGATTCCATACAAAGAAAATAGCTGCTGCATAGATAACAAGTGAGAGATATCGAATAAGATTTCTTCGAATAAAAACAAAGCTATAAACCGCCATAAAAACGAAAACCAAGGTAAGAAATACGGCTAAGACCATTTTGAAACATACCCCATTAGTAATTCCATCAAAACTCTAAGCCCATTTGAGCTTTTTTGCCCCTTTAATAAAGAATATTCTGTGTATGTGATTGTCACTGGAAATTCAATATATTTAGCCTTCTCTCGGCCAATATAATTTAAAATTTCAGACGCATGTGCCATACGATTTTGGCGAAATTGAAATGATTCACAAAACTGGCGTGTCATCACACGAAAGCCATTATGCGCATCCGTTAGTTTGATGCCCGTCGTGATTTGTGTAAAAAGAACCGCTAATTTCAATACGATGCGTCGCTGTAACGGCATACCTTGCGTTTTCCCCATGAAACGGTTGCCTAGCGCTATATCTGCCTGACTTTCTTTTAAGGCCAATAGCATAGGTAATATTTCAGTCGCATCATGTTGTCCATCGGCGTCAAATGTTACGATATATTGAGCACCTTGGGTCAAGGCATACTCGATGCCCGTTTGCAATGCGGATCCTTGACCTAAATTAATCACGTGTTGTAACACGTAAGCTCCTGCATGATAAGCATTTTCTGCGGTAGCATCAGCAGAGTAATCATCAACAACAATAATATGTTTGACGTACTCACGTAGGTTTGCAATCGTTTGTGCAATCACAGAGGCTTCATTATAAGCTGCAATCACCACAAACACTTTATCCATGTCTTGATTTGGTAGCAATTTATAGCCCCCCACTGGTATCTGTACTTAAAACAATAAGACCTAGACCTATCAAGGCAAGACCTGCAACCATGGTGCGAGACATTTGTTCATTAAAAAATATTGCGCTACCTGTCGTTGCAACAATAAAACTTAAAATGGTAAAAGGATAAGCCCGTGATAAGGGAAGGAATGTCAGTAACCATACCCAGAAAATAAGTAACAAGCCATAAAACGTAGCAGCTAATAAGAAGGTCCAATCGGTAAATAGCGTCACAAGGCGAACAACGAAGCCTGCACCCGCATCATTTTGTTGTAGTGCTGAGAATTTTAGTAAGAGTTGTCCAAGTCCCATGCCGACAGAAAACAAAACCAGCATCAGTATATGAGAAATACGCATCGATTTTAATACCACGTTAACAACAGACAAACTGCGAAGAGTGCTAAAGCTTTGATAAATCCTAAGAGATCTAGCCAGACCGATGGTCGAAAAAGCCTATCTCAACGCACGATACTGGAGAGAAATTTTACAGTAATAGATGCCAGCTGTCAATCTTCATCCCTCATGGGGTCGCCAAGACCGTATCATATTGCTGTCAATAATCTGATACTGTTATAATCGATGAGACACATTGCGCTGAAATGCCCTACGCACAAAACCTTACTACGTAAGCAGGAAATACGTGCCTTCTGGCTATTAGATAATAGAGGAAAGGAAACTCACTGTGACTTTAAGCCATCATACGGACAGAAATAATTTATACATTCTATCATCTTTGGTACTTATATGCATTAGTAGGGTTATATTTACTTATTCCCATTTTAGCCAGATGGTATAGCCTCACCACCAAGTGAGAGCATCTTTTATATTGCCTTATGTTTTTTTAATCCTTTTCAACCAAGCCAGCTGGGGGGCGCTGTATTAGGGCTCTATTACCTCAAATTCTTTGTGTCATATGGTGGTTATTTTATCTTAGGTACTTTTTGTGTTGACACTAATTTTATTAAAAAATACTCAAGGCTTATTGATATTGCCTTATACTTATTTGCAAGCATTGCTATATTTATAGCAACAAGAAAATTAACTAACGTAAATGGCATACCCAATGAAACTTATTATCTTTACTTAAGCACTCTTGTGATATTTCAGTCATTCTTTATTTTTAATTTTTTTATGAAATTAAATTTCAACAATAAAATACTAGATATCATATTTATCAACCCTTTGGGCATATACTGTATACACTGGATGATCCTTATCTCCATTTATTCTTCCATACGAAATAAAATTCATAATTATTTATTGTTTGTAATGATTTAAATCATAGCAACACTTATGATATCAACATTAATCATCACTTTATTAAGAAAGATGAAGGTGTTTAACTACGTGATTTAAAATAAAATCATTGAAAAACAGTGCTAACCCAGGCGCTATCCATAGATTAATCTTGAGCATAAACCAGCTTTAGCGTCTTGACTATCGGCATCTGAGTATGGGATAATGACTCCCAATATTAATCGCTTCCATGGATAAAGATGTCGCTCTCTCCCAAAGTTTCCATCGTCATCCCAGTCTACAATGGCGCTAATTTCTTAGCCGAAGCTATCGATAGCGCCATACAGCAGTCATATGACAACATCGAAATTGTCGTTGTTAACGATGGGTCCAACGACCATGGTGCAACCGAGCAGATAGCCCTCAGCTATGGCGAAAAAATCCGTTATTTCTCAAAACCCAACGGTGGTGTTGGGTCTGCTTTGAATTTTGCCATTGAACATATTACCGGTGACTATTTTTCTTGGCTAAGCCACGATGATCTTTACTATCCCGATAAAGTTAAGAATCAAATCGCTTTTCTTAAACAATTAGCACGAGACGATGTGATTGTTTACAGTGACTTTTCAGCATTTACTCACCATCCCAAACGTGCTACACCATATAGATTACCAGGAAGACCGCCCCAACATTTTCGGTATTGGTTAACCCTGGAAAATGCCGTTCATGGATGCACCTTACTCATTCCCCGCGAAGCATTGCTTAAGTATCAATTCAACGAAACTCTACGGACAACGCAGGACTATGATTTATGGTTTCGAATGGCCAAAACGTATCAATTTATTCATTTAGCAGAGGTCTTAGTCAATTCCCGGCGACATGAAGAGCAAGGCACGGCAAAAATGAGTGATTTATGCCAACGCGAAATTGACGTTTTATTAACGAATTTTGTCACTGAGCTCACACAAGAAGAGGTATTTGCTGCAACTCAAAAGTCACGTGCATTAGCTTATCTTCATATCAGTGCTATGTTAAAAATGAGAAGCGCCCTTGCAGCCTCTGCTGCTGCTGAAAAAATTGCAAACAAATATAAACGTGTTGAATCTGCTTACATCTCTATGATTTTCTTTATAAAACAGTATTTCTATGCTGGGCCTAAGCGAGTCCTCCTTTTTGGTTTACGAGCAGCACGCTATTTAAAACGGCATACTGGCAAATATATTTGGCGCATTCAAATGAGACTCTCTAAATAGCTTTACCTATCTGGTTGACCATCATTTATTATCGTTGTAAAAAAAGCTTCTGGTGAATACATTTTTTGAAGTGGCTCTGGCTGGCCTAAAAACCGCTTAATAGCGCGCGCAAGTGATGTGGGAGAGCAAGGATCAAAGGTCTCTACGGGCACTATCACGTCACGGACATAATCAAGCTCAGATGCGATAATCGGTAGACCATGAGTGCTCGCATCGATTAGTGGCAAACCAAATGCTTCTACTTTTGAAGGAAACACCATCGCTCTGGCACTTTGATATAATTGAACCACTTCATCACTGCATAAGTGACCAAGATTTTTAATGTTTAAACCATGGCTTTGTTGATACATCTCTATTTTATCATAAAGTTCGGGATACTTCTGTAGATCAATTGTCAGCGCTAATGACGGATTTAAACCTGCTTTTGCCAATAAGAACCAAGCATCCAACAATGTCTCGTGGTTTTTATGGGTCTCGCCGCTAGCAACATAGATAAAATCGAACGTTTCTTTCGGCGCATGATGCTCAGAGTGCGCATTTGCAGGTGACAATAAAGGTATAAAGGGAAAAATCTGCACTCTTGCCTTTGCACCAAGATACTGTTGAACGAGTGCCGCCATAGCAGGTGTTGGCACGATATAACGCGTATGTTCGCGATGTGCGAACCTTAACCACAAGCGCTGAATGCTCAGCTGTACCTTACCCACAAAAGATACGTCTAACTGGGCTTTTTTGTCCCAGACAAGTCGATTTTGTATAAGCACGATAGCTTGTGCCTTTGCTGAAAAGAGTGGCGGTAGTCCATGAAAACACAAGATACGATCGGTTTTACTTGCCTTACGCCACAATCGATATTCGGCAAATAGTCTCGAAAAAATCGTTCTTTTCACATAATTTCGGCTTACATCCAGCGATAAAGGAATATTCGCCTTAGCGCGTTCATCTAACTGCGCCCAGCTTATCGATATATGCGGTATATTGAGAAACTGTAATAGCAGAAACAATCCGCCACCGCTATTAATATTAGGCGCGTGAAGAATTAACGAGCGATTCGACGAAAAAGCATTGTCCATGCGCTAAGACTCTTGAACAGGTGGTGTATTCAATTGTAAAAAATCAAAGAACGTTTGTTGCATTCGCTCTAGGGTAAAATCACGCAAAAAGCACTGGCGTCCATTGAATGCAAACTTTGCATAGCTTGCATTATCTGTTATCACTGTTGTTAAACAGCTCAAAATGGTCTCACTATCCATAGCACTGCAAACATAACCCGCTTCATGCTCAATAAGGTATTGCGTTGGTGAAGCATAGTTAGGCGCATGACAAAAGACTGGCCGCCCAGTAGAAAAATAAGAAACTAATTTTGATGGAAAGCTCAAACTGGATTCCAAACGAAAGGCATCCGAGAACCAGTAAGGCATATAGAGTAAGTCGGCTTGTGCAAGCAGCTCAAGCGCCTCTTCTTGGGAAACCCAGCCAGTATATTCAACTCTTGGCCAAGCAGGCAGACCGGACGTATTGCCGATAAATTGCAGATGTACTTGACGTCCGGCCACTTGCCATTTTACCGTTGAGAGCGCTTTCATAAAGCTTTCCCACTCTTCTCTGGCATAAATTTGCCCGGCAATCGCAATAATAAATTTTTCTCGCTGATGTGGTTTCGTCGCTGCTGGTTTAAGAAACGCTTGAGGTAAGCCTGCAATAACCGGTATATTACGTACACCATATTTTTTTGAATACGCTAAAGACATCGCCCATGAAGCCGTAGCACATGCTTGGCTACGCTGCATCACATTATCAAATGAGGCTAACAAACGTTTTTGTGTGAATTTATCGATGCGATTATCACGCAGCCACCACTCAAAAGGATCCCATACTTGCGTCAATACCGGTATTTTTAATGCCTTAGTCACGCCTTGCGCTATACGAACAATCGTTTGTCCTTCAAGCACTACCCATACAGCTTCAATCTTATGCGCTTTGATATACGCTATCACTTTAGGAAGTAATATCCACCTGACTTTCAGTGCACTTAAATATTCGAAAAATAATGCTGAAACGCCAGCTATGAGTCGAAACCTTGGCAAAATGCGGCGAGAGAATTCAATTGGCTTAGGAAGTGATAAGTGTGGAATAGCTTGTAAATCTGGCGCTATTTCTGGCTTTAGATGCGGATTGACAACAGAACAAATAGCGACATCTTCTTTAGGTAAAAATCGAATAAGCCTATCTAAGACAAAACCGCCCGTGTAATTTTGGCATGGAGGAATATCGGCTAATAACAAGACTTTCATTTTTTTCCAACTATATTGCGATAAATATCAACCATGCGTTTCACGTGCATGTCTTGGCCATAATGCGCTTCAGCCAATTTTCGCCCCTGATGACCGCGCATCTCACGCTCTTGTGGATTATCCATAAGCCGCTGAATTGCTGCAGCCAAAGCCGTGGCATCACCCTTAGGCACAGCAATACCCGCCTCGGGTGCGAAGGTAATATCGGGCAGCGCCGTGCCCTCAAACACGATAATCGGTTTCGCGCACGCCATCGCTTCCACGGCCATCATACCAAAAGCTTCCGCCATCGATGGCATAAGAAAGATATCTGTGGCATTAAAAGCATCACGCACAAGCGACTCATCATTCGACCAGCCGATTTCAACAACTTGGAACTTTTCTTGCACTTGTGTTAATAAGCCCTCATAGCCCAGCGTTAACAAACACACCGGTCTTGTCGTATGAATCTGCTTAAGCGCCTCAAGAATAAAAGAAAAACCTTTAAACTTACCAGGATCCGTGCGAAAAGCGATAACCAAAGCATCTTCTGCGATCTGAAACCGTTTCCTTGCCTCTGATGAGATACCTGGTGCAAAAAAGTCTAGATCAAGCCCAAATGGCACTTCATGGATACGCACACCTTCAAACAAAGGAGAGGCTTTAGCCATATTATGCATCCACTTTGAGGCGACAATCAGCTCAAATTGGGCTTTTTGATAAGCCTTACGCTTATAGTTAAACAAAAAACGAGTGTTGTCTCTGAATAGTGGGAACGGTGTATTCAAATCGGGGCAGTGACCACAGCCTATGCGCCAGCGATCACAATCAAATGGGTGGATACAATGCCCAGTCATTGCCCAAGGATCATGCAAAGTCCATACAGTAGGTTTGGCATCTGTCAATTTTGGTAGGTGTCGCAAACTAAAGTAGCCTGAGTGAATGATATGCAAATGCACCAAATCAGCTGCTTGGAAAGCTGGCATGTTCATGATACTAAGTGCATGTGGGTATAACACGGATTGAAGCGACATTGCACGCTCAACACGGTTTAGCACTCGATTAACTCTGCGAGTATGCCTGCCTTCAAAAGTAAGTACGTCTGGGTTGTGTGTATCTTTTTCCCAAACCAGATGTGATGAATCAATACCATAGGCTTTCAATTGTGGCGCAATAGACAAACCATGAAAACGTCTACCAGGTGACTCATAGCCGTTGATTTGCAAAACCTTCATTAAATCTGCCTTTATATAGTTCACACCGGCTCTATGCTTTTTAGTACATGTTTCAATTCAGGAAATCGCATATTCCGAGTATTTAACGCTGACATATAATCAACTATTGTCTACCGCGTAGATGCCTGTTATTGTGCGGAAAAAATACTAGAAAGTCAATCTCCACAGCATAAAAACCTTCGTTTAAGTCAAGATATATGATAAAATAAAACGTCTAAAATTTAAGGTTATATCGGATCAAAAATTATGCCATCATCGCAATTTAACCCTTTGGTTTCGATCATTATACCTGTTTATAATGGCTCTAACTTTCTTCGTGAAGCTATTTTTAGTGCACTCGCTCAGACTTATCCGAACATCGAAGTTATTGTAATTAACGATGGATCTAATGACAATAATAAGACTGATGCAATAGCCAGATCATTTGGTGAAACTATTCGTTATTTTTATCAGGAAAATAAAGGAGTTGCATCTGCATTGAATCTCGGAATTTCTCAAATGCGGGGAGATTACTTCTCATGGCTTTCTCATGATGATATTTATTTACCAGAGAAAATTGCGACACAAATAAAATTTCTAACATCTCAACTTAATAAACAAATTATTCTATATAGTAACTATGAACTTATAAATGAAAAAAATCAGCATATTTCTTACGTTATTCACGATCATGAGATGCTGAGCCAAAAACCACTTTACAGCATACTACGCGGATGTATACATGGATGCTCATTACTCATACCGAAAATTGCATTTGCCCAAATAGATCATTTTGATACCTCGCTTAAAACAACTCAAGACTATGACTTGTGGTTTAAAATGATTAAAAAATTTGATTTCGTTCATATGGAAAATATACTCATTAAATCACGTTGGCATGATGAGCAAGATTCTAAAAAAAATGCACGCACCCTGTCTGAAGGTAATAATCTTTGGAAAACCTTTATAGACACTGTCTCGCCTGAAGACATATTAAACTGCGAAAACTCACCGTATCAATTTTATAAGAGTTTAGCTAATTTTTTGGAAAAAACACCATTTATAGAAGCACATCTTTACGCCCAAAAGTTCTATACGAACATAATCGAGGAATCACTATTACCTGAGAACTTGAACAAGCTCTGCGTCACTGTCATTATTCCCTTTCATAACCGAATTACATGGACACTTGCTGCTATTCTCAGCGTGCAGTCACAAACGCACCAAAACTTAGAAATACTCATTATTGACAACAATTCAACTGATGATATTTCTGGACTATTAAATTACATTAAATGTGATTCTCGTATAAAGTACTACAAACAACCGTTAATAGGTGCAAGTCAATCAAGAAATCTCGGATTGTCGTTAGCAACAGGCGAATATATTTGTTTTCTAGACTCTGATGATCTATGGATTAGTGATAAAATAGAAACACAGTTAAAAGAAATGATTCAGCACAATGCTTTTTTTTCTCACACCGCCTATCAAACTTTTAATAATCATGGCTATGCTACAGTGTTTAATCATGCAGATGCCGACTTTTCTTTTCCTGCCATCATAAAATACTGTGGCATAGCAACCCCGACCGTTATGATAAAAAAAACCATTATCGACAAACACTGTTACCAATTTCCTGATCATTTCTCTGTTGCTGAGGATGTTTGCCTCTGGATTTTAATATCTGAAAAATATACAGCGCATTATATTAACCAAGTAACAACGTATGTACGCCTTCATGGGAAAAATGCAGCCTACGATATAAATAAAGAAATACGGGGTTTAATAAACATTGCGGCTTTTGTTGGTGACCGCTTTGAGCCCTCACAAGTAACAGCAGAACTGCATTACTTGCTATCATTGATAAATACACGTGCTGTTAAAACCGTCCCTGTTACAGAAGAGCATCTACCATGTCAAAGACAACAAGAAAATCACACTCAGGCCCTCATCGAGGCTGTCCCCCATAGTGACACTACAGTGAATCACGAAAGCTGGCTAATATTAAGGTGCAAAAGAAATCGCATAATACGGCTGTTTTACGCAATTCTACCCGAGAGAGTACAGTCTTTTGCAAAAAAGGTATGCCGTTAGAGCATGCTCTGAATACAGTCAAGAATGCAGATAAGCCTAATCAGCACCATCTTGTTACGATGATGCTCTCGTTATTAACTTGCGAAACTTCACCCACGCCGCGTTTAACCGGCCACCCAGTGAACGACTTAAAGCCTCGTACCGACTAGATAACTGGATATGATGAGCAGTCAATTGCTCTAGCTGCTCAGTTGCTGAAGCAAGTTTTTGATTAAGCGTTACCAGATCCGCGTACATGCCCATGCTAAGTAAACCAGCATACTGCAATGAGTCAGGGCGCCAAGATGCTACAGGGTATGCAAGCATCTCGCTTATTTTTACTGCATCTGAAAAATACGTACTAGCACAGATAATTGAGTTAGGGGAAGGCTCTTCTTTCAAATCCAAGCGGGTAACGCCGGCTAGATCTTCATAAAAAAATTCCTTATTTTTATAATTTTTAAAATCGCTTTCCGTAATTCTATGGACTTTATGATGAATATTACCCTCTGCCTCATTATATGGAACATTAACTATCAAGCGCTTATTACACTGAATATTGAGCACATAATTCAATCCATCGTCAAAATGTTCCAATGCATGCCGAGAAACAATATAGTCATATGCGCTTGCCCTTTTTTGAAAGTCTTGGCAAGACGTGGCAATGTAATCAATATTGCTTGCACCATAGTGCTCTCTTGCATATATAATGGCTGCTTCACTCGGATCTATCGCGGTGATCTCAACGCCAATAAGATCGCTCAACATAAAAGTACCATGACCACTACCACAACCAATATCCAAAATACGAACAGGTAAATGTATTTGCCCTGAGTACTTAAACAGATCTGTAGCAATAATCCGCTTAAAGAACTGATAGCTGCTCTTATGGCGAATGACTTCATCTATATCGTGACTTTCACCCGGCACTAACCGTTCGCCGTCATTTGCTACATCGACAAGAACGTTAGACATGTCTGCAGTCATTCATCTATACCTTTTCTGTTTCTAAGTGCATAGCATTCACTAAATTCATTTGATAGTCAATAGCAAATGCGCCAAAAACGTTACGCTCATCTTTAAGCATTTTCAATTGCACTAAGCAATCATACCACCGTAACTGTATGTGATATTTCAAAGTACCTACAGCAATCGCAACCGTTAAAAAGTAATCACCTTCGGTTAAATAGGGCATTTTAAAGCTAAATTCAACGCTACATGTATTGCTAGCAAAACAATCCACGACTAAATCGCTATCGAATCCATTACAGCCAAAAATATAATTACCCTTGTTATTAGCGATAGAGATGCCTAATGTTATGTCTTTTTCATATCGATCACGCTCAATCAAGTCCTTTAAAAATGCAACATCCCATGTATATTCACATTGAACAGTTAGTGTACGTGCACCAACCAAAATATTAGGTTTATCTAAGCCAAATATCTTAAGTTGCTTTAACTTAGCACCACCAATACCAAATGTATCGTCTTTGACCGGTGGGTTCTCTAATAATAAAAAGTCGTTCGTTTGAATTCTTTTTGCCTTATCTGTATCTTCCTCTCGAAAGGCAGCAACTGACTCAGAGGCGAGTGGGGTGTGTAAATCTTCAGAAACTGTTTCGGCTTGCGCTTCCGCCTCAGCTGCGCCGTCTGATAACTGATTTTTATCAGGAAATAGCACTTCCATATATTTAACTGTTGCAGTTTTAGCATCGCCCCAATAAACTGGCTTTCCATAATTGAGCACTAAACCATAATCACAAAAGGAACGCACTAATTCAGTTGCATGAGAAACAAATAATATCGTCGTTCCATTTTCTTTAAGCTCTTCCAGTCGTCTAAAACATTTTAGCTGGAAACGCGCATCGCCAACAGCTAATGCTTCATCAATAATAAGGATCTCTGATTCAACTGCAACCTGTACAGCAAACGCCAAGCGCAACATCATACCACTCGAATACGTTTTGACAGGTTGCTCTAGGTGTTCACCAATATCGGCAAATGCAGCAATCATATCAAATTTGGCGTCGACTTGTTCACGTGATAATCCAATCAGACTACCATTCAAATAAACATTCTCACGACCTGTAAAGTCAGGATTAAAACCTGAGCCTAGCTCCAACAGTGCTGCAACACGACCAAAAGTCTCAACTGTGCCGGAAGTTGGTGTCATAGTGCCTGTAATGATTTGCAGCAAGGTGCTCTTGCCACTACCGTTTTGCCCTAAAATGCCCACGGCATGCCCGCGACCTATCTCAAAAGAAACCTGTTGCAATGCCCAAAAGTCATGACTATACGATGACTGTTCTTTGCCGATTAGCCGTTGAACTTTAGGCAAGATAAGCTGTTTTAAGCGATCTTGAGGTTTTGTATAAACATTAAAGCACTTGCTTACATTGTCGACACGAATAACAATATCATTAGAGGACATCGGCAAATCCTTTTCTTGTTTTTTGGAAAAAATAAAAGCCGGCCCACGCTATCGTAACGGCAAATAAAGTATAAATCAAAAGATAGTGCCAATTAGGCATGTTACCGTAAATTAACACGGCCCTTGTTTCTTCAATAATCAAAGTGATGGGATTACAGATAACGATATCACGAAAGATACCTGAGATTGCTGATAACGGGTAGAACACCGGTGAAACAAAAAGTAAAACAGATAATAACACCGTGATAATCTGACTAATATCGCGAATATAAACACCTAAAGCAGATAAAAACCAAGATACACCTAATGCGACTAAGGTAAGAGGGAAAATAATCACCGGCAGAAAAATAACCATCCATGACAAATGTTTCCCAAGTAACAGCTGCACAACCATAAGCACAACAAAACTAACAAACATTTGAAATAAGGCCGAGCCCAGCGCTATGCAAGGAAGAACTTCCAGGGGAAAAACAACCTTTTTGACATAATTCACATTGCTGGTAATTAAAAGCGGCGCACGAGAAAGGCACTCAGAGAAAAGCGCATTTACAATCAGACCTGCAAATAAAATAATCGCAAAATCAGCCCGGCCCACAGTCGGCCCCGCCCCCCAGCGAGACTTAAATACGACTGAAAAAAAGAAAGTATATATCGCCAACATTAACAACGGTGTCACAAAAGACCATGCAACGCCAGCTAAAGAACCGCGATATCGGCCAAGAACCTCGCGCTTAACTAAATCATAAATAAGTTGACGATACTTTATAATACTCGACGTCATCGTCGCTATTGAAGCACTATTTGCGCTATTAACTATCATTTAAACCACACCACCCGATTAATATAATCCACGTAGCTTAACACAATCCGTAATACTTTTTCTGACACGCACTCTTGGTCGTAATCAGGCACTTCGCGATGGGGATAAGCTTGTTCTTGCCATTGCTGCGTCACAACCCGTACCGCATCAAGCACTCTGTCTGCCTTAAGACCTGACATAATAAGCGTGCCGACATCCATACCTTCTGGACGCTCATGCGCGTTACGAATGGTAATGCCTGGCAAATTGAGCAATGAAGTTTCTTCAGTAATTGTACCGCTATCTGACAAAATACAAAACGCATGCATTTGCAAATGCACATAATCAAGAAAACCAAAAGGTTTAAGAAAGCGAATACGCTCATCAAGTCCATGAACATTCATTTGCTCTAAACGTTGTCTTGTCCTTGGATGCGTTGATACAATAATAGGAAAATTATAGACTTTAATAAGCTGCGTTAAAGTTTCCAATAAATCTTGTAGATTTTCTGGTTCATCCACGTTCTCTTCACGATGTGTACTGATAATAAAATATTGCCTTTCTGTTAAATCTAAGCGTGATAAGATATCTGATTTTTGTATTTTTGGCATGAAGTAGTCTAATACTTCTCGCAAATGCGAGCCTGTTTTTATGATACGCTCTTGCGGCAGCCCTTCAGCAATTAAATAGCGTCTTGCATGCTCAGTTAACACTAAATTAATATCACTTAGATGATCAAGCACCTTACGATTAAGCTCTTCAGGAACCCGTTGATCAAAACAGCGATTACCGGCTTCCATATGAAATACCGGGACTTTTTTACGCTTAGCTGCAATCACGGCCAAGCATGAATTGGTGTCGCCATACAATAATATCGCGTCAGGCTTTTCTTTCTCTAATAAAGCATCTGTTTTTTCAATCACACGTGCGATGGTTTGTGCCGCATTTTCACCATTGGCTTCAAGAAAATAATCAGGCTTACGAATATCGAGGTCATCAAAGAACACTTGATTTAATTCATAATCAAAATTTTGACCTGTATGGACTAAAATATGATTTGTATGTCTATCAAATTCAGCAATAACTCGCGACATTTTAATGAGCTCAGGGCGCGTACCCACAATTGTCATCACCTTAAGCATCAAGCTGCTCCTGAATAAAATCGAGTGTTAATAAGAGATCTTTAACGCCTTGAATATCCAGGCGCTCCGTATTATGTGAAGTATAGTCATCAAAGCTTATTGCCTCTGGCTCACCTTCCACAAAAAATTTAGCATAATTTAAATCACGGTTATCCGCAGGGATTCTGTAATATTTTCCAAGATCTTCGGCTTTTGCCATTTCTTCAGAAGAAACTAAAGATTCGTAAACTTTTTCACCATGGCGTATACCGATGAATTTAATTTCACTGTCTTTTTGAAGTAGTTCTTTAAGCGCTTGCGCTAATACTTCGATAGTGCTTGCCGGTGCTTTTTGTACGAAAATATCACCTTGATTACCGTGTTGGAACGCATGTAGCACTAAATCAACCGAATCTTCTAGCGACATTAAAAAACGGGTCATGCTAGGATCGGTAATAGTAATAGGCTTACCTTCTTTGAGCTGACTTACGAAAAGGGGAATGACTGAACCACGAGATGCCATGACATTACCATAACGTGTAGCACAAAATACCGTCTCACCGGCTTCTCGCATCCGCGATTTAGCAACCATGAGTTTTTCCATCATGGCTTTAGATAAGCCCATCGCATTAATAGGATAAACGGCTTTATCCGTGCTTAACACGACGACACGTTCAACGCCTTGAGCAATCGCTGCATTCATGACATTTTCAGCGCCTAATACATTAGTACGCACAGCTTCCATGGGATAAAACTCACAAGAAGGCACTTGCTTCAATGCCGCCGCATGAAATACATAATCCACACCTTTCATCGCATCATAAATGCTGTCATAGTTGCGCACATCGCCAATATAAAATTTGAGTTTGGGATTATTAAAAGCAAGCCGCATATCTTCTTGTTTTTTCTCATCACGGCTAAAAATACGAATTTCTTTAATGTCAGTTTGCAACCATCGCTTTAATACGGCATTACCAAAAGAGCCGGTGCCGCCCGTAATCATCAAAATCTTATTATCAAACATGCCGCTTTTTCCTCAATTATTTAAATTCACACATGCGTCTAACTAACTCAGGCCATTCAGGGGCGACATAACCAGTTGCCGCTTTAAAGCGATCGGCATTCAATGAGCGGTCAATTTTCAACTCGCTAGACGGCTTAATCTCAATTTGCTTACCATACGCTTCTTTTACCAACTCGAGTAAATCATATTTATTAATCGGTTTAGATGCGACATGATAGACACCGTGTAGCGCTGGGCGAGGCAAAATAACATCATGAATGATATTGGCAAGTTCAATGGTAGGCACACCCGAATAAATCGCGTGTGTGAAACCATTCACTACACCTTCTTGCGAAAGAAACCAATTAATTAAACTGCGATTGCCTTGTCGCTCATGGCCAATAATAGAGGTTCTCAGGGTAATCGCATTGGGGTAATCAACTTCACCAAGGTACTTTGAACGACCATAAATATCATCAGCATCTGCAAAATCCGCTTCCGTGTAGTTACCTTTATCGCCTGAGAAAACGCAATCCGTGCTGATGTGAATGAGCCTAGCACCTTGCAGCTCACACAATGCAGCTAAACGGTGCGGTAATAGTGCATTAATGGGAATAGCCTGCAAAGGTTCTTTAGCTGCTTTTAATTGTTTTACAACACCGATGCAGTTAATAACAACATCAGGTTTGGCTTTTATGAATGTCTCAACAAGAGAGTCATGCTGTTCAACATCGACCCCAACCAGTATCTGTTTGGCAAGCTCATCAGAGAAGTAACGCTTAGCATTTTCACCTCGAGCTGTCGCAAGCACTGAAAGCTGCTTATCCTGGCTAAGCAAGCGAAACATCGCATTGCCAAGCATCCCTGAGGCCCCTAAAATCAATACTCTCATAGAAAACTCCATCATATACAGAAGCGCGGGGTTGATAAAGGCACATCATACTTGACTAACGCGTCCTTCAAAACAGCACGATCAAGCTGGTCATTTTAAATCCAATTTGTCTAAAAGTCAATCGATACCATCTTAATTCTGTTGAGTAGACGCAATTAAAGTGAAGCATTATATAATTTTCAGAAGCCCAGGCGCAACCCAAAATCGCAAGCAAAAAAAAGCCCGCCAAGATGACGGGCTTTTGCAGCAAAAAGCT
>CAMFJL010000013.1 GCA_945957175.1 uncultured Legionellales bacterium
CAACGATACTTGCTTTGCCCTACCTTCGGTTACATTTAATGTGAGTCAATTCGATATACAAGCTCCCGGGTGGTCTAATGCTAAAAATTGGTTTAAAATGCCAGCGTGGATAACAATTAGATTTAATTGAAATAAGGAGGCAGAATGGAGCTGCCATATATAATGCCTTTGCTTTGCCTGGAGAGCAAATATGTATCAAGCTTATGGTTGGCACACAGTGCCATTAACAGTCGAGGTCATCCCTGAAAAGGCTCGGCCTTGGTTAGTATGCCCTGATAATCTCAGTGTGCATTTGAGACAACAACCACTACCTCATCGCCTTGCTTTATGGCGTCAAGGTATTGAAGTATTACCTATTCACGAACAATTATTATTGCGTCAAGCTTTGCCTGGGGATGCCTGGGTGCGACAGATATATCATGTGTTGGGTTCAGAGGTTGTTATGTATGGACGTACCGTGATTCCTGAAGCTATTTACTTACAGCATCAGGATGTTTTAGATAATTTAGGTACGAAGCCTATTGGCGAAAACTTCCTCTATAAAGAAGGATGGTCGCGCTCGCAATTTACCTTTGGTTGTGTAACCCCAGCTGGTTTGTTACACGAGGCCGCTACCCAAGGCGGACCTAAGCGTGATAGCGGTGCGCTTGAAGATGCACTGCTGCCAGCAAGACGTTCGACGTTTACAAGCAGATCGGGTACGGTACTGCTTACGGAGGTTTTTTTACCAGCAATATATACATGTGAACCAGTTAAGGCATTATTGTTGGCATAGCCTTTGATTACATGCGTGCGGTCACATGGCTGTGAAAACTTATGATGAGAATAAGATAATAATATGCAAGCTGTTGACACACTTTCTGTATATGTGCACATGCCTTGGTGTGTGCAAAAGTGTCCTTATTGTGATTTTAACTCGCATACATTAAAACAAGTATTGCCTGAACAACATTATGTAGCCGCGTTATTAGCGGATTTAGCAGCAGATATGGGGCGTTTCAACGCAGCTAAGTCCTTACATAGTATTTTTTTTGGTGGAGGTACGCCGAGTTTATTCTCAGGGACGGCCGTGGCTGAAATCATTCAAGCCATTTATCGGTATGTGCCGGCCAAAAATCCCGTTGAGATTACCTTGGAAGCAAATCCAGGTACTGTTGATGCTGCGCATTTTGAAGCCTATCTTCTTGCTGGCATCAATCGCTTATCGTTGGGTGTTCAGAGTTTTGATGACGATGCTTTAAGACAACTTGGGCGCATTCATCATGCAAAAGCAGCTAAAGATGCTTACCAGCTCGCTCGCGCATTAGGTTATACCAATATCAATATTGATTTGATGTTTGGTTTACCCAACCAAACAATAGCGCAAGGCTTGCATGATCTGAAAACAGCCATTTGTCTTGAGCCCGAGCATATTTCTTGGTATCAATTAACGCTCGAACCCAATACACCGTTTTATCGGCAGCCACCGACATTACCAAGTCATGATGATGTGTATGAGCTATATGAGCAAGGTAGAGCATTATTGACTGCAGCAGGTTATTTACCTTATGAAGTTTCTGCCTATGCAAAGTCGGGTAAGCAATGCCAGCATAACCTTAACTATTGGCGTTATGGTGATTATATTGGGATCGGTGCGGGGGCCCATGGAAAAATAACCAATGCTAATCCTTGGCAGGTGATGCGTACGAGAAAACATATGCATCCCAGTGTTTATTTGCGGGAAAAAGTAGCACTTCATGAGATAAAACAAGTTAAATCGGAAGAAGTTATTTTCGAATACCTTTTAAATCACTTGCGACTAGAAGCACCTGTTGCCTTATCGCATTTAATGTCGCAAACAGGGCAAGCACTTGATACCTTTATTCATCAAGCCAAACATGCCGCGGACGAGGGTTTCATGGAATTGACACAAGATTCTCTTCAGCTGACAGCCAAAGGTCGTTTGTTTTTAGATGATGTATTAACTTTATTTTTACCTGAGCCATTCAATGATAAATAAAATATCACATAGCCGTTATATTGTTGCCTGGGTTGTCGCAATTGCTATGTTCATGGAAACATTAGATGTCACGATTATTGCCGTGGCTATTCCAACAATGGCGCTGAGTTTTCATGTGAGCCCATTAGCATTAAAACTTGCACTCACTTCCTATCTTTTGAGTTTGGCAATCTTTATCCCTATCAGCGGATGGATTGCAGATAAGTGGGGTACAAAGCGGGTTTTTATTGTTGCCATGCTGATTTTCACTGTAGGCTCATTGGCGTGCGCCTTATCGCAAAGTTTAGGTGCATTGGTTGCGGCAAGATTACTACAAGGTTTGGGTGGTGCCATGTTACTACCTGTTGGTCGTATTGTCGTATATAAAACATTTGATAAATCAGAGCTGATTCGTGCGACAAATCACATGACCATACCTGCCTTGATAGGGCCCGCCCTGGGGCCCTTGGTAGGTGGTTTCATTGTTCACTATGTTTCATGGCGCTGGATCTTTATCATTAATTTACCTATAGGTCTCATAGGTACGATGTTAGCGCAGCGTTTGATGATTAACTATCATGAAAAGCAGGTACCGCCACTGGATTGGGTGGGATTCATATTATTAGGCGCAGGTCTTATTACCTTTTCGCTCTCCTTGGAATTTTTATCGAATAGCAATACTTTTGCTGGACTTGTTATGAGCTTTTTAGTCATAAGCGTGTTACTCTTTGTTATCTATGGACTGTGGTCATCAAAACAAGAAAATCCTGTGTTAGGGTTGCATCTATTAAAGATAAAAAGTTACGCGAAAGGACTCATTGGCAGTTTACTGAGTCGGGTTACTATTAGCTGTGTGCCTTTTTTATTACCATTATTATTTCAAGTAGGATTTGGGTGGTCACCACTTATTTCGGGTATTTTAGTGTCGGTACAAGCATTAGGTATGATCGGCGGTAAATTTATTGTGAGCCACTCATTAAATAAGTTTGGATTTAAAAATAGCTTAATTATTAACTCATTAGTTATAACATTAATTGTTATTTCTTTTAGTTTTATTAGTTATCAAACGTCTTATCTGATGATTGTATGTCAAATATTAATTTTTGGTGCATCTGCATCAATTCAGTTTACAACAGTAAACTTATTATGCTATTCCGGCGTTTCACAGAAAGATACCAGTAAATCAGCGAGTTTATACAGTATCATTATTCAATATTCAGGAAACATTGGTATTTCGGTGACGGCGATTAGTGTAGCCTATTTTGCAGGTGCGAGTGCCCAAAGTATGCATTTACCTGTTTTGGCATTATCGCATAGTTTCTTGGTGATGTCGGTGTTTATCTTTCTTGCGGATATGTTGTTTTTATCATTGAAAGCAAGTGATGGCGCAGGGATTTCATGATTTGTCATCGCAGATGGGTCATTACCCCTCATCCGCCGCTTCGCAACACCTTCTCCAGAGAGGAGAAGGGCTGTTTTATTTTGAAAGGTGAAGCGTCCTTACGCAAATTGACTATCGTAGCGACGTAAATCAAGTGAACTAATCACATTTTTAATTGCACTGATATAGCCACCGCGCAGTGTTGAATAAGCATTTAAACCATTGGCTAAGACAATACTGTTAGGTACTTCATTAGCACTGCGTGCTTGAAAGCGTAACGAACGTAATGCTTGGTAAGCGCCATTACTGTTTAAATTATGAATATAGGCAGTAACAGCAGCACGCATCGAGGTAAAGCTTTGATAACGTGTGCCTGGAAAGCAACCCGCATTACTATTACACATTTGTCCAAAGTAATTGTGAGCACGTTTAGCAATTGACGATGCACCCCATCCTGATTCTTGAATACTTTGACCAAGTACCAGTGAAGCTGGAATCACGTCCACTTTTTGCGTGAGCTGAGTCCAGGTCTGTGGGCTTTGCAGATTGGGGTTAGCAACGTGATAACGATTAGCTAAATCAAGCAACCAAGATTGATCGCTATCTGAAATCATTTTGCCTTCATCATATTTAGCTTGTAAGCTCAACATACGCGCACGTTCACGTAAGATTTCTCCGTTTACGGCATTCGCATTGGCTAACATTTGTTGCACAAACTCAGACTTTGCGGGTGTAGCAGCAGGTATTGCAGCTTGTGTAGTCGCTGTGTCTGTTGTTACGGCTTGACGCGTAGAAATCAATATCGGGGTGGCTTGGGCACCATTATCAGCGATAACACTAGATGTCGCATGAGCCGATGGTTTGTTTACAGCAGGCGTTGCCTTTGCAAGCTTTTTGTAGTGATGTTGGTTGTTTGCAACATGTTTTTGCGCAACCAAGTGAGTTGGTCTATGTCTTACTGTTGTACTTTTTGTTAATGCTGTATTAGCGTAGCTCCAGCTCATAGTCGTTGCTAAGGCAGTCGCAATGGCTATCTTCGAAACTTTCTTGCTTAAAGTTTGTTTCTGCATAAGTTTTCCTCCAGTGGGGGTTCACTTCGCACCACAAACGTCCCTTTCCGTCGTACACAAGCTGAGTATTATACGTAATGGGCAAATAAAGATCAACCCAGTTAAGCTTTCCTTAAGTAAAATAAGTATAAAATTTATACAATTATTTAAAGCGCCACTATAGAGCTGTCGTTGCATGCGTCGCAATGATTTACATATCATTGAAAATGCGAGAAAATTACACATGCTTACCCAACAGATAAGCATTTGCGCATTTTGAAGTGACTCAGCTATTTATTCATTATTAAAGAGAGCGTTTGTATGAAAGTAGAAAAACATTATGCCTGGGCTGTTGTGGGTGCGGGTCCTGCAGGCATTGCAGCGATAGGTCAGCTATTGGATCATGGTATTGATGGTCGTGATATTGTATGGATTGACCCAAGTTTTACCGTGGGTGATTTTGGCAATAAGTGGGCTTCAGTCTCTAGCAATACATCGGTTAAGTTATTCACCGATTTTCTACAAGCCAGTTTATCGTTCGAGTATGATAAATGTGAATATGATTTTGGATTAGCGACACTTGATCCGATGCAAACCTGTGAACTGCGATATATGGTTGAGCCACTTCAGTGGGTGACTGAGCGTTTAATGACAAAAGTCACACCGGTTAAGGATAAAATTCATCATTTAAAGCTGCATGAAGGGCATTGGCAGCTTAGTGGTGAGCATCAAGTGGTGTTAGCGCAGCAAGTTATTTTGGCTATAGGTTCAGAGGCTAAATCATTAACACACGCAGGTGTTGAGGAAATACCATTAACAACGGCACTTGATAAAGAGAAAATTAAAACAGCTTGTGGAAGTGATGATGTTGTTGCGGTTTTTGGTGCATCACATTCAGCAATTATTGCTGTGCGATACTTATTAGAAGAAGCTAAAGTGAAGCAGGTCATTAATTTTTACCGCACACCTTTATGTTATGCAATAAAAACGGCAGAAGGCTTTTTATTTGATGATACAGGTCTTAAAGGGCAAACTGCGGTTTGGGCAAGACAGAATCTGCATGGACAAGATTTATCAAGATTAACACGGGTGTATGCAGATAGCGCAAATGTGGCTAGACACTTACCGGATTGCCAAAAAGTCGTTTATGCTATTGGCTTTCAAAGAAGAGCGTTACCTATGTTAGATGATCTGCCGCATATCGACTATAATCCTTACAATGGTATTATAGCGCCGGGCTTGTTTGGTTTAGGTATCGCATTTCCAGAAGCTAAAATTGATAGATACAATGTCGTAGAATATCGCGTGGGTTTATGGAAATTTATGGATTATCTTAGCCGCATCATGCCGTTATGGTTAAATTACCGCTTGCAAGCGTAGGTTATATTGCCTAATTTTTGAGGAACGCGGCGATGTCTGCACCAAACATTATACTTCGTAACATGAGTCCAGCAGAATTACTCGCTGTGCGAGAGCTTGAGCTTTTAGTACAGCCAGATGACCCTTGGAGCTTGACTATTTTTAGTGATTGCTTGCGTGTAGGGTATCCTGCGTGGGTACTGATGGCAGAGGACGTTTTAGTTGGTTTTAGTATTTTGATGTTTGCGGCAGGGGAAGCCCATCTTTTGAATATTGCGATTCAACCAACTTGGCAAGGACAAGGCTTAGCAAAGCGTCTTGTCCGTGCTATGATGGACTTTTCCCAACAAAAAGGTTGCACCCGCATCTATTTGGAAGTGAGACCGAGTAATACGAGAGCCATTAAGCTCTATGAGCATCTGGGCTTTCAATATGACGGCGTTCGACCAGATTACTATATAACATCGACAGGCCGAGAAGATGCGTTGCTTTATTCGCATGACCTCACGCCAGTCTCTTAATTTTGTAGAGTTATGCACAAAGACGTTATCGCTAAGCGACGTACATTCGCTATCATTTCACACCCCGATGCGGGTAAAACCACACTGACCGAGCAGTTATTATTGTTGGGCGGGGCTATCAATCTTGCTGGTACAGTCAAAGGGCGTAAAGCCGCACGTCATGCAACGTCTGACTGGATGGCGCTTGAAAAACAACGAGGTATTTCAGTGACTACCTCGGTCATGCAATTCCCTTATCATGATGCTATGGTGAATCTTTTAGATACGCCAGGCCATGAGGACTTCTCTGAAGATACCTATCGCACCTTAACGGCAGTCGATTCAGCATTGATGGTCATTGATGGTGTAAAGGGGGTGGAATCACGCACCATCAAATTATTAGAGGTTTGCCGTCTTCGAGACACACCGATTTACACATTTATTAATAAACTCGATAGGGATTGTCGTCCCCCGATTGAATTATTAGATGAAATTGAAACTGTATTAAATATTCAATGCGCACCAGTAACCTGGCCGATCGGTATGGGAAAAATTTTTCGTGGTGTATATCATTTACTAGAAGATAAAATTTATTTATTTTCACACGGCGCAAGTGATAAACTGCGTGATGTTCAAACCATTGATGGTCTTCATCATCCAGAATTAGATAGGCTCTTAGGTGAAGAGGCCACATGGCTTCGTGATGAAATTGATTTAGTGCGCGGTGCGAGCCATACATTTAATCATGATTTATACCTTGCAGGAAAGCAGACGCCAGTGTTTTTTGGTACCGCCTTGGCAGGATTTGGTATTCGTCAATTGCTTGATAGCTTTGTGAAGTATGCGCCAGCACCGAGTATTGCACCGACAACGACACGGGAAGTTCGTGCCGATGAGCCTCAATTTTCGGGTTTTGTTTTTAAAATTCAAGCCAATATGGACCCCCAGCATCGCGATAGAATTGCATTTTTTCGTATTTGTTCAGGTCAATATGAAAATGGCATGAAAGTAAAGCATGTGCGCTTAGCACGGGAACAGCAGCTCCGCAATGCATTAACATTTATGGCGGGTGATAGAACTCAGGCTGAAACAGCGTGTGCAGGTGATATTATTGGTATTCATAATCATGGCACGATTCAAATTGGAGATACTTTCACAGAAGGTGAAATTTTGCAGTTTACTGGGATTCCTTATTTTGCCCCAGAGCTCTTTAAACGCGTGCGTTTACAAGACCCTCTCAAGCTTAAAGCTTTGCAAAAAGGCCTCATTCAATTGGCAGAAGAGGGTGCAACACAGGTCTTTCGACCGCTTCATAGCTCAGAGCTTATTTTAGGTGCTGTTGGTGTTTTGCAGTTTGATGTGGTTGCACATAGACTACAATATGAATACAACGTTGATTGTCGTTACGAAGAGATAAGTGTGGCAACGGCGAGATGGGTAAGTTCGAAAGACGCGGCAAAGCTTAAGGAGTTTACGCAAAAAGCGAGTGCACACTTAGCGCTTGATGGGGCGGATAATTTAACTTACCTTGCACCAACCATGGTTAATCTTTCGTTAATGCAAGAACGTTGGCCAGATATCGTGTTTAATGAAACAAGGGAGCATCAATCATGAAAATACCAAAATTAGGCGATCTAACTGACTTAAACAAATTAAAGAAGATGGGCTCCTCTTTGGCCGAATCTGCCAAGGTTGGTGAAATGATGGGCAAAGTCAAGCAGGCAGTCGGTGACTCGGGCAAATTGATTGATAAGGCCAAGTCAACGGTAGGCTTAGGTGGTGCAAGTCATAAAGAGACCGACAGTGATGGTCACGCCACACCGATAGCTCAAATTCAGCAGAGTTTGGCGGACATATTTACAGCGCAGAAAGCGCAATTGGCCGCGATGAATCAACTTAAACAAGCGGTGTCTGCTTTATTGAAGCAAAATGCCACGGCATCAAGCGATGACGATGAAACAGACGATAGTTCTGACACCGGTTCTGAGGCACAAGACGACGATATGCAAGATGATGACGAGCAACATCGCAACTAAGCCTAATCGAGTACTCGCCTATATTGAGCTGATGCGCTTTCATCGGCCTGTGGGTATTTGGTTGTTGCTATGGCCAACACTGTGGTCATTGTGGTTGGCTGCCGGCAAAACGCCATCGGCGTATTGGATAATCCTTTTTACCTTAGGCGCAACGCTTATGCGTGCAGCCGGTTGTGTTATCAACGATATTTGGGATTATCGCTATGACAAGTATGTCGCTCGAACGCATCGCCGGCCTTTGGCCAGTGGCGTGCTCAAGCCCTGGCAGGCATGGCTTACCTTTGTGTTGCTTTGTAGTTTAGGTTTATGTTTATGGTGGCAGTTGCCTGCGCTAGCAAAAATCATAGGTGTATTTGCCTTGCTCTTCTCGATGTTATATCCCCTCTGTAAACGGTTTTTTCCCTGTCCGCAGCTTATCTTGGGCGTGTCTTGGTATTTAGGCATGATCATGGCATATGCAACGATACTAGGTTATATCCCTATGCTTGCTTGGCTTGTGTACGCTGCAGCGGTTGTATGGACTTTAGCGTATGATACCCAATATGCATTAGCTGATCTTGATGATGATATGCAATTAAATTTACATTCTTCTGCTAGACTATTTGGTAAATATGCGGTTGGTTGCGTTATTTTATTGCAGCTACTTTTTACTGGGCTGATGTGGTTCATTGGTTTTTGTTATCATTTAGCGATATATTACGATATTGCATTGATAATGAGTTTGATATGCTTTATTTATCAATATCAGTTGATGAAAAAAAAACAATACTTATCTGCGTTTACTCATAATCAATGGGTTGGGTTAATTATTTTTTTAGGTGTAGCGATATCTATTCCTAAGTAACTTCATAATTCTTGTTGTAGGGGCGCGGCGCGGCGTGCCTGATTTGAGAATTGAGCGATGTTAGTGTTTTTCTACACGTGAAGATATTGCTTTAAGATATGTTTTAGCGTATCTGCGGAAACTGGCTTTAAGAATACTTCATTCATACCTGCTTCAAGACAATGTTTATGGGCTGTGGGATTAGGATCGGAAGTAATACCTATAATGGGCAGGGTTTTAATCAGCGGATTGCTACGAATCTGTATGGTAGCTTCAATACCGTTCAATATCGGCATATGAATATCAATAAGTAGCATATCAAAGCCTTCAGCGACGCTGCGAACTGCCTCAGCCCCATCATTTGCAATGACAACATCGCAATCACATAGGCGTTTAAGTAGGGTTTCATGAGCCAGCTGAACAATTCTGTCATCATCTGCGAGTAAAATACGTAATTTAGCGGGAGTCATACGGATTCCTTTGTTACACGGCACGCGTCTGCGGCATTTTAACATATTACGCGTTGTCTTTGATGTCGTTATGCTGTGGCCAACGTGCACCTCATTGCTTAATCTTTGATCTCACTATCCCGTGTCAAGACATGCCATTCAGATTTCCTTAAGCTTGATAATATACAATGATGCCGATGTTCAACTGTAAGGCTTGGGAAGATCTTATCCATGAGCGCTGAGCAAAACAACCTTAATAAATAGGCGAATGTAATAGCTTAAAAATATAACATAGGCATAATATTGATGACACCAGAGCAAATGGCAGATTTTTTAAGTCAAGATCCTGAAAAAATAGAAAAAATTGTCAAGTTACAAGGTTTTTTTCGTCATCGCTTAGGCTTATATCAACTGATTTTATTAACGCTAGATGTCTATGAACAGCTTGTTTCAAATCCACAAGGCTGTGCTTATGGTAAAGTTTATCTAAGCCAAATAGATAACACACTCCGATATAGCGTAAAAGACATGCATGGTTTACATGAGGGCATACTAATAGCCGAAGATATATCATCGATAGATTTAACGACTATCGTTAATCAAGATGTATTAGATGCACAGAAAGATAAGATTCTTGCTGTAACAGAAAAACGGCATCATACCCACGGCCAAAGCTGGCGATTGATGCAAGCTAATAAAAGTGTGAGGCGAGATGGCACAAGTTTTTATCCAGAATCAACCCAGACACTTATTCAAAGCACTTTATTTTATCGCCGCTCTTTAAATCTTCCTAAAATTAAAGCGCTGATAGAAGCTGTATACGAGGGTGATTGGTCTGCTGCTATTTTTCAAGATGATAATGTTGTTGCCTATGCTTTGTCTGCTATCAGCACGACACCCTCACAAATAAGTATGACGCAATACCAAACCATCGTATTATATCATGCATTGGTTCGTCCATGCAGAAATCAACTCGATAGTTCTTCTCAAGGCGTTAGCGTATTGAAGCTTTTAAATGAGGATGGCTCTTGGTCTGTTGAGGCTGAAACCCTATTATTGCCAGCGATGGCTCAAATAACATCTAATAATCAAGAGCCACCAATGGTATTAACAGAGGTTGAAAAAGAGCATTTCCGAATAATATTAGGTCAAATGGCAACATCAGAACAAATTTTTTTTTCTTGTCCAATGTTCAACGATACTTATCTTCAAATATCTGCTTTATTTTCTAACGAAGCAACAAAATGGATGTATATTTTATCCTATGGTGCTATGGATGCCTTGATGATTGCTAAATATTCGGAGGCCCAATCTGTTGACTTAGTTTTTTCTACGCAGGCGCCAACGGTGCGCCAACTGGCACAGTTAAAAAAACAAAGTAAAATGTCAGCACTTAGTTTTCCAGGAGAAGTGATTACGCCATATGCAGGCGCCAAAGTTCACGAAACTATCGTTTCAGATATAACGGCTTGTTTAGCTATGCTGCATGATGTGGTGCATCGACACTTCATGTCTCGCGTCTTATCGCCAGTACGCCAAGCTATTTTTGATATGGCAGAAGTGATTAGCAAGGAAACAGGCATTGATATGTCATTAGAACTTTGGCATATTTACGATTTTATTCCAGAAAATGTAAATGGACAAAATGCGCTTCAACAATTTCATGAATTTTTAGATTATATTGAATTTAATAAATCGTTAATTTTTAAAGCATTAATTATCTTATTTTTATGTTTTAATGCAAAACATTATTCATTCATAAATTCAAATTATCTAGAGGATGAGAACCTTCGTAAAAAGCTACCAGAAGATCTACAACAGATGTTAGGCATCATCATTAAGCATGAGTGGTTGCTTAAAGCATATCTTGAAGATAACAATACTGCTTTGTTTGTTACACAGTTAGCTTCTATGAAAGCGCTTAATTCACTAGGATTGCCAATTTCGCATGAATCTTACATGAGGTATTATTTTGGAACAGAATTTACCAATTTTGTGTTTCACAAAATTACTCGATCAGATATCACTTTAAATAAATATGGAAATTATCAATTAAACAGCATAGTTGTAAGAGATAATATAACTAAGAAAATTTATTATTTTTATAATTTAACAGTATTTATGCCTTTTAATTTATATAATATATCTAGACCTTTTAGTGGTGAGTGTGTAAAAAAATGCATTAAAGAATTTGACTTAATTGAGTATAAATCAGCATCAAAATTTTTTCTTGATGATGATAATAAAATGCTATCTATTAAGAAAGAAAAAGATTTTATTGATTATTTAATAAATAAAATGAGTCAAAATTATTACTGTGATTATTATCGTAATAATTATTTGCATTATGCTGTTTTGTATGGCAGGAATGTTATTAATTTTATTCTTGAAGCAGCAAAAACGCATCATATATATGTGATGAATCCTATTTTGTCTACTTTTTTTAGAAGGAATAATAATGATCAAAGTTCCATCGATCTCATGATAGCATTAGGTGCAAAAAAATGGATTTATGACATTATCGAGATCACTTGTAAAGGTGAGCGTCTATTTAAAGATCTTTACCAGTCTATTGTGGCGCTTTTACCTTATTTTATTCAAGAAAAAGATGAGCCCATGGTTAAATTTCTGCTGCTTTTTGCTGATCCGCGTAATAATGAACTGATGGACAAAGCGCAAAGCGCAGCGCAAGGCGATGACATAATGCTGAAACTACTGCAGAACGCGATAGCACCGACAGTGGCAAGTTATGCAGATAGCTCAGAGCCAAGCACATCGACAAGTCGGGGCCATTGCCCGTAGTAGACAATACAGACCAAAGTACTGTCATGGCTTATCTTTGAGTCCTATTGCGCTAAGTATGAACCGCGTAAACTGTGTGCCAGCGGTATGCTTCATCATTCCTTAAGCTTTATCAGATATAATAACAAGATTGACGAACGATGTGGAAGATACAAATGGCTGAAATTTATGATCCTAATGATGCAAATAGCCCGAATGATCCTAATGCTGTAAATAGCGCGCAAGAGCCCAAGGATGTAGATAGCACGAATGATCCTAGCGCTGTAAATAGCGCGCAAGAGCCCAAGGATGTAGATAGCGCAAATGATCCTAACGCGGTAAAGAGCGAAGAACTGGTGCTAGGTTCCCCGGCTGACCTGCGTCGCCGCCGCCGACATATAGACTCAGTGCATGTCAACACAGAACCGAGTGTTTTAGAGCGCGTTGCTGCCTTTGAGGATAAAGTGCACCCGTATCGTCATGGTGTTAATGTAGCGGCTTCAGGCGGGGCAAATGTACAGCAAGGCTATGGCAATCCTGTAGAACTGCCCATCGGGCCGACGACAGATCCTGTTCAAAAAACCGGGCCTGCTCTAAAACCTGTGGCAACACCCCAATCGGTGACTTCTGAAACGCCCGCTGTTGCTGCCCCGTTTGAGCCCGCAAGGCCAACCGTATCTTCGCAGCCAACTTTGGCTAAAACACCGGCACCTGCGTTGACACCAACGTTGCAACCAAAGCCATCAGCCTTTCTTGGTGCGGCAAGCAAGACGCCGACGCCAGCGCCAAAACAATCATTTGATTTAGTCGCACCCAGCATTGCGCCTGTTCCACGACCAAGTGCGCGTAAGGACGATGAAGAAGATATTGCTGCAAGACAGCTCAACAGCGCGTTTATGTACCGTGCAAGTCTGCTTATCATCGGGTTTGGCTATGGTTTTACGCAGGGCCAAAGACCTGGGGCTACTCAGGTTGTGACAGGTTTTGCGGTGATGATGGCTGTTACGCAACTTGATATTCATGTTGGTGCCGATGGCTCTTATGTCATGAGACACCAACATGCAGCTATGTATGCTGATAGTCAGGGGCGTTTTGCTGCGAATCGGTCAGAGAGCTTGATAGCGGGTGACCGAAATGGTTTTGTGGCAGCGCACCATGCGGCTGGGGTGTCGGGTCAGACTCATCCATCCATGCTATTTGACCCAGCAAAGGGTTTGCAATCACCGTTGAGTATGTCGCCACCTATGCCAGGTAGTGCAACAAGTAAGCGCGGTGAGGATGAAGAAAGACCTACCGTACCTACCATACCTACCATGCGGCGCTAGGGTTCTTATCCAAATGTTTTTTCCAAGGCCAATACCCAGAATTTGTTCGCGGAAGCCAGGTTTCTTGTGTGTGAAGCGGCCAGACACATGGTCTCTACGGACAAGGCGCGGGGCGTTATTGGAGGGCCTAAGGGGCCTTGCCGTCACTTGAGATCCTTAGGCCCACAATCCCCCCTTGAATATTTTCTATAAAGCACTACATTAATCATAGACTTGATTGATGTTGAGGTGCTTTATGCGTATGGATAAAATGACCACGAAATTTCAAGAAGCGTTGATGGATGCAAAGTCCCTGGCGCTAGGTCTTGATAACAACATGATAGAACCCTTGCACTTGCTGCAAGCGTTGATAGAGCAAGAAGGCGGCACCCTTCGTCATGTGCTGACTAAAGCCTCGGTTAATGTTAATCAATTACAGCAACAGTTGCGTGAACGGCTTGCTCAATTACCTAAGGTATCTGGTGTGGAAGGCGAAGTGCATATGTCCAATGATTTGGACAAAATCCTTAACCTGATGGATAAATTAGCGCAACAACGTGGTGATCAATTCATCGCAAGTGAATTATTTTTACCTGCTGCACTCGATGCAGGTGGTTCGGTTGCCGAGCTACTCAAACAATCAGGTGCAACGAAAGCATCTCTTAATCAAGCTATCGATGCCATTCGCGGTGGTAATCAAAAAGTGGATTCGGCCAATGCAGAAGAATCACGTCAATCCTTAGAAAAATACACGCGCGATTTAACTAAGCTTGCTGAAACTGGTAAGCTAGATCCAGTGATTGGCAGAGATGACGAAATTCGCCGAGTTATCCAAGTTTTACAGCGCCGTACGAAAAATAATCCAGTATTGATTGGTGAGCCCGGTGTTGGTAAAACAGCTATTGTTGAAGGTTTAGCATTACGTATTGTCAATGGTGAGGTACCTGAAGGGTTAAAACATAAACGTGTATTAAGCTTAGATATGGGTGCGCTTATTGCAGGTGCTAAATATCGGGGTGAATTTGAAGAACGTCTAAAAGCGGTACTTAAAGAAGTTGCCGAGCAAGAAGGACAAATCATTTTATTTATTGATGAAATTCATACCATGGTAGGTGCTGGTAAAGCTGAAGGTGCGATGGATGCGGGTAATATGTTAAAACCAGCACTGTCTCGCGGTGAATTACATTGTATTGGCGCAACAACATTAGATGAGTATCGTCAGTATATTGAAAAAGATGCAGCGCTTGAGCGGCGCTTTCAAAAAGTATTAGTGAATGAGCCCTCTGTGGAAGATACGATTGCCATTTTACGTGGACTCAAAGAACGCTATGAAATTCATCATGGTGTAGAAATCACCGATCCAGCGATTGTTGCGGCAGCGACATTGTCACATCGTTATATCACGGATAGAAATTTACCAGATAAAGCCATTGATTTAATCGACGAGGCAGGTAGTCGCCTGCGCATGGAAATTGATTCTATGCCAGAGGAGATGGATAAACTAGAACGTCGGTTAATTCAGCTGAAAATTGAACGTGAAGCTTTGAAAAAAGAAGAAGATGAGGCTTCAAAGAAACGATTAGCTTTACTGGATAAGGAAATTCAAACGCAAGAGCAGAGCTTTGCAGATTTAGCGGATGTCTGGAAAGCTGAAAAAGCGGCGCTGCAAGGCACTAAACATATTAAAGAATCACTAGAAAAGCTGCGTCTTGATATTGAAACAGCAAGACGTAGTGGTGATTTAGCTAAAATGTCGGAATTACAGTACGGTAAACTGCCTGAACTTGAAAAACAATTGCAATCAGCATTAGAGCAAGAAACCAAAGGCACGACCTTACTCAGGAATAAGGTCACAGCCGAAGAAATTGCGGAAGTTGTCTCAAAGTGGACGCATATCCCTGTATCTAAGATGCTAGAAGGTGAGCGCGAGAAATTATTGCATATGGAAGATGCTTTGCATAAACGTGTGATTGGACAGGATGAAGCGATTAAAGCGGTTTCTAATGCCATTCGTCGTTCACGTGCAGGATTATCTGATCCCAATCGACCGATTGGTTCATTTATCTTTTTAGGCCCAACAGGTGTTGGTAAAACAGAATTATGTAAGGCATTGGCTGGCTTTTTATTTGATACCGAAGAAGCGATGGTGCGTATCGATATGTCAGAGTTTATGGAAAAACATGCAGTATCACGTTTAGTGGGTGCGCCGCCGGGTTATGTTGGTTATGAGGAAGGTGGGTATTTAACAGAAGCCATTCGTCGTCGACCGTATTCTGTTATTTTGCTTGACGAGGTAGAAAAAGCCCATCCGGATGTATTCAATATTTTATTGCAAGTACTCGATGATGGCCGATTAACGGATGGTCAAGGCCGAACGGTTGATTTTCGTAATGCAGTTGTTGTGATGACTTCTAATTTAGGGTCACAGATTATTCAAGAATATGCTGAGCGTAATGACTATAAAGCCATGAAAGACGCCGTGATGGCCATTGTCGGCGAACATTTTAGACCTGAATTTATCAATCGCGTCGATGAAACAATTGTGTTTCATCCATTGCAATCAGATCAAATCAGACAAATCGCAGGTATTCAATTAGAGAATTTACGAAAACGCCTGCATGAAAAAGAGTTGCGTTTAGAAATAACGGATAAAGCTTTAGATTATTTAGCAGAGGCAGGCTTTGATCCCGTATATGGTGCAAGACCTTTAAAACGAGCAATACAGCAGTCCTTAGAAAATCCGCTAGCTCAGGCGCTACTTATGGGTGAGTATGCGCCTGGCGCGACCGTTTATGTTGATGCCGCTTCCGATGGGCTTAACTTCGAAAAGCGGTAAATCACCTTTGTGCTCAGCTAACAGCAACCAAATCCGGGACTTTCAGTAGTTTCTGGATTTCCTGCCAAAGGAGAGAGCAGTGCTGATGCCTCTGTCGTGGTACCGTCAGTATTAATTGAGCTGTTGTTATCACCGGGTAACGCTTCGAGATCGCTTGGCTTACTCGCAGGTTTTTGCAGATATTGATAGGCTTTATAGCTCACGACAAATAACAGTATGACAACCGCTGTTCCAATTAAAGTTGGAATGAGCTATACTAAGAGCGGTACTGCAGCTTCACAAGGCATGCCTTTATTGTCGCTAAAATTACCTGAAGATGTCACGCAACCATCGGTGAGTAACGGTGTCGTTTGTCCCCCATGGCATGGAAAAAATGTTGCATTAGCACTAGGATGACGAGGCGATGCTCGGTGATAGGTTAGAAGACTACGTTCACCAGATGTGGTTAAGGAACTTCTCATCGCAGTTGAGTTACAAGTTGCATGGAGAAAATTAGAACCTGTTGTGTCACCTAGTTTGACTGGTTGTTCGGCGCTAAAATGTGCCTCACGAAAATCGCAATTTTTCAGCTGAGCTTGTGAAAAATCTAGATCATAAAGACTTGAACCTGCAAAATTACACTGTTTAACTGAAACAACAAATGTCGTATGAGATAGCGTAGATTTTTCAAATTGAGTACCAGCGGCAGTTATGATAGACCCACCGTCAATGGTGCATGCTTTAAAGTGAGTATTTGTCAAACTAGCAAATGTTATTTCTCAATAGGGTGGTATACATAAAAAAACAGTTTAACGTTTAAATCCGTATTTTGTTGCGAGGCTACTGTTCTTATATTGGCCATTATAATCAAATTTTGTTTATTCTGCTATTAGATTACTAAGGTTTCCGGTGCTTTCGCTTACAGGGGACAAGCGCCTAGCATGTAAACTTCGCAATCCCAGATCATTTAGGTATATACTAGAGGTTTTCACCCAGTTAAGGATCGTTCATGTCCATGCCCTCAGACACACAGCTCATTCAAAGTCGACTTTATCTCCGTTTATTTCCGTGGATTGTGTGTGCATTAGGCGCCGTTTTTTATGCGTATGAATATTTATTACGTATTACACCTAATGTTATTACTTATGAGCTTATGCAAAGTTATCAAATTAACGCAGCGGCACTTGGCAATTTAGCAGGTTTTTATTATTACGCTTATACGCCGATGCAGTTGCCCGTTGGCTTGATGATGGATAAATTTGGCCCAAGACGTTTGCTTACCGTGGCATGCTTGCTCTGTGCTGTTGGTTCTTATTTATTCGCGGGTACCACGGTTATTTCAGTTGCAGCATTTGGGCGATTTTTAGTTGGTTTTGGATCGGCTTTTGCATTTGTGGGTGTTCTAAAATTAGCAACAATTTGGCTGCCACCGAATCGATTTGCCTTAATTTCAGGTATTGCAACAGCGCTGGGTGCTTTAGGTGGTATTGTCGGTGAAGTTGCCTTAGAAAAATTTGTGAATGATGTTGGTTGGCGTTCAACCGTGCTGATTTGCGCACTGATGGGGATAGTACTGGCGATTATGTTAGGTACTATTCTTCGTGATAGTCGTCACACTCAACGACGTGCGCATGTTTTAATTAATTGGCGTGAAGTCTGGCATGGTCTTTGGCTAATTATCAAAAATAGACAAATTTGGCTCAATGGTCTTATTGGTTGTTTGTTATATTTACCCATCTCTGCGTTTGCTGAACTTTGGGGCAAACCGTATTTAGAAGTCGCGCATGGATTTAGTAGTTTACAATCAGCCTATGCAGTATCTACTTTATTTGCAGGCTTTGCAGTAGGTGGTATGGCACTTGGATTTCTTTCCGATCATCTAAAAAATCGTAAAAAGGTTATGTTTTTCGGTGCATTAGCTGCGCTTATTGCGATTTCACTTATTTTAAGCTTGTCTAAGATGAATCCAGTACTGTTGTTTTTGATGCTATTTATCTTTGGTTTCAGCTTTGGTGTGGAAGTGATCGTATTTGCTATTGGGCGAGAGTTATCACTTAAATCAGCTGCTGCAACGGCGGTTGCCTTTACCAATATGTTAGTGATGTTAGGTGGCGCCATTTTTCAACCGACTATAGGTGCGCTTGTTGATTATTTTGCCGGCGCTGATCTTGAAAATGCAACAGCAAATACTGTCGTGTATGGCGCACATGCATACACCATGGCGATGTTAGTGTTACCTGCCGTATTAATGATTGCCTTAGGACTCATTACTTTACTCAAGGAAACGCATGCAGAGTTAAGTTATGATCATACATAAGCGGTGTTGAATCATACCATCCATACAATAACTCGTGTTTTTTTATCGTCAATCAAGCCAGATAAATAATCAATCTTAAGGATTTCTTAATCTTTTTGCTATATCATTGGGGCTAAACTCAAATACATAATAATATCTGAAAAACGAGTTAGAACAATGCCAAATACATTAGCGTCATCATCATTTACTTTTTATGATTGCAAAAACATTGAACAAATGTTTGATAAAGTAAATTCACTCATTTGTAAATTTGACAATGATGATGATAAGTATAAAAACTACACGAAAATCATGAATGATTTGGTTGTCTTACATAGAAATCAAAAAAATATTTTTTACGGTTATTTTCTATTAAAGTTAGCAGAAGTTTTTAGTTTATGCTTAAGAAAAAATAAAGATAATATAAAAATAAAAATAGAAATTTCAAATAAAATATTAAATCATGAGATTTTAATTGTTAAAGATATTGATTTAATCAATAAAATAAAAGATTATAGAAGAATTAAGTGTCTTTATGAAGAGATAAAGAAAAATACAATATCATATTATTTTCATCACTTGCTTTATAATGCTGCATTGTCAGAGGATTCTCATGTTATTGATGATATTGCTTCAATATCATTACTTTTACTAAAGCATATTAACTATAGTGATATATTTAACCAAGAAAATCACTTATTTAACAGAATTCAAAATTATCTCTTTTCAGATAATAAATATGCAGATAGGTTAATTGCCAAAGAAACAATGGCAATTAACCTTTATCATTTTTTCTCTGTGCTTGTTGCGAATGGCATTACACATGGACTGGCTGGCGTGCCATCAGCAATGGACCCAAGAACACTGATGTGTCGTTACTTTGGGTTAAGAGATGCAGGCTCTGCAGAAGCTTTATTGCAGTCACTCTATCCTGAGGCACCAGCCCGGTTGGATAAGGCTGAGGCGCTTAGCGTTTTGCCAGACGAGTCCGTAGATAAGCATGTCAATCGCGTTTTTAATGCCATTGTATCGACTATCCAAAAAGCCTCCCATTTAATAAAAATCGGCATTTTATTAGGTACAGATGCTGCAACAGCCGCCGCGATTGAAACAGGCTGGCAAAACCATACCATACCAGTGATACCCGGCAGATCTCGACAAGCGCAATTTTTTACAAAATTAGCGGCAAAAGTGAACAAGGCAGATAAAGCACTTCGTCATGCTATTCGCTTTTTTCCGATAGCGACCTGTACAAGCCATGATACAGACTCAATGGTATCGAAAGAAACCCTTAGTAAGTATTTAAGTTTCATAGAAAATGCGATGACGCATTGGACGATATGGCGTATTATTGCAGATCCTAAATATCGTGAATCTTCAGATTGGATATTACCAGATACGCATACAAGTCATTCGGAATGGTTTACTTGGCATCAAATACCAGGTAGCTATTATTTGCCAGGTACACTTGTCGAGCACGAAGAAGTAAGCGTGGCAGAATTAAATGAAGCACAACGGGAGCTAATGGCTCAGCGTCAAGCCACCATAGATGAGTATGCTCGTGAGGGTCTTTTGGTGAAAGAGACGTCGGCGCAGGCTGCTGATGTCTCGGCAGATGCCGGAGATAAAAAAGATGTGGATACATCTTTACCGATACTCGGATTTTATAAACCGACACCCGGCAAACAAACACAAGGCGCTTATGTGGAGTCGAGACTGACAGCACTGGCGCAACCGGCTTTTATCGTAAATGCGCCTACAACTTCGAGCATGACTGTGAGCATGAGCGCTAGTTCAAGCACTAGCTCAAGCGTTGGTATGTATGTTGACTCGTCTGAGTTGCTAAATGCAAGTACGGAAATCGATATGGTTTCAAGCCCGAGTTCTAGCGCAAGTCAAGATGTGTCTACGCATAGCGCGTTGAGTCCTTATGTGCCGAGCTGGCATATGCCGGCGTTAACCTTAACGGATAGAGCTCAAATTATGGCTCAACTCGAGACGGCCCCTTTGGAGTTTCGTCTTGGGATTATCGTACAATATGCCCACATACTTCATAGATCAACACCTACATTCAGCGTGGTAACATTTTTTTCGGGACTTTTCAGCACATCGGATAGTTGGCCTTCGTCAATTCAGACGACTGTCGAATCGCTCGAGCAAAGATTAAGACCAGCACTACCTAACGGGCACTTGGGTAGTCGGAGATAAACAACGTGTCATATCCTTTTCGCGTGTCTGATATGTCAAGCAGTTTACTCAGTGCCAATATTTGTATAAATTTTAACTTACCAGTGCTGAGTTTAAGATAACGACTATGCCATTCTCAGGGCGCCGTCTAAGCGAATCACACTGCCATTGAGCATGGGATTTTCGATGATATGCATGACTAAATCAGCAAACTCGGATGATTTGGCCATACGTTTAGGGAATGGGATAGATTCAGATAAACTTTGTTGCACAGCTTCTGGCATGCTTAACATCAGCGGTGTAGCAACAATCCCGGGAGCAATCGTCATGACACGTATACCTGCGCGCGCAAGTTCTCTTGCTGCAGGTAGTGTCATGCTCACAATCGCGCCTTTGGATGCGGCATAGGCACTTTGCCCTATTTGACCTTCAAATGCTGCAATCGATGCTGTGTTAATAATCACGCCACGCTCGACGGCGTCGCCGATTAATTCCCTTTGACTCATCGCGTTGGCGACTAAACGCATCATATTGAAGGTTGCAATCAGATTTACGTCGATTACTCGGGTAAAATCAGCAAGTGGCATGGGTCCTTCTTTACTGACAATACGCTTGGCTGGCGCAATGCCTGCGCAATTAAGGAGTATCGAGGGTTTACCAAGACGCGCTACACTTTCTTCAAGTGCATGTTCAACCGTTGTGCTATCTGTGAGATCGACAGCATGGCCTTGCCCATTGAGCTGTTTGGCAACTGTGAGGACTTTTTCATCTTTATCCAATAACACCAACTGTGCGCCCTTGGCGGCAAGTGCTTCAGCTGCTGCAAATCCCATGCCTGAGGCGGCGCCTGTGATAACGGCAATGTGATGGCTTAAGCTCATGTTTTGGCTCCTTGGCGTAGATCGTGGGTTAATAATTCATGGCCGCGTTGGCGATAGGTACGAAAATAATCGCGACTGCGCTCAAGCGCAGCAGGTTCAGTAAGCACCAGCTCAATGAGGCGTTTACATGGTGCTTGCGTGGGGATGATAGTCTCGGTTAAGTTGATCAACGTTTGTCGTTGATGGCTTGGCCATTGCGTGCCAAAGCCGACTTGAATAGCGGGTGGGGGATTCGGGCCTTCACCAACTAAATTATGCGGAATGAAGCTGGTATCACTAAATGTCCACAGTAGTTCATCAACAGTATGGGCGGTTGCTTCATCTTCGCACCATAGCAACAGCTGCTGTTTTTGTTGATAAGCTTTTTCCGCTAAGCGACAGGCAAAATGCAAACGCTCGGTAGGCTGGCTGGCAGCAAGCAGATAAAAATCAACGCGTACTGCCATGATACACTTAGGCCTTTAGTTGTTGCAGTAAATAATTAACCAGCAACGGCACCGGACGGCCCGATGCATCTTTTGCGCCATCAGCTTTGGTCATGACGGCGGCCATGTCGATATGTGCCCAGGTGTAGGCTTTGGTAAAGTTATCAAGAAAGAGGGCTGCTGTGATAGCGCCACCCCAGCGTGGCCCGCAGTTTGACATATCCGCTGCTTCACTTTTAAAGAGCTCTTTGTACTCTTGAACCAGTGGCATATGCCAGGCTCTATCGACAATATCATCGCCTGCCTTTACCAAATCATGTGCAAGCGTATCATCGTTAGCAAAAATACCTGAGTAGTCTGGTCCTAACGATACGACAATGGCACCGGTGAGCGTGGCAATATCAATGACAGTCTTAGGTTTAAAACGTTCAGCATAAGTGAGGGCATCGCACAAAATCAAACGGCCTTCGGCATCGGTATTGATAACTTCGATGGTTTGCCCCGACATACTTGTTAAAATATCGCCGGGTCGATAAGCACTACCACTTGGCATATTTTCTGCGGTGGGAATAATACCGACCACATTGATAGGTAGTTTAAGTTCAGCAACAGCACGTAAAACACCTAGCACGGTGGCTGCGCCGCACATATCATATTTCATTTCTTCCATATGATCAGCGGGCTTGATAGAAATACCACCACTATCAAAAGTAATGCCTTTGCCCACGAAAACATAAGGCGCTGCATCTTTTGCTCCCCCTTTATAGCTTAAGCTAATAAGGTAAGGAGCATTTTGGCTGCCTTGACCTACACCTAAAAGGGCACCCATATTAAGCTTTTTCATTGCAGCAACATCAAGCACATCGATGGCTAATTTGTGACTTTTTGCAAGCTGTTCTGCTGTTTCAACGATATATTTAGGATGACATACATTGGCAGGTTGATTAGCAAGCTCGCGTGAAGTATGCATGCCGTGAGCAATAGCAACACCTTCAGCCAAGGCATTTTGATTGTTCTTAGCACTTGTTGCAATAAAACTTACATCCGTTAAGCATCGAGATTTGGGTTTTGATTTATATGCAGTAAATTGATAATAAGCATCTTCTACTAAGATGGGTATTTGTTTAAATATCCAATTAGCAGGCAGTGAGGTAAGGCTTTCTATGGCAAAAGTAAGATGTTTAATAGGTTGAGTGATAACAAGGTTGAGCGCTGCTTTCAATGCTTTACAAACCTGCATGCGTGTTTGTTTATCTTTTTCACCTAAACCAACAAGCAATATACGTGGGCTTTGGCAGCCTGGTAGGTGAACTAACATCTGTACTTGACCTAATTCGCCTTTAAAATCGCTGAGATCTAAATGCTTACTCAGCGCCTGGTTAGTCGCTTTGTCTAAGGTAGTCGCTTCAATGCTTAAATTTTTATCCGTAAAGCTTGTGACAATAATACAATCCGTTTCTACTTGATTGAGCGCTTGATGACCAAATTGATAATGCATAGGTAACTCCGAACAGTAAAGCTAAAGACAGAATGATCCACAGTATATCATGGAACTTAGCGGATGCGCAGCACAAGCCCCAATCCCAAACCGCCAAATAGCAGGGTTGGAATAAAGGCGGCCAAGGGCGGCGGAACATGATAGACCAGACTAAAGGGCCCAAAGAATTCATTAAAGAGGAAAAAGCCAAAGCCAACAATAATGCCTGCCAGCAGCCTAAGCCCCATCGTCACACTACGAAGTGGGCCAAAAATAAAAGGAATCGCTAATAACATCATGACCATGGTGGTGATAGGTTGAATCATTCGCTGCCAAAAAGTAAGCGCACTATTGGCATAGCGAAGGGCATTCGCTTTGCGATACTGGTTGTAATGATAAAGTTTATTAAGCGACATATCTTGCGGATCAATCGTTGCCAGTTTTAATATCATAGGGTTGAGCTGCATGGTCCAGGTCGCAATAGCTTGATGTTGGGCTTGAATCTGCTGCCCCAATGTTGTTTGAATAACATCACTGACTTGCCATTTTTTGCTTTGGTAAAGTCCTTGTTTAGCAAAGCTGACCGTTTGTAATTGATGTGTTGTGCTAAATTGATATCGTGTAATGCCGGTAATATGCTCGGGTGATATAACCTGGTCAATATGAATAAAACTACTACCATCACGTAGCCAAACGCCATTTTGCGTAGCAACGCCTTGGCCACTGCTTTTTGCAATGGTTTTATTGACTGTTGCTTGATGAGATGCTGCGGGTGCAAGTCCTTCACCTAAGAGCGTGGTGATAAGAACCATTAAAAGTATGGCATACATCACGGCAGTGACTAATTGCATCATAGACATGCCGGCGCTTCGCATGACGATAAGTTCACTATGACTGGCTAATAAACCAAGCCCTAGCATACTACCAATGAGTCCCATCATGGGAAAGAGTTGATAAAAATCTTTGGGTAAATTAAATAATACATAACTGACGCCATCAATAAAATGATAGTTGCCTTTACCCACATCGCCAAATTCACTCATGAGCTGAATAAAGAAATCTAAACTCATAACAGCTAAACACACAATCAACGTCATACCAATGAGCGTTCGTCCGATGTAGCGATTGAGGATCATGATGTTGGATTCCTACGCTTTTGCCATTGTGAATAAGTTAAGCGCCATGTAGGTAAATACCAGTAAATGACTGTAAAAATGATGAGTAGACAAGGCAGCCACCACATACCGATCCATGGCGATATTTTTGCATTTTCAACGGCGTTTCTTGCCACAAACATGAGATTAACATAGATGGCATAAAATAACGCGGCAGGTAACAAGCGATTATATCGACCTTGGCGTGGGCTGACACGGCAAAGTGGAATCATCAGTAGCGTAAAGATGAAGGTTGAGAGTGGAATGGAAAAACGCCATTGTAATTCTGCCATGGCAGAAGGATCGGTTTTTCGTGTTTGCCAGAGAGTGAGATTATCAAGGCCGCGACTGTCAGGCTTTGCATCTGTTGGGCCTGCATTGATGCGCCTTGCGGCTGTGCTGAAGGTAATGATGCGAAAATTTTCTTGGCCAGGTGCGCCGTTATAACGTGTACCATTCTCGGTGACGAAATAGCTATCGTGATTGGCCGTTGTTGTAATATGGCCTGCCGCTGCGGCTGTAATGACCCATTGTTCTTGTGAAGCATTGGCACTATCTTTTCCATGCTCTGCAATAAATACATTGCGTACTTTGCTATTATCTTTATTTACGTCTTCAACATAATAAACGCTATTGCCATCATCATTGATTTGAAATCGGCCCGGTTGTAATAAGCTAAAGAAAGAACCTTGTTTGCCTTGGTTAATAAGATTTGCGCCGTAATTCATGAGTCTTGGGCTGACAAAGAAGACTAAAATAACATTGATAACAATGATGATGAATGTGATGCTTAATGAATATTGCAATAATTGTTTTGGACTAAATCCGCCAGCTTGTAATACGGTCATTTCGCTTTCAGCATACATACGGCCATACACTAACATAAACGTGATAAACAAACCCATAGGTAAGAGCACGCCAAGTAAAAAAGGTATTTGTATCGCAACTAATTTGAAGATGACAGCTGTATTGAGTTTACCCGCAGCAGCACGGGTTAAATAGTGAATGAGTGCATTGCCAAGAAAAATCAGCAAGAGTACGCCGGTAACGCCAGCGAGTGTGCCATAAACTTGACGACATAGGTAACGAAAAATAATCATGTTGAACTACCATGAAAATATTGCGCCACCATTGACTCCTTAAGCTTCACCATGCAGCAATAAATGTTCTGCTTGCTCAAGTGCCGATGGAATGCCGTACAATACAAAAACGTCACCTGCTTTAACTTCGGTTTCAGGTCCAGGCTCAGGTACACGGATATCATTACGTTTAATGGCAGTAATGCTGACGTCAGACAAATTATCAAGCCCAATTTCACGGATACATTTGCCCACAGCAAACGCTTTTGGCCCAATGCGAACCACGTACAATTGTTCCCGATCGGTGGTATCCACATCTTTTAGCTCGTTTAAGTCGTGGCTTGGGAAAATACGATTGAGCAATTGATAACGGTTGCTGCGCATGGCACGTAAATGACGCATGGCACGAAAGACCGGTACATCCATCAAGACTAGCAAATGAAATGCTAGCATAAGACTTGCTTCTAAGGTTTCAGGAATCACTTCGGTTGCACCTGCATGCTGGAGTGATTTCAGTTTACTATCATCTCGAGTCCGCACTAATATGGGCAAATGCGGATATAAATGGCGTACTTGCTCGGTAATTTGTAAGGAGGCAACCTCATTTTCAAAGCTAATCGCCAATGCGCGTGCTTTAGCAAGTCCGGCAGCGTCTAACAAATGAATGTTGCTTGAATCGCCATAAGCAACACGTTCACCCGCTAACTGTGCATTTTGCACACGCAGCGGATCCATATCAAGGGCAATGTATTGAAACCCTTCAATTTCAAGAAACCGTGCGATATTTTGTCCAACACGACCAAAGCCCAAGATAATGACGTGTTTGTCTAAGCCTTCTGCGGTATTTGACACACCCTCAGTTGCTTCTTGATCGTTGAGTATGGCGCCTTTAGGCTCGAGCCATTTACTGATTTGTTTGTTATAACGAATAATAAAAGGCGAAATCGACATACTCAGTAATAATGCACCTAATACCACCTGACCATAGTAGGCACTGAGTAAATTACCATCCAAGGCCAAGGTTAATAAGGCAAAACCGAATTCACCACCTTGTGCTACGACCAAACCAGTTCGAATAGCTGTTGGAATGGATGAGCCAAATAACCGTGCTAAAGCGGCAACCAGCAGTGTTTTAAATATAATCATAATGACTAATAAAATAAGCACGGGCAACCAAATATCAGGCAAATTAACAATATTAAATAACATACCAACGGTAATGAAGAATAGACCTAGCAAAACATCACGAAAAGGTCTCACCTCGATTTCAATTTGATGTCGAAATTCTGTTTCACCAAGCATCATACCTGCTAAAAACGCACCGAGTGTCAGCGACAATCCCATCTCTTCGGTGCCCCAAGCTGCGCCTAAGGTGACTAATAACACCGTGAGTGTAAATATTTCTAATGAGCGGGTGCTTGCTATCATATGAAATAATGGGCGCAGAATACGACGTCCAATAACCAGAATAAATAACATGACTAAGGTAGCTTTAAGCAATGCATGGGCTAATGAGAGTAGTAGGTTGTGTTCGCCTGAGGCCAAGCTGGGCACTAAAATTAAAAATGCAATCACGGCAACGTCTTGAAACAGCAATATACCAATCGCATTATTACCATGTGGACTGGTTAATTCGAGCTGATCTTTCAGTTGTTTGCTAACAATGGCGGTTGAGGACATGGCAACAACACCACCAATGACAACAGCTGCGCCCAATTTTGCATGGGCCACGAAAGTAATACCCATCGTAATGAGGGTGGTGAGTAACACTTGAAGTCCACCTAAGCCCAATACTGCACGCTTCATTGCCATGAGTTTGGGGAGTGAAAATTCAAGCCCAATGGTAAACATCAAGAATACGACACCAAATTCGGCCAATTGATGGGTTGAGTCAAGATCGGGGATCCATCCTAAACCATAAGGGCCTACAACCAGGCCTACGATGAGATAGCCAAGTACGGGTGGTAAGTTGAATCGACGAAATAGCGTAGAGACTAGCACGGCGCTAGCCAATAAAATGAGTATACCTTCAAGAATGGTGTAGTGGGGCATCGGGGGTGGTTACCGTCATAAAAATCAAAATATTAATGCAGACTATACCAGAATCGTCGCTTTTACGCACCTAAAATGTGTATACTTGTCGCATTTACGTTACAAGGCTATATCATGAATAAAGCACTTCTCATCAAACGTTTGGGGCGGTCTTTTCCTGAACTGTCGGAGGCGCAGTTACATCATATGACGCGTCATTTGATAACGATGCTGGGTGCAAGTATGCAGCAAGGCGAACGTATTGATATCCGTGGTTTTGGCAGTTTCACAACAAAGGTCTATCCGGCGCGATTGGTACATAATCCAAGAACTGGCAGTTATCAAACCGCAGCTGAATCAGTTAGACCTACATTTAAATTGAGCACGGTGTTAAGCGCAAGGCTGAATGAAAACGCAAAACCTGAGTAACGACAAGCGTATGCACATAGGAGAATGTTGTTTATGTTATTGTGTTTAGATGTAGGCAATAGCCAAATATATGGCGGTGTATTTGAAAAGCAAGAGATTCAGTTGCGTTTTCGGTATGACAGCCAGCAAGCAAGCACCTCTGATCAACTAGGTATTTTTCTTCGTGCGGTTCTACAAGAGAATGATATTAATCCGAAAGCAGTAAAATATATTGCAGCATCATCAGTTGTGCCTAATCTAGATTATTCAGTACGTGCAGCTTGCCGTAAATATTTTGATTGTGATCCATTTATTTTAACATCAGCAGCAAAAACAGGATTAACAATTCAGTATCATAATCCAGAACAAGTGGGTGCTGACAGACTTGCAACTGCCATTGCTGGGGTTAATTATTTTAAAAACAAGCCGATTATTATTGTTGATTTAGGCACGGCAACGACATTTGATGTGATTGATGCACAAAGCACTTATTTAGGCGGCGTTATCTTAGCAGGTCTTCGCTTGTCGATGGAAGCGTTACAAAGCAATACAGCTAAATTATCTGCTGTTGAAATCATTCAGCCGCGGAATGTGATTGGTCAGTCAACCAAAGAGGGTATGCAATCAGGTTTGTTTTATGGTCAAGCTGGGATGATTCGTGAGCTTACAACACGGATAAGTCAAGAAGCCTTTGCTGGCGTTAAACCAACGGTTATTGGTACCGGTGGTTTTGCTTACCTTTTTGAACGCGAGCATTTGTTTGATGTCATCATGTCCGATTTGGTACTTGATGGTTTGCGTTTAGCGCATGAGCTTAATTTATCGTAGGGCCAAGCTGCGCCTCTTGCCCTACGGATAAAAGACTGCCCTTAGTGGGGTACGATAAGATGCGCAATATAACTGAAGGTACCAAGCGCTGCAATGGCGCCGAGATAAAGACCGAAAAACCATAACCATTGTTTAGCTTTTTCTCGCTGTTTGCAGGTTCGCAAACCAGGTAAGCGTACAGCCATTAGTAATGACTCCCATGTTCTATATTAACTTTACCACGAAATACAATATAGGAATAAATGGTGTAGGCCACGATCACGGGTAAGACAATGGCAACACCTACTAAGATAAAAATTTGCGATTTCAATGGTGCTGCAGCCTGCCACACAGTGACAGCCCGCGGAATAATGTACGGCCACATTGATAACGCGAAGCCGATATAAGAACACAAAAAGATAATGATAGTCAACCAAAAAGGTGCTCGCTCAAAGCGTTTGGTTTGCACGCTATACCATAAAGTCCATGCAGCAATAGCGCCAATGATGGGTAATGGTATGAGATAAAATAATGTTGGTGCACTAAACCATTTGGCTTTAATGCCAGGATCAATCAGCGGTGTCCACAGGGTAACGATAAGTGAAAATAAAATGACGATAACAACAAGGTATTGTGCACGCTGATACATGTGCTCTTGAAGTTTGCCCTCAGTTTTACGGATAAGCCAGGTGCTACCGAGTAAGGCATAACCAGCAACGACCGCAAGACCGGTTAATAGGCTGAAGGCAGAAATAGGATTATAGTTACTTACTTGAATGATGCCGTTGCCATCCGTGTAACCTTGCACGAAAGTGCCGAGAACGAGTCCTTGGCAAAAAGCTGCAATAGTCGAGCCAGCTGCAAAGGCAATATTCCAAACCGCTCGGCTTTTATGAGCATAATGCCTAAACTCAAAAGCAATACCCCGAAATACTAAGGCTAATAACATCAGAAATAGGGGTAAATACAAGGTTGGTAAGAGCGTACTGTAAGCAAGCGGGAAGCCACCATATAGGGTTGCAGCACCTAAAACCAGCCACGTCTCATTACCATCCCAAACGGGAATGATAGAACCCATCATCAGATCTCGATCATGCTCATTCGCGAATGGGAATAAGATCCCTATCCCTAGGTCAAAGCCATCAAGCACGACGTACATAATAATTGCAAAACCGACAACTGCTAATAAAATAAGCGTGATAATTTGTTCCATATTAAGGATTTCCCATGTAAGTGAAAGCACCCGCTATTTCACGTTCTTGCTCTGTCATTTCCGGACCGCGACGGATAAATTTAAATAAGTAGTAAAGACAGCTGAGTAAGACAGCAACATATACAATGATAATGGCACTGAGCGTGAGGGCAACGTGTGATGCAGGTACAGGTGATGCCCCGGCAGCTGTCCGCATCAGTCCGTAAACCGCCCATGGTTGTCGTCCGGATTCTGCCGTCATCCAACCTGCAATGGTTGCGATCATACCAAAGGGGCCGAGGCCTACACAGCTCCAGAGAAACCAGCGTGTGGTATAAAGTTTACCGCGTATGCGTAACCATAATCCAATCAATACGGAAGCGAGAAATAACACACCGATACCTACCATGATACGAAAACCAAAGAAAGTTGCTCCAACGACGGGCCGATCTTCAGGTGGCACCGATTTAAGACCGATGAGTTCACCCTCAAGTTGATGGGTATTTATCAAACTAGCACCATAGGGAATTTGAATGGCAAATAGATTTTTTTCTTGGGCGCTATCTGGGATAGCGAATAATACGAGTGGAGCGCCTTTTTGTGTGTTCCATACACCTTCAATGGCCGCGGTTTTTAGTGGTTGATATTGATGTACGATAAGACCCACAGCGTCACCAACCATAAATTGCAGCGGCACTAAAATGAGCGCCATCCACATCGCAAATGAAAGTGCAATTCGACTCATATTGATATGGCGTTGTTTGAGTAGATACCAAGAAGAGACTGCGGCAATGAAGAATGAAGCAGTAATGTAAGTGGCAAGGACCATATGCGTAAAGCGGTGTAAAAAGGAAGGATTAAAAAGCACCTGCAACCAACTATTCACCATGTATTTACCGTCGATGAGCGTATAACCTGACGGTGTTTGCATCCAGGAGTTGGCTGACATGATCCAAAAGGCAGATACAAAAGTGCCGATCATCACCATCAGCGTCGCAAAAAAGTGCATTCTAGGACCCACGCGCTGCCAACCAAAGAGCATAATGCCAAGAAAGCCGGCTTCTAGAAAGAAAGCAGTTAAGACTTCATAGACAAAAAGAGAACCTAAGACTTCGCCAATGGCATTAGTAAAGTTACCAAAGTTAGTGCCTAGCTCATAAGACATCACAATGCCGGAAACGACACCGACGCCAAAAGGTATGGCGAATAGCTTGGTCCAAAATTTAGCAATCCGGAGGTATTCAGGATTTTTCGTTTTAAGCCACATACCTTCCATGATGCAGATAAACAAAGCAAGGCCGATGTTAAGCACCGGGAAAATGATATGCATACCTAAGGTGAAACCCATTTGAATGCGTGAAAGTAAAATACTCAAAGGATCCATACGTACCTCTCCGCTTACTCATCTCTTCATTGCCGCCTATTTTGAGCGCATTGACTCGAAAGTGCAAGCGCTTCAATTAGCGAGCATTCCGTGGTAAACTTGCGCACACATGAGTTCCGGGCATGTTTCTCATCACCTTGTAAGTCGATGGGATTGGCACTGCAAGGACTCGCATAACATCTAAGGCACCAGTCTATGACACAAACAACTGACAATTTAGATATTGATCCCAGTGAAACCCAAGAATGGGTTGAGGCGCTTGATTATCTACTTGAGCATGACGATGGCGCGCGTGCGCAATTTATCATTGAGTCTTTGCAAACTGCGTTACGGCGTGCGGGCGTTAATTTGCCATATCGCGCAACGACGGAATATATCAATACTATCCCTACAGCCGATGAACCGGTATATCCTGGCGATGTAGCCATGGAAGCACGTATTGATGCTTATTTGCGCTGGAATGCGATGGCCATGGTTGTTAAAGCAGGTAAACGCGCAGAAGATGTCGGCGGTCATATTGCTAGTTTTGCTTCATCAGCGACGCTTTATGAGGTGGGTTGGGAACATTTTTTTCATAGTCCAAGCGCTGAACATGGCGGCGATTTGGTGTTTATGCAAGGTCACTCATCGCCAGGACTTTATGCTTTGTCTTATTTATTAGGACGATTAACTGAAGAGCATTTGATTAACTTTCGCCAAGAAGTTGCAGGGCAAGGTATTTCTTCTTATCCGCATCCATGGCTTATGCCAGATTTTTGGCAATTCCCTACCGTTTCTATGGGGCTTGGGCCATTACAAGGTATTTATCAAGCACGATTTCTGAAATATCTAGGGCATCGCGGGCTTCAAAAAACAGATGGTCGTCATGTGTTTGTTTTCTGTGGTGATGGCGAGATGGATGAGCCAGAATCACTAGGGGCTCTCAATATTGCGATGAAAGAGCAGTTAGACAATCTTATTTTTGTGATTAACTGTAATTTACAGCGTTTAGATGGTCCGGTGCGCGGTAATGGCAAAGTCATCCAAGATTTAGAAGGTATTTTCCGCGGTGCTGGCTGGAATGTCATTAAAGTCATCTGGGATCATCAATGGGATGCGCTTTTAGCCAAAGATACAGCGGGTGCATTACGTGCGCTGATGTTATCAACCGTCGATGGTGATTTTCAAAACTTTAAAGCCAAAGATGGCGCGTATATGCGCGAACATTTCTTTGCAAAAGATCCCAATGTGCTAGCTATGGTTGCTGATTTAAGTGATGCAGATTTAGAGGCATTGCTCTATGGTGGTCATGATGCTAAGCGTGTTTTTGCGGCGTATCAGTGGGCGGTAGATAATCGCAATGCAAAACCCACAGTGATTCTTGCACACACTGTAAAAGGATATGGCATGGGTAAAGTGGGTCAAGGCCAAAACACAACCCATCAACAAAAGAAATTAGCGGATAATGAAATTCGCGAATTTAGAGACAGGTGGCAAATACCTATTGCAGATAGCGATTTACCGCATATTCCTTTTGTCCGTTTCAGTGAAGATAGTCCAGAATATCAATATTTAGTGAAATGTCGCCAGAATTTGGGTGGCGCTTTCCCGATCAGACGTAGCCATGCGAGCGTCAACTTGCCTACACCAAGTCATGAAGATTTTGAAAGCTTTTATGAAAGTAGCGGCGATAGAGAGCTATCGACAACTATGGCTTTTGTGCGAGTCTTAAATCATTTAATGAAAGACCCTGCGCTTAAAGATCATATTGTGCCTATCGTACCAGATGAGTGTCGTACCTTTGGTATGGAAGGTATGTTTAGGCAGTACGGGATTTATTCAGCGGTTGGCCAATTATACACGCCAGTGGATGCTGGTCAGCTTATGTATTACAAAGAAGCCACCAACGGTCAATTGCTTGAAGAAGGGATTACCGAAGCCGGTGCGTTTAGCTCATGGATAGCTGCAGCAACATCTTATAGCGTCAACGATTTGCCGATGATTCCTTTCTACATTTACTATTCGATGTTTGGACACCAGCGTATTGCTGATTTAGCCTGGGCGGCAGGCGATTGTCGTGCACGTGGCTTTTTGATGGGCGGTACCGCTGGGCGTACCACGTTGGCTGGTGAAGGTTTGCAACATCAAGATGGTCACAGTCTTGTGTTTGCGAATGTAGTGCCGAATTGTTTAAGCTATGATCCAACCTTTATGTATGAATTAGCGGTGATTATCCGTGAAGGCATTCATCGTATGTATACGCTGCAGGAAGATATTTATTATTACATTACCTTAATGAACGAGAACTATGCACATCCCAAGATGCCTAAAGGTGCAGAAGAGGGTATTATTAAGGGGATGTATAAACTAACGGCTAGCAAACATAAGCATAAAAAACATGCGCAGTTGTTAGGTTCGGGTACTATCTTGCGTGAGGTTATGAAAGCAGCAGAGATTTTAGAGCAAGACTATGCGGTCAATGTTGACGTTTGGTCGGTTACAAGCTTTAACGAATTAACCAGAGAAGCCGCAGCACTTGATAGAGCGCAGCGTTTGCATCCTGATAAACCGGAAAAAATAAGCCATGTAGCGCATTGCCTGACAAAAACGCAAGGTGTTATCGTTGCAGCTACGGATTATATTCGCGCGTATGCTGAGCAAATTCGGGCATTTATCCCCGGGAAACATTATACCGTATTGGGGACTGATGGTTATGGTCGAAGTGATCAGCGCTCAGCCCTTCGAGATTTTTTTGAAGTGGATGCTAAGGCAATTGTCTATCATACCCTTGCGACGATGCATCAAGCTGGAGATTTTGCGCTGGCAGATTTACTGAAAGCGCGAAAAGCGTTGGGTATTAATCCTGATAAACCTAATCCAATCACAGTGTAGTATACGAGGACGACCATGAAACAAGCCATTTTAGTGCCGGATGTTGGTAGCAGTAATCCGGTGGATGTGATTGAAATTTTAGTGAAAGTGGGGCAAACCATTCAAGTGGATGATCCGATTGTCACCTTAGAATCAGATAAAGCCAGTATGGAAGTACCAAGTACCTTGGCGGGTAAAGTCACCGCCATTCATGTGAAAGTCGGCGATAAAGTGACACAAGATAATGAGCTTGTCACTGTCGATGCAGCAGTTGAAGCTGAACCGGCGTCTGCAAGCAAAGCAGCGGCATCCGAACCTGCCAGTAAAGCCGCTACACCAGAAGCAACGGCAATGCCAGCGGTGGCATCTGCACCTGTTGCTGCAACTAAACCAGAAGCACCAGCTGTTACGGCCGCTGATGATGTTTATGCAGGTCCGGCGGTGCGTCGATTGTCACGAGAATTAGGTATTGATTTGCATAGGATTCGTGGTACAGGTCGTGGTGGTCGCATTCAGACAGATGACTTACATGCATATATTAAGTCAAAAATGCAATCAGGTGATGGAGCTGGATTTAGCTTGCCGCAAGTACCGGATGTAGATCACAGTAAATTTGGGCCTATCAGCACACAAGAATTGAGCAAAATTAAGAAATTATCTGGTGCAAACTTACAACGCAATTGGATAGTGGTACCGCATGTAACGCAGTTTGATGAAGCAGATATCACAGATATGGAAGCATTTCGTAAGCAGCAAAGTGACATTTTGGCTAAGCAAGGTATTAAATTAACGCCATTAGTGCTCATTATGAAAGCAGTCGTCAGTGCTTTACAAGCCTTTCCAAACTTCAATGCATCATTAAGTGCAGATGGACAGTCATTGATTTTGAAACAATACTATCATATTGGTGTTGCAGTCGATACGCCTAACGGTTTAGTGGTTGCGGTCATCCGCGATGTGGATAAAAAAGGCGTTATTGCTTTATCAAAAGAATTAGCTGCCATCAGTGAAAAAGCAAGAACCAAGGGACTTATGCCTGCAGAGATGCAAGGCAGTAGTTTTACGATTTCAAGCCTGGGTGGTATCGGTGGTACTGCATTTACGCCGATTGTCAATTTGCCTGATGTTGCCATTCTGGGTGTTTCCCGTTCTAGCATAAAACCGGTGTATCAAGATGAGCAATGGGTGCCAAGGCTTATGTTGCCTTTATCCTTATCTTACGACCATCGGGTTATTGATGGTGCAGAGGGTGCGAGATTTACCCGTTATTTAGCAGATACATTGGCGGACTTACGTCGGGTATTGCTATAAACTTTTTATAATGGACTTGAGCTACGCCCAAGGAACAATAAGTAAACTAAAGTGAGGTCTTTATGAAGACGATGAAAAAAAAGCTATTATTACCAGCGTTACTTGCTGCAAGCTTGACCTTAAGTGGTTGTATGGCTGGTCAGTCAGTTATTTATGATCACAATCTTGATGTTAAAACCAAGATGTCGAGTTCTATCTTTTTAGATCCTGTGCCTAATAATCAGAAAACGATTTATTTAGAAACACACAATACCTCTGATCAACAGAATATTGACGTGCGTACGCCGTTGACTGCAGATTTACAAGCGAAAGGTTATCGCTTAGTGAACGATGTAAGTCAAGCGCATTATGTGTTACAGGTTAATGTATTAAGCGCCGGCCAAATTAAACCGAGTGGCGGTAGTAAAATGGCTGATGGTGTTGTTTCCGGTGGTGCTGCGGGTCTAGGTACAGCGGCGCTTGTACACAATGATACCGGTGGTTTAGTGACTGGCGCAGTTGCGGGTGCTGTCGTTGGCATGGTGGCAGACTCTGCGTTTCAAACCATTAGCTATCATTTAGTGACGGACGTTCAAGTGGCAACGCGTAGTGGCACACCTGTGAAAGCGACCAGTAAACAATACCTTGTTGGTAACTCTACGGTGAACAGTACTAGCACGCAAGCGACATCCAATTGGAGTAAATCACAAACGCAAATTGAAAGTTTAGCAACGAAGACGAACTTGAAGTTTGAGACAGCAGCGCCGCAGCTTGCCCAGGCTATGGCAACGTCTATCGCGGGTATTTTCGGGTAGGCGCAACTTGCGACCTGACAGGTACTAGGTACTAGCGTTATTGCTCGAGGGAAATTCGGCGTCAGCTGTCTTCCCCTTGAGAGAGAAGATGGCCGAAGCCGGATGAAGGGTGATAAAACCATCGCGCAGCGATGATGAACGCATACCTGTCATCGTTCAAAATGTGCAGATGCGCATATGAAAATACACCTATTTTCAATGAGCACGGATATATACAAATTTTTTAAAATAGTAAGGAACCAGAATGGAACCCATCGTGACACAAGTTTTAGTATTAGGTAGCGGACCTGGCGGTTATACGGCTGCATTTCGTGCCGCAGATTTAGGCAAACAAGTAACGTTAGTTGAACGTTTTGGCACGCTAGGTGGTGTTTGCTTAAATGTAGGCTGTATCCCTTCTAAAGCGTTATTACACGTTGCAAAAGTGATTGATGATAGTCATCATATGCAAGCACATGGCGTAGAATTTGGCGAAATAAAGCTGGATATGACAAAAATTCGTGCGTACAAAGATAAGGTGGTTAGTAAATTAACTGGCGGTTTGGCCATGATGGCCAAACAACGTAAAGTGAATGTTGTGCAAGGATATGGTCGTTTTACTTCGCCTAATACCTTGGATGTGACTTTAGCTGATGGTAAAGTACAGATAATTCAGTTCGAGCAAGCCATTATTGCTGCGGGCTCAAAACCAGTTGCATTGCCCTTTCTGCCTGATGATCCACGTATTGTGGATTCAACTGGTGCACTAGCGCTCGACCCTGTTGCGGGTGACATGCTCGTGATTGGTGGTGGTATTATTGGTCTTGAAATGGCAACGGTATACCGCGCTTTAGGTGCAAACATCACAGTTGTTGAATTCATGGATGGTTTAATGCCTGGCGCGGACAGAGATTTAGTCAAGCCGCTGGCAAAAATTCTGGAAAAACAATTCACAAAAATTATGCTACAAACAAAAGTGACCAAGGTTGAAGCCAAAAAAGATGGTTTATGGGTGACTTTTGAAGGTGCAGCAGCGCCCAGCGAACCACAGCGTTTCGATAAAATATTAAGCGCGGTAGGACGTACACCCAATGGCAAGCTTATTGATGCTGAAAAAGCAGGTGTTCATGTCGATGAGCGTGGTTTTATTGCGGTAGATAAACAACTTCGCACCAATGTATCACATATTTTCGCTATTGGAGATATCGTAGGTCAGCCGATGCTTGCGCATAAAGCTGTGGCAGAAGGTCGGGTTGCAGCTGAAGTTATTTCAGGCCTTAATCATTACTTTGAACCCAAATGCATTCCTTCTGTGGCTTATACGGATCCGGAAGTTGCGTGGGTTGGACTCACCGAAACAGCAGCGAAAGCGCAAGGTATTGAGTATGGTGTTGGCGTGTTCCCGTGGATGGCTAGTGGCCGCGCGCTTAGTAATGGCCGCGAAGAAGGTTTAACTAAACTCTTATTTGATAAGAAAACGCATCGTGTGCTAGGTGGCGGTATTGTGGGTATTAATGCTGGCGAATTACTAGGTGAAATCGGTTTAGCGATTGAAATGGGTTGTTACGCTGAGGATATCGCGCTTACGATTCATGCGCATCCAACGTTATCAGAATCAGTGGCATTAGCTACAGAAGTGTTTGAAGGCACGATTACAGATTTATATCTGCCTAAGAAGAAAGCAGAGTAAGCGGTAAGTTTCTCTTCAAAACATAGCCTTGTCATCGTATACGATGGCTTTATTGCCTCTCATCAAACGCTAGCTTCCCCCGCAAGGGGGAGGGCGTTTTTGTACTTCTCGTGCAAGCAGGCTCTCTATCCCTGTGCACCTCTCTCGCATTTTCAGTGATCCTGGGTCATACTTAACGATAAATGTGTCAGTTTATAGGATAGCGTGATGGATAGCCGACATGATACTAGCATCTGTTTAATGCAGCTTGAGGATTTAAAGCAGGCCGTTGCCTGGGCTAAAAAAGAAAACTGGAATCCTATTTTAAATGCGGCTGAAGCCTATTATGCGACAGATCCGTCGGGTTATTTTTTGCTAAAAAAAGATAATGAGACCATTGCTACGCTCTCGCAAGTGAAATATGGCAATGGATTTGCTTTTATTGGCTTTTATATCGTCACGCCCACATTGCGTGGTCAAGGTTATGGCAAATACTTATGGGATGAGATCACAAAACACAATAAACCGCATGATGCCATTGCTTTAGATGGCGTGGTTGCGCAAGAAAAAAATTATCAAGCTTCGGGGTTTGTGTTAGAAACATATACCACACGCTATGCGCATGGTTTAGATACACCCTTAACAACACCTACACCACACCCACAAAATATAACCCTAAGTACTGACATAGACACTGACGATTTAGTCCAGTATGACCAAGCGGTGTTTTCACAAGATCGTAGCGTCTTTTTGGCGCATTGGGCTCAACTACCGAATACAATTCGAATTGCCGCCATGAAACATGGTAAAATTTGCGGTTATGGACAAATAGTCAAAGCCACCGAAGGTTATCGTATTGCCCCACTTTTCGCCGATGATGTTGATATTGCATCCTATCTATATCAAGCCTTGTGTCAACAGATACAAATGCCAAGCACGGTATATATCGATATGCCAGATAACCAGCCGGAAGGTGCCAAATTTCTCAGACAATGGCCGTTAAGGCCGGTTTTTAAAACCGTCAGAATGTATTACCACGGTAATATCCCTACCAGACAAGCGCATAAGGAATTTGGTCGAACTACATTAGAGCTTGGATAAAGCCATGTTATTTTGAAAGACCCGCCGAGATATTACGCGGCAGGTGCCGTTATTTCACCAACAATGGCAATGTCTGCATTTTCAGCGCGTGAGGTATGGCGCCATAGACCCCCAAACATTTCTGCAGGTCTTGCCATGACTGTAGCTGTTGCTTGAAAAAATCGCCCGATGATTTGACTAAACTTGTTAAAGGTACGTAATAAAGGACTGTCAGTCTCGGGTTTTTCTTCCTTGTTTGCCGCGGTTGCGCGAGTTAGCTCGTATATGGTTGCACGAAGCAGTGATGCCTTTGTTTTAATATCTGCTATCTTATGGATATTAGAATCAAGCTGCGATGCAAGGGGTGCCGTCATAGCGGACGTTCCAGCTGTCTCCATGGATAACTTGAGATCAGGGCGTGACGACGTGCGTTTTAACGTGGGCTTGGACAATGTTGCTGTTGTCGTTGCTATCGCGGCATCGTCTTTCGCCCCTTTAGGCTCAAGGATAGCGTCAAATAAGTCTTGAGTCTGATAGAGCACTTTGCTGAGTTTAAGCGTGCAGTTGTCATAATGATTGTCATAAACATCGTGCATGGCCTCTTTTATCTGAGCCAAGGTTTCATTTGCAGGCTCTTTAAGTGTTTCGGGCAATTGAGCTGCTTGTGTTTCAAGATCGGAAAACAATAGTGTATGTGTCACACTTTTTAAAAGAATACTCGCGTGATAGGCGAATGTCTCCATAAATATACCCTTGCTGTGAAATTCGCGTATTAATGTTTCAACAAGGGGAATAAGTTTTAATTTATGTTGGATTGTCAAAGGATCGCTGTTTACACAAGTGATGATATCGTTAATTTTTGCAATATGGTCTGCAAAGAATTTACCATCATCCACGTTTTTCGATGCCTGATAGATATCCTCAATGAAATTGAGCAGTGTTGACTTAAACAGCGGATTTTTTAATGATGCAATCGATCTTTTCCATGCTAAGATTTGATAAGTTAAGAAATGTCTGGCATATGTTTTTGATTCGAGTAATTTATCGGATATAGCTGCGATAGCTTCTTTAGTTTTAATAATGGCATCGTTCTTTGTTGTGAGTGCATGACTCTTTCTTTCAAGCTCATTGTTTAAATGAGTTATTTTATTTTCAACATAGGCTCTATCTTTTTTATCTAATAAATGTAAGAAAGAGTCATAGTTATTTTTTTCTTTTTTAAGTGCTTCAATGTTTTTAAGTAAAGCTTCTTTTTCTGCACTCAGTATATGAAGCCCTTGGATTTGGGTATCTAACGTGTTCACTAAATCTTGCTCTTGATCAGGTAGAACAAGGCTTGGTACGATGGTAACTGGACGTGGACGAAAAGCTTTTAACCATGCTTTAACAGATACATAACCATTGACCGTAGCTTGTGCGGCAAGTTCAGGACTTAAAGAAGGTGTGGTTATACTAAGCGCACTAGGTACCATCAATCTTATAACGTTATCAGTTTCCTTAGCATGCTTGCGAACATCGACAGCGTCATTGTATACAGACTGAGGCAAGCTTGCCCCAAATCGGGTCTGAATGACTTTATCAGCAAACCCAGCTTCGGCTAGCTGAGGTTCGGCACTGCTGAAAATAATGTCTTCATGCTCTCGCGATTCTTCTTCAAACACTAAGGCGAGTGTTTGTTGGCGCTCGTTTTCAGGCACAGCATCGATAGGCGTATTTTGACCAATACCACCATCACGATAAATCTTGTTTCCTATTTGCATTGGTGCAAATACGATAGGTAAACATGCAGAGCCCGCAACGGCTTCAGCAATAGAGAGCGTGCCAAATTCGGGGTGATCAGCTTTACAGTGAACGGTTCTTCCTGGATCGTTAGGTCTCTCAGGATCATATTCCGTCATAGTAACGGTCAGTTTCTTGAATGGATTTGGATTTTCGGGATCTAAGTCTTGAAAAATATCAGCAATTCTACCGAGATCATTGAAGGTCGGACGTCTGCAGAATCGTCGGTCTGCTGAGGTCAATGAATCGATCAACTGTGAAACAAATCTGCGATCGTCACGGTTGGTGATTTTGTCCTTATGCTGTGCATAAAGATGCGTTAGTTTTTGTTTCAAGCATGAGAATAGCACTTCGTTAACATGGCGTTTAAGGCTGCCTGTACTAAAAAGGCCACCCTCTGTTAGCTTTGTGGTTTTAAGAAAATCAGCAAAACCTTTGCTTTTGAACTGTTCGGCTATCTCTTTGGGCGTGAGGCCGATGGCCAACATGGATGCCGTGAGTGCACCAGCAGAGGAACCAGCAACGGTTTGGATGTTCGATAAAATGCCTTCATCATCAAGGGCTTGGAGTGCACCAGGGTAGAGAGCACCTTTTGCGCCGCCGCCGGCAAGCACAAGATGCTTGAAATCAGCGCCTTGCTGTGGGGCAAGCATGGATGAATTATTATCATGATTGGACATACTGTGTTCTCTTAATTATTCTACTGTTCTGGGATCCATTGTACCGACAAAACCTTAACGAACCATTAAGGGTTAGCCGGCATATCCAGAAAATGGCTGAAAGAGACCTGAATGTAATCATCATGTTACATAGTGGTTTCTGAAAAGTGCTGGTTTTCGGCCGGATGTTAGGGAGCAACACTCAAGACAATTTTTCCCACATGTTGATTTTGTGTGAGCAATGCGTGAGCTTCAGAAGCTTGTGCCAAGGGAAACGTTGCGGCAATCACGGGTTGTATGCGATTGTCAGCAATATAAGCCCCCCAACGCCGCCAGAAGCGCTGGCTAGCTTGCGCCTTTTGCTCGGGTGTTTTAAGTCGTAGTTGAAAGCCAATCAGGTGCAGTTGTTTTCGCATGAGCTGTCGTAAATCGATATCAGCCTGATAACCACGCATAGTTGCTAAATGAACAATACGACCATCTGGTGCTAAGAGGTCAAGATGTTGTTTAATATAGGCTTCACCGATGAAATCTGCAATAACATCAATCTTATTGGCAAAGCCATGTTGGGTAATTGCATGAATCCAATCCATTTTTTCATAATTGATAGAGAGTATTGGCTTGAAATCTGCAATATGTTGCAGTTTAGCATCGTCCCTTGCGAGTGCAATGGTAGCAACGCCATGCTGTTTGGCCAACTGTAACACAGCGGTGCCAACACCACTGGTCGCTGCATGTAAAAGTAAACACTCGTGCGTTTTTAATCTAGCCATTTCAAAAAGGCTTTCATTAGCGGTAATGAAAGCCTCAGGTATCGCCGCTGCTTTTTCAAAACTTAAGTCGGGAGGTATGGGTAATAGCTGTCCGGCAGGTACAGCAAGGTAATTTGCATAAGCACCACCACTGACAATACCCATGACGCGATCACCGATCTGAAAGTTTGTCGTTGCTTGGGCCGTGTCAACAAGGGTGCCAGCGAATTCAAGTCCTAAGATAGGGCTGGTACCGGTTGGTGGTGCGTAGTGGCCTTTGCTTTGCAAAATATCGGCGCGATTGACGGCGGTGGCGGCAACCTTGATCAAGACTTCGCCGGCCTTAAGCGTAGGCAACGTTGTTTCCCTTAGAATGAGTGGGTCATGAGGGTTATCAACCCATATGGCTTGCATAAGTGACATCGTATGATCTTCAGTGAATGCGTTAGTACCAAGTATATACGCAATCAACTTCAAAAGGCATAGATCTGAAAGCACTTGATAGCGATGACTTGACTTGCTTTTTTTTTGCCCTATAATCGAGGGTTTTCAGTGCAATGTTTGAGTTCTGAAGGAATAGGTTGAGTCACCATATTATATTGACATGCAATGAATGCATAAAACATTGGCAAGCAACAATAATGACAATCAAAAGGTTTAGCTTACATGCCATTTCCAACCATTTCATGCACGCCCGCTGCGGATGCTGCCAGATATACTAGAAAATCACTCAAATACCTCGCTAAAAATGAATACCTAGCGCTGTTTACATTGCCGTTGGCTTATTTGGCCGGCGGGCCACCTAACTTTACTTCAGGTTATGAGGCGGGAAAAAAGTTTTTACTTTGGCTTAAAGAACAAGGTCTGCCCATGGGAGAGGGCGTACCTGGTGGCATGGCCATAGTGGTAGGTACTTTTTCAGCGGTTTATAATGTGGTGTTATATTTTTATAGCTTAAGAAGAGTAGCTTGTCCAAATGTCTTAGTTTTTGCAAAAGACTGGTTGAGTTTTATGCGAGACCGGCAATTTTTCTCTCGTGGCGTTGTGGGCTATGCTGATGGCCTTGCTACGCTTTTGATAGGTTTTTCTATGTTTTTATCAGCATCTGGTACGGCGGCTATTACATATAATGCTCTAGTAGCTGCAGGAAAATCGGTTTTTTTAGAAACCATGGCATCTTTTTTCGCTAATGCGTGCCTCAATATAGTCGCAACAGGGGCTGCATTATCAACCTTATTTCGTTCAGTCGATACAGGCATTAGCATCGTAAGAGTGCGAAAGTTGGCCGATGATGTTTGTAATTTATCGACAGAGCAGCTGTATCAGGTTTTTCTCGATCATTCAGAGGATTTTTTAGATGAAAAATTAAAAAAACAGGCACTCATTCAAGCAATGCGTGGTTATCATGATCTATTTTCAAACAGTGGTCGGCATATTAAGGCAGATATGCATGCATTGCATAGTTTAGAACAGTTAGATAAACGTATCGTTGCCATCAAGCGCATTCATGACGCAACGTATACGAGCGAAATGCAAAAGCCAGGTGTGGGCTATTTGATTGGACGTTATCTTGGCATATCGATGGTTGCAACAGATGCGGCCTATATCGCATTTTTGAATGCGGGTAGTGTGAAAGAAGGCTTAGAGTTATTATTTAAACTCATGGGGGTGAACAGTCCCATTGCTACGTGGGCAACATTGCCAGCTGCCGAAGCGGCCCGAATCGCGTTATTCATCATGTCTGGCCTTAATGTGACGCAAGGCTTAGGTAATATATGGATTCATTTAAAGAATATGTATAAGGTAAAGCCAGTGTTTGCTCTGACAATGGCCGCTGTTTTTTTGGTGGAGCTTTTTGGTGGTTTATGTTCGGGTAGCACATTTGCTAATGCTATGCTAGAAAGCTTTTTTGCCTCAGGTTTTTATAAGATGTTGGTTGATCTGGATGCAACCTCAATCGGTAATATTGTTGGTGGCGTTATCGGTGGTAACAGCGATTTGCTGTCGGCTACGATTAATCTCAATCGTATTTTATCGCTCACACTTTATTTCTTTCAGCTTGTTCAAGCGCGGTTGTGGCCAGCGCCGGCAATCACTGAGATACCATCAGAAACAGTAGCTAATGAGGGTATTAACGATGCACAACTGGACCAGCACGTAGACATAGTAGCCAATGAGGATATTAATGATGCTCAACTGGACCAATACATAGGTCTAGGCGCTTTAGATGTACGCATGGCGATGTATGGTTTTACGGATACTCTCGGCAGCGGTTTTTATCGTCATTTAATAGAAAAAAATACGCAAGATGAAGAGACTGACAGTGTTGCTAAGCGATGTGAAGGCTTAGCTTCTCATATGACGCCGAATGTGGATAGTGCCGCGAGTAGCGTCCGGCCATTACAATCAATTAGCCGCCTTCTTACGTTTCAAAGCAACAACGCATCGCATCCAGAAGACAGTGACTCAGACGGCTATCCTTCAGATCTCGAAAATGAGAGACAACCTCTCTTTTCACAAGGAGGTTCAGGACTTTTCTCAGGGCCACCGCGCTCTTCACGCTCGCGTTGTTCATTCGAGGGTTTAGCGTGTCAAGTCTTGTAGCCTATTTGCCGTCGGTTTTGTTCATGATGATGGGTAAAAAACTCATTGCATAGCAGTGACAAAACTCAACGATGGAGGATGTTTTCTCGTATCAACCTGCCTTGTGCACCAGAGGCATGACTGACAAGGCTTGTATCGGGCAATGTGTGCGGTAATACGCTGAGTGCAAGTAGGCGTGATGCAGACAACCATTGCCCATCGACTAAATCGATAGTCTGCCCGCTGACTTCGCTAACCAAACTATCGCCATAACCGATATGAGCATGGGTCCATGCGTCGATGCTGACAAGTGTCAGCGCAGTTTTCGGGGTCGCCCGATAATGCATACGTGCCACAATCTCTTGTCCGGTATAGCAACCTTTGGTGAAACTCACGCCCTGCCAAGAGATGAGATCAAGCTCATGCGCTGTGTATTGTTCGACTGTTGCGGGGGTTAACATGGGATAGCCTACGCTTAAACAGCGCGCGTGCCAGTTTAGCCATATCGTGGGTGGTGGATTTGGTGGAGTTTTGTGTAATACACCAAACCACCCGGTTTTTGTTTGTAAGGCTGCAGGTAAACATGGAAGCCCATCGAGATTGCTTGCTGTGGTACTTAGCGTCACATGCCAGATGTCGCTGACATCGGTCAATGTCACTTGGCTGCGCAAAACATAGCGTTTTAAATTCGTAAGGGTCGTGGATAAAATCGTTTGTGGTAATACCCATAAAAAGCCTGTGGGTATCGAAACAAGCCAGCCAAGCGCATAAGCGCGCCCTTTGGGATTAAGCGCTGCAGCCATTTGTGGGCCTTGCGTGCAAAGCGACACATCTTGAGTCAGTTGACCTTGTAAAAAGGCACTGGCGTCCTTACCTTCAATGGCTAATGTACTTAAGTATAATAAGTCGTTGTCATGGTCATGGGGAAAGGGTAGCATGGCTTTTGTGGCGTTAGACATGTTTTTTTACCTGGGCCGTCAATCATAAGGATAATTGTTATGATAACACATTCTCAAACAAGACTTTTATGGTCGGCTAGGCGAGGCATGCTTGAGCTTGATCTTATCTTGGCGCCGTTTATTGAGACGCAGTATGATGCACTGAGTGCTGCAGAACTGACATGTTTAGCGCATTTATTGCAAGCGACAGATATGGAGCTTTATGCTTGGCTGACCGAACGCGAGCCGGCGCCGCCAGAATTTTCGGCCTTAGTTCAACGATTACTTCACTATGCTCGTCGTCACGTGCAATAAACCACTCAGCTGGTATTGGCAACTCCTTATTTTGTTGGCTCTAGGCATAACGCTCGCGTGTATTGGTTTTTGTGCCTGGCGCTTGGCCTATCCGTGGTGGCTTGGTCTATTACTCGCCATTTGGCTTTGCTTCTATACCATGCAGGGTATGCGGCGTTGGTGTTGGCGTAAGGGACATCGTGCTATCACAGGTTTTACATTATTGACTGATGCGACTATCGAGCTGCGCTGTACTAAGGGCGAGTATTATCGGGGTATCATGAGGCCTGGTTCACTCGTATTAGCGCCTATTGCGGTGTTACATATCAAAGTGGGCTCACCTTCGTTTTCCGCGCGATTACTACTAGAAGCTCGTCATATGAGCAGGGCAGATTATCGACAGCTGGCAAGAATGGTACGTGAGGCTTCGCATCTTAAGGCGAGCAGGGTATAATGCCCTCTTTCCTAATGATGTTATAACATAATGAAGCTAATTCGTAACTTTTCCATTATTGCCCATATTGACCATGGCAAATCAACCTTGGCAGATAGATTTATTCAGCTGTGCGGTGGCTTGAGTGACCGTGAAATGGCGGAGCAAGTGCTTGATTCCATGGATATTGAACGTGAACGCGGTATTACTATTAAAGCGCAAAGCGTCACGCTGTATTATCATGCCAAAGATGGTCAGCGTTACCAACTTAATTTTATTGATACGCCAGGTCATGTGGATTTTGCCTATGAAGTATCCCGCTCTCTTGCCGCATGTGAGGGTGCGTTACTCGTTGTGGACGCGGCGCAAGGGGTTGAAGCGCAAACCGTCGCCGTGTGTTACACCGCCATTGAGCAAGGTTTAGAAGTTATTCCCGTGCTTAATAAAATTGATTTACCTCAAGTAGAACCTGAGCGCGTTATTCAAGAAATTGGAGATATTATTGGCATCGATGCTGAGCATGCATTACGCGTCAGCGCAAAAAGTGGTCTTGGTATTCAAGATTTGCTTGAAGAACTTGTTGCCAAAGTGCCACCACCCGAAGGTGATGTTGATGCACCCTTGCAAGCGCTGATTATTGATTCGTGGTTTGATAGTTATTTAGGCGTAGTTTCCTTAGTGAGAATTAAACAGGGTTGCTTAACTGTGCGTGATCGCATTAAAATTATGTCGACAGGACGTACGCATGAGGTAACTAAACTCGGAGTATTTACACCTAAAGCGGCAGATAAAGACAAATTATCTGCTGGCGAGGTTGGTTTTATTGTTGCAAATATCAAAGAAATTGATGGTGCACCCGTAGGTGACACAATTACGCACCAGCACCATGGTGCCACAGAAATGTTGCCTGGATTCCAAAAAGTGCAACCCAAAGTTTATGCTGGCTTATTTCCAACCAGCTCCGATGATTATGAAGCCTTTCGTGATGCCTTAGCTAAGTTACGTCTCAATGATGCAGCACTATTTTATGAGCCTGAATCTTCAGATGCTTTAGGTTTTGGCTTTCGTTGTGGCTTTCTTGGTATGCTACATATGGAAATTGTACAGGAACGCCTAGAGCGACATTATCAGCTAGATTTAATCACAACAGCGCCCACGGTAATTTATGAAGTACTTACCACGAAAGGTGAGATTCTCAAAGTAGATAACCCTTCAAAATTGCCATCACCTAGTATTATTGCTGAAATTCGCGAACCCATTGTACAAGCCAATATCTTAGTGCCGCAAACCTATGTCGGCAATGTGATTACCTTATGTAATGAAAAGCGCGGCATACAAACGAAAATGCTGTATTTAGGTAATCAAGTTTCTTTGGTTTATGAAATGCCGATGAATGAAGTAGTACTCGATTTTTTTGACAAATTAAAGTCGACCAGTCGAGGCTACGCCTCGCTTGACTATCATTTTATTCGATTTCAACCAGCAGATTTAGTTAAGCTCGATGTATTGATTAATAGCGAAAAAGTAGATGCTTTAGCGATTATCTTGCATCGAGAACATATGATGAGTCGAGGCCGCATGTTGATTGAAAAAATGCGTGAGCTTATTCCTCGGCAAATGTTTGATGTAGCGATTCAAGCTGCTATTGGTAGTCATGTTATCGCAAGAGAAACGGTGAAAGCCCTGAGAAAGAATGTAACAGCGAAATGTTATGGCGGTGATATCAGTCGTAAGCGCAAGTTGTTAGAAAAGCAAAAAGAAGGGAAAAAGCGTATGAAACAGGTAGGTCGTGTGGAAATACCACAGGAAGCTTTTTTGGCTGTTTTGAAGGTTGATACAAAGAAATAGGGTCGAGCACGCTGTTTATATAGGGGTACGATACGTGGTGCCCAGGGTCATTGTTATATCATGCCCCATGCAGATGATGGTATTGTTCGGCTAAATCCGGGTGCGGTCCGCCGTGCTCTTACAACGGGATCAAGGAATAGGTAAATGAATTATATGGTATTAGAATGGTTGCTTTTATTAGCAACAGTATTCACAAGTGGTGTTGTGTTGCTTGATAAAATGGTTCTTGCAAAGCATCGTGGACAAGTAACAATTCCCGCATGGATTGTACAATGCTATAAATCGTTTCCATGGTTATTATTCTTATTAATAGCAGCTTGGCTTGGTTTCAGCGTCAATCCTCAAATGGGGGTGGTTACTTTTAATTTTCCCTTGGTGCTCACCTTAGCTGTTATCGTATCTGGCTTGGTTTATCTACTAGATATTGTCTGGTTTGCAAAAAGAAGAAATGCCATACAGCGTACGATGCCTTCATGGATTGAGCAAGCGCGTTCATTTTTTCCTATTTTATTGTTGGTTTTGGTAATTCGCTCATTTATCGCTCAGCCATTTCATGTGCCAAGTGGTTCACTAGAGCCAACAGTATTACCTGGTGATTTTGTATTAACGAATCAATTTATTTATGGTTTGCGACTGCCTGTCATTAATACCAAAGTTATCAGTATCCATGAACCTAAGCGAGGTGATATTGTCGTATTTCGTTGGCCAGTCAATCCTCAAGTCGATTTAGTCAAACGTGTTATTGGCTTGCCAGGTGATCACATTGTTTATAAAAATAAACAACTCATTATCAATGGAATCCCTGCAAGCTTAACTGAAATAGGACCTGCAACAGATTATGAGCCAGGCGGTAATTTGGATGTGATTGCTTATGAAGAAGATTTGCTTGGGGTTAAACACAAAATTCTCATCAATCCCAACGCTTATGGTACTGGCGATTTAGATATCACAGTACCTGCAAATGCTTATTTTATGATGGGTGACAACCGCGATAATAGCGATGATAGTCGTACATGGGGGCCAATGCCGGAGGCAAATATTGTTGGCAAAGCCGAATGGATTTTATTAAGTTTTGATCCCCAAACGCATAAATTTCGTTGGGATAGAAGCGGCGATAGTTTATGAAAAAGCGAAGCCAGCTTGATTTAATGCCATTTATGCGTCAACTGGGTTATACATTTTCTAACATTGAGCTATTACAGCAGGCGCTAACGCACCGAAGTATGGCAGAAAAAAACAATGAGCGCCTAGAGTTTTTAGGGGATTCTATTCTTAATTTTGTGATAGCAGAAGCGCTGTATGTTCGTGCTGCACACGCTAATGAAGGTGCACTAACCCGGTTTCGTGCAAATTTAGTCAATGGTGACACCTTAGCACTCATTGCACGAGAACTGGATTTAGGTGATTATTTGCGTTTGGGTAGTGGTGAGCTTAAAAGCGGTGGAACAGAACGAGATTCTATTTTAGCGGACGCTTTAGAGGCTGTGATTGCCGCAATGTATCAAGACTGCCAAGATCTGTTTATTTGTCGAGACGTGATATTGGCATGGTATGGTGATAAAGTAGAAGCAGTGCTTCATAAAAAACTTGAGAAAGATCCAAAAACAAAACTACAAGAATATTTGCAACAGAAAGGCTATGCATTGCCAGTCTATGAAGTCATAACGATAACGGGACAGGCACATGCACAAACGTTTACAATACGATGTAGAATAGCAGCATTAGATAAAGAAACTATCGCAACAGGTACAAACCGGCGTCGCGCAGAGCAGCTGGCAGCGGATCGTATGCTTAATGATTTGGGGCAATGATGAATGAGATAACATACTGTGGTTTTGTCGCCATTGTGGGGCGACCTAATGTGGGTAAGTCAACCTTGCTTAATGAGCTAGTTGGACAGCAAATCAGCATTACTTCAAATAAACCGCAGACAACAAGACAACAAATATTAGGTATTCATACGGAAAATCATAAACAAATTATCTTTGTTGACACGCCAGGTTTGCATAAGCATGTGCCACATGCTCTCAATCGTTTGATGAATAAGAGTGTAGTACAGGCGGTTGATGGCGTCGATGCGATTATTTGGGTTGTGGATTGGCGCGAATGGACCGAAGAAGACGAGCGTGTATTAAGTTTAATGCAAAAGCAAACAGTACCTATTATTTTAGTAGTTAATAAAATTGATTTATGTAAAAATCGAGAAGAGTTATTACCACTTTTGCAAAAGCTTTCAGCAAAGCTTAACTTTGCTTCGGTCATTCCCGTGTCAGCGCTTAAAAACAAAAATACACAAGCGATTTATCAAGCTATCAGCCCATGGATGCCTGAATCACCTTACTATTATCCAGAAGAAGAGTGTACCAATGCCAGTGTGCGCTTCTTGATTGCTGAAAAAGTCAGAGAAAAGCTTACTCGAGAGCTTTCTGATGAGCTGCCCTATGATTTAACTGTGACCATCGAGGCATATGAAGAAACTGAAACATTAATTAAAGTTTCAGCATTGATTTTAGTCGAGCGGGATAGCCAAAAAGCGATTGTTATTGGGAAGAAAGGCGAGATTCTTAAGAAAGTGGGGCGTCTTGCGCGGCTTGATTTAGAGGCCATGTTAGGTCGAAAAATGTTTTTAAGTTTATGGGTTAAGGTACGTTCAGGTTGGGCAGATAATTTATCAGAGCTTCATAAGCTTGGATTTGAAGAGTCATAACTGCAATCGTCTGTATGATAACATTCAGGTTTTTCTATGCAATCATCCACATTGGCTTATGTACTCCATTCTCGGCCGTATAAAGAGTCTCATCTCATTGTCGATGTATTTACGCACACATATGGCCGTATGAGTGTGATGGTACGCAATGCTAAAACCCATCAAGCAAAGAGTCGCATATGGCAACCCTTTATTTTACTTGAGCTGGCGTGGCATAGTGCGCGTGATTTACCTTCTATCACAGATGCCGAAGCTTTGAATTATGAGATACAACTTAGCGGTAAATCACTTTTTTGTGGCATGTATCTTAATGAATTATTACAAAAACTTTTACCTAAGAGTGATCCGTGTCCAGCTTTGTGGTATCACTATCAGGAAAGCTTACAACAGTTAAGCGCTCCTGACTTACTAGAGCCAGGTCTTCGGCGTTTTGAATTCCAATTATTGCAAGAGCTTGGTTTAGGCATTGACTTTATACATGATGAACAAGGATGTGTATTGCAAGATACAGGTTATTATCATTATGATTCAGGTCGTGGTTGGATAGCGCAGTCGACTGCTTCCCAAAGGATAAGCGGTGCAAGCATTCGAGATATGAGCAATTACTTTGTCAATAAAGCCGAACAGAATGGTGATGCAAAAGTGCTTGGGTTAGCGGCAAAGCAGCTGACACGGCAAGTACTACATCATGCCTTAGGTGGTCAAACCCTGCAAAGCCGTCAGCTATTTGCTATGATGACGGCACCATCATAAGGAGTTTTTTATGCAGCCTATTCTTTTGGGTGTGAATATTGATCATGTTGCGACGCTGCGTCAAGCGCGTGGTAGTACGCGCTATCCTGATCCAGTACAAGCGGCTTTTGTGGCTGAACAAGCGGGGGCGGATGGTATTACAGTGCATCTTCGCGAAGACCGGCGTCATATTCAAGATAGAGATGTTGAGTTACTGGCGACAACCATTCAGACGCGTTTGAATCTTGAGATGGCTGCGACTAAAGACATGTTAGCTTTTGCTAAGCGCATATTACCTACTTTTTGTTGCCTAGTACCTGAGCAGCGCCATGAGCTAACCACAGAGGGTGGTTTGGATGTGAAAGGCCAGTTGGCGAGTATTCGTGCAGCATGTCACGAGCTTCGTGATGCTGGCATTCTCGTCTCTTTGTTTATTGACCCGTGTAAGGCACAGATAGATGCTGTGTTACAAACGGGCGCGCCTATCATCGAGTTGCATACCGGTCGCTATGCAGATGCGCCAGTTGAATCAGCTTTACAAAGGCAAGAACTCACGAAACTGGAAGAAGCGGCGGCTTATGCTCATAGCCAGGGTTTACAGGTGAATGCAGGGCATGGTTTACATATCCATAATGTTGCCGCGGTTGCGGCTATTCCAAGCCTTGTTGAGCTTAATATTGGCCATAGTATCGTATCTGACGCCTTGTTTTTAGGTTTTGCCAAAGCTGTCAGCTGCCTTAAAGCCATCATGGTCCATGCACGTTTGGCTAGTGCTCGCGGGGGTTAGTCTGGCAAAACGGTCCAAAATGAACTATGTTTTGATTAAACTTTGCACGATTTTGTGTAGGGGGTTTAACATGAAACATATCGTTCAATTAAGCTTGATCGTTGTTGGCTTAGCCAGTCTAACGGCTTGTTCCAACATGAGCAATGCCGATGTCGGCATGGTAACTGGTACGGTTGCGGGTGGCGCCATTGGTAGCTTATTCGGTGGCGGTTCTGGCAAAATTGCTACAACCATTGGCGGTGCTGTTGTGGGCGGCTATGTAGGTCGTCAAGTGGGCAAGCAATGGGATAACAACTAGCGATTATCATTCACTCAGTGCATCCTGCTTTATCCCACGGACGCCTGAGCTTTACACAGCGGGCGACATGTCTGTCCTGCCACTTGTATGTTTGCGTTGGGCAAAAAAATATGATAAATAGGAAGGTGGAATAACGTTAAATAAGGCACAGAGCTATTCAAATCTTATCGTAAGTAACGTGACCGAGCATTCATATGTCTAAGTGACTTCGATATGCGTGTTTTTTGTTTTTTTCACTTCAGTAATACCCTTTCCCCTTGCAGGAGAAGGTGGCTGCAGGCCGGATGATGGGTAAAAAAATCATCGCGTAGCGATGACAAAACATATATTTTGAAAGACGAAAGGCGTATATGCCCACTGCCTTTAGCGTGACGGCATCTCACAGGAATGACGAATGACCCATACAATATCCCCAACAACGGTTATCCCAACACTGCCAGTTGTGGGTGTCGTAACTTTTATGGTCGAGCGCCCGCTTGAGGATGCTGAGCGGGTTTTGGTCGCGCGCGTGAGATTTCATTATGAAGATCGGGTTATTTTTCCCAGTGATCCGCGTCCAACATTTGTTTGTCAGGATAAGCGATATCATCGAGATAAAGTGACAGAAACGGAATTATTAAAAAGCTTATTACCCCTTAATTTTATTCCTATCCGTCATGCCGTGCCGCATTATCTTCACAATAGCATTCGTCCTGTTGCAATCGATGATTATATTTTGCCTGTTCGAGATAACTTAACGTATTTCTCTGTTGATTTACAAATTGATTTCGAACAACATGATCTTCATCAAATCATGGAACAACATTATCAAACGTTGACGGCGCAAGGTTGGGATTTACATTTTGGAGAGCATTTTCCATATCGGCCATTGTTGCGTCCCCATCGGTGGTTGGGTGAGCTGCATACGGATCCTAAACAAGATTGGTTCGAGTTAACCTTAGGCCTGGATATTAACGGTCACGCTGTTAACTTATTACCGATGTTAGTTCAGCTATTAAGTCAAATGTCGTGGGCTAGAATTCAGCAGTTAACGATAGATGATGAAATCATTATGAATGTCGATCCTTACTCAGCTGTGGTGTTAACAGGGGTACAACTCAAGCAATTAGTGACGATTTTACAAGAGTTACACGACAAACAAGCCTTAACGTCTCGCGGTCGTTTACGGTTGTCACGCTTTCAAGCAGGTCGTTTAATCGAATTGGAAGAGGCCAACGTTGCTTGGCATGGCAAAGGTGTTGAAAGTTTACAGACCTTAGGTGTGTCACTCACTAAACAAGAACTTATTGAAACAACATCTTCACCGCAAGGTCTTAGAGCACAGCTTCGAGATTATCAAAGCCAAGGCTTATCATGGCTACAATTTTTACGCCAATTTAAACTGGGTGGCGTGCTTGCAGATGATATGGGTTTAGGTAAGACGATACAAACCTTGGCGCATTTGTTAGTTGAATATGAGGCTGGTAGACTTAAAAAGCCAGTGCTTATTGTTGTACCAACCAGTTTATTATTTAATTGGCAGCAGGAGTGTCAGCAATTTACACCTGATTTTTTATGTCATTTGGTTTATGGTAAAGACCGATTAAAGCATTTACCGTCAGTCAAACCAGGCACTTTATTTGTCACAAGTTATCCTTTATTGTTACGTGATTTAGAACACTGGAAGCATGACACATTTTCTTATCTGATTTTAGATGAAGCTCACATGATTAAGAATACATCGGCACAAATTACAAAAGCGGTTAAACAACTGAATGCCGAATATCGCTTATGTTTAACGGGTACGCCTTTAGAAAATCATTTAGGTGAATTATGGTCAATCATGGATTTTCTTATGCCAGGTATTTTGGGCACACTTTCCCAGTTTAATCGGCAGTTTCGCACGCCAGTGGAAAAGGAGGGTAGCGAGCCCCACAAATATGTATTGATGCAGCGCTTGCGTCCCTTCATGCTAAGACGTACCAAAGATGCTGTTGTGAAAGAGTTGCCACCGTTAACCACAATGATTCACTGGGTTGAGTTTGATACCGATCAAAATCTTCTCTATGAGCAAGTACGTATTTCGGTGAATGAAAATATCCGTATGCAATTAACACAACATGGTACTGAATCATTGATGGTATTAGATGCTTTATTGAAACTAAGACAAGTCTGTTGTGATCCAAGGTTACTTCCCAATGATAATCATAAGCATATTAATTCTGCAAAATTTGAGGCTTTATTTGATTTAATTCCCAGTCTTCTCATGCAAGGACGGCGCATTTTAATTTTTTCATCATTTACAAGTATGCTAGCACTTATTGCAGACGAGCTACAACGACGTGAAATGTCTTATGCATTACTCACTGGACAGACAAAAGATAGACAGACTGAAATTGAGAAATTTCAGAGTAAAGAAGTTCCTTTATTTTTAATTAGTCTTAAAGCAGGTGGCACGGGTCTTAATTTGACAGCTGCAGATACCGTTATTCATTATGATCCCTGGTGGAATCCCGCAGCGGAGGCACAAGCCAACAGTCGTGCTCATCGTATTGGCCAATTACAACCGGTATTTATCTATAAATTGATTACGAAAGGTACGGTTGAGGCTAAAATATTAGATTTACAATCACGAAAGCAATTATTATTAGATACCATTTTAGCTCCCGGTACGAATCAGGCCCCGAGTCTAAGTGGTGAGGATCTCGCGTTTTTATTGTCATAAGTAAGGAGAACCATGATGTTTCGATATGCTTTAGTCTGCTCAGCTTTATTGACGTGTATGGTTGCTCAAGCGGCAACGTCAGTAACCGTTTCCATGTACCAAGTGACTGCACAAGGTCCTGGTGCCAACCTAGGTTCAGTGGTGTTAACGAATACGCCCTATGGATTGATGCTGACGCCACACCTGCATGGCCTTGCGCCTGGTATTCATGGTTTTCATATTCATCAACATCCAAGTTGTGGTGACGCTGCGATGGCTGCTGGTGGTCATTTAGATCCCAATGGCAAAGATTTGCATTTGGGGCCTTTTGATAGTGCTGGGCATCTTGGCGATCTGCCCGTGTTGGATGTGGATGCTAAAGGTAATGCAACATTACCGGTTGTTGCACCGCGATTAACCCTTGCGCAAGCTGAAGGCCATGCCCTTATGATACATGCGGGTGGCGATAATTATGCGGATACGCCGGAAAAACTGGGTGGTGGTGGTGCGCGCTTCGCTTGTGGCGTTATTAACGCCCCTTAATAGCCGCCTTTTTTACCGGTGCCAAGATAGGTAAATTCCCAAGTGACATCAAAGGGTGCCCACCAGGCGCCAACCCCCGTTTCTTTGTCAGTATGACGACAAAAACCGACGACGCTTGGTGGTTCAATATGGAAAGTGACTTGGTATTTGCCAGCACCGTCTAATTTGACGTTTTGACCATAGTGCGGGCCATCGTTGGCAACCATCGGCATGAGTGAGCCCGTTTGCTGCCAAGTGGTGCCTTCTTTACTCAAATGATAAGCGATGGTTAAATACGGGATCCATTCACCAAAGGCAAAACCATTAGGATTGTTTTGCAAGGCATGAATATCGGTTTCTAAATGAATATCGTATTGTCCAGGATTTTGCATTTCACCCATACAGGCCATCATCACCGGTTGCAAATAAACGCCGCCAATCTCCATGCCATCTTTTTGAACAGCTTGACCGATAGTCGTTTCTGCCGCAAATAACGGTGTTGCGGTGAGTGCTAACAAACTGGCTAATACAAATTTCTGCATCATAAACTCCTAATGTAATATAGCTAAATGGGTACGATAATACGCAAGCATAGAATAGTGCACGCCAAAAATGGCTGGCCACCAGGCATAAGCGACTAATAAACTGCCCAATATACCAGGCATCAGCGCAACAAAACGCCCTTTCAATTGTGTGCCTTGCTTGACTAAAATGCGATAACCTAGTGTAATACTCCAAGTAATCGCTAATATAAATAATCCAATTTTGCTGTATTCAAGTATTAAAGGTGATACACCGGATAATGCTATTTGTTTAAAAAGCTGATCACCTAAACCTAAGATAATCGAAATCATGGCGATAGGTGTAAATTGATAACCTAACTCAACAAAGCGTTGCTTAAATGTACTGTCTGCACCAAAATGGCCAGCAAACCAGCTTGACAATGCCGTCGCAATACTTAGTATTAAGACAGATAAAAGCATGCAACTTAGCATAAATCCAGTTATCATCATGAAATCAAGCCAATTATAGCTTTGATTTTGTAATGGGTTAACGCTCATAAGCCAGGCTGGGCCAACATTTCCAACCCAATACCATCCATGATTAATGAACCAATCACCTACATATTGTCGAATCGTCTGATATTGTGGCAAAATAAGCCATAGAAAACCGCCTAAGGCGATGCCTGTGGCCATAAACATAAACCAAATTTCGGCCCAGTTAGGATTATATTCACGTATATTAGCAATTTCTTCACCTGCTGGTCTAAACCGAAGAAATAATCCGCCAGGCGATGTTGGCTTCACGCAACGAAAACACTGAATACAATGTCTGGATTCTGCTTTGTGATTAATATCAACCATGGTAGGGCAGACGCCCCGTTCAGCATAGCGATCACCACCAGGATGAGGTATTTTAGGCGATAGTTGTACAATGCCAAGCCGCGAAAAAATACCGAGTAGTAAACCAATGGGACAAGCATGACGACACCAAGCACGTTTTTGTCGCCCAAATAATAAGCCAATCAATAAAGCGAGAACTAAGGTGCCACCAAAAATTTCAAGCATCGCTGTGTTAACGTCGCGCACATCAACAGTTTGACCAAGAATAGTAATCAATAAAAAACTCAAAATGGGTGTGCCTTCCCAACGCAGCCATGCGGGTACGGGCCGTTTGAACCCTATTTTATTTGCCCATTCGGATGCTGCGCCCATCGGGCAGAGTACACCACACCATAGACGTCCTGCGAAAATCACGGAAGTAAATACCAACGGAAACCACAGTCCCCAAAATAAAAAAGTTGAGGCGAGTCTCACATTATTCCAAATGGTGCTGTTAACATCGGTTTGTCGAGTAAATAGGGGTATGATCATCAGCGCCATGAAAAAGATGAACATCACAGCATGCACAAAAACTAATAATGATTTATGTCGATAGAACCATGCTTCGATTTTGGGCGTAAGACGTGAGCGTCTTTGAGTATAGCGCGAGTCAGTTTGCAGCGTTACTGCAATATTTTTTAAACGCTGATTAGCAAGCGCGGCACTCATGGTGTATTTACCAGTGCCACAGGAGGCGTTTTTTTCCGATAATGCCATAGGAGTAGCCCAAGACTTGGCACAAGGAAAAGGCATTGGGCGCCTATACTTTGCCAGGTAGGATAGATACCGAGCCACGAGAGTGGTGGTAACCATGTGATAGGTGTAATGCCAACCATACCTGCTTCTTGTAGCTCTAACATAGAGCCCCCAACAAAATAAAAGGCCATATAAAATAAGAAAATAGCGGTGACGGTAAAGAATAATGAATACGGTATTTTTAAACTTGCTTTTTGCATGAGCCAATAAAGCGAGAATAACGCGAAAATGGCAGCTACAATACCTATCGCAAGTGCTGATGGGTAATGGGCTGCACTGGCGTTGCCCGCAAGTGCCTGATAGAATAAGATGGTTTCTGCGCCTTCACGATAAACTGCAAGAAAAGCAGCTAAGCCTAAAGCAAATGCGCTGCCATTGGATAAAGCTTTTGTCATTTTACCACGAATATATTGCTGCCAGCGTTCGGCTTCACGTTTGGAGAACAACCAATAACTGACGTAAAACAGCACAACAGCAGCAAATAACATGGTAAAACCTTCCATTGCTTCTCGTGCAGCACCTGCAGTATGTAATAATGTTGCAAATAAATAAGCAGTGATGGCACTTGCGATCAAGGCAAGTCCTACACCCTTATAAATAACCATATTTTTATCTGTATGTCCTGCACGACGTAAGTAAGCAAGCAACGCGGTGACGACCAACATGGCCTCAAAGCCTTCACGCAATAAAATAATAAATGCTTGGAATAACACTTCGACAAAAGATGTTGCAGCATTGCTTTGCAGTAAGCTAGCGTCATCAACGAGCTTTATTTTTAGGGTATCCCAGGTCTTTTGTAATTGTTCAGCTTTAGCATTTTGTGCAGAAAGACCTATCAGCTGGGTGAATAAAGTTTCCGTTTGCGTATTGATTTGTGGTGATATGGCCATCACTGCAAGTTCCATACCCTGGCCTTCATACTGATCAAAGTACAAACCAGAAATACCGCTCATGATATCTGTACCATTTTGGCCATTATACTGTTGTAATAGTTTATCGCCATTTGCCTGAATACTAGCGACTACTTGATTAAAATCAGTGTTTGGTGCAGCAGGTCGATTTCCTGCAAATGCAAGCTCAGTGACGAATAGCAAACAACAAAGTAAAAATATACGAGCAATCATGAGGATACCCCTGTTTTGGCTGGGGTTGCGCTGGCATCCATGGTTTTAGCGTCGGTCATGATAATCTGGCAAAGCTGGTTTGCTTGTTGGGTAACATCCGTGATTTGTGATGGATTAGGATTAGTCACGATGCTTTGATTCAGTGCATTAAAACGTTGTTCAATATCAAAAATATGCCCTTGATCGAAATAGAGACGCGCAGTTGGTTCTATGTTAACGTCATAGTTTTGAAAATAAGCCATGACGGCATTCACGTGGGCTTTCGAGGTATCGTTTGTCTGATATGCTTGAATCGTTGTGTTGAGTTGTGCGCAAACGAGATTAGCTTTTTGCTGCCAAAGTGTTGGTGTTGACGGTGCTTCAGCCAGAGCATAAGTACTGAGACTTAATAATGCCAGGCAGCAGGTGATATGGTATGTGAGACGCATGTTGAGTCCCTATTCGTGATTTGATGGGAAGATCATACCGTAAACGTAAATAAGAATCAATATCATTTAGATGTTTTTGTCAATGATGTACCTATCTATGCGGTTTCAACATGGGAGTTGATGGGTTTTATTTGCTAGGGCATGAAAAATGCCCTTCCCCTGCGAGGAAAGGCGACCGAAGGTCAGATGAGGGGCAGTAAAGCATTGCGTAGCGATGACGGATGGACACTGGCGTACCCATCTAAGGAGATGCCATGTATTGATTATCGGCTGTCGTATAGTTAATGCGCCATTTAAATAAATTAAAGCGAGTGTTGCCATCATACACATCTAATCTTTCTTTTTGCTTGAGCACTTTTGCAAGGTATGTCGATATGGGTAATCCTAAACATTCAACAATCACTTTCACTATCCACATGTCGAACATCATGGTAAATAATACTGGTGCAGGTAAAACACCGGTAAAAGCAATCAATGTAAAAATGACTGAATCAAGGCCCGATGCAATTACAGTAGAACCTAAAAAGCGTAAACCCACATGTTTTCCTTGCAACCATAATTTAGTTTTTGCAACAACAAGGCTATTGACTGGCTCGCAAATGAAGTAGCTGATAGTCGATGCAATAATAATTCTCGCATTAAGGCTAAAAATTTGATCGAACATCATACTGGGTTGACTGCTGGCTTCATTAGGCAAATGAGTAATGATTAAGCCATAGAGCATAAAAACCATATTACCGATGAATCCTACCCAAATGGCGCGCCTTGCCCACTGGTACCCATAAACTTCTGTGAGTAGATCCGAAGCTAAAAAACTTAAAGGAAAAATAATGGTGCCTGCATCAATGATAAGTACACCAAAATTGACAAGCCGAACATCAAACCAGTTAGCCAGCAATAATACAGCTACATAGGCTATCATAAGCAACCACAAAAATTGGGGGCCTTGCGCTAAAAAATGGGTTTCTTGGGTGCTGTGAGCTGGGTGTAACGCGGCCATAGCCATTCTCTCCTGTTTCAATGGGGGGCATTATAACATACGCCTCTAAATTACGTCAGGACAGTTATCCCCGCTTTCTCGGCCACCAAAGCTTTATTCGCTGGCTGTCTTGCAAAAATGCCATTAGTAACGACACCGGGGATATTATTGAGATGGGTTTCCATGGCAATGGGTTCATTCATCGGGAGCTGATGAATATCCAGAATAATATTACCATTATCAGTCTCAAAGCCCTCACGATAAACAGGTGTACCACCTAATTTGACAATGGCTCTTGCAACGACACTTCTGGCCATAGGTATGACTTCTACGGCAATGGGGAAATGCCCAAGCACTTTTACAAGCTTCGTTTCGTCGACTAACACTAAAAAGGTATCAGCTGCAGAGGCAATAATTTTTTCACGCGTCAGTGCGCCACCGCCGCCTTTTACCATTTGTAATTGGGCAGTGATTTCATCTGCACCATCGACATAAAGAGGTATTTGGCCTGCGCTTGCTAAAGAAATGACACGAATACCTGCAGCCTCTAATAATTGTTGTGTGATAACAGAGCTTGCAACAGCCGCATCAATTTTTTGTTTGACGCTGGTAAGTGCCTTAATAAACTGATATATGGTCGTGCCACTGCCAACGCCAATCACGGCATCAAGTTCAATGTAATCCAATGCTGCTTCTGCAACTTGCTGTTTCAATACGACACTCATCTTAAGCCTCCATATGAGATTGTTGCTTTAATAATCCAAAATGTACATTGCCCGCTGTTTGCTCACGCCAAAAAAGCCAATTTTTTGGCCAGGTGACAGATGTTGATTTAAGGTGTTCAAAGAATACAAGGCTTCGCTCATGAATAAGTTTATTGTTTTCTAGCCAGGTTAATACTGGAAGCCATAAATTTTGCTGATAAGGTGGATCTAAAAAAACCAAATCAAAAGGATGTGATATCTTTGTCTTAGCTTTTTCAGCAGGTAATGCATGACATAAAACACTCGCCTGTTGACACTCAAACTGTTTTAATTGTTCTTGTAGTTGAATGCATAAGGTTTTTTGCTTATCAACAAAGACAACGTGAGCAGCACCTCGTGAGAGTGCTTCAAGACCAAGCACGCCCGTACCTGCAAAAGCATCTAAACAATAAGCCCCAGCAATGTAGGGTTGTAACCAATTAAAGACCGTTTCACGAATACGGTCGGTTGTGGGGCGCACCTCATCAAGTGCGAGCATGGGAATACGTCGCCCACGCCACTGACCTGCAATAATACGTAGATCATAGTTGCCGCGGGGCAAAGTTGCCTGCGTCATGAAAGCTGTGTTCCTGCGGTGACAGTTAAAAGTTGCGTTGGATTAAAGTTTTGAGAAAAACTTTGTCGCACATCATTCCCTGTAACCGCTGCGATTTTTGCCTGATAGGTATTAAAATAATCAAGTGGTAAACGATAAAATCCAAGCAGCGCTACTTGATCTGCGATGTTACTATTGCTATCGAATCGTAGTGGAAAACTGCCAATAATACTGGTTTTTGCAAAATTAAGCTCATCGTTTGTTGGACCTTTCGTGATAAAGCGATTTATTTCAGAGATGATAAGTTGAATAGCTTCATCGCTAGTCTGGGTTTTGGACTGTGCCTCGATAATAAAAGGTCCTGTTGTTTGCATGGGCACATATTGACTATCAACGTTATAGGATAGGCCACGCTTATCGCGCACTTCTTTGAATAAGCGTGAAACTAATACGCCGCCGCCTAAAATGTAATTACCTACCGTCAATTTAGGTAAGTTAGGATCCCCCACTGCAACTCCAAGCTCACCGATGCGGATTTCTGTTTGAGATGCAGGAAATGGTACGGTGACACGAAATTGATCCGGTTGATAATTGGGTTTAGGTAATGCAGGCGCTCGTACGCCCGTTGGTAATGAACCCACGAGTTGTTCGGCCAGGGTTTGGGCTTGCTCACGACTTAAGTCACCCACAATAGCAATCGTTGTGTTTGCCCCGACGTAATAGTGTTTATAAAAAGCATCGACATCTGCGGGTGTATAGCCAGCAACGGCATTTTGCTCACCTAAAGGATTATGCGCATAAGGATGATCCCCATACAATGTTTTAAAAAAGGCATTGGTTGCCAGCGCGGCAGGGTCTTGTTGTTGTTGTAATATGGCCTGAATAATTTGATTTTCTGTGCGATTAAAGCTTTTACCAGCAAAGACAGGTTCTGTTAATAGTAGATGTAAGTTAGCAACGGCAGCTTGTAGTTGCGGCGGGCTACTCAAACTTCTTAAAGTCAGCGAAGAGTAATCTCTATCAAGCGATTGATCAAAATTAGCGGCAATATCGTCAAAACCCGCAGCAATGGCATCTGCATCTTTGGTTTTACTGTTCTGACCAAGAAGGGCATTGGTTAAATTTGCGATGCCAGGCTGTGTATCATCACGTGCAGAACCTGCATCAACCATAACCTCAATATCAACAATAGGCAGCGTGTGGATAGGCACGAAATAAACAGCTGTTTGATTGGCCATTTGCCATTGTGAAATATCAAAAAAATGCGGGTTGCTTGGTTCAGCAAAGGCATGACATCCTAAACTTAAGCCGATGAAAAGAGCTAAGGCGTGAAGCTTAATTGACATGTTGATTTCCTTGCGCAGGTAAGGATGGCGCTGCATTGGTTTGTGCAGGAATGGTTTGGGGCAGCAGTGTACCGACTGTCATATTAGAGGGGATAAGGTATTTCTGAGCAACAGCTTGAATATCTGCGGCGGTTACTTGATTGATTTCTCGTTGATAATTATCAATTTCTCTCGCAGATAAACCAACACTTTCTAAAGAACCAATCATATAAGCTTCATCAGATAATGAGTCCTGCTGGTAAGTCCGTTCAGCCAGTACTCGTGTTTTGACGCGATTAAGTTCTTCTGGACTAATCGGTGTTGTTTGCAACTGTGCTATTTGCTGTAATATAGCTTGTTTTAATGCCTGTGTCGGATGACCCTGCGCGGGGACTGCAGCAATAGTAAATAAAGTTGAAAATTTAGCATACAAGTTATAAGAAGAATCAACGCCGCCAGCAATGCTCTGATCGCGAACCAATTGTTTTTGAAGACGCGCACTTTCACTACCCGCCAGTACACTGTTTAGTACATCAAGCGCATAAGGTTCGCGGCTATTGTGTGCACTTACGACAGAAGGTACATTAAAACCAATATAGAGTATAGGTAAATTGGCGGGCGCTTTAACAACTTGTTCAGTTGTCGCTCGCTTAGAAAGTAAACTAAATTGTTTAAAGGGCGGTAATGGATGTGGTTTAATATTGCCAAAATGCTCTTGTACTAATTGATAAACGGCATCAGGATTGACATCTCCTACGACAACTAAAATAGCATTATTAGGTACATACCATGTTTGATACCATTGGCGTAAATCATCAATCGTTAATTGTTGTAGGTCGCTGGGCCATCCCACGGTTGGATAACTGTAGGGATTATTGGGAAACGCGGCGGCATTGAAGCGCTCAAAGGTGAGCATATTCGGATCGTTATCGACGCGTAATTTTCGTTCTTCTTGAACGACTTTGAGTTCGCTATTAAAAAGTTTAGGATCCAGCGTTAAATGTTGCATACGATCAGCTTCGAGAGTAAAACTTAAAGCAAGATTATCCGGCGCCCACTCTTGATAATACATGGTAAAGTCTTGGCTCGTCATGGCATTTTGATCGCCACCATGTTCTGCGACAAGTTGAAAAATTTTACTCTCAGGATAAGTGGCCGTGCCCTTAAACATCATGTGCTCTAACACATGAGATACGCCTGTGATACCGTCGTGCTCGCTGCTTGAGCCCACCTTGTACCAGATTTCGCTAAGGACAATCGGCGCTCTATGATCGGGTTTGACCACCAAGGCCAAACCATTAGGTAATTGGTATTCATGAATGCTATTATCGGCCCACACCGGGAAGGTAAAAAAAATCGTTATGAAGAGGACAAAATTTGTTACAATTCGTGGCATAGTCTAACTTTTAACCTTATCAAATTAACCATGCTATCCCAACAGGGGATGCACTCTGGAGCCTCCTAGTATGCTGCGAATCTTTCGTCGTGACAAGTCCTTAGAACCACAAGCCGGTGCGCAGGATATACCATCCACGGCTGGTCTTGTCGGTAAACTCAAGGCCAGCTTGCAACGAACACGACAACAGTTTTCCTTACATGTGACCAATTTATTTTTAGGCAAAAAGGTTATTGACACGGGCCTGTGGGAAGCCTTGGAAACGACCTTATTACAGGCAGATGTGGGTGTGAGTACCACAAAGCGGGTCTTGGATAATTTAACGCTGCGTGTGTCAAGGCAACAGATAGCTGAGCCTGCGGCGCTGCTTGAAGCACTGAAAGCGACTTTGATTGAGCTAGTGGATAAGCCTGGCCTTGCTCATCGTCCGCGACCTGAGGGCAGACCATGGGTCTATTTACTGATTGGCGTCAATGGCGCGGGAAAAACCACTACGATTGGAAAGCTTGCTCACCGTTTGCTGAATGAAGGTCAAACGTTGATGTTGGCTGCTGGCGATACCTTTCGGGCTGCCGCTATCGAGCAGCTGCAAATTTGGGGTGAGCGTAATCACGTACCTGTTGTGGCACAGCACCCAGGCGCGGATAGTGCTGCGGTGATTTTTGATGCTTATATGTCGGCGAAGGCGCGTGAGATTGATATCCTTTTAGCAGATACCGCGGGGCGTTTGCACACTCAGCAACCGCTCATGGCGGAGTTACAGAAAGTCAAACGAGTGCTCATGAAACATGATCCCCTGTTACCTGATGAAGTGATACTTATTTTAGACGCGAGTATCGGCCAAAATGCCTTAATACAGGCGCGAGAATTTGCAAAAACGATGCAGGTCACCGGTATTGTGTTAACGAAGCTTGATGGTACAGCTAAAGGCGGGGTTGTTTTTGCCATTGTAGCCGAGCTGAATGTACCTATTTACTATATTGGTGTGGGTGAGGCGATGGATGACTTAGAAGTGTTTGATGCAAAAACATTCGTAGATGCCTTATTTGCAGAGTAAGGAGTTTAATATGATACATTTTGATAATGTAAGCAAGCGATATGCCAATGGTTTTGATGCTTTGAAACACGTAAGCTTTTCATTAATGAAAGGCGAGATGGCTTTTTTAACAGGTCATTCAGGTGCTGGGAAGAGCTCTTTACTAAAGCTCATTATGTTAATGGAACGACCGAGTCATGGAAAGGTCGTGATTGCGAATCAAGATATTAGTCGATTGAGTCGCCGTAAAGTTCCGTTTTTAAGACGCACGATGGGCGTTATTTTTCAAAATCCAAGATTGCTCGAAGATGTCAATGTATTTGATAATGTTGCATTACCTCTCGTTATCGCAGGTTTTAGACATCAAGAAATCGCAAAACGTGTTCGTGCTGCGCTTGATAAAGTAGGGCTGCTGTCAAAAGAGCGTTATTTTCCCGCAGCTTTGTCAGGTGGAGAACAGCAGCGAGTCGGTATTGCACGTGCGGTCGTGCATAAACCCGCCATTTTATTAGCTGATGAGCCTACAGGTAATCTGGATCCAGAATTATCAGCTGAAATTATGCATTTGTTTGAGCAATTTAATCAGGTGGGCGTGAGTCTACTCATTGCATCACATGATTTAGCACTTATTAGCCGCATGAATCATCGTATCTTAACCTTGCATCAAGGCAGCATGGTGAGCACTGGTGTGCGGGTTCCGCTCTATGGTGTGAAGGCCCCATCTGCCGTCTCTACGGATTTTGCGGAGGAGATGTTCGATGAGTAAATATCAAGAAAAAAATGTGACAGCTCAGCATTCAACCCATCTAGAAGAAACTTGGTGGCAGCTTCTATGGGCGCGACATCTGCAGGCTTTGGTTGCCAGTTGGAAGCGACTCTATAAGAACAGTTTTGCAACGGTATTAACCATTGTGGTCATTGCTATTTCTCTTGCATTGCCAGCGATATTATTGGTTAGCTTGAGTAATCTTTCGCGTGTAGGGCAAGGCTTTCAAGATAGTGCGGCGATATCGCTTTATCTTAAGCCAACTTTATCGCAAGCGGATATTGACGCATTGGTCTCGCGTTTAAAGGGTGATAATCAAATCGCATCCGTGCGCTATATCAGCCCAGCAGAAGGTTTGCAGTCATTTAGCCAAACGATGGGTTTAAGTGATGCGCTAGGTGCGTTACCTAATAATCCATTACCACCTGTTATCGTATTAACTCCTAGTATGTCAGCACCCGCTGAGGTTAGCGGTTTGCTCAGTCAATTGTCACGCTTGCCGGGGGTTGATAGTGCAGGTTTGGATATGCAGTGGGTTAAGCGTCTTTATGCCATATTGGATTTACTGCATCGTTTGGTGTTTGGGTTGACGCTATTGTTAGGCTTCGGTGTATTAACCGTGATTGGCAATACCATTCGCTTGGCATTACAACAACATCGCGAGGAAATTGCCATTATGAAATTAATGGGTGCGAGCAACGCGTTTGCAAGGCGCCCATTTCTGTATACAGGTATTTGGTATGGTGTGCTGGGTGGATTTTTGGCATGGTTACTTGTCAGCTTATTGGTACTCGCCTTGGGCGGTGCTGCGCATACAATCGCGGCTGATTTTAATAGTGGGTTTCATTTAGAAGGTTTAGGGGTTTTGGGTTTCTTGCTGTTGTTGTTTTTTGGTGGGTTATTGGGACTTGCAGGTTCCTGGATTGTGGTAGAGCATTTTATTAATCGCGTTGATCGCGCGGGTGCTTGATATAGTGCAAAAAGAAGTCAAGATGACAAATCTGTCCATTTTTAAAACAGAAAAATGAAAAAATTATCATTTTTCTTGAAAAAAGACTTGCTAAAGTGAAATCTTGTGGTTATCCTTCAGGAAGTCGTTGAACGTGGAAGCGCCTTCGGGTGGTTGAGCGGCGAAAGTGAGACGATA
>CAMFJL010000014.1 GCA_945957175.1 uncultured Legionellales bacterium
GGTCAACGTGACCAATTGTACCAACGTTCAAGTGTGGCTTGGTACGTTCAAATTTGTTCTTGGACATAGCAGAGCTCTCCTAAGACTATTGAATAAAGTTACAAGTTAAATAATGGAGCCCATAACCGGATTTGAACCGGTGACCTCTTCCTTACCAAGGAAGTGCTCTACCGACTGAGCTATATGGGCCAACTCACATATCAAATACATGGAGCGGGTGATGGGAATCGAACCCATGCGATCAGCTTGGAAGGCTGAAGTTCTACCATTAAACTACACCCGCGTCAAAGTACATCTCAGACTAATCTCTATAAAGGTGTATTTATGCATAACAAGTGGTGGAAGCCTTAACTTTCGTTGCATCACACCAAGGGCTTTGTAAGTATCCCTCAATCAATATACCTCTAACAAAGTACCTATCTTCTAGGTTAGACTCTACGAGATGAATCGAGGCGCTACCTTAGCATGAATGTTGGTGCAGATCAATATCGGTATAGTGAAAATTAACACATCAAACCCCTGTAAGAGAAAACTGCCACCTTTGCTCCGCAGCATCCATTTAGGAAATCGCGAGCCTGCACTGTCATGTATTCATATTTGATGTGTATGTTAATTTAATCATCTTCCGCAAGTGTTTTATTTGTTAAAATTCTTACTATATCACCCATTGTCTTTTTTAAACGCTATAAAAAATAATTATGGCTATTATATTAATATTTTTTACGACTTTATTGAAAATAACTTCTAAAATTACCTCAACATAAAATGTTGCATTTATAATTGACAAAATACGTATATTTACATTATATGTTATTATTTTTTACTCATTACACGATATGTGTAATAAAAATAAACACCAATATGCTTTTAAAAACATTATAAATAATAGTTAAGAAATTTATCTTGCAATATGTATTCATTGCAATATATAATACAGCAAGTGTAAAATTTAAACATTAATGAAATTTGTTTGCTTTTATCTTATTTAACGAAGCTATTATCCTATTTTTAATAGTCACATCAATCATATATGCTAAATATTGATATTTTTTATAGGACTATTCATGATTGATTTAAAAACACTGATAAGCTCAATGGCATGGCCCACTACAATCATTTTAGCATGGTTGATAGGAGAACTTGGCCACCGCTGGTTTAGATTGCCACGCATTAGTATTTATGCTATCGTTGGATTTGCATTAGCCCCCTCTCAGTTAGGTTTACTATCTCAAAATATCTCTTATTCTATGCCCTTGTTAGCAAACATAGCTCTAGGTCTTATTTTATTTGAATCCGGCTACCGTATTAACTTAGCTTGGTTGAAAAACAATCCATGGATTGGCATTACGAGTATTACCGAAGCCTCACTTACCTTTGCCGCTGTTTACTTGCTTGCACGCGGGTTTCATTTATCATCACTATTAGCTTTATTATTAGCTGCATTAGCCATGGCAACATCACCAGCAACTTTCTTATGTATTATTAACGAGGAAAAAAGTGCCGGGCAAGTCACAGAGCGAACACTTCATCTTGCTGTTTTAGATTGCGTATTAGCAGTACTTGTTTTTAAGATGATTATTGGTTTAATGATTTTAAGAACCTCAGGTGATTTTTGGCAAGCCAGCTATAATAGTTTGATTGTTCTGTTAATTTCAGCGTCATTGGGTACATTATTTGGCTTCATAGTACCGTGGTTCTTACGAATAATTAAGCATACACATACTGACAGCACACTAGCCTTTGCTATGACCGTCATTTTTTTGGTGCTATTAACTCATATATTAAAACAATCATCTATTTTAGCTACGCTTACTTTTGGATTGGTTGCACGTCATCGCCGTATTGTCTTGAGCCCTTCTCAGCGAAACTTTGGCGTACTTGGCAACTTCTTAGCGATGATATTATTTGTATTTATCGCAACAACTTTGGATTGGCACAAGGTAGTCATTGGCATCGGTTTAGGACTAGCAATTATTTTTGTACGTTATCTGGCAAAAATAGCTGGTATAAGCTGTTTTGCACATTTAAGTGGTATTAGCTATCGTAAGGGATTATTAATTGCAACCGCAATGACACCTATTTCTGCTTTTATCATCCTTGCGCTAGAACAAACACACTATTTGGGTATCGATCTTGTTACTCAACTTGCACCTTTAACAGCGACCGCACTAACTTTAGAAATTTTCGGACCTATGTTAACGTTACTTGCATTATATTATGCACATGAAATTCCACATGCTAAGGAGTTTTAGGATGCCATTAGACGCTTTTAAAATATCAGAACCATTAAGTTTAGGTGTCGAATTAGAGTTACAGCTCGTAAACTTAAGTGATTTTGATCTTTCTGAAGCAAGCCCTGATATGTTAGAACTATTGCAACGTCAACCATTTCCTGGTCAAGTTACCCCTGAAATCACAAGATGTATGATAGAAATCGGTACAGATATTCACATGAGTTACCCAAACTTATTAAATCAATTAGCAGATATACGAGATACATTAGTTATAGCTGCAGATCAACTTAATATTGGCATATGTGGTGGCGGAACCCATCCATTCCAAAACTGGGCGGAAAGACGTATCTCTGCCAAACCAAGGTTTAAGGAAGTATCTACCTTATATGGCTATTTAGCAAAACAGTTTACTATTTTTGGTCAACATATTCATATTGGTTGCACAAGTGGTGATCAAGCACTCTATCTACTTCATGCGTTAAGTCATTATATTCCCCACTTTATAGCATTATCAGCATCATCCCCCTTTATACAAGGTAAAGATACGCTATTTAACTCCGCTCGTCTTAATTCCGTGTTTGCATTCCCACTCAGTGGCCGTGCGCCATTTACCTTGTCATGGCATGATTTCTCTGAAAATTATTTCACTTATATGGAACATACGGGTGTTGTTAAAAGTATGAAAGATTTCTATTGGGATATTCGTCCAAAGCCCGAGTTTGGTACGATAGAGCTGCGCGTTTGCGATACACCTTTATCTGTACAACATGCCGCTGCTTTAGCAGCTTATATGCAAGCATTATGTCAATACTTGCTAGCCAGTCATAAACCTTCGCCTACAGAAGATGATTATCGTGTTTATACATATAATCGTTTTCAAGCCTGTCGCTTTGGTTTGGAGGGTAACATTGTACACCCGAAGACCTGCGAACATATATCTTTACGCGAAGATATTTTAATGACTTTACATAAGCTTGAAGAGCATGCACAGGCACTTGATAGCATCGATGCTATGGAAAATATTCATCAAATTGTAAGCACCAATGGTAATGCCAGCTATTTACGTAACGAATACACCCAACGAGGAAGTGTCGAGGGTATTGTTGAAGCCTCACTAGAGCAATTTAGAAAAGCATTTTAGGCCGCTATCATTGTATGTCTCATAATGAGCACTGCTCATGTTGTAGATCAAAAGAGAAATGGGCAGCCGCCTCCTCTATGATGCTTGGGGTTCACTAGTTTCTTAATACGCCGATACTGTCGTTAACTTAAAATTTAAAGAACATGAAATGCTTCACATGAATGAGTTATAAAATAATATGAAAAACTTATCTACATTTTATTATTGCTAAATTTAGGGCAAGGCCAGACTATAAGTTTCATAAGAATAGATAAAAAATACTTACGGGTCTAGAGGCCTAAGACGTCTAACGCTTAGGGCATTTTGCTTTAACCACAAAGTAAATTTGAGAAAACTGATTGGGTAGTGGAGCGGGGATCTCCTCAGAGATTACTGTGCTTGACATGTTGTCGTGACAAGTATAAATTATGGTCAGCTGTGTCGAATGGTCGATAGGCTTTTACCATGAAAGCTATAGCATATAACAATCGGAGATATCTTTATGCCAAACTTATTGTTCTCTCATGGAGTTAAGATACCATTTTATGAAATAACAGTCGATGGTGTGGTTCACTATATCGCTAGAGACAGCATTGCGGGCGATCTTTTTAAGCAATGCACCGGTGTTTTGAGATTAGCAGAAGGTATAAATGTGTCGCAATTAAGCCGATTTGCAACAAATGTAGTTCAACTTGCTGCGGCTCATACACCAGATGTATGTGAGGGTGGTTTTCCTAAAGGAACTATTGTTGCCCAATTATTTAGCAATACCAGTATTAGCCCAAAGATAGCAAATTGCGTATCTGCACAGCTAGATTCTCTCGTTCGCACCGCTTGTATTGTTGATATGACGTTTTTATCTATTCCTGCAATGATTTTATTTATTATTCTTTCCATGATGATCATTACTGCTTTGCGAACATGTATGCCTCAACAAGCGGCATCTCTTTTCGCTGGTTTTGCTCAATTTTTCAATAGCACAAAAGCTGGTTCTTCTTCAACCGTAGTGATCGAGGAATTAAATAACGTATTAGATAGCGCCTCTGTAGCAGGATATCGTGAGATTGCAGATGGTAATAATACGGATGAAGAACAGCAAGGGTTTTCGATAGTTCCTTAAAAGTACCCTCTTCTCGTATGGATGTGGTTTTGGTATATCTACATTGCGTGACATTCTATATTACGTACCGCAAACGTGTAATTTGCCACGCACTGCGTAGTGAATCTTCTGAACTCACATTTAGTCTAGGCTGGATTCACTATCGAACACTCATGAGCATAAGCAGGCCAGAAGCTAGGCAACTTGTTGTTAACAACAAAGGCTTTTTACCATAGATTCCTGGATTGCTTCGTTGCGCTCGCAATGGCAATGATGGTAGGTCGTGAGGATATATAAAGTTGATTGGCTGGTGGAGGGGGGAAGCCTTAACTTTCATTGCGTCAACCCGCACCACATAAGGGTTTTCAAGCACCCTTCAATCCTTACACCCCCAAAAAGTACCACCCTTTTAGGTTGGACGCTATGAGATGAATTGAGGTACTACCCTAGCATGATTGTGGGTGCATATCAACATTGACATTGCGTACCATTTTTGATACACTTTAGTGATGATAGGAAGATTATTGGCTTTGATATCAAAACGGTGCAGCTTGGTTGGCCATTAGGTATGCCCTTAGTTAAAAGTATGGGGGATGGCTTATGAGAAGTGCGTTCGCATTTGACGGGAAGCAAAATTGCGAGAGTTCTTTTCTTCTTAGATAGTCATTGCATGATTTTAGTGCACGGATTTATTAAGAAAACACAAAAAACACCGATGGAAAATATTGAATTGGCCAAAAAATGTAAGAAGCGGTATGAGCAAGCAAAGAGATAATCAACTATGAACAGAGTTAATCCACACAAAGGTCAAGATTTTGATGATTTTCTTGCAGAGGATGACTTACTAGCTGAAGCACAAGCTACAGCAGTAAAACGTGTCCTTGCTTTTCAAGTCGCACAAGCCATGAAAAAGAAATCCATTAGCAAAACCATGATGGCTAAGATGATGCATACCAGCAGAGCAACGTTAAATCGTTTGCTTGATCCATTAAATACATCAGTTACATTAAATACCCTTGTTAGAGCAGCAAGCGTTATTGGCAAGCATATTGAAATTGCGATTAAATAGATTATCATTTGTTAAAATTTTGAGGGCCCAAAATGAAATATATGGGATCTTGCCATTGTCAGCAAGTTAAATTTTCATGTGAATTTGAGCTAAAACAACCAACCGTCTGTAATTGCTCATACTGTAGCAAACGCAATGCCATCCTCCATATTGTTAATGATATAACGGTTTATGAAGGTGAAAAAGAACTAACCTGTTATAGATTTAATAAAATGAAAGGTGCGCATTATTTCTGTAAACATTGTGGGATATTTGTATATAGCACGCCTCCTGAACCTGTTTACCCTTACGCTATCAGTCTTTGTACGCTTGATGAATGCACATGGGAGCACATCCCCTTGCTTCATTTTAATGGCGCCGCCTTATAGAACCTATCCTTGTTCCAGCGTTGTGGGTTAGTATTGATGTATTCCGCTAACCGATGGTAATCTGCATCATCACGAATCACATGTTCATAATAATTTCTTTGCCATATCATAGTTCTCTTGCTATGACGTATGGTGTTAATTTGTGTGGTTACAGCAGATTTAAAACCTGCAATCAGTGCGCCTATGCAACAGGCGCGTGGCCCTTTAGCCTGGTTTAATTCGCTAGGGCCTTCCGTAGGGGCGACCGGCTGGTCGCCCTGATTTTTTAACGTAGCAACGTTAGAATCATCGAAGCTATCTACAATATGGATGATGCCATGGAAATGATTAGGCATAACGACAAACTCTAACAATTGAACCTCTAAACGAATTACCGAGGTTTTAAGCCACTCATTGGTAACAATTTGTCCTAAAATGTTCTTTTGCATCGTATCATCAACAATCTTACCAAAGAGACATTCTCTATTTTTTGTACAGATAGTTACAAAATACATGCCTATTTTGCTGTAATCATATCCTGGCAAACGTATAGAGCGTCGATATTTTGTATTTTCTTGATATCGTTCCATATTGGCGCATTCGATAAACTAATTAATTTATGTTTTAATATATTATTAAATATGTATTATCGTCAATTAAAATCGGTGGAGCCCAATCCGGGCGACCCGCCGGTCGCCCCTACGGCAACATTGTATGCATAACAAAGTGGGATAGAGCCTGGTAATGAGGGCGTATTGCGTAATAATTGGGCTGGTGGAGGGGGAAGGATTCGAACCTTCGAAGGCAGAGCCGTCAGATTTACAGTCTGATCCCTTTGACCGCTCGGGAACCCCTCCAATCAGGAGGCGCCATTTTGCAGAAACTAGCACCATTTGTCAACCATTTTGTCGCGCCTAGATTGGCTCGTCCTTGCTTCCCCATTGTACTACGGTAAAAGATAGGCTTTTTGCCTGAAATCTGTTACATTTAGGCGGCTGTGCCCAAGTAACGAGATCGCCATCATGACATTATACAATGCCACTATCATCCTTATCTTGCTGATGGACCCACTTGGTAATATTCCCGTTTTTCTCTCTGTACTTAATCGTGTTGAGCCAACACGGCATAACTTCATTATCCTACGCGAAAGCTTATTCGCTTATCTCATTTTAGTGCTTTTCTTGTGCGTAGGACGTTATATCATGCAAGGACTTGGCCTAACAGAATCTGCGCTAGATATGGCAGGTGGCATCATTTTATTTTTAATTGCCATCAAAATGATCTTCCCGCCTGTCGAAGAGAACATATCCGATAGACAAGCTGGTGAGCCTTTTATTGTACCTTTAGCTATCCCATTAATCTCAGGCCCCTCGACCATGGCGATGGTGCTTTTATTTTCTACACATTATCCTGCTAAAATTCCTCTATGGTTTTTAGCTATTACATTTGCTTCCATTGTTAGCACTATTATCTTACTTTTTAGTAGCCCACTGAGACGTTTGCTAAAAACCAAAGGATTATCCGCTATTGAACGACTGATGGGTATGCTACTCACGGTCATGGCCGTGCAAATGTTTTTAAATGGCCTCACCGAAACGGTGAAATCCTTGATGGCACCGCATCTATGAATGAAACAACACATAAACCATTATCGACCCTGGGCCTTGCACTGATTGGTGTTGCTGGCATTTTAAGCTTGCGCAGTTTCCCCATGATGGCGAGCTATGGACTAAGTGCAACGACTTATTATTTAATCGCTGCCGTACTTTTTTTGATTCCTTCCGCACTCATGTGTGCGGAACTTGCCACGGGCTGGCCCGTGAATGGGGGGATGTTTACCTGGGTCCGTGAAGGTTTGGGAGATGGTCTTGGTTTTATGAGTATGTGGCTAGAATGGACCAATACCGTTGTATGGTTTCCCGTCGTTTTATCGGTGATTGCCACAACCTTGGCATATGCATTATTTCCAACACTCTCTGAGCATAAAGGCTACACTTTTACCGTCATGATGGTAATACTATGGGGCGCCACGTGGCTAAACTTTGGGGGCATTGCTGTGTCACGCTGGATAAGTGGTTTGGGTATTACCTTTGGTACCTTAATGCCAGCCAGTTTTATCATTCTACTAGGCTTGGCCTGGTGGTTCACTGGCAAACCCATTGCTATGAATTTACAAGCACATGCCTGGTGGCCTCATTGGCATTTAGGACAACTGCCTTTTTTAGGTGGTCTTGTATTAAGCTATGCCGGTATGCAAGTCATGGCATTTCACGCCCAAGATACAGAAAATCCACAACACGATTATCCTCGTAGTATTTTTCTAGCCGTCATCATCATTGTTGCAACTTCTGTGCTATCCACCATGGCCATCGCAAGTGTGTTACCGAAAGATAACATTAGTTTAATTGCCGGGATTATGCAAACCCTTCAGGCTTTTTTAACTGCGTTTCATTTAGCTTGGTTGCTACCTATATTAGGCGTGATGATGGTATTGGGCTCGATTGCTGCGCTGAATACTTGGTTATTGGGTCCAAGTAAAGGTTTAAGAGTCGCTGCTGCATTCGGCTTTTTACCCAAATGGATGGCGCATGGCAACAAACATCATGCACCAACGAGTATTCTATGGATTCAAGCCATTGTTGCCACTTTACTTGGTTTATTGTTTTTATATATGCCATCAGTGAATAGCTCTTATTGGCTATTATCTGTCTTAACTTCGCAATTGACGATGTTAATGTATGCATTATTATTTATGGCACTTATTCGGCTTCGTTATATCAAGCCCGATGTGATCCGGGCTTATAAAATTCCTGGCGGGAAATGTGGTGTATGGCTTGTTGGTGGTATTGGTATAACCGTCTCTTTATTGGCTTTCTTGGTGGGATTTATCCCACCCTCGCAACTATACGTCGGCAGCACTGTAAGCTTTGACATCACGCTCTTGCTGGGTTTATGCCTATTTGCTTTACCAGCCTGGTTTTTTTATCGAAGCTATCGCAAGCTACAGCCTAGTGTATAGAAACGGAAAAACTCTCGTCGCTCCTGAAGTCGTTCATATGCTGCTCGGCTTCCTTTCGTCTAAAGAAAGCGCAAGATGCTTCTGCTGCCGAAGTACCCGCAGCTAATAAACCACCTTTATGAGCGGCTTGGCCGGCCGTCTCGGTCGCCGCAGCTACTTGCTGTACCTTAGGATCAAATGTCGAAAAAAAGCGCGTCAATGCAGCTTCGAGCTCCGCACGCACGTTGGCATCTATGCTATGACTTCGAAATGCTGTGTTATTTGTTGACATAGGATCACCTACTTCATTTTGGATCTCATATGAGATCACATGGTTACTCGAGACGCATATACTTTTCGCGCTTCATGCTTATCTTTGATTGCCTCTTGCAAATACGTCTTTCACTTATAACTATAATATCAAAAAAAACTTAAGGTTTTATTAGGATAATGATACTTAACTTATTAAAATCGTATCCCTCATTAACAATGTAACGCACTTTAAGCGGATAAACCAGTATAGACCACATGGTTTGTAACAGCAAAGATACATACACCCTTTGCCTTTCAAAGACCAGCTTCAAGTTGCGGGGATGATTGTCGCTACGCGACTCACACCGCTCACCCGCTGATAACCCCTTGGCAACAAGTGGCCACGACGTCCACGCTCTGCGCGATAATGATTGAGATCGGCAGGTTTTAACGTTAGCTGTCGTTGTGCAGTATCGATGGTAAGACTGTCTGTTGCCGAAAGCAGCGCCAGCGCCACGACCTTTTCACCCGAGGTTTTACTCACATTGATAAGCTTATTACCCTTACCTTTCGCCAATCGTGGCAACTCTGCTAATTTAAAAATCAATAACCGCCCTTCATTGGTCACAACCGCAAGCTCAGGGTTATCATCGATATCCACGGGTATCGGTGTCAGCGCTAAATCTGTTTCTGCCACCGTTAGGCTTGCTTTACCTGCCCTATTCTTACTGCTTAAATCGCTAAGCTTAGTCACGTAACCATAACCACTGGCAGATGCCAATACCGCTTCCTGATCGGACTCTCCTAATAATAAGCCTACGAAACTGGCCAACGGTGGTGGCGATAATCGACTCGATAGTGGCTCCCCCTGCCCTCTGGCGGAGGGTAAATGATGCAAAGCTAAGCTATAACTTCGTCCTGAGCTATCTAACACAACAGCGAGTTGATTGCTGCGTCCTTTCACAGCCATTAGCAGCGCATCCCCTGCTTTATAGCTTAAGGTTTCTGGATTTAAATCGTGGCCTTTACCGCTACGAATCCAACCCATGGTCGACAACACAACAGTGATGGGTTCGATGGGTAATATATTTTCTTCTTTAAGTGCCTGTGCTTCTTTACGAGTGACCATAGGAGAGCGCCTAGCATCACCATAAGTTTCCATATCATGTTTAAGTTCATCGGCAACCAGCGCTTTTAATTTAGCCGTGCTATCTAAAATACTGCGGATATAATTTGCTTCATCTACAAGTTCCTTTTGTTCAGCACGAATTTTTTGCTCTTCTAATTTAGCTAAATGCCTTAATTTTAATTCTAATATGGCTTCTGCTTGCAAGTCAGTAAGTGCAAAAGTTTTCATGAGCACTGATTTAGGATCATCTTCATAGCGTACAATACGAATCACTTCATCAATATTTAAAAAAGCAATAAGTAACCCATCTAAGATATGGAGTCTCTCTTCAACTTTACTTAATCGATGCGTTAGTCGTTGTGTCACAATCCCCAAACGCCAAGCTAACCATTCATTGAGTAAGCTTAATAAACCTTTCACTTGCGGCTTGCCATCCACACCAATGATATTAAAATTAGCACGATATGAACGTTCAAGATCGGTCGTTGCAAATAAATGATCCATCAAAGCTGTGATATCCACCCGATTGGAGCGTGGCTCAATGACCAGCCGCGTGGGATTTTCATGATCGGACTCGTCACGCAAATCAACAACCATCGGCAACTTTTTAGCTTGCATTTGCTGGGCAATTTGTTCAAGCACTTTTGCACCCGAGACTTGATGTGGCAATGCGGTGATAATGATCAGATCATCTTCTTGTATATATGTCGCACGCTGCCTGACACTTCCACTACCCAGACGATACAGCTCATGAAGATCAACTTTTGATGTGACGATTTCTGCGGCGGTTGGGAAATCAGGACCTTGAATATATTGCAAGATCTCTTCTAGCGTGGCCTGTGGATGTTTCAGTAAATGGATACACGCCTGTGTTACTTCGCGTAAATTATGCGGCGGTATATCCGTTGCCATACCAACAGCAATGCCTGTTGTGCCGTTAAGCAATAGATTAGGAAGTCTTGCCGGTAATATTTGTGGCTCAAATAAGGTGCCGTCAAAATTGGGAACCCATTCAACCGTACCTTGCTCTAATTCGGCAAGCAATGTTTGGGCATAGGCGGTAAGTCGAGACTCCGTGTAACGCATAGCAGCAAAAGACTTAGGATCGTCCGTTGAACCCCAGTTACCCTGACCATCCACCAAGGTATAACGATAGGAAAACGGTTGCGCCATCAAAACCATGGCCTCATAACAAGCCGAGTCACCATGAGGATGGTATTTACCTAACACATCACCCACCGTGCGCGCTGATTTTTTATATTTCGCCGTTGCTCGCAGACCAAGCTCTGACATCGCATACACGATACGCCGTTGCACGGGCTTTAAACCATCACCAATATGCGGCAGGGCCCTATCCATAATCACATACATCGCATAATTTAAATACGCTTGTTCTGTGAATTCCGCCAGGGGGCGTCGTTCTAACGTGTCGTTTTGCATAAATCGCTCTAAACTAGAAACATGGGGCCTATTCTATCGAAACCCTCATCTAGCGTCCAGATGCAAACGTAGATACCAGTTCCGCGGCATAATCGTACGCACTACTTGAAACCGCGGTAACTGTTTCTTTCACACGTCCCATCCAACCTACTTCACTTAACCGTGGCAAGCCTTGCGCCTCACGTTGTTGAGCACATTTCTCTCGCTCTAAGTCTATTTTAACCGCATGCCCTTTGATAACCGTTTCTTGACTTGCTTGGTAAAACGTCCGATCACTATTACAGATCTCCGCATACCATAGAACAATAAACGCGCCCATACTTAACGCCGTTAAATGCCAGCCAATTCCCGCCATAAAAGACACGAAGAATGCTATAAAACAAAGCCCACGAATCAGTCGTGTCAGCCAATTAATAACTGACACAAATATTGATATATTTTGACCTGGATAGTTTTTGATTGCTATTTTAAATAGATCGCTACCTAGTTTGATGACTTGCCCTGGTGTCCGTACAATCGGTTCAGGCACAGTATTAATACTATGCGATTCCAATAATGGTGGCTGTGCCATGCTACCAGAGACGGATTGTAGTCTACTCTCGACAGGCTCTTCTGATTTTTTCCGAACGGCATCTTCATATAAAAGTCGCATATAGCGCACATAAAGACTATGACCAGCGACTACCGCAGCACTGAAAAGTGACACACCAAACTGTAATAGAAATACGGATGGTAATGCTTGATAAATAAGAATACCTACCGCAGCTGAGCGTAAAAGCACAAAAAAAAGCTCAGGGATCAACGACAGACGTATCCCACTGGCTTTTTTTAAATCATCTGGTGTTAGCTTGTCAAATGCCTCATTAATATATAAATCTTTTACATTTAAAAAACGAGAGAAAAAAGTTAGTGCTGCTGTAGTACCTGCAACAGTGTAAGCCAATACTTTAATATAGGTTCTGTTAATATCAACAGTGTAATAACCGCTAAACGACAACAGTTCAAAGAAGAAAGAGCCAAATGTTATGCCTCGATAACCAGCATTACCTGTTGTTTCAAGAAAAACCTCAAGATAAGCAGCTGAATGTTCTTTGATATACTGCATCGATGTTTTAAATTTTTTAAGAAAATCAATGAATGCACTTGCATGTCTTTGGATATTTCTGTTAGTCAACATCGAGTAATAAATAATACCTAAAAAAACGATGACACCCAAAGTGATACCTTTCACAACCGCTCGAGCAACGGGATCATTAATAAGCGCCATAAGCGGTGCTAAGGGAATGGCATCACTAAAAGCACCTACCGGATATGAGACTAACATGGCCGTTGCCAACAGTGCAGCTTTAAGCATCCACTGAGAACGCTGCGCATCTCTATCTTGATAGAGAAACTCGTCAACCACGCCCCAATCGACAGCGGTCAAATCAGTGATCAAATTGGCAAGCCCTAAAGGCGCAAGCACAATGTGAACGGCTATCAATGCACCACGATTCAGCCGATCATTTGCGAGAATTCTCACGCCTTTGAGCGCGGACTGGTAAACATACGCTGTAAATAAAAACTCCCTAGCAGTCGCTGCATATGCTGCATAGCGCGCGCTCCGACGAAGCCATGAATTGGGTAACTGGTAGGGAGAAGTTAACGGGCTGTTTTGAGTTGGCCGATGGCCTAGCAGTAAGCTTTCTTCATCACTACCATCTAGGCTTGCATCACTATCACTATCGTGAAGTGAACGAATACCCCTTCTTTCTTCTAGGGCGTGCGACATCATATATCTCCTTGTAATATTCAATAGAAATATACGCTTTGGCTTTCAAAATACCGGCTTTACCATCGCCGTGCGATGATATGAATCACGCTTCCTCTGGCCTTTGGCCGCCTGCTTTCACAAGGAAAGAAGAGCATTCAGAGATAGATGGGTACTTCTATTAGCAATAGCGTACGGATAATTTAGGTATGATTGATGTAATGCTTATACATTTTGTAGTTATGATGGGCTTGTTCTTCATGGCCCGAGGCGTGATTATAAATTAAATAGATAAATTATGTCTATACCCTTTCGCCCTTTGGACGTTGTGCTGTGCACAACGAACAACCCAGCTGTCGTGTTATCAATCTGTGGCTTTGTTGCACAGGCAAAGGGTATGTTTATGTGGAACACAAAGTATGAACGACCCATCCACACTACACGTCTGCTAAATTACCACGGGTTTCTAGCCATTCTCGCCTATCTCCCGCGCGTTTTTTAGCTAATAACATATCGAGCATAGCATCTGCTTGTCGCGCATCATCTAAGGTAAGCTGGACCAAACGACGAGTATCTTTAGCCATGGTGGTTTCACGCAGTTGTAGCGGATTCATTTCACCTAGACCTTTAAAACGCTGTACGGACACCTTGCCACGTTTATTCTCGGCTTCAATACGCTCTAAAATACCTTGTTTTTCTGAATCATCTAGTGCGTAATACACATCTTTGCCGATATCAATACGATATAATGGCGGCATCGCCACACACACATGCCCAGCCACGACCAGTGCCGGAAAATGCTTAGTGAATAGTGCGCACAATAGCGTAGCAATATGCAAACCATCCGAATCTGCGTCTGCCAAAATACAAACTTTACCGTAACGAAGTCCCGATAAATCACTTGAACCTGGATCGACACCGATAGCCACGGCGATATCATGCACTTCTTGTGATGCTAATACACTGTTGGCATCAACTTCCCAGGTATTTAAAATCTTACCGCGAAGCGGCATCACCGCTTGGCACTCTCTATCACGTGCCTGTTTTGCTGAACCACCGGCAGAATCCCCTTCCACCAAGAACAACTCTGTTTGCACTAAGTCTTGACTACTACAGTCTGCAAGCTTGCCTGGCAATGCCGGACCTTGAGTAATTTTCTTACGCACCACTTTTTTAGCAAGTCGCAATCGTTTTTGCGCTTGCGTAATGGCAAATTCTGCTAAAGCTTCACCGACTTTAGTGTCTTGATTGAGATATAAACTAAATGCATCTTTAGCAACACCACTTACAAATGCAGCCGTTTGCCTTGACGATAAGCGTTCTTTCGTTTGACCTGCAAACTGTGGATCTTGCATTTTGACAGATAAAACAAAGGCCACTTGCTCCCAAATATCTTCTGGCGCAAGCTTAATGCCTCGCGGCACTAAAGAGCGTAACTCACAAAAGTCCCGTACCGCATCGCAAATACCGGTGCGAAGACCATTAACGTGTGTGCCACCTTGCGCAGTGGGAATAAGATTCACATAGCTTTCATTCAGGGCTTCGCCACCTTCTGGCAACCAACACAGTGCAAAATCGACAGCTTCTGTGCGCGCAGCAAATTGCCCTACAAAGGGTTTCTCTGGTAAACATATATCTTCGCGTAAACTTTCACTCAAATAGTCGCTAAGACCATCTTGATAATACCAAGTCATTTGCTCACTTGTTGCTTCGTCTTGGTAATTGACAGTCAGTTTAGGGCAAAGCACCGCTTTTGCACGAAGCACATGCTTTAATCGTCCTAAGGCAAATTTAGGTGTATCAAAGTAATGACCATCAGGCCAGAATCGAATGCTGGTTCCGGTATCTCTTTTTGCTGTCGTACCAATGACCTTTAAATCACTCACTTTATCGCCATGAGCAAAACCTATTTGATAGATTTGACCATCGCGTTTAACTTCAACCAAGACCTGCGTTGATAATGCATTAAGTACAGAAATACCAACGCCGTGTAACCCGCCTGAAAACTGGTAATTATCATTGGAAAACTTACCGCCAGCATGAAGCTTAGTCATAATCAATTCAACACCTGATATATGCTCTTCCGGGTGCATATCCACAGGCATACCACGGCCATTGTCGCTCACACTCAAGGAACCATCTGAATGGTGAATTACCGTGATTTGCGTGGCAAAGCCTGCTATGGCCTCGTCTACGCTATTATCAATCGCTTCATGGGCGATATGGTTGGGATTTCTGGTATCGGTATACATCCCAGGGCGTTTTCGCACTGGGTCTAAACCACTTAATACTTGTATCGCCTTGGCGGTATATGTCATAACAAACTAACTCTATCGTGCAATCAATGTGGTTGGGACGTGCCCTAACTTACCCAAGCAGTCAACGTAAGCACCGCCACAATCACGAGTAGTAAAATCATTGATCGGTCGAGCAAATCATCTGCAGCATGCGCATTTAATTCTGTCCCTAACGCTGCCTTGCTTGCTTCTTTTACCAACGCTAACGGACTTTGCTGGAAACGAAATAAACTTTCCCACCAAATCCCAAACGTACCCGCAAAATTACCGGCAAGCATCAGCAGTAAAATCCAAATACGCGCAGCAATACCATCAAGGACGGCTAATAATCCATGGCACCATGACATGCTGCTCTCTTCTTGTGAAGCAGGCTTAGGTAAACCGCGAAACACGGCCCAAAGACGATAAGCTAACACCCCAGCCGCACCAAAAATTAAAAACCAAAGGATAGGCGTAAAAATAGTTGCCTGAAAATCCGCAATTCCATCGGCTGCATGACCTTTGCCTTTTCCTTTGGCAACCACTTCACCTTCAATCACGACCGGCTCATGTTTGCGTCGAAACAACGATTTTGTCATAAATTGACTAAATGGATTTGGTGATAAACAAAACGCCAAGACAAGGGTGCTTATCACAATGTATAAAAGGCTGAACCAGCCACGTGATAACCAGCATTGCAACAATACCAAAATGAGCGTTGGCACCACCCAAATAATCGTTCTCGCAAGACAGACATGTGTCACGCGGATATGCGCTAACTGCTTCTCGCTCCACAAGACCGCCGCAGTTAAATAAGACTCGCCTCGTGCCAACCATGAACGCGGGCAAGCAACCGCTAGCAACGCTAACAATAACACTAATAATTTCATAGCAAATCTTCCGTAAGTTGATGATAAAGCAACCAATCAAAATATGGGCCTGGATCGGTTTTGCGTCCACTAGCAATATCGCTATGTCCCACAATCCTATCCTTTGTGATCTTGGGATACAAGACCTTGAGCCGTCGTGTAAGTTTGGCTAATTGTTGGTACTGCGTCAAGGTAAACTCGCAAAAATCGCTACCCTCGAGCTCTATCCCTATTGAAAAATCATTGCATGCCTCGCGTCCTTCAAACGAAGAGATGCCAGCATGCCACGCCCTTTCCTCGGTTGATACCAGTTGCCACACCTCGCCTTGACGGTTAATAAAAAAATGGCTAGACACTTTAAGATCTGCAATAGTTTTGTAAAATGGATGTGCCGCCACGGGCAAATCATTTAGGAAAAACCGCAACACATCTCTACCACCAAAACAGTTTGGCGGTAAGCTAATATTATGAATAACCAGTAAATCGACGACGGTGCCTGACGGCCGGGCGTCAAAATTCGGACTCGGATAGGGTATCGTACCTGTCAACCAACCATCATACATGATATTTTCTCAACTTAGCGGGACTTTTAACCCCATTTTGCCATAAAGCCCATTTGACCGCGATAGGCTTGATGCAATGTTGCCAAAATCGGGCGAGACATCATGATAGTGCTTGACTACTCGATCAGAAGCACTGCCATACACCCCTACCGATTTTTATTTCATGCATCATAATACCCATACTCTCATTTTTAAACACAGCACATTTAATATAAATTATTTATGCTTAATACAAACGTAAGCTAATATTCAGTATCCGTTAATATTTGCCTGTTAGACTTAAGGTAATCATTGAACTTAAGACAAAAACGCGGATGATAAAATCATGAACCACTTAGCTTTTCATACTGAAAATGAAAATCATGAAAATGATAAAAACAAAGATAATTATAATGTCTATGTTGTATTTGAATTGCCAGAGCTATCTCGTTATGAACAAAACAAAGTAGATGCATCATTTTTGCATGAATGTCTAGAGTGTGTTAGAAAACTTAATGATTTGCATATGCATGATGGCACAGCAAGATCACATGAATACTTCACAAGTCTTAATCACAGTGAGCGAACACGTATACCTAAAACACTCAGTCGTATGAATTTATTAGATGAGCCCCCTTATTACGGCATTTTAGGATTTCACGCGCTTCGTGGAGAGCCCGTAAAAAATAAAGCGTTCAATCAACGTATTGCCTCTATCAATCCTGACATATTAGTCTTTGATAGATTACAAACCTTATTTGTCTCATGTAACTATCCTGGCAATTTGAGTCTACTTGGCCACCCAGTGACACACGAACAAGCTGGCTTTGTCCAAATTAACTTATTGACCCATCGTTTTACCGAGCCTACTCAACCGTCTTAACATCGCAACTTTTTATACCCAATTCATCTTAAACCCGAATTGACAAATACAGCAAAATTAGCGATAGTACGCCTACTAAAGTATTTACATCATGGGGATAGTTATGAGTATAAAAACCCATCCGGTTTTCCCTAATTTGCATTTGGTTGAACATCCGCTCATCGCGCATAAAATGGCATTATTACGAGACAGAGCGACTGCAACTAAAACGTTCAAAGAACTCGTACACGAAATCACGCTGTTTTTGGCCTATGAGGTTACCAAAGACTTGCCTACCACGACAAAAACTATTCATACGCCACTGGAGTCTTATAAAGCTACAGTGATGTCAGGTAAAAAACCTGTTATTTTACCCATTTTACGTGCCGGAATAGGCATGGTTGAGGGCTTCTTACAATTGATGCCTTCAGCTAGAGTAGGCCATATTGGCTTGTATCGCGATGAGGCCACCTTAACACCGCACCGTTATTATTTTAAAATTCCTGCGGCTAGTGAAGATAGACAATTTTTTGTGTGTGATCCTATGCTAGCAACGGGTGGTTCTGCCTGTATTGCGATCGATGAATTAAAAGCACGCAACATTCAGCGTATTGTTTTTATCTGTTTAGTTGCAGCCCCTGAAGGGGTTAAACAAATGTTAGAACATCATCCCGATGTTGATGTATTCACGGCAGCGCTCGATAGGCAATTGAGCGACAAGGGTTATATCCTACCTGGGCTTGGCGATGCCGGTGATCGTCTGTTCGGCACTCGCTAACGCTGCCTTTCAAAACGCCGCAGTTCAGATCCGCTGAATAACGATTGTAGGAGTGACCCTTGTGGTCGCCCGTGCGATGTTCGGGCAGCCACAAGGGCCGCCCCTACAACTAAAGCCCTTCTATACGACAATAGCCAAAGGGTAGATAAAGGTAGTAAGGAGAATTCCATGTCCCTATTAGAAATGACCCATCTTAATCTCGATGAACAGCGTTTGCTGATTCGTGTTGATTTTAATGTGCCACTCACTGATGGCGATATTACTAGCGATGCGCGGATTGTTGCAGCACTTCCGACTATCAAATATGCACTCGAACAAAATGCCAGTGTGTTATTGATGTCGCATCTAGGCAGACCTGAAGGCTTATTTGATGCTGAATTTTCACTGGTACCTGTTGCGAGGCGATTAAGCGAATTACTTGAACGACCTGTGCCACTACTCACAGATTGGATTCACGGTGTCAATCTTGCACCAGGTGATGTTGCACTTGCAGAGAACGTCCGCTTTCTACCCGGCGAAGATAAAGATAATGAAACGCTCGCTAAACAAATGGCTGCGCTTTGCGATATTTTTGTGATGGATGCTTTTGCAACAGCACACCGTGCCCAAGCTTCTACACACGGTGTTGCGCGTTTTGCGCCTATCGCTTGTGCGGGCCCGCTACTTGTTGCTGAACTGACAGCTATCGATCGCGCCTTATCACATCCAGCCAGACCCTTGCTCGCTATTGTGGGCGGCGCTAAAGTCTCCACTAAGTTTGGCGTCCTCAATGAGCTTTTAGATAAAGTTGATCATCTGATTCCTGGTGGCGGTATTGCTAACACCTTATTACATGCGGCAGGTTTTCACGTGGGTAAATCTTTAGTTGAAACCAATCAAATTCCAGCGGCTAAAACCTTATTGGCGAAAGCTAAACATCATGGCACGCATCTATCATTACCCACGGATGTTGTCGTCGCCACGGCCTTTCACAAAGACGCCAAAGCCAGCATCAAAGCCGTTGATGCCATCGCCGCTGATGACATGATTTTAGATATTGGCCCGCAAACGCGCGCGCATTATACCCAGATTATCCAAGCAGCCGGTACAGTGATTTGGAATGGTCCCGTCGGCGTTTTTGAGTTTCCAGCGTTTGCTGAAGGCACGTTTACGATAGCTGCAGCGCTTGCGCAAGGCAGCGCCTTTTCACTGGTCGGTGGCGGTGATACCATTGCAGCACTTGAGCAATGTCAATTGCTGGATCAAATGTCTTATGTATCGACTGCAGGCGGCGCATTTCTTGAATATGTCGAAGGCAAAACCTTACCTGCCTTAGCCATATTGGAAGCAAGAGCACGTGCGTATCGTGAAGCTTCGGTCAATATCACTTAATTTTTTAGCCCCTTTAACACGAGAGTTTCTTATGACCCTATCAACACCCAGACGTACGAAAATTATTGCAACCCTAGGGCCTGCAACCGACAAACCCGGCATGCTTGAAAAGATTCTTGCCGCAGGCGTTGATCTGGTACGACTTAATTTCTCTCATGGCGCTGCCGCTGATCATCAACGTCGAGTCCATGCAGTACGTGATATTGCCAACACATTAGGCCGAGAAATTGGCGTTATTGCTGATTTGCAGGGACCAAAAATTCGCATTGCTAAATTTGCAGCACAAAAAATTACATTAACAACCGGCGCACCTTTTACTTTGGACAGTGCTTATTCAAAAACTGAGGGTACTGAAACAATCGTCGGCATTGATTATACTGATTTACCACGTGATGTCAGATCTGATGACATTTTATTATTAGATGATGGTCGCTTAAGCTTAAAAGTAACTGACGTAAAAGGCACTCAAATTCATACAGAAGTCATTGTAGGGGGTGAGCTTTCTAATAATAAGGGGATTAATCGTCAAGGCGGTGGCCTTTCTGCAGCAGCCCTTACCGATAAGGATAAAGCCGATCTTATCACCGCTGTCGAATTAGGCGCTGATTATATCGCTATTTCTTTTGTGAGAAGCGCTGATGATATGCATTTAGCACGTGAATTAATTCAAGCCGCTGGTGGTAAAGCTTCTGTGATTGCTAAGATGGAACGCACAGAAGCTATTGCTGACATGGACAGCATCATTACTGCATCGGATGCTGTGATGGTTGCGCGAGGTGATTTAGGCGTTGAAATTGGTGATGCTGAGTTACCTTCTGTGCAAAAAGCCATGATCCAAAAATGTCGTGCGCTTGATAAAGCAGTCATCACGGCAACACAAATGATGGAAACCATGATAACTAATGCCATTCCCACACGTGCTGAAGTATTTGATGTAGCGAATGCCGTGCTTGATGGCACCGATGCTGTGATGTTATCTGCTGAAACTGCCTCAGGTAATCACCCAGATAAAGTTGTAATGGCAATGGCAAATATCTGTTTAGGTGCTGAAAAAAATCGAGATACGCAAGTTTCCAAACACCGGGTTGAATGCACGTTTAAGCAAGTCGATGAAGCCATCGCCATGGCGACTATGTATCTTGCTAACCATTTTGCTATTAAAGCTATTATTGCTCTCACTGAGTCTGGCTTAACTCCGTTGCTGATGTCTCGTATTCGCTCTGGGATCCCCATTTATGCCATCAGTCGACATGTGAGTACTTGTCGTAAGATGAGCCTTTATCGCGGTGTTTACCCTATTCATTTTGATATCTTGCAAGTTGTATCTGCTGAAGATATTCCACAAACAGCCGCCCATATTTTAAAAGAGAAAAACTTTGTTGCCAAAGATGATCATGTCATATTAACGCGTGGTGAATTATTGGGTGTACGTGGTACCACTGACTCTATGCGTATTATTAAAGTGGATGGTGATCATCCCAGCGCTTATTAACAAGGATACATGATGAAAACGCTTGTACTTGTCGATGGCTCATCTTATCTTTATCGTGCTTTTTTTGCATTACCGCCGCTAAGCAATGCACAAGGTGAACCCACCGGTGCAATGTATGGTGTGATCAATATGCTAAGAAAACTCATTCAAGATTATCAACCGCATTATTTAGGTATGGTGTTTGATCCCAAAGGCCCAACCACAAGACATCAATTATCTGCTGATTATAAAGCCCATCGCCCAGCTATGCCAGATGAATTAAGCGCACAAGTTACCCCCCTATTTCAAATCATTCAAGCCATGGGCATTCCCCTCATTCAGGTCGACGGTGTCGAAGCCGACGATGTCATTGGCACTCTGGCAAAACAAGCTGAACATCACGGACTGAAAGTTGTGATTTCAACAGGTGATAAAGATTTAGCACAACTGGTTAACCCGCACATTACACTCATTAATACCATGAATAACCTGGTACTCGACAGGGAAGGTGTGATTCAAAAATTTGGCGTGCCACCTGAGCGCATTATTGATTACTTAGCGCTGGTCGGCGATACCTCTGACAATATCGCAGGTGTACCAGGTTGTGGTCCCAAAACAGCAGTTAAATGGCTGCAACAATACGGCAGTCTTGCAGAAATCATTGCAAAAGCGGATACGATATCAGGCAAAGTAGGCGATAATCTACGTGCCGCCATACCACAATTACCGTTAGCTGAAAAACTTGTCACCATCGATTGCGCCATTCCACTGTCTATATCAGCTGAAATGCTTTTAACAACATCGCCGAATATAACAACCTTAAGTACCTTATATCAGCATTATGGCTTTAAAACATGGTTACATGAGTTAACCAAAACTGCTGATGCACAACCTATACCTGAAAGTGCATTCACTTTCCAACATACGATATTGACTGAATTAGCACCATTTGAAGCGTTGATAACAACATTAACAACGCTTGATTACTTAGTACTCGATACGGAGACAACGGGACTTGATCACAGCACTGCCTCATTAGTTGGTTTATCACTTGCATACACAGATAAAAATCATAACATTCAGAGCTTTTATATCCCATTACGGCATAATTACTTAGGTGTTCCACCACAACTGTCTATCAAAACGGTGTTAACTGCTTTACAATATTTGCTTGCCGATCCTAAACGCTTACTCATTGGCCATAATCTTAAATATGATATCGCCATCTTAGCGAATGAACATATCGAAATAAAAAATCGATTGATGGACACCATGCTCATGGCTTTTGTCTTAGCAAGCCATCAACGCATTGATATGGATAGTTTAGCTGCAACACATCTGCACTATCGCACAAAAACCTTTGCAGAAGTAGCTGGTAAAGGTAAAAAACAGTTAACTTTCAATGAAGTTGATGTTGAATCTGCTGGATTTTATGCTGCTGAAGATACAGCAGTTACCTTAGGCCTTTATCAAGTCTTTAAGCAAAAACTTGAAGATATCCCCAGTTTACAGCCTGTACTTGATGATATCGAATTGCCATTAATTCCAATTCTAGTTGAAATAGAGCGTTATGGTGTATTAATTGATGCCAAATTATTGCATGAACAAAGCCAAGTACTTCAATCTATGTTACATGATATTGATGATAAGATTACTACACTTGCCGGTGAGCAAATTAACATCAACTCACCTAAGCAACTACAAGCACTGTTATATGACAAGCTACAATTGCCTGTGCTACAAAAAACGCCTACCGGTCAACCGTCAACAGCTGAAGATGTATTACAAGAATTGGCACATACTTATGAATTGCCTCAGCTTATTTTAGATTATCGCAGCGCCAGTAAATTAAAATCGACCTATACTGACAAATTACCCCTACAAATTAATCCAAAAACTGGACGTGTTCACACATCTTATCAACAAGCAGGCGCTGCAACAGGTCGATTTTCTTCTTCTGACCCCAATCTACAAAACATTCCTGCGCGCACTGATCTTGGCCGACAAATCCGTCAAGCTTTTATTGCACCACCCAATTGCCTTATTTTAGCAGCTGATTACTCGCAAATTGAATTACGCATCATGGCGCATTTAGCTAATGATCCCGGACTATTAAATGCATTTCATCAAGGTCTTGATATTCATAGAGCAACAGCATCTGAAGTTCTTGGTGTACCTTTAGATCAAGTGACTGAACTGCAACGCCGTAGTGCTAAAGCCATTAATTTTGGACTTATTTATGGCATGTCTGCTTTTGGGCTTGCAAAACAGCTAGACGTTGAAAGACATGTTGCTAAGCAATACATGGATAGTTATTTTCATAAATATCCGAATGTACATCACTACATGGAAGTCACCCGCGAGTTGGCCCATCGTCAAGGCTATGTTGAAACCTTATTCGGTAGGCGTTTATATTTACCTGAGATAAACGCAAAAAATCCCATGTTGCGAAATAGTGCTGAACGTGCTGCTATTAATGCGCCCATGCAAGGTACCGCTGCGGATATTATTAAACGTGCCATGATTGCAATTGCCAAACGCATCGCGCAAGAACAGTTACCACTGCGCTTAATCATGCAAGTGCATGACGAACTGGTATTTGAAGTGGCTGAATCCGCATTAACCTCATGTCGTGCTATGGTCAAAGATGTGATGGAACAAACTACCATCCTCGCTGTGCCGCTTTTAGTTTCCGTAGGCGTAGGCCCCAATTGGGAGTCTGCACATTAAAGCTCTCTTTTTATTGCACTTTTGTCATTGCTACACGATGTGTTTTACCCTCATCCGGCCTTGGTACGATAGCTATTAACGCCTAAAAACGTGTATTTTGAAAGATCACAGGCATAAGCCAGGCGGCAAGGGTGATGGAAAACCAAGACTTGTTGCAGACTGCGCAGCCACTGGCCAAGCTGCGTAATCAGCTGCATACCACGCACTGGGACGCGCATTACCACTATGGCCTGTACCACCAAAGGGTAAACGACTACTCGCACCTGTCAATGGTTTATTCCACGCAAGCACCCCCGCTGTCGATGCATTTATAAAATGCTGCCAACGACGATTATCCGGAGATATCAGCCCCGCTGACAAACCAAATGCGGTGGCATTTGCAAGCGTAAGTGCCGATTCAAAATCCTTAGCATATTGCACCCTAAGCACAGGCCCAAACACTTCATCATCGAATGCTTGTATTTGACTATCCACATAAATACCAGGGCGCATCCAAGCCGTGTTGTCATCCGATGATTGTACTGCCAATAGTGGTTCCATACCTGCAAGCGTCCAATGATGTATCGCTGCCTTTACACGGTTTTTTGCCTGTACACTAATCAACGGCCCCATAAAGACATCCGGTTTAGCAAAAGGCTCACCACAAGACAATTTGCTCGTTGCAGCTACCAATGCCTCTAACAAGGTACGACTATAAGCCCCATGTGCTGGTAAAATCAATCGTCGCGCCGCGGTACATCGTTGACCTGTGGTGATAAAAGCAGATACCAGGATGTTAGCCACCGTTTCAGCAATCGGCGGTTCATCCCATACCACCAACGGATTATTACCGCCCATCTCTAACACTAATAATTTACTGACTTGCCCTGCAAGCGCGCGATGAAGTGCTTGCCCAGTAGCATAGCTCCCAGTGAACAGTATGCCGTTGATCTTAGGATGTAATGCTAATGCTTGACCAAGTGAACCATCCCCTTGCACAAGATTCAATACGCCAGCAGGCAAACCCGCTTCATGCCATAAAGCTACCATCGCCATTGCCGTTTGCGGTGTTAGCTCACTTGGTTTAAATACAACTGTATTACCTGCTAATAAAGCCGGTACAATATGACCCTGTGGTAAATGACCTGGAAAATTATAAGGGCCAAGCACAGCCATCAGGCCATGTGGTTTATGTTGTAATTGTAAATGATTATCACCTTGTACTTCATGAAAATCAGGACAACGCTCATGATAAGCACGAATACTTAAATCCACTTTATTGATCATTGCAGCAACTTCTTGTTTTGCTTCCCAAAAAGGCTTACCTGTTTCTAATGCGATGGTTTTTGCTAATATCTCTGCTTTATTAGTTAATATCTCTGAAAATTGCTTGAGTATTTGAATTCTTGCATCAAGTGACATTGGTGACCACAATAAAAAACCTTGCTGGGCTGCTTCAATGGCATGTTCTAATTGTATCGCATCAGCTTGCTGACCTTCCCAAACTAACTGCCCCGTACAAGGATCATAGGTCTGCCAATCCGCCCCCTGACCTTGTTGCCACTGTCCATGAATGTAATGAATAAAACTCATGAGGTCACCTCGCCAAGTGCATAAACCATAACGTTTGTCCCGGCCCGAACACCCAAAGCATGTGCAGTTGCAACATCCATGGTGAAAATAGCTTCGGGATGTTGATGCGCTAACTCACCCGCTACTATCATCGTAGCGCCCATTAAGCTTGCTTCACGCACCAACCAAGCCGGTTTATCTACCTTCACTTTATCGATGTGGACCTTTGCAAATAGCGATTTATGGACAATAGGCATATGAGATGTATCTGTCCAAATAAGTGGACCGCCGTCAAATAAATCAATATACGGTGATTGAGATAGACCTTGATGCAGCAATAGATGCAAGGCCCCCTGTGCATCATGATGTGCATGCCCCATAACATTTTGCGCACTCCTGGGTAATAACGCCTTTAAAATAGGCGTTTTTGGCATGAGCTCTTGAATAAATGATGTACCTTGTTGCCAACAAAGCTTATCTGCCTTCGCAAAATTCATATGAAAAAAATGTCGCCCTAAGCCTTCCCAAAAAGGTGAGTGACCATCAATATCATTAACACCGCGAACCTCTGCAATAATTAAACTATGAAAGTACTTAGGAAAATTAGCAATAAACAACAATCTTGCATACGATAATAGCAGTGCTAGATATTGATGTCGGTGATTTTTATGAATATACAAGGATGCAAGCTCTGTTGCTGCAGGAAATTCTGCAGCTGCGATAAGCCATTCATCCTCGCGTGTAAAACCAAGATGATCACTTCGAACTTTTTGATGCTGACACATGAGGCTATAAAAAGGCTGTTCACCGCCAATACTGGGACTTACCGCTGAGCATCCAATGACTTCTTTCGTTGCCAGATCTTCTAATACCCACAAAAATTTAGCCTTTTTTCGCACTGGTAATGGATGAGTAAAGCAGGTTTGGGCATCTGCAATGATAGTTTTAAGCATCGTTTTATCATCAATCAGCGATGTCATGCCCACACTTGCTTCCACTGCCATACGCAGCAATGCATCGAGATCTTGATGGCCGACCGGCCTTACGCGGAACATGATGGTAGCCTAAAACTATCGTGTGCCGCCAAACCATGCCATAACCAGGCTGCTTCAATGGCTTTATCAACCATGCTTGGCACTGCCAGCCATTCTTGTGTTGTATGAATAAGTCCACCGCAAGCCCCCAACGTATCGATATTCGGCACGCCAAGCGCACTTAGATTATTACCATCACAACAACCACCTGTATCACGCCAACTCACCTTGATATGGTGACTTGCGAGATACATTTGACTCCAATCGAGTAACTGTTGCTGCGTGCCTGCAAGAAGCTTAGGCGTACGACCCTGGGTTCGCTGCCAAGTCAAAGCATAGTCACTGTCTTGATTGACAAGAACGCTCGCCATCGCGGCTTCAATAGCAGCTAAGTCACGAGGGGTCGGTGCCCGAACATCCACATAGGCAACTGCTAAGTCGGGTACTTGATTAACCGCCTCGCCACCACGAATAACACCGACATTAATTGCGCATTGCGGGAAGTCATGGTTTAAGGCCGCCAATTTTTGGATCCACAAAGCGCATTGCACAATGGCATTACGGCCTTCATGAAAGTTACGACCCACATGGGCTGCTTGGCCTCGCACCATCAAAGTATATCTTGCACTGCCGCCACGAGCACCCGCCCACGTACCTTCTGAGTCTAATGCCGGCTCAAAAATAAAGCCGAGTGCGCACGCTTTCGCTTGAGCCTCAATAAGACCAGATGATGCCGGTGAACCAATTTCTTCATCGGGATTTAATACCACGCGCCAACCAATCTGCGAAGCATGTGGTGAGCTTTCAAAAGCTTTCAGTGCGGCTAACATCACCAAAATCCCCGCCTTCATATCGAGTACACCCGGCCCACCTATCACATCACTGGCAAGCCAGTTGGCTTGCTGAAACGCACTATCGCCAGGGAATACGGTATCGTAATGACCACCGATATACCATTGCACCGGCGCCTCAGGTCGTTTGCTCGCGACAATCGCTGGACCCAATGTTTGCGTCTGTGGATAAGCTTTTGCATTTAAGGTGGTTATCAACGGTAGATCAACGATATCAACCGTATCTGCAATACCCTCAAACGCCGAGCACAACAACTTGGCAAAGCGATGCAGACCATGCAAGTTAGCATGGTGAGTATTATGATTCACCCAGTCGAGCAAAGTTTCTTGCATCGTTTTAGCTTGCTTTTGAATAAGCAATGCCGGCTTATACGTCATGAGGCATCCTTATGTCTTACATCGCTACCTAAGTAACTATCAAAATGCACGTGGAGAGACGAGCATTTTTTCATACCACCATGGATAAAACCAAGATGCGAGCTCACCTGCATCTGCGCCCACACCTTAGCATTTTTCAACGATCACCGTTATATTCAGTGTAGTCAATTTATCGCACTTGCGGTATAGTCACGGATATATACTAAAAATCTTTCAACATGTGACTTGCTTCGCTTTATTCCCCACAACACAAAAGAGGCCTTTTTTCCCTTGTGAAGGCCGAAGTGAGGGGGGGGATAAGGCCATCGCATAGCGATAACAAAGCACGCTATTACGACCCTATGAAAAGGTAACCATGACTGATATACCGCGTATTAAATGCCTGCCACCGCTACTGGCCAATCAAATTGCCGCCGGCGAAGTCATTGAACGTCCCGCTTCCGTGGTCAAAGAATTATTAGAAAATGCCATCGATTCAGGCGCAACCGACATCGAAGTCAGCCTTATTCAAGGTGGGCTCGAAAAAATCACCGTTCGCGATAATGGCTGCGGCATCTTGGCTGAGGACTTACCCCTGGCACTCACCCGACATGCCACCAGTAAGCTCAATGAACCCAAAGATTTATTTCACATACGCTCGATGGGTTTTCGTGGCGAAGCGCTAGCAAGTATCGCTGCTGTTGCCAAATTAACGCTAACTTCAAGACCCAAAACCCAAGAGCAAGCCTGGTCATTACGATGGCTTAACCCCGATGAGGCGCCTCAATGTTTACCGGCATCTCATCCATTTGGCACTTCGGTCACTGTTGCTGAGCTCTTTTATAACACGCCGGTACGGCGCCAATTTTTACGAAGCGAACGCACGGAATTACTGACTATCGAAGCTGCCATGAAACGCCTGGCCTTAGCGCACACCAATATTAGCTTCAAATTAAAACATCACGATAAAATCATCTTGCATGCTACTGGTGCCCATACCCCAGCGCAACGTCAACAGCGCCTAGCAAAACTATTGAGCACACCTTTTCTCAGTCAAGCCATTTATGTGGATATCCACCACCAGGGCTTGCATTTAGAAGGTTGGCTGAGTGCGCCCAGCTTTCATCGCAATCAACATGATTGGATTTATTGGGCCGTAAATCAACGACCTGTCCGTGATAAGTTACTGTTACATGCATTTAAGCAAGTGTACGCCTACCATTTACCACCCGATCGCTATCCTGCCTGCGCACTTAACTTAACGCTTGCGCCAGAACATGTCGATGTGAATATTCATCCAACCAAGCATGAAGTACGATTTCGAGACAGTCGCTTAGTCCATGATTTTATTGTCCAGGCCCTTACCGAGGCCATTACCCCAACAAGCGCTGAATTATCAACAGAAAACCCTGCATCAACACCGCACCCTATCGATGCCCTCACTGCATTTGCTTCGCCGCAGACACCACTTGATATCTCACATGCTGAGCTGAAAGCGCATATGACGTCAATGGCTATTGATACCGCTTACACACCCGCTGCGGGCACCTCTTATTCTCCTAAGATTCGAGCAGCTAACGTGTCACAACAGCTAGCACAGCAGCGTCCCGGACCTAATGATGCCATGCCTGCGTTTGTGTTACACCAACAACATGTATGGATCTTTGACACACATCTTTATATCATTGCCATTGAAAAAGCGTTCCGATGGTTGATGCAACATGCGCTGTCTTCAACAAATCCCGACACGATAAAACCACTTTTGTTTCCAACACGCATTCAATTACGAGATAAACCGAAACTTGATTTAATGCAATGGCAAGCTTTTCTTGAAAGCATTCAAATCCACATCAGCTTAATACATGAGAATATCTTTCTGATAAATGCCATGCCAAGCCATTTACATCGTATTGATATCGCTGCTGCGATGTCAGCATTGATGGCCATGCCACAATTACCTGATACTGATTTGGCCATTGGCCTCTTGTGTCAACACATCCACTTTGCATCATTTGGCGCCCCTCAACACGCCCATGCCTTATGGCAACAATGTCTTGAAACAAAATCCATGCCTTCCGATATCATGTGGCAAGGCAATACGGCTGATATTTTGAGCATGTCAGCAGGCGACACGCTCACTTGTATTTGAAAAACCAAGGGTATATACCCAGAGCTTTTAGCCCCTTGTAGGTGGCCGGCACAAGACCAGCCCCTACATTGAAACCCACAGTAGAGCGGTATACCGCTTTACAAAACAAACAAGTTTGTATACAATTTAGTCTATGATTGAGCCTCCTCAGCACTATTAAAAAATAACTTTTTGATATAACTAAAATAAATTAAAGGATATCGCTATGTCATCTGATAATGAAAATGAATTGCTCGACCCAACGCAAAACCCAGATAACGTTAGCAGCCACAGTGCATCAAGTACCTCAAGCTCGTCTTCATCATCAGCACCTGAGACTGCCCCATCTAGCCTATCGATAGCAGGTTATTCTAGCTTGGGGTTTCGCTATGATGATCTGATTGATTTACCCGATGATTTCCCGGTTCTGTTGAGTAGGCTTGATCGAGGCGAGTCTGCAGAAACACTATTGTTGAATAAAGATGCCGACGAAGCGACAAAACAACAACTTGCCGACGATAAAGCCGCTTGGCATGAGCGAATGCTTGCGATTCAATTTCTTGATTATTTTCGTGGAGGTGAGTATTTGAGGGGACTCATAACAAACGCCTTACCAAAAGAGGCAACTGATCCCGCATTTATTGCAGGCTATGAACAGGTCCGAAATACTTTTAAAACATTTGCCGAGATGAATCAAGGCTTTACGAAAGTACTAGCGAATTATCATTGTTCAGACGAAACCGCCATTTTAAAGATGCTTGACCAATATGCGATAGCACGAGATGCGCTACCTAATCTTATCATGCTCATTTCCATCGCAGAAAAGATGATACATGCACATCGTCAATCTTTCATGACACTTCATGAAGAGACATTGGTTTTCTTTTCACTCACTATTGCTAAGCGCTTCAAGGAAATTTTAGATGTTTTATCAAAAATATCTGACGTAGCACGTATTGACGAAGCTTTGGCTCAAATGCATACTGCTATCAGTCATATATTGGTTTATGTCTCAGAAAAAGCACAGGTATTCATTCATAACATACAACAGCTATCTGATGATCAACAATTAGAATGGATTAATGATTTGTTGATGCTCGGTGATATGTATGATAACGCCAACATAATAAGCGCCGCTATACTGTTCTTACATGCGCTGCCAGCCCGACAACATACATCATCTACTTCAAGCTCAACTTCATCTAGACCAAGTACTCATGGGCTTATTGCCAAACTACTTGATACTTTTTCAAAAAATACAGATACTTTCATCGATATCGCTCATACTTTACCCGAGCAACTATTTGATACCCTGTCAAAACATGTAGGCCCTTTTATCGATAGCACCCGCACTTTACCTGCTGAGCAACAGCTTAGATGGATAGAGGTGTTGGCAGAAAGTAAGCGTGATGTACTTGTCAGCGTTGCGCTCATGCTATGGACCTATTTACACGCTGAATCAACATTCGAATCTGCAACAACGATAACTGAGTCACAAACCTTGAAAGATGCTGTTCTTACCGGCACAGCTGAAATTATTGCCATCGGTGCATCATTATCTGTTGAGCAGCAACACAATCTCGCTGAAAAACTCTTAACACTGGGTCTAGCGTATTTTGATAACACCCTAGATGAAACCTCAATTGTTCGTTATAAATCGTGTATAGAAGCCGTATTCGCTTTATCTCCTCAATGCCTTCAGTCAATACTTCCCTCTATTATCGAAAAGGCACTTAAATTACCATTCGAAACTCAGCTTCAATATACTCATACATTGTTGGCATGGGGTAACACATATAATAACGATACACTTATCAGCGCCGTCCTTACGCTTACCCTATCTTTACATACCATGCAATCGCAACCCTATGCCATAGTATCAAGCTCAACGTCATCTGAACCACATACCAGTGTCGCACCCGCTCAAAGCATTGATAAACTTCTTGCTGAACTATTTGATGTCTTTTCAAAAAACATGGATGCTTTCATCTCTATTGCCCGTACTTTACCTGCTAAACAACAGCTTATATTAATCGACCTCTTAGCGAGCCAAAACAAAAATGTGCTTATTAGCGCTGCACGCGCCCTATGGATATACCGATATGCCACCCCATTGGATGCCTTAATCAAAGAGACGATATCACCGGCTGTCATCACGGCTATCTCGACGAAAAGTACTGAAATGATGGCAGTTGTCAGGATGTTAACACCAGAAGAACAACAAAAACTCACTGAAAACTTATTAACGCTCAGTGTAGCATATAGAATACCTAGTACTACCACGACCGATATGTCTATATCTGCCCCAGATGTAGACAGTACAGAGCGTGCAGAATACGATGCCCTAAAAAGTTGCATGTATATCGACATTGCTTTCGCTTTATTACCCCAATATGCTCAAAATGTCATTCCTTACATCATTGATAATGTGGGCTCACTATCACCACAAGCGAAGATGTTATGGATTACAACCCTGTTAACCATGGGCATTGAACATCACAGCGATGGCTTTATAAGCACCGCATTCATTTTATTATTAAGTTTACGTGCTCAGTCACTACAAGCATCTGCAATATCTCCTACATCTAGCTCAAGTACTGAAGCACCGACATTGACAATGTCTTATGAAAATCTACCGGATAGTATCTGTAGCTTAATTCTGCAAAGTTATGAACAAAAAATTCAAAACAATCTTCTATTACATCTTAGAAAGTTACTTGCATTGGCCTATCGCAAAAATGAAGAACTAGGCACTCAGTCTTATGAGCCTAATATAGAACTTGATGGGTCTATGAAAAATTATCTTTACACACTCATCATTGAACCAAGAAATAAAGAAAAAACAAAAAATTTAAAGCCTAGTGAAGTCTCACACTTACTTTACACAGAATATTTAAAGAAAGCGGTAGTCACTTTAAATCAAAAAAATCAGCCCTCTATTGCCAAATATCTTTCTGAATCTGTAGGATTTTTATTAAGACAAACACAGGGCTATAAAGAAGATCAAGATACGCTTTACAAAGAATTTTTTAAGGAAACATTTCTTTATGATAGTGACAAACTTGCTGGTAAACATCGTGATATATGTAGACAGTATGATACCTATGTATTACAGCAACAAATATCTTTAAGCCACATATTATTACTATTGATAAAACGATTTTTACTGTCTACAGGTAGTTCTGCTGAAATAGGTAATTTACATAAAGATTTTTCGATACGCTTTCCAGACACAGCAGAAAATGGCGCTATATGTATAGAAAATACAGCTGAAGCTGGAAATTTAGTTACTTTTTTATTAGCGTTAATAAACTACATTCATCACATTGACTTAAATGAAAGACATCAAATTGCCTTGCTTTGTCTAGTTAACGCCTTATTAAAGGCCAAGACATCTTTATGCTTTGATGGCTATACACTTGGTGATTTTGCTGTTGTCTTATTTTTATCTATCTCTGCAAAAAGCCAAAGTCCCAGCATGCCGAACTTAGCGTGGCCTACTGTAGCACAGTTCTTACGAAAAACAGAGCATACAGAAAAGTCTTTGTTCATGAGCGAAGCCCATACACTGGCACTAAAACTAACAAGATCTGACCTTATCGAACGAACTATGCCCGAACAGCTCGAAAGGTCTGGCCTAGCAATCATCGACACAATCAATGCTCTTAAGCCACATGAAGTACCGAGCTCAGACACAACAACACCTACATCGATGAAAACATCAGAAGAGAGTGTTGAATTCAAACTCGCAAACCTGTTGTTCAGTATTATTAACACACTGCAAAGAAACGTGGTAACGCCCACTGCCAGGCAACATACTCAATCCATGCCTAATCTGAGCAGGCCTAGTGCATCATGCAGTAGCCTTTATGGCGGTTCCGGTGGCCCAGGCAGCACGAGTTCTTCAAGCACCTTGCGTTCAAGTTCAAGCAGCTCAAGCACCCCTGCGCCTAGCACAGGTTTACCATCGCGATCGGCTTCTACAACAAACATCTCAGACAGCCATGTTCAGCGAATGGAAGAAAAGCCTGCTGCCCCTCCAGTGGCATCGTTGGAGTCGGAAGATGATAGCGGGTGTCGCTTGATGTGATGTAAAGCGAAGCACACATCCCACAACTTGTTCGCGCATCCAGTCTTCAAAGGGTCGGGGCGCGGCGCCCCTACCATCAGATCGGAGAAGGAAAGAGGTTTTAGAGCACGATACTACTGCATACTCTTAGCAATAGGTAAATAGCTGGGTTCGCCGTTCTTATCTAAAATCACGCCGCGATCAGAGATAGACGATACGACCGAACCATCGGGTAAACGCGTGCCGACATTAACTTGCACATAATTGCCACCCATGCTCAACATCGCTAGCCAGCGACCATTTTGTTGGCCAATATAGACGGCTTGGGGTGCCTGACTCGCGTCATCATCCACACCGCCCCCCCTAGGGAGCTTAGCAACGTAGTCTTGCGTGCTGACCATCGCTTTCGCGGTTGAAAGTTTAGCTTGGGCAATTTGTGAATTGGCGGCAGCCAGTTTTTGTTCGATCTGTGCCATTTGATAAGCATTCACTAAATTGACATATTGCTGCTGCATTTGCTGACTCTGCGCTAATACGGCTAATTGCGCTGGTGTCGGTTGTTTTTGCTCCGGTGCAGGTGTGACAGCGGGCGCACCGTTCTCTTCTTCATTGTTGGTCACGCTCATTCTCTTAGGTGTTTTTGCGACACTTGGCTCAGCTGCAACAGGCGCACTCACGCTGACGGGCTCACCCGTCGTACCGCCAAAAAACGTATCGTACGCCAGATAAAGCGCAAACACGGCAATCACCGCTGTTAAAACGACCGTGAGTTTTTGCTTAGCCTCAAGCTCTTTAAATTTTGTTAAGAGTTCCATTTAATTAACCCCATACACCGTTAGTTTCATAGTACCAGAAACAACACCCTTATCAATATTCCACGATAATGAATTAAGCTGCACTGGAAAAAGTTGTATTGCCTCGGCCAACAGTTCAAGCCCGGGGCCACCGGCACCGTTGATAGTAATCGTTATCGGCATACTGGCATAGACACCCGCATTATTCGTTTTGCCTAAACTCACGCTGCCCGAAGGTAGCAATCGAGTTAAATCGTCATAAAGCAATGAAGCCGTATCTTGTAGCTGGTAAATTTGTTTAGGATTGCCACGAGATGTTAATGGGTATCGCACAGTGAGTACTGGCCGAGCGCCGGAGATATCAACGGATAATTGTTGCTGCCTCGCCCAAGCAATTAAAGTACCTGTATCTCCACCTGCATTATTTAAGGTTATTGTCCCCGAGGTTTGGCTCGCGCTTAATGCAAGTCGCGTAGGCGTCCATCCAGGTATGCTCAATGCCTGCTGAACCGATGCCCAGGCCGCACGGATCACATCGGCGGGATTCGCGGCACTGAGTGCCGCGCGATATCCAAGATAGGGATCAACGGGCGCTTCTTTTTTGACAACTTCTTTGGGTGCTTCACTGAGCGGCTCGGGTCGTTGCATCGTTTTATAAATACCAAACGCCAGCCCCAATAACACAATGAGTGAAATACCCCATTTGAGACCGGTATTTTCCTGTAGATGCAGCTCTGCAATTGCCTTAGATAGGGTTATAAGCTGAAAGCTATCCTCCAAAGGCAAGGTATCAAAGATAGGCGCCTCAAGCACATTAAACGTTTTTACTAATTGCGGATCAAATGCAAATTTATCTTCTTGCGCTTGCTCCGCTAAAGGGATTAAATCACCATAAATATAGATATCAAACTGATTGTTACCTGCTATCAAGCCTAAAAATTCATCTAGCAAATTAGCAAGTGGTAGATGCGCATCAATAAATACATTACCATCTCGCACAACAACCAATAAGGCATGCTCTCTATCAGCCATCTGCTCACAATAAATTAAATTATCTGGCTGGTTGAAATAATGCCATATATTTTCGCCAAGAAGATAACCTGTTTCATGACCAAAAACTGCTTCAAAATCGCCACCTGGCTTATCATAAAACCTAGCATATTCGCCATTATCTCGCGCTAATAGCATCAATTCATTTTTAAGCAGTGAGCCTTTTTTCGCTGTAATGAGTTCACGATATGTATAGATAGCGAATAGGGTCCCATCATCACGGGTTATAGTCGCCATTTAGCCCATGCCTCCTGGCTCTGCACTCTGATATCCTGTGGTATTTAAGTCATTTTCATTGTCCCCCAAAATGACCGGGGTAATAAGCATAATAAGTTCTATGTTACGGCTACTCGCACCTGAACCACCTGCTGGCGCAATATCCAATACTTTTGATTGATCTGCTTGATTACCATTTTGAATAAAACCGGCCAATATTAATGTGGCACCATTTGGAATCACGCTGCGCTGGTTGAATGAACGTAAGACCACATCAGGCAATTGAACAATCTGCGGCGTTGCCACTGGCGAGCCACTAGACTCAGAGGCGGTAACAGTTGTATTGCCCACCTGGGTTGCTGTGGTCACCGTACTGGTGCTACCGTCAGGATTGACTAAGGTGGTCTGCGGAATAACCCCACTGTCTAACTGATCTTGTGTTGGGTTATTACTTTGATTTTGATTGCTCGACACCGTGCCACCTGTCGTAGTATTGATCGTTTTTAATGCCAACAAATCTGACAATACGCTGCTAATTTGTAGATAAACGTGCTGTCCTTGTACTTTAGGTAATAAATATAAATTAAGACCCGTTGTAATTGTACTGGTATTAACGCCACCTTGTGCGAAAGAGGAGCCACTACCACCCAGTGTGGATGTTGTACTGTCAATATAATTGACCTGATTTTGAATGGAAATCGTAGCAACCTGGTTATTTAACGTTGTCACCGTGGGTTGTGTAATTAAACTGACATCACCTTGCTGCTGCAAAGATTGGATAATCGTATTGGAGCCGTCCCATAAACTCTGAGGATTATTTGAGCCCCATGCAAAAGCAACGGGCGTAAACGTGCCAGTGTTGCCCGCATTAGCGGCACCTGCACTGGTTAATTGCACACTTTCTTTACCCACACGACGAACAATATCCCAATTAATCCCGTAGTTGTAATTTTCATTTAAGCGAACTTCTAATAACTGTACATGAATACGTACCTGACGTGATAATTCCTTATTCATCGTATTAAGATAAGCACCGACAGCATCCACATTACTCGCGCGATCGTGAACAGTAATCGTCGTCGTTGATTGCGAGACCATAGCAGTTCCATCTTTTGACAATAAATCTTTAATGGTCGTTGCTAAATCTTTCCATACAGACATAGTCCCTGTCAGTTTACTGAACTGATTGTCTTTAGAAAAATCATAACCTTGCGCACTACCCGTACCGCCGGTAGAACCGCCAGAAACCGAGTTACCACCTGATAGCGTCAATGCCCCTGAATCTTGACCTAACTGATACTCTGAATCACCTGGCATAAATGAAATATCAAAAACTCGGGTCTCAAACTCAGACCACGTGACCGTATTATCTTTGGTGTTATAGGTATAATGATAACCCGAAGCTGCAGCTAAGCTATCTAAGGCTGTTTTCGTTAGGCCTGAAAAATCAATAGACATGAGCTTATTACGATCGACCGTATTATCATATTGATTAATGACACTGGTACCTGTAAGCGCTTGGCTCACATAAAAACTAAACGGCAAATTGGTGCCGCGCATCGTCACTTGTTGCTGCATCCAGGCTGGTGTATGTTTAATGGGTATTGGGGTGGTATCAACATAAGCCTTACTTTCATTTAATACGGCCGGCGGTTTAGGGTAAGCTTGTTCCCTATCAGCTTTCATTTGATTATCAACATTCTGAACTTCTTGTTTCTTTTTCTCGTACATTTGTTGGGGCACGCAAGCTGTAAGCCCTATGCTGATGATCATAGCAACCGCGAATGCCACAGCATGATTTAAGGAAAAGTGAGGACGGCGCATCATTAGGCTTGTCTCCGTGGCACAATGTCAACGACATGATTTTCTTCATAAAAGATGGCTTGAACTGGGTATTGATCGAGTAACTGCGATAGCGCATCCTGAATGGAAAGCGCATGAATCGTAATATCACCGACCCAACGATAATCGTAAGGCACATCCCAAATAACACGGCCCCAGCCGCTTTGCGCAACCATATGATTGACATTATCGCGTAATGAGCCGGTCGTCACATAATAGGGTGTCAGTGGCGTTGGACGCGGCGTTGGCGCTGCTGGACGAACTGTTGTAGCCTTTGTCGATGTTGTTGCTAACGGTTTTGATGTTACAGGCTTACTTTGACACGGCGTCGCAGCGGCGCATGGTGGAACATAAGGCACCGTGCCTGGCGGATTGGGCGGTAACGCAACATACGAACGAATCTGCTGATACGCTTGGGGATTTGTCGGCGCTTTTGTCACCATGGTCGATAAAGGCTCAGGTGTTAAGGGTCCTGGTGGTTGCGCAAAACTTGGATACGTTGTTGGACCGGGTGCATCGGTTACCCCGGTACTGTATTGGATAGGGCCTGGTACGCCGCTGCTTGAGCTACTCATATAGATGTTAGCAAAGCCCTGTGTGGCAATTAAGCAGCCTGCGAGCAAGAAGCCCATGGATGCAGCGAAGCCTGAGCGTCGTAAGTGCATAAATAATACCCCAATACCGTGGCCATTTTCCTTAAGCTATTATCTAGGTTTCTTATAAAATAGCAAGCCTTGCCCGCATTATTTTGCTAACTTTTTCAATTAACTGATCATGATTTACATTAAAAACAGGCTGCTTGTTTTATAGTTACACATGATCTACAATCGTCAACTCTATATTGTTGAGGTTTTCGTATGAATACTTTCTGGACATTATGTCATAGACGCTGGATAAAATATGTGACCGCATTCGCAGCTTTAAGTTCCGCTGCCACCGCCTCTGCTGCAACGTATCTTCTACCACCACCTGGCGATAATCTGATTGGTTTTAGTCACTATACTTTCATACAATCTGGACAAACCTTACAAGATGTGGCGCGCGCAAATGATATCGGTTACTACGATATTATTCAGGCAAATCCCACCATTAATCCTGAAGATGTCAAACCTTGGGAAAAAATTTTGATTCCCTCGACGTATATTCTGCCAGATGCACCACAAACCGGCATCGTTATTAATACAGCATCCCTTCGATTATTTTATTATCCACCGAATAGCAATACCGTCCAGACCTTTCCGGCAGGTATGGGTATGCAGGGCATGGCAACACCCACAGGACAATTTCACATCATTGAAAAAATGGATCACCCCGCCTGGTATGTTCCTGCCAGTGAAATGGCTGAAATGGCTAAACAAGGGATGTACTTACCTAAAGTCATGCCCGCTGGTCCTGAAAATCCATTAGGCGAATATGCTTTACGACTCAACAAACGCACTTATTTGATTCATGGCACTAATACGCCAGCAACTGTAGGTCGTCGCGCTAGTGCAGGATGCTTACATTTATTTCCTGAAGATATCTTATCGTTATTCAAACAAGTTGATGTCGGCACTTCAGTCAATATTGTGGATCAACCCTTTAAAGCGACGCTCGTAGGTAATACAGTTTATTTTCAAGCTTATCAGCCTTTGCGTGAAGACCGAGTTTATTGGGGTAACAATCCTACGTCTGTGTGGCAAGGTGTTATTCAACAGACGCTTACCAACACTAACCCACCAGCGCAAATTGATTGGCAAAAAGCGCAAGCGATGGTCTCTGAACAAACCGGTGTAGTGCAGCCCATTGGCTATTTAGCTAAACAAGGCTGATAAAATGTCCTTCCTCCGACGGGGGAAGGAACTTGAAGCCCCGAAAAGGATACCCTTCTCCCCTCGCGAGAGAGAGTGGCCGAAGGCCGGATGAGGGGTAATAAAACCATCGCGTAGCGATGACAAACACATAAAGGACTGTCAAAAAACGCTTATTGACGACAGTCTTCTCATACTCAGCGCTGCGTTGCTGGCGCCTTCTTCGCATTGGCCTGTAAGGCTGCAAGACTACCTGGCGGTATTAATGATACATTAATCGCCCCTGGCACAGTACCCACTTGATTTACAATGAAATAGGGATCCGTTGGCAACACTGGGATCCCAGGCGGATTTTTTAACTGGGGCATGGTACGCGTATCACTTAAATCCTGATTCGGATCACGAAGATACCCACTGGGTCCACGAAGGCTTGCGCAGCCACTTATGACTATCACCAAACCAAGGGTGAGTCCAAGTCTTGTTAATTTCATACAGAAACCTCTTTCATCGAAGCCCTAATGATAACATAGCTGCACGCACTTCTGCATGTTTCGTTGAACTAAGCTCCGTGAGCGGCAGGCGAACGCCGCCTGGAATACGTCCCATCTGGGCCAACACCCACTTCACCGGTATGGGATTGGCTTCAACGAACATGGCCTGATGCAATGGCTGTAATTGTGCATCAAGCGCCATTGCCTTTTCATTATCACCCGAAAGTGCGAGGCGGCAAAGCTCATGCATAAGCTTTGGCACCACATTCGCCGTGACTGAAATAACACCTTTGCCGCCTGCCTGCATAAAAGCACAAGCGGTAAGATCATCACCACTTAATAAATCCATTTCATCGCCACAAACCTCAAACAGCGCTTGTAAACGTTTAAGATCACCCGTTGCCTCTTTTATGCCTACAATATTCGGCAGTGTAGCTAAACGACCTACAGTTTGGGGTAAAATATCACACGCTGTGCGACCTGGCACATTATACATAATTTGGGGGATAGGTACGGCTTCAGCAACCGTGCGGTAATGCTGATATAAGCCTTCTTGTGTTGGTTTTACATAGGCTGGCGCCATGATTAAACACGCATCAGCACCCAAGGACATGGCTTGGCGAGTAAGTTCTACCGTCTTGGCCGTTGAAGGCACGCCGGTACCCGCAATCACTGGGACTCGACCACCGACTTCCGTCACTGCAAAACGAATCACATCCGCCTGTTCAGCATAGCTTAAGGTTGCAGACTCACCTGTTGTGCCAACGGCAACGATGGCTGAGGTTCCTTCATGAACATGCCAATCCAGTAAACGCGCGAATGCTTGGTAATCAATGCTACCGTCAATTTGCATGGGTGTAACCACCGCAACTATGCTACCTCGAAACATATCCGCTATCCTTATGTTAGGGGCATACTATAAGTTAAGTGTATCGTGAGCCCTCCATGAGGTTAGAAGATTCTGTTATGCTTTGCAAGTAGGAGAATTATATGGATAGTACTGCAATTGACGGTCTGGTGATTACCGCCATGGTTCAAAGCGAAAAGCCTCCTATTGAAGGGTTATTGGCAGCCATTACCCAAGTAGAAGTGAGCTTGCAACAATGTCACACGCAAATACTTGATGAGATTATGGTTGTAACCCTGCATATCATGGGCCATTGGCATGCACTGGCAAAGCTCGAAATGAGTCTCCCGCTGTTAGCGCAAAAACAAGGCTATCAGCTACTCTTGCACCGTTCTGCAACCGACAACCCAGGCAACGAGCAACGTTTAACCAAAATTCCCTATAGCATTGAGTGGGCGAATCTCTCATCTGCAGAAATATTACTTGCGTTTATCACTTTTTTTAACGATTTGAATATTGAAGTCTATGACATCCACTTACAAAATGTTTATACTAATCCACTAGGTATTGGTGTTGCCGTGAGTCATATGAAGATTTTATTACCTATCGACATGGACCCGACGTCCCTGAGAGAGCAATTTAGCCTGCTTTGTGAATCCATGACTATCGACGCCTACCTCGAACCTGATCATCGCTAATGGAAGGAATATCTATGGTTACCCTTGGAAAACCTGTGCCTGATTTTCGTGCCGAGACTGACGGCGCTAAAACCCTGACGCTACAATCACTACGCGGTCATTTTGTCGTGCTTTACTTTTACCCTAAAGATGATACACCGGGCTGCACTATGGAGAGTCAAGATTTTCGAGATCACTTTGCTGCGTTTACAAAAAAAAATACCGTTATTTTAGGTATATCACGCGACAGCATAAAATCGCATGAAAAATTTAAATGTAAATATGAATTACCCTTTGATTTGCTGAGTGATAGTGATCAAACCTTGTGTCATCTTTTTGCTGTCTTAAAAGAAAAAAACATGTATGGCAAAAAAGTCATAGGCATCGAACGCAGCACTTTTTTGATTGACGAAGAAGGCGTGCTACGACACGAGTGGCGCGGCGTTAAAGTTCCTGGACACGTCAACGAAGTACTCGAAAAAATCGAGGAACTTCAACATGGTTAAGCGACGCCTCAAAGGTTCACGACTCTTTGTACTAGATACTAATATCTTACTTCACGATCCCGGCGCTTTGTTCCATTTTCAAGAGCACGATATTTATATTCCTATGGTCGTACTAGAGGAGTTAGATGGACAAAAGAAAGGCACCTCCGAAGTTGCTCGTAATGCAAGACAGTCAAGTCGTATTATTGAAGAGTTAATGTCACATGCATCACCTGATGCCATTCATGAAGGTATTGTGCTTAAAAAGCATTATATTAATCATGATAAACAGGCCTCAGGGAAATTATTTTTTCAAGTAGATGAATTTGGTACTGATTTACCTAAAAGCTTACCAGGGAATAAACCTGATAATAGCATCTTGGCTACAACACTTGCATTACAAAAAAAATATCCTGACAAAAATATTATTCTTGTTTCCAAAGATATTAATTTACGTATTAAAGCAGCTATTCTTGGCGTTGTTGCTGAAGATTATTACACGGATAGAGTTGTAGAAGATATTACCGGACTTTATCATGGCAGTGTCGAATTACCTGCTAATTTTTGGGAAACCCATGGCAAAGACTTGCACGTATGGCAAGAAGGTAGCCGGACATTTTACCGTATAAAAAACACGAAGAAGCTTTCCTGGTATCCTAATCAGTTTATCTATCAACAAAGTGAGCCTGTCTTTGAAGGCATTATACGTTCACATGAAGGTGAGGACAGCATTGTTGAGCTCGTCACTGATTATCGTCACGCAAAGCATGCTGTATGGGGTATTCAAGCGCGTAATCTAGAGCAAAACTTCGCACTTAATTTACTGATGGATCCTGATATTGATTTTGTATCACTGATGGGTATCGCTGGCACAGGGAAGACTTTATTAACACTTGCTGCCGGGCTTATGCAAACATTGGAATTTAAACGTTATCGCGAAATTATTATGACGCGGGTAACTGTACCGCTTGGTGAAGATATTGGCTTCTTGCCAGGCACTGAAGAAGAAAAAATGACACCCTGGATGGGGGCATTAATGGATAATCTTGAAGTATTACATTGTTGTGATGATGGTCAAGATTGGCAAAAAACTGTAACGACTGATTTGATTCGTAATAAAATTAAGATAAGATCACTTAATTTTATGCGTGGTCGTACTTTTTTACAAAAATATATCATTATTGACGAAGCACAAAATTTAACATCGAAGCAAATGAAAGCACTGTTAACGCGCGCAGGTCCCGGCACAAAAATTGTTTGTATTGGCGATATCAAACAAATTGATACCCCTTATTTAACTGAAACAACCTCAGGTTTGACCTATGCAGTTGATCGCTTCAAAACATGGGCACATGGTGGACATGTGACATTAGCAAGAGGTGAACGTTCTCGTCTCGCTGATTTTGCCGCAGAACACCTATAATCGCCATCGCTGCGCAATGGTATTGTTACCCTCCCCGACCAAAATGGCCTTCTCCCCTTGCGGGAGAAGGTGCCGCGTAGTGGCGGATGAGGGGTGATAAAGCCATCGCGTAGCGACGACAAAACATACAAATTAAAAGACGACGGGTCTGTCTATTGCATATGCCAACCATGCGTCACGGGTAATGACTGTCCGGTCAAAGCTAGGCCTTCAAAACAAGCTAAAAATAAGCAAGTGTCTGCCACTTCTTCTAAGGTTGTAAACTGACCATCAAGTGTATGGCCCAACATCACACGCTGAACCACTTCTGCTTCTGTGATATTCAAAGCACGTGCTTGCTCCGGAATTTGTTTTTCAACTAAGGCGGTGCGCACAAATCCAGGCGCAACTAAGTTACTTTTAATATGAAACGGTGCACCTTCTTTTGCAGCTGCTCGCATCAATCCCATCAGACCATGTTTTGCAGCAACATAAGCTGATTTTTCAAGCGATGCTTCATAGGAGTGTACCGAACCAATATAGAGCAAACTACCGCCTGTTGCTTGTTGTTTCATCATACGCATAGCCTCTTGCGTTGTTAAAAAGCTACCGCTTAAGTGTATTGCTAGCATTTTTTGCCATGCAGCAAAATCAAAATCGACAATGGGTGCAATAATTTGTATGCCTGCATTATTGACCAAAATATCCAGGCGGCCCATCTTTTCTTGTATGCTCGCAAAACCTTGTGCCACTGCGATCGGATCACTGACATCCATGGCCAACGCTAAAGTTTCAACAGCGTATTGCTGTTGGATCTGCGCAGCAACGTCACTGGCTTTCGCCAAATCTAAATCGGCAATGACGCAGGCCATACCCGCTTTAGCAAAACGCTCGGTAATTGCTTTACCCAAACCTGCAGCTGCACCCGTCACCATCGCAACTTTTCGTGAAATTGACATCTCTCTATCCCCTTGTTTTTGCAGAATTTTCTGCTGTTACACCGTATGAAGGAAAATCAATCGTAGTCGTAGGAAAGGCACACTCGGCACCATAATGACTGATAATATCCATCATCTTCAAAAAAATATCTTGTCGAATTTGCTGAAACCCTGCCCTATCCAAGGTTTTTGTGAATGCATAAATTGCAATATCAAGTGATGAGCTACCCAGATTGACAAAATTGACAGTCAGCGTTTGTGTCGTATCCACGGCTTCATGGGATTGAAGCATTTGTTTGATATCATCAACAATAGCTCGCATATGCGCAACATCATCATAGCGAATACCAACGGTTGCGCTGATTTGGCGATGCGTCATGCGCGTTGCATTTTCAATCGCTATTGTCGTAAATAACGAATTGGGAATATATAAAGGCCGCATATCAAACGTTCGAACCCGACAGGTTCGCCAGCCAATATATTCAACAATACCTTCGATATTGCGATCAGGCGATCGAATCCAATCACCAATTGCAAACGGTTTATCAAAATAAACAATGATGCCACCAAAGAAATTTGCAAGTAAATCTTTCGATGCAAAAGCAATGGCAGCACCCCCTACACTACCAAAAGCAATAAGACCTGAAATACCGATACCAAAGATTGGTAAAATAAATAATACTGCGAGGATTATTACGATAATTCTTGCGAGCTTAGTGATTGCATAGATGGTCGTTTTATCAAGACCCTCTTGTGTACGCCGATGAATGGCTTGCGTTTGAATACCATTAATAAAGTTAATGGCTACCCAGGTCATGAAGAGCACAATGCCGCATCTTAAGACCAATGGCACCATTTTGATAAAACGCTCATCGGTGACTGCTGACAAAAACAGGCTAATTGCAAAGCAAATACCTATCAATGCGATGAGAAAAGTTAAGGGTGATGATAACGATTTGACAATCACATAGCGCCAGGCTTTATCTTTTTTGTGAAATGCACATGTCAGCTTTCTCAATAAATAGTGTACCCCAACATCAATGACAAAAGTTAGCATTAAAATAAAAACAACTTTGATAATAAGATGCATGGTCGTTGAGGCTAAAAATGTCGATAACCAAGTAAGCATGATAAACTCTCTCGTCGTAACGTTCATACCCATCATTGGGTGGGTTGGCGCGTAAACCACTATACGCTTTTATTTTTCAAAATGCATCGAGGTTTAACTGTAAAGGTGCCATGCACAAGAAAAAGCAACGATTTTCCCTGAAACACACATGCAAACACTGCGAGGACAAGCAAATCCTTTATGATCGCCCAAACACTGTGTGGACGACCACAACGCACCTTTACAAGCCTATATCGGTGATTTTCTCACATTTTCAATGAATCTGCGCATATAGCCCCCCCTTGTCTTGAACACCATACTTGGTATACTGTGCGTCTTTGAAATGGGCGACTAAAGAGGACGGATATATGCTATCGGTTTCTAAACGATTACGCTGGCTGCTGGCACTGACTGGCGTTGTAATGATTATGCCAGCTTATGGTTACCTCGATGGTAACAGTGGTAGCATTATTGTCCAAGCACTACTTGGCGGTGTTGCAGGCATTTTAGCGGTCCTCAAACTCTATTGGCATAAATTAAAAACCTTGGTATTGCGTCTTGTAGGTAAAGCGCCCGCAGAGCAGCAAGAGTCAGACACCACGACATCTGACGATGTTAAAAACCACAAAGAAAACCCATCCAATCATGACAAATCCTGAGTTAGCGCAAGACCCAGCATCATTTCGCGATCCGTCTGGACATGTGATTGTCGGTTCTGATGCTGTTTATCGTTTGGTGATGCCCGTTGCTGCGGAAAGTTTTAGCCGCGTGCGTGCGACCCCACTTTTTTCCAAGCTCATGGCACGCGGCTGGTTGCTCGATGAGCAAATGGTTTCGAAGGATGCATTAGGTGAGCTCGCCAAAGATGCAAGTTTTGTAGTGAAACACCCGAAGCTGCCACTCATCACTTATCCTTATGAATGGACCTTTGCGGCGCTCAAAGCTGCAGCACTACGTCATCTTGATATTCACTTATTAGCACTTGAACACGATGTGACGCTCAGTGATGCCAGTGCCTACAATATACAATTTATTGGCACTGAACCTGTCTTTATTGATCACTTATCTTTTAGACCTTACCAATCTGGTGAATATTGGTTGGGTCACCGTCAGTTTTGCCAGCAGTTTTTAAATCCTTTGCTATTAGCCAGCCGCGTTGGTATACCATTTCAGTCTTGGTATCGCGGCCAACTTAACGGTATCAGCCCAGAATGTCTTGTCAAAGTACTGCCTTGGTATGAGCGTTGTCGTTTAAGCACCTTATTACACGTAGTATTACAAGCTAAATTTACACAAGCTTCACGTAAAGATGTTAAACAAGTGACAAAACAATCGCAGTTAGGTAAAGCACAGTTTATACATATGCTCCAAAGCTTGCATAAGCTTATTTCTGGATTAAAACCCAAACTTGCAAAAACCGAATGGCAGCATTACGCAACGAATCATAACTATCAAGACAATGAAGTCATACAAAAACAGGACTTTATCCAAGCGTTTGCTGAACAAGTTAAACCACAGCAGTTATGGGATATTGGCTGCAACGACGGAAAATTCAGTGAAGCCGCACTTAAAGCAGGTGCAAAACAAGTCTTTGGCTTTGACGCTGATGTCGGAGCGCTTGAATATGCCTATGATAATGCCAAAAACCAAGGGCATCATTTCTTTCCCTTATTGTTAGATCTGACCAATCCAAGTCCCAGCATGGGTTGGGCCTTGACCGAACGACAAGGTTGGCTGACACGCGCAAAACCGGATGCCATTCAAGCCCTTGCATTGATTCATCATTTAGCGATTAGCCATAACATCCCGCTTGCTCGCATTGTTGCATTGTTGGTAGAGCTTGCGCCGCAAGGCATCATTGAATTCGTACCCAAAGCTGATCCGATGGTACAAACCCTTTTAGCTTTACGCGAAGATATCTTTCCAGACTATACACAGGTCTGCTTTGAAAGCTATCTCCAGCGCCATGCGCGTATTGTAAGACAACAACAAGTCACGGAATCTGGCCGTATACTTTATTGGTACCAACGATGAAAATCACGCATTCGCGCACATTATTAGCGCCATTATTGATTGTATTATTATGGCTAAATCCTCTTATTTATTTTCTTAAATTTAACCAAATTGCTTTTTGGCATACGGATACAATGTTATTGTGGGGCGCTGTATTAGCAACAATAGCCGTATCTGCAGCTGTAGCTTATTGGGGTAATTGGATTTGTCGTATTATCATTATTACTTTAAGTGTTGGACTGACGTTGAGTTTTATGCCAAATCTCTCACATATGATTTGGATTAAAATTATCAGTCTGATTGTGTTGATAGGTTTGCTTTGGTTAACCGATAACACCATTACGGTTCTAACCTATATCGCAGGCGCTTTAGTGCTAAGCTCATTGTTGCTATCTGTTGGTAAGCAATTGGTGGGTGTGAAAGATCAAATCAGCACAAAAGCACCTAAGCCCGGCAATCATCCGCTCGTATTGCAAATTGTGCTTGATGAACATATTGGTGCCAATGGCATCCCCACTGACTTTCCGCAAGGTAAAGTCATGCAACAGTTTATTAAGCACTTTTACTTAAGTCATGGGTTTACCTTGTATGCCAATGCTTACAGTCGATATCCCCGTACCTATGATTCTATTCCTAACATGCTTAACTTTACTGCGAGCCCGCAACATACTGCTTATTTCCCGGGTGGTATTCATGAGCTAACGCTAGATAAAGCAAAAGCCTTCAATATTGCACAAAGCAAAGGCTATCAAATACGTGTATTTCAGGCCTATTATATTAACTATTGTCGTGCAAATGGTATTACTTTTGGTCGCTGTTATACTTACGGCACTAAGGATTTACAGCAAATTAATGATATGCCTATCAGCTTATGGGCTAAAAATAATTTTATTTTGAAAAGTTTCTTGCTCAATTCTTCTTGGTATCAAGCATGGCTCGATTGGTATGCAAACTCTGTTCGTCCCTTTGCTGTAGACCACGGCATTAATTTACCTTTCTGGCCCTGGTCACTGAATCAACTCTCATCGCCTTCAGCAATTAAAGTTTTTGCGCCGCTTACTCAGGATATTGAACAACATCCTCGTGGCGTCTATATTTTTGCGCACGTTTTGTTCCCTCACTCGCCTTATGTTTTCACCAGTGATTGCCACGTTGTAAAAAGCCCCGACAATTGGTATACCAATTATGATGAAGGCCCTGTCGGTAATTCACCTGAGCGCAGACGGCTTCGCTATCATTATTATTTGCAACAGATGCGTTGTGCTTATCAGCCACTTGGGCATATGCTCACAATGTTAGATAAAGAAGGATTGCTGAGTGACGCCTACATCGTTGTCCAAGGGGACCATGGTTCACGTATTGCAGAGCACGGCGTTGTCATGAGCAATGAGGCCAATGTCACCTGGCAAGATTTTACTGACAGCTATGCTGCCTTATTTGCGGAGCGCACCCCGCATAGCAAACCCGGCATCATCGAAGATCGCCTACCTATTACGTACTTATACGGACAATGGTTTAGCGAAGCAATGGGTCAAGCCATACCCCATGATGATACTGCGCCTTATGTCTATTTAACTGTGCGAGACACCAGCCAGCGTATTGATATGACCCATTTTTCATTAAATCAATTCAAAAACGCGCCCGCCGATGCAAATGTTGTCCCCACAGCGGCTCAAGCGACACCTGAATTAAATACAACAAAGCCTTGAATTTTGTCGCATTTACAGGTACTTTACAGTTTTTGACCTAGAGTTCGACCCAGAGGCTGTTATGGCAAGAGTCATCGTATTACTACTCGATTCATTTGGCATTGGCGCGAGCCAAGATGCAAGTCCCTTGGACCAGGGTGCCAATACTTTCGCCCATATCGCCAATGCCTGTGCCAACGGCAAGGCAGACACAGAAACACGGCAAGGTAAGTTACATTTGCCTCACTTAGCCGCATTAGGCTTGGTTCATGCAGCAAAAGCTTCTCAGCCGCACTGCCACATTGCGCTTGCGCATCCTATTCCTTCCGAACCTTCGGGGCTTTACGGCTACGCCAAAGAAACAAGTCTTGGAAAAGATACACCCAGCGGTCACTGGGAAATTGCTGGTGTTCCGGTGCTGACACCCTGGGGTTATTTCCCAGAAACAATTCCTTGTTTTCCAGAGGCCTTGACTCAAGCGCTCATAGCACAAGGCCATATCCCCGGTATTTTAGGTAATAAACATGCATCAGGCACAGATATTATCGATGAGCTAGGTCTTGAACATATTCAGTCTGGCAAACCTATTATTTATACCTCCGCTGATAGCGTATTACAAATTGCCGCCCATGAAAGCTATTTTGGCTTAGATAAGCTTTATGCCTTATGCAAAATTGCCAGAGATTTGGTTGATCCTTACCAAATTGGTAGAGTGATTGCCAGACCTTTTGCAGGTGAACCTGGTCAATTTTATCGAACAATCCATCGCAAAGATTATGCCACGCCCCCACCTGAACCTACGTTATTAGACAAATTATGCGAGCAAGGTGGTGAAGTCTGGGCCATCGGTAAAACTGCCGATATCTTTGCACACCAAGGTATTACCCATGAAATCAAAGCGGGTGGGAATACTGACTTGTTTGACAAAACGCTTACTGCGATTGCACAAGCGCCAGAAAATAGCCTTATTTTTACCAATTTCGTCGATTTTGATATGCTCTACGGTCACCGACGCGATATCGCGGGTTATGCCACTGCTTTAGAAGCTTTTGACGCAGCACTACCCCGGTTACAAGCCATACTGCGCCCTGATGATTTGGTGATCATCACCGCGGATCATGGCTGCGATCCCACATGGACAGGCACTGATCATACACGAGAACACATTCCCGCATTATTTTTTGGCCCCAAAGTGCCGGCCGGCAGCATCGACGCCCGTGAAAGCTTTGCCGATCTTGGACAAACCGCGGCAAGCTGGTTAGGGCTACAACCACTGAAACACGGACTATCCGTTATTAAGCATCCACCGATTAACTGAGGTATATACTATGATTCCAAAAGCTGAACTACATGTACATGCAGAAGGCTCATTCCCGCCAAGTTTAGTGGCACAGCTTGCGACCAAGAATAACATTGCAATTCCGTCACATATCTTTGGGCCTCATGAAACATTCGTTTGGAAAGATTTTTTAGACTTTCTAAAAACCTATGATACGGCCAGTCATGTATTACAATCTGGCGATGATTATTACGCGATTATTTATGATTACTTAATGCGTAGTGCTAAAAACGGTGGTATTTATTGTGAACTCATGGTATCACCCGATCATGCTCGTATTTGTGGCATCCCTTATGAAGCCATGTTAGATGGCTGCATCCGCGCTATCGATCAAGCAAGAAAAGATAGCGGCATTGAAGGTAGACTCATTATCACTTGTGTACGTCATTTTGACATTGATGCCTGTATTGAGGTAGCGAAATTAGCCGTAAAACATCCACATCCTTATGTTGTTGGTTTTGGCATGGGTGGTGATGAAGTGAATTTTCCTAACCGCCAATTTTCTAAACCCTTTCAAATAGCACATGAAGGCGGATTACAATGTACAACACATGCCGGTGAAATGTTAGGTGCAGAAAGTGTATGGGAAGCCATTAATTATCTGCCCGTTAAACGCATTGGTCACGGCGTACGCGCTATCGAAGATGCAAATCTTATTCAAACACTGATTGAACGTGATATTACCCTAGAAGTTTGCCCAGGCAGCAATATTGCGCTACAGGTTTATCCTGACTTTGCAAGCCATCCCTTAAGGGCTTTGTATGAAGCAGGCGTCAAAATGACCTTAAATTCTGACGACCCGCCTTTTTTCAACACACATCTAGCGCACGAATATCATTTGGCTGAACATACATTTGGTTTCCAACCCAAGGAATTAATACAATTCACCCGGAATGCCATTACTTCAAGCTTTGCTGACGCAGCGACCAAAGATATGTTATTACGTAAGCTTGATGGATACGTCCATTAGGGAGATTTTATGGAAATCGTGCTAGCTGATACCACGCAAGGCCTTCATGCCCAGTTTCAAATGTTAGCAAATCACTTGAACGAACGCATCATTGGCCAAGAAAAGCTAGTTAACCAGCTGTTGATTGCACTACTCTCTGATGGCCATTTACTTGTTGAAGGTGCACCAGGCCTTGCTAAAACGACAGCTATCAAGGAACTTGCTCGTTGTATCGATGGCGACTTTCATCGCATACAATTTACACCAGATTTATTGCCCGCCGACTTAACCGGTACCGATATTTTTAGGCCACAAGACGGTAGTTTTGTTTTTGAACCAGGTCCTATTTTTCACCAAGTATTATTGGCTGATGAAATTAATCGTGCGCCAGCAAAAGTGCAATCTGCTCTGTTAGAAGCTATGGGTGAACGTCAAGTGACGATAGGTCGTAAGACTTATCCTTTACCTGCTTTGTTTTTAGTGATGGCAACGCAGAATCCTTTAGAGCAAGAAGGCACCTATCCCCTACCTGAAGCGCAGTTAGATAGATTTTTACTTTATATCACTTTAGATTATCCTGATGCGACAAGTGAGCGCGCCATTTTGGCACTCAATCGCGATGCAAAACGTCTTGAAGCAACAACACAAGCGTTTACGCCCTTATCACAAGCGCAATTGTTTGCTGCCAGAGAGGCGGCACAAGCCACGTATTTAAGCCCAGCACTCGATGAGTATTTAGTACAACTCATCATCGCAACAAGGCAACCCGCTCGTTATGACAATCAGCTAGCAACATGGCTACGTTATGGTGCAAGCCCACGCGGCACGATTGCCCTCGATAAAGCTGCCAAAGCGCATGCATGGCTTGCCGGTCGTGATTATGTGAGTCCTGAAGATATACATGCAGTGATATTCCCTGTGCTAAGACACCGGCTTATCTTAAGTTTTGAAGCGCAAGCAGAGGGGATCACAAGCGATAGTATCATTCATCGACTGCTCACGCTCGTTACGGTGCCATGAAACAAACCATTGCTCACAGCTTAACCCGTCTACGAGGTCATCTGCGACGCTGGCAATCATCGTGGCTGCTGTCTCTGAAACACACAACAAAACAAATCCATGCCACAGACATCGCGCCTGAATATCGTGGCACAACTGCGCCTCTGCCAGCACTGCTACGTGCGCGTACCCTGGCACAACACCTTCGATTACCAACATTAAAGCAAACAACAGCAGGCACATTGAACGGTGAAAACTTATCCAAACGCGGTCGCGGTTTGCACTTTGAGGAAACACGGATGTATCAAGCAGGCGATGATATCCGTCATATTGATTGGCGCGTAACCGCACGTACTGGTGAAACACATACGAAAGTTTTTCGAGAAGAACATGAACGTCCTGTGATTTTCTTGATAGATCTCAATGCGAATATGCACTTCGGTACCCAGGGTTGTTATAAGTCTGTATTAGCCGCGCATATTACCGCAGTTTTAGCCTTTGCCGCCATTCATGAGGGCAATCCCATTGGTGGCCTGGTGCTCCATAACGATATCAAACGAAGCCAAGTGCAACCCAAAGAACGAGGGGTTTTACCGCTATTAAAGCTTATCAGTCAAGCTTGTGCCTCGATGCCTTCAACACCCATTGATCTGGCCATCGCACTTAAAAGTACGCAAGCTATGTTAAAATCGGGATGCTTATTGGTAATTATCAGTGATTTTTTTGAACTTTCTTCACAAAGTGAAAAGCTACTCATGCAAATAGCTTATCAGCACCCCTTGTGGTTATTACAAACACGCGATCCCGTTGAAGTATCACCGCCTGCTGCGGGTTACTATGGGGTGAGTGATGGCCATCACTTTTCATCTTTCAACACGGCTGAACCCAAACAAGCACAAGCTTATTTGCAATTCTGTGAAGCACGACAAACTAAAATCATAAACATGGCTAAACGTTTAGGGGTGTTACATATGCCGCTTTACACACATCAGGCGATAAAATCTCAGCTCATCCGTTTAACCAAAGCCATGAGTCAGTCATGAATCCAAGTGCTGCTAACAACCCCTTGAGTCAGTTACGCGACATTCACTTGCCAGCACCCGTTAGCTGGTGGCCATTAGCACCAGGCTGGTATATCCTCATTGTGCTTGCTCTCTTACTCGGTACATGGCTCCTCTGGCGAATCCACAAACGCAAACAGCAGCAACGGTTTCAGCACGCGATTTTGGCTGAGTTTGATCGTTACTGGCAACAACAACCACCTGCTTTCGCTCAAATCAACATTTTGCTCAAACGCGCTGCCTTTATCCATCATCCACGCGCTATGATTGCCGGACTTTCCAGTGAAGCATGGCTTAATTGGCTCGATGAACAAACACGCACCCAGGCCTACAGCCAAGGCGAAGGGCGTATCTTATTGACCGGTCCTTATCAACGCCAAGCAATATGTCATCATGACACTGCGCTATTATTTAAACAGACGCTGGTCATCTTATTAAATCCTTCGCAGAATCATCAGAAGGAGAAAAAAATATGCTAGGCTTTGCATCGCCTTGGCTATTTTGCTTATTACCCTTACCTTTACTGGTTTTCTGGCTAAGTAAAGATAAAAGCAAATTGGCTGTAGCTTCACTAAAAATTCCGTTTTTTGACGTGTTATTGCCTTATTTAAAACAGCAAGATAAGAAGAATCAAAGTATATGGCAACCCTCAATGATATGGCTAAGCATGATTTGGTTGCTACTTATCATTGCATCAGCAAGACCTGTTTATATTGGTGATCCAATCACAAGCCCGAGCATTGCACATAATATCATGCTAGCCATCGATATTTCTGGCAGCATGGATATCGATGATATGCATATTCAAGGTCATCCCGCCAGCAGACTTCAAGCCATTAAAGCCGTGGCGAATCAATTTATTCAAGCAAGACAAGGTGATCGCCTAGGGCTCATCGTATTTGGCTCGCAAGCATATCTCTTAACACCCATGAGCTATGATCGCAATATTGTGCGTCATATGTTAGATGATGCAACGGTTGGTTTGGCAGGTCCCATGACAGCAGTGGGCGACGCCATCGGGTTAGCAGTTAAGAAACTGCAAGTCTTGCCAAATGACAGTCGCGTTCTTATTTTACTGACAGATGGTGTCAGTAACAGTGGCAGCTTGGATCCCAATGTAGCAACCCGCTTAGCCAAAGATCATCATGTGAAGATTTATACCATTGGTTTTGGCGCCGATAAAGTGGGGGTCCCTACTGTTTTTGGTACAGAATATGTGAATCCCTCTGCCGATTTAGATGAAACCACCTTACGGCGAATCGCCAGTGAAACCGGCGGGCTTTATTTTCGGGCAACCAATGTCTCGGATCTCGCGCAAGTTTATCAAGCAATTAATCAGCTAGAACCCGTCCATGCGAAACAACCTTATCGGCCTGAGCAAGAACTCTACGCTCTACCACTTGGCTTAGCCCTATTACTCAGTTGCTACTTAGCATGGCGGCGCAGCGGATTGACCCTCGCTTGGCGTCGACAGCCTGGGCAAAACCCATCATCCGAGGAAATACGTTGATGTTACCGCTACATTGGCAACACCCGCATCTCTTATGGCTAATCCTGCCGTTACTGGCCTATGCTTGGTATTTACGCCAACACTTGCAAAATGTAAGTGCTTGGTCTTCTGTGGCAGATCCCAAACTTATCGAACCCCTGTTACTCGCACCTAAGCAGCCCAAACGCTTGGGCTATGGTATGCTTGCCCTTGTGTGGTTATCGGCGATAGTTGCGCTGGCCGGACCCAGTTGGCATCTCGTTGAGTTACCCTTATATCAAAATCATCAAGCAACCGTGCTCATCACAAGCCTCAATGACACCATGCTAGCCAATGATTTAGCACCAACGCGATTGGCACGAATGCATTATAAGCTTTTAGACAGCCTCAAGCGCTATGGTGACGGTCAAGTTGGGCTGATTGCTTTTGCAGGTGAAGCCTATGTGGTTAGCCCATTAACACAAGATAGTCAGACTATCGTTAATTTTGTCGGTGATTTAACACCTGACGTCATGCCCGTTGCCGGCAATAATCTGAGTGCTGCGCTTAAACTTGCAGCGCGTATGCTGCACGATAGCAACCAACAACAAGGTCGGATCATCGTATTCACTGCTGATGGTGCCGATGCATCCGCCATAGATACAGCTAAAACCTTAGCTTCTCAAGGTATCACAATATCCGTATTAGGCATGGCAACACCTTTAGGTGCACCCTTACTCAGTCATACCAATGGGAAAGTGATCATGAGTCGCTTGGATGCAAGCTCGTTAAGTGCATTAGCAAGTGCAGGCGATGGGCAATTCCAAGCATTTACCAGTGATAACAGTGATTTATCACGTTTATTCACAGCATCACCCAATACCCCACATTTACCAGGGAATATTTCAGCGGTATCCCAGGCTTGTCAGCCTAGATTTGAAAAAACGTGCATAAACACCTTTCGCTTCTGGCATAATCAAGGCTATTGGCTCGTGTGGCTATGTATCCCCTTCGTGTTGTTAGCGTTTAGGCGAGGTAGCCCATGGCTCAATCTACCGTAAAACAGATTGCCAGACTGTGCATGAGCCTCATACTCTTGTATCCCACGGTCATGTGGGCGAGCCCATCTTGGTGGCAACATTTATGGCTCAATACGAATCAACGCGCAGCGATTGCATTACGTGAGAATCATCCTCAAGCGGCTGCGGTGGCGTTTACTTCACCCGACTGGCAAGCTGTCGCACAATACCGTGCTAATCAATATGCCAAAGCAGCAGCACAATTTAAAAACCTCTCCGGCGTCGATGCAATCTATAATGGGGGAAATGCCCTGGCACAGCAAGGACAATATCAGGCGGCCATTGATGCCTATGACAAAGTATTAAGCATTGATCCAAAACACAAAGACGCTGCTTTTAATAAAGCCCTGTTGCAAAAACTGATGCAACAGCCACCCCAGCAACAACAACAGCAACAACAGCAGCAACAGCAACAACAGCAACAACAACAGCAGCAACAACAACAGCAACAACAGCAGCAACAACAGCAACAGCAGCAGCAGCAACAACAGCAACAGCAGCAACAACAGCAACAACAGCAGCAACAACAGCAACAGCAGCAACAGCAGCAGCAACAACAGCAACAGCAACAACAGCAACAACAGCAACAGCAGCAGCAGCAACAACAGCAACAGCAGCAGCAACAACAGCAGCAGCAACAACAGCAGCAGCAACAACAGCAACAGCAGCAGCAACAACAGCAACAGCAACAACAGCAACAGCAGCAGCAACAACAGCAACAGCAACAGCAGCAGCAGCAACAACAGCAACAGCAGCAGCAGCAACAACAGCAACAGCAGCAGCAGCAACAACAGC
>CAMFJL010000015.1 GCA_945957175.1 uncultured Legionellales bacterium
TATTGTGAGTCAACGTATCAACCCGTCGGTTACCTTTTTCTATGAGTCAACGCGCAAATGACGCGAGACCGTGTATTCTGTCATTTGCTGCCAAGCCTTAAATCTGGTAGCATTTCCCCAAATTTTTACTAAGTGTTTTAGACGATGACAATTGAATTGACGACTCTGATTAACGAAGCGCTGGCGGCGATTGCCCCCGCGCAAACTCTAGCTGAACTTGAAGCGGTGAAAGTTCGTTTTTTCGGCAAAAAGGGCGAGCTTACACAGGCAATGCAGGCTTTAGGTGCGCTTGCGCCTGAAGAGAAAAAAGTGCAAGGCCAGGCCTTAAATGTTGCAAAACAAACGGTGATGACAGCACTGAATGATAAGCAGCACTTATTAGAAGACGCAATTCTGGCGCAAAAACTCGCAGCACAAGCTATTGATGTTACCTTACCTGGTCGTGGGCAAAGTTTCGGTTCTTTACATCCGGTAACATGTATGCAACATGATATTGCTATGTATTTTAGTAAGCTTGGTTTTACGATTGCATCGGGCGATGATATGGAAGATGAATATCATAATTTTGATGCGCTCAATATTCCAAAGCATCATCCAGCAAGAGCCATGCATGATACATTTTACTTTCCAGATGGACATCTTTTACGAACCCATACCTCCCCTGTGCAAATTCGTTATATGCGTGATCACGAGCCACCGATTCATATTATTGCGCCAGGTCGTGTATATCGCTGTGATTCTGATTTAACACATACGCCTATGTTTCACCAAGTTGAAGGTTTAGTCGTCACAGAAGAGGCTAGTTTTGCTGAATTAAAAGCATTATTACAAGATTTTATGCATCAGCTTTTTGGGCGTGCATTGGCTATGCGATTTCGTCCCTCTTTTTTCCCGTTCACCGAACCCTCAGCAGAAGCTGATATTGCCTGTGTTGCTTGCGATGCCAAAGGTTGTCGCATATGTAAGCAGACAGGATGGCTTGAAGTCTTAGGTTGTGGCATGGTTCATCCGCAGGTGTTAGAAAATGCGGGTATTGATTCAAAAGTGTTTCGTGGTTTCGCATTTGGTATGGGCATTGATAGATTAGCGATGTTACGCTATCAAATCCATGATTTACGATTATTATTCGAAAATGATCTCAGACTCTTACAGCAGTTTGACAGATTATAAGTGAGTTTAATGTATGAAATTTTCACTATCTTGGTTACGTACTTGGATAAATCTTCAAGTTTCTCTCGAGGATTTATTAGCAAAACTAACCATGGCGGGTTTAGAAGTTGAAGCAGTCACACCAGTTGCACATGTCATCAGTGGCGTGGTTGTCGGTTTAGTCGAATCAGTCGAGCCGCATCCTAATGCAGATAAGCTGCGTATTTGCCGTGTCAGCGTGAGCGATGAGCGAAGCTTGTCGATAGTCTGTGGTGCAAGCAATGTGGTTCCTGGCATGAAAGTGCCTACGGCGCTTATGGGCGCAAAGCTTGGACCTGATTTTGTGATAAAGCCGGCCAAGCTTCGTGGTGTAGATTCTGAAGGTATGTTATGTAGCGCAACGGAGCTAGGTTTAGCGGAAGTTAGCGATGGTTTAATGCTATTACCTCAAGATGCGCCACTTGGACAGGATATTGTTGATTATCTTGATTTACGTGATGTCATTATCGAGTTGGATTTGACGCCCAATCGTAGCGATTGTTTAAGTATTCGTGGATTAGCACGGGAAATTGCGGCGATATATCAGTTAGCTATGATACCAAAAACCGTGTCTGCATTAACGCCGCATCTCGATTATCGTCAGCATGTTGTGCTCCAAGATAGCAGCGCATGTCCCCGCTATGCTTGTCAATACTTAGAAATCGCCACAAATGAGCCAAGCCCTATTTGGTTAGTCGAGCGATTACGTCGCAGTGGCATTCGATCCGTTCATCCCGTTGTTGATATCACGCAGTATGTGATGCTAGAAGTGGGGCAGCCTTTGCACGCGTTTGACGCCGATAAACTTCAGGGTGAGCTTTGTGTGCGTTTTGCTTTGCATGAAGAGTCATTGACCTTACTCGATGGTAAAACAGTCACATTGACACCCTCGATGTTAGTCATTGCAGATGCAAGCGGCGCCATTGCTGTTGCTGGCGTCATGGGGGGACTTGCAACGGGGGTTACTCCAGAAACAAAACGAATTCTATTGGAAAGCGCGTATTTTCACCCGAATGTTATTGCTGGCACAGCAAGGCAGCTTGGTGTGCAAACGGATGCAGCCCATCGTTTTGAGCGCGGTGTCGATGTGGACGCTGTTTCCGAAGCATTAACGCGCGCCTGTCTGATGATTCATGAGCATTTGGGCGGAGCGTTTGCGCCATTGCATGTGATTGAGGATCTCGACGCTTTATCGTCACCAATCGTGATTGATTTAGCAGCAGCGCAAGTCAAAGCGGTCCTTGGATTCATGCCAGAATTACCTTGGATAAAAACAGCGCTAATCTCGTTGGGTTTACAGTGTATTCATGAAGAACATGGTTATTGGCAATGGCGTGTGCCAAGTTATCGTCATGACTTGAAGATAAGCGTTGATTTGATTGAAGAAATTGCAAGATTATATGGCTATGATACCTTGCCTGCGCAAGTGGCAAAACGCAGTCTGACGGTGAGTTCACTCAATGAAACCATGCAACGACAATATGCTTGCAAGCGCTATCTTCAGAGTCAAGGATTTCATGAAGCCATTTGTTATAGCTTTGTAAGCGAATCACTTGAAGCACAGCTTAATGCCAATGAAAAACCCTATGCCTTAGTGAATCCTATTTCACCAGAACTTGCTGTCATGCGTACAACTCTTTGGGGTGGATTGCTATTAGCTTTAAAATACAATTGGAATAGGCAACAGTCGCGCATTCGATTATTTGAGTTAGGCTCCATTTTCCTGAGAAAAGCAGATACCTTACAGCAGCCGCAAAAATTAGCCGGCCTTGCACTGGGTTCAGCCTTACCGGAACAATGGGGTGAAGCGGCACGTAAAGTTGATTTTTACGATATGAAAGCGTTATTGCAACCTTTGTTACCAGAGGATACCGAGTTTCGATTGGGTGGTCATACCGCATTACACCCAGGTCGCAGCGCGAGTTTATACCGCAAAGGGCAATCACATGCCTTGGGCGCTGTGGGTGAATTACATCCTAGCATTGCAGCAGCTTTAGATTTACCTGAGGGGATCTATTTATTTGAACTGGATATGGCGGATATCGATTTAGCGCCATTATCTGCGATGATACCTTTCGGTAAGTTTCCACTGATTCGTCGTGATTTAGCGTTTCTTGTCGACAAAAAACAGCCGATAGGTTTATTACTAGAAGCGGCAAAAACACTCAGCGGTCAGTTTGTTAAACAAGTGGCACTATTTGATGTCTATCAAGGCGAACGCATTGCTGAAGATAAGCAAAGCATTGCACTACGATTGACATTGCAAGCGGATGATAAAACCTTGACAGATGACGAAGTGAACCAGATTGTCGACAAAGTGATTCAAGGGCTTTCACAGCAATTTAGTGCACAGTTACGGGAGTAAATTATGACAGTGACTAAAGCAAAAATAGCAGAACATTTGGTTGAGCACTTTCATCTTGATTATCCTGAAAGTTATCGTTTTGTGAGCGTTTTTTTTGAAACATTGGGTGATGCGCTGGTTGAAAATCATCAACTCAAGTTAGCGCATTTGGGCAGTTTTCATGTCATTGCTAAGGGGAAACGACCTGGGAGAAATCCTAAGACTGGCGAGCTCTACGAGATCAGTGCGCGTAATGCGGTAAGTTTTACAGTGAGTGCAACGCTTAAGAAAAAAATGAATCAGGCAAATTAAGTCATACGATTATGCGAATAGCACTTGGTTTGGCTTATGATGGTAGTTTTGACTCAGGCTGGCAGCGTCAACGTCATTGCTCGTCAATACAAGCACATGTTGAGCATGCGTTGTCTTGTGTTGCTGCAAGTCCCATTGAAATTATGTGTGCGGGACGCACCGATAAAGGTGTTCATGCAACAGCACAGGTCATACACTTTGACACTTCTGCTATCCGTGACAGCTATGCTTGGGTTGCTGGAACCAATCACTATTTGCCGTCACATATTAAAGTTCAATGGGCAAAAGCCGTGTCTGATGATTTTCATGCACGTTTTAAAGCCAAGTATCGCCGTTATCTCTACGGTCTACAAATACATGCCCAAGCACTTGCACATTTTCCTCAAGGTATCACGCGTTGGCCCAGAATGCTTGATAGAGAAGCTATGCAACAAGCGTTACCCAGCCTGTTAGGGACACAAGATTTTAGCGCGTTTCGTGATAGACAATGTCAGGCAAAGTCACCTATTAAAACCATAGAGCATTGTGAGCTTATACAAATACCTCAAGGTTTTTTACTCGATATTAAAGCCGATGCTTTTTTACATCATATGGTGCGAAACATTGTTGGCGCACTGCTGGCGATTGGTGAGCATAGACGGCCCGTTTCATGGATGGACACACTCATTGCTAGCCGTGATAGAGAACAAGCGTGGTTAACAGCACCGCCTCATGGGCTTTATTTGGCTGAGGTGGGTTATCCTGAGATATGGGAAATACCCGAGGGATTACAGGTGCCCTGGTTTTTATCGCAGTTCATCGGTCGATGACATGCGCTAATATTTTTTTGACATCAATTTACGATGTGAGTGGAGCGACATGATGACACCAAAGCTGGCCATCAATGTGACTAAAGAGGTACCGCCATAACTCACCAAGGGGAGTGGCACACCTACAACAGGTAGTAAACCGCTGACCATGCCAATATTAACGGCAATTGAAAAGAAAAAAGTTAAAATAAGACTGCCCGAGACCAAACGAGAAAACGTATCTTTTGCTTGTGTACTCATATAAAGCCCACGCAGCACTATCATGAGTACTAATGCAATGAGAACAATAGCACCCATCAAGCCTAACTCTTCCCCCATCACTGAAAAAATAAAGTCCGTGGTGTGTTCTGGTAAAAAATTTAAATGTGATTGTGTGCCATTCAGCCAGCCTTTACCAAAAACACCGCCGGAACCAATCGCGATTTTGGATTGAATGATGTGATAACCGGCGCCTAGCGGATCAGATTCTGGGTTAATAAACGTAAGTACGCGTTTGCGTTGATAGTCATGCATGACATACCAAAGTGCCGGCAGGGCAGCGGCTGCAGCAAGTGCCATAACAATAAGTAAACGCCAGCGTATGCCCGCTAAAAATAATACCATAGCGCCTGCACAAGCTAACATAATAGCAGTGCCTAAATCAGGTTGTTTTGCTGTTAATAAGACAGGTATCACAATGATAATACCGCAAATAAGTATTTGGCCAAAATTAGGCGGTAGGATTCGCTCATGCAAATACCAGGCTAAAAACATGGGGATCGCAAGTTTTAAAATTTCAGATGGCTGGAATCGAAAAATACCCAGATCAAGCCAACGCTGCGCACCCTTGCCAATATCACCCATCACCAGTACCGCAACTAATAAGATAACACCGCCAATATATAACCATGGCGCCCAGCTTAACATGCGATGCGGTGGTATTTGTGCGACTAATACCATGACAACAAGTGCCATAGTAAAACGCATGACTTGGCGCAAGACAATAGCACTATCGCCATTGCTGGCACTATAGAGCACTAGCAAACCAAGCCCAATGAGCGCTAATAAGGATAGCGTCAGAAAAGGGTCGATATGCCAACGGCTAATGAGCCCTGGTTGTAAAAACTGTCTAGTGCTCGACCGGAGTGAGGTCAGGTGCTGGAACGGTGTGAATGCCATCGTATGGGTGCCTCGAAAAATAAGAATCCATGACTTTGCGTGCGATAAATTTTGCATTATGGCTATTTTCATCAACCACGCCTATCGCTATTTGCGGCTTATCCATCGGCGCAAATACAATGAACATGGTATTATCGCGTAAATTTTTAGGTAAAAACTGAGACTTGGGTGTATCACGCCCAAAAGTACTGAAGACCTGCCCCGTACCGGTTTTAGCTGCAAAAGCATAAGGTGCATTACCTATCGCCGCAGCGGTTCCGCCAGGTTGTGTGACATTATGCATAGCCATGATCACACTGTCCCATACATCAGCATCGATGCGAATAGGCGTTAGGGGAATAGGCGCAATTTTGGTGAGACGCCCTTTGGCATCTTGTGTTTGCATCAGTAAATGTACTTGGTAACCCTGGCCACGCATCGCCATTTGGCTTACCGCATTGGCAAGTTGCAACGGTGTTGTTAACATAAAACCTTGACCAATGCTGCTGATAACGGTATCGCCGAGATACCAAGGTTGTCCTTTTGCTTTACGTTTCCAAGTAGGATCTGGCACAAGCCCCCCTAATTCTTCGTCTAAGTCAATACCTGTGGGTTTTCCAAAACCAAAGTCAGTTAAAATGCCGTGAATGTGAGTAATTCCCATTTTAACGCCAACCGTATAAAAGAAGGTATCGCATGATACTTGCACTGCTTTCATGACATCGACCACGCCATGGCCACCTTTTTTCCAGTCGCGATAAACGTGTGCAGAGCCTGGTAAGCTGTAGTAACCGGGATCATTAATTTTAAATTTAAGATCGATAGTGCGTGAATTGAGCGCCTCTAGTGCTAAGTAGGGTTTAATGGTTGAGGCAATGGGATATTGTCCGCGGATGGCACGATTATACAAGGGTTTACCAGGTGCATTCTGTAGCGCTTGATAATCTGCTTGAGAAATACCTTGTACAAAAAGGTTAGGATCATAGCCTGGATTGCTTACCATTGCTAATATTTCACCGGTATTGGGATCAATGACGACGACAGATCCAAAGTCTTCCCCTAAGGCCTGTTGCGCTGCAATCTGTAAATTGGCGTCAATGGAGAGATAAAGATTATTACCTGGCACGGGTGGAATACGTTTAAGTACGCGCACAATACGCCCGCCAGCATCGGTTTCTACTTCTTGATAGCCTACGCGGCCATGAAGGATATCTTCATAATGTTTTTCGATGCCGAGTTTCCCAATGAAATTGGTTGCGGCATAGTTGATGGGGTCAACTTTCTGAACTTCATTTTCATTGATACGTCCAACATAACCCAAAACGTCAACAAAATTAGGTCCAAGCGGGTAATAGCGAATCAATTGTGCTTTGACCATAACGCCAGGGAAACGAAATTGATTGACATAAAACTTAGCAATATCTTGTTCATCTAATTTAACTTTCAAAGGTACAGAATCAAATCGACGATGTTGTTTGAGCTGTTTATTGAAAGCAGCTAAATCTTCAGGGCTAAGATTAATAATTTTCCCGAGAGCCTTTACCGTCTCTGGCACATTAGCAACTTTATCAGGGATCATCTCTAAGCTAAATACTGGCGTATTTTCAGCAATAATGACACCATTGCGATCATAGATAATACCGCGATTGGGTGGAATGGGGAGAAGGGTTACCTGATTCTTTTCAGAGAGGGTGGTATAGAGCTTGTGTTGAATGACTTGTAGATAATAGAGGCGCAAGATGAGTCCTGCTGCTAGTATGAGTACTAATACCAGAGCAACGATGGCGCGGCGTTGATATAACGCAATTTCAAGTTGGTGATCCTTTAACGTTAACCGCTTTGACATGGGCACCCTTCGCCTTTACGAGCTTTACGAGCGAAGTAGTATACCGTATCTTAATTCTCATACCCAGTACTACTTGCGATAATATGAAAAATTGGGTAATATAATGCCCACTTTGAAGTGAGGAATATTGTACATGAATCATGCTATCCACCCTAAATATGAAGCCATAAAGGTTACCTGTAGTAGCTGTGGTTATGAAACGTCTGTTGGCTCAACGCTCGGTCGTCCTTTGAATATTGAAGTCTGCTCTAACTGTCATCCGTTTTATACCGGTAAAACGCGTGGTGTTGCTGCCGGCGGACGTATCGATGCATTCAACAAGCGTTTCGCAAAACGTACACAAAAAACGAGTGATGCGGCGTAGTCTTTGTCTCTAATGTCCATCCCCCTCGCGGGGGACGGTGGCCGAAGGCCGGATGAGAGGGTAAAAAACCATCGTATAGCGATGATAAACGCAGCACTTTCATCGGCGAAGAATATCGTTTCCTGAGGAACGTCTATGCGTGAACCTGATCGCCTCGTTTCTGCCCAAGCCAAACCGGACGATGCCACAATCGACAGAGCGATTCGTCCACGAAAACTGGCAGAATACATAGGTCAGCAGCCGGTTCGCGAACAATTAGCCTTGTTTATTGATGCCGCGAGAGGGCGAGGCGAAGCTTTAGATCATGTCCTTGTTTTTGGGCCACCAGGACTTGGTAAAACCACAATAGCCGCCATTATTGCCCATGAAATGGGTGTTAACTTTCGTCAAACCTCCGGCCCCGTGCTTGAAAAAGCGGGGGATTTGGCAGCCTTATTAACTAATCTCGAAGCGCATGATGTTTTATTCATCGATGAAATTCATCGCTTGAGTGCGGTTGTTGAAGAAATCTTATATCCCGCACTTGAAGATTATCAATTAGATATCATGATTGGTGAAGGCCCTGCAGCTCGCTCGATTAAACTTGATTTACCCCCATTCACTTTAGTTGGTGCAACGACGCGTGCAGGCTTATTAAGTGCCCCTTTACGTGATCGCTTTGGCATCGTACAGCGTTTAGAGTTTTACACAACCCAGGAATTACAAGCAATTGTGACACGTTCAGCAGGATTGTTGGGTGTTCCGATGGATAGAGATGGTGCGATTGAAATTGCCAAACGTGCGCGGGGCACACCACGCATTGCCAACCGATTATTGCGGCGCGTGCGTGATTTTGCGCAAGTGCGAGGGCAAGGCGTTATTACACAAGCGCTGGCCGCGCAAGCTTTAGACTTATTAGCTATTGACCCGCAGGGCTTTGATGTGATGGACCGAAAGCTTTTACAAACTGTCGTGACTAAATTTGCAGGTGGTCCTGTCGGTGTTGATAGTTTAGCGGCAGCAATTGGTGAAGAACGCGGTACCATTGAAGATGTATTGGAACCCTTTTTAATTCAGCAAGGTTATCTCATGCGTACCGCCAGAGGGCGTGTTGCAACTGCTGAAACTTATCAATATTTGGGGTTGCCTATGCCTGAGGTGGCGCTGGTCGATTCCTAAGGCGAAAGCTTTCAATGTTTGTGCAGTTTATGTATGATGTGTCGAGTACCTTAACTTCTATGAGAAGGTACGAAGTGAGTATGACCGTTAATCAAAAAGGTGGGTAACATTTGTGGGCGTGAATGCATCAATTCTCAGTTATGTGGCCAACGCCAGCGGCGTTGTCAAACTCGTTATGTTAATTTTACTTATTTTATCTGTGGTCTCGTGGTATTTGATTTTTTATCGAGGCAGCTATTTAACTTATCGACGTAAAGAATTAGCGGATTTCCTTGATAAATATGCGGATGGTGTTGATTTAGGGTCGCTTTATCAACGCTTGCAAGCAAAAAAGAATACCTTGGTTGGCGCTTCAGCCATCTTTCGTGCGGGATTTAAAGAATTTGCTCAAATGAAACAACTGGGCGCCAATACCGAATCTATCCTAAATAGCGTCGATAGAGCAATGAATATCGCAGAAGCAAAAGAAATCGATACTTTAGATCAAAATGTTGCGATTTTGGCAACGATTGGTTCCACCAGCCCTTATATTGGTTTATTTGGTACCGTTTGGGGTATTATGTCTTCATTTCATGCCTTAGGTAATGTGCAGCAAGCAACTTTACCGATGGTTGCGCCAGGTATTTCAGAAGCTTTGGTTGCAACAGCCATGGGACTTTTTGCAGCGATACCTGCAGTGATTGCTTATAACCGCTATACAACACGCATTGATAATCTTGCGAATCAATATGCCATTTTCAAAGAAGAATTTACCGCAATTCTTTATCGAAAATTACATAGCCATGAAGTGCAAAGGCACGTTGTTGAGCATGAAGTACCTCGCGAGGTTGCCGCCTATGACTAAGTCATTGAGGCGTCAACGTAAGAAGCGTGCACTTGCAGATATCAATGTAGTGCCTTATATCGATGTGATGTTAGTGCTGTTGATTATTTTTATGATCACAGCACCTTTGTTGACACAAGGTGTTGATGTGCATATTCCTGAGGCGCAAGCTAAAGTAATCGATACGCCCGATCAAAAACCGATGATTATTTCTGTGGATGAGCAAGGTAACTATTATTTGAATATCTCATCAACACCCACAGTGCCGATGTCGCCTAAGCAATTGGCAGTACGTGTTGCGGCGCAATTACAGCTTGATGCTATGAAGCATCAAGCGCAAACGGTTTATGTTAAAGGTGATCAGCATGTCGACTATGGCAAAGTCGTTGCCGCGATGGTGATGCTTCAACAAGCAGGCGTGAGTAACATTGGTCTTGTGACCGAGCCTCCAACAACGACAACTGTATGAAAAAATCAGCTGAACTTAAACAACCACTTTCTACCAAAAATGCGTTTAACCGTGCGCTGACTTTTCACGTTATTTTAGCAGTATTGTTGGTTGTGTCTATTATCAACGCGCCTAAAAGTATGCCACCGCAGGGACTTGATTTAAAACAGGCGGATAGGATTGTCCAAGCCACTGCAATTAGTAGTCAACAAGTCAATAATGAAGTTAAGCAATTACAAGATCAACAGGCGGCAGCAGACAAGGCGCAGGCTGATAAATTGGCGGCTATGCAAAAAGCTGCGGCAGCGGCGCTTGCGGCTAAACAACAGCAAGCAGCGGAACTGGCTGCCATGAAAGCGCAACAACAAGCGCTACAACAGCAAGCCGCACAACAACTGGCAGCTTTGAAGCAGCAACAAGCAGACGCAGCTAAACAATTAGCGGATACGAAAGCCGCGACAGTTAAGGCACAGCAACAAGCCAAGCTACAGCAGGCGGCTAAATTAGATTTAGCTAAACAGATGGCCGGAGAAGAAACTCAGCTAGATAAGCAACGCAATCAACAAATTAGCAATCAGATTAGCCGTTATACAGCGCTTATTTTGCAAGCTATTAGTCAACAATGGTTAATTCCCCCAAATGTTGATCCAAGTAAATATTGTGTCTTGGAAATTAAATTGGGCGATGGCGGCGTAGTTCAAGCTGTGAATTTACAAAAATCAAGCGGCGATCCACAACTCGATAGATCAGCTATTGCTGCTGTTTATAAAGCATCGCCTTTGCCAGTTCCGGCAGATCCTCAAGTATTTGCACAAATGCAGGATATTAACTTGAAAGTGCGCCCAGAGGATGTACAAGCTTAAAAGTCATGAGGGTTAATCGCGCATGAAAAAACAACTATCCATCTTTGCCGTTTTAGGCTTTTTATCGCTTATCATTAGTGTGCCTGCCAAGGCGGCACTCAATTTAGAATTAACGAAAGGTGTTGCAGGCGCGATACCGATTGCCGTGGTGCCTTTTGATGGTAGTAGTGCTGCACCTACGAGCGTGAGCGCTGTTGTGCAGAGCGATTTAAGTCATAGCGGTGAATTTACTGTTTCAAGTACAGGTAGTTTGCCAGAGCAACCGCATACGGCGAATGCCGTCACGCCGGATCTTTGGCAAAAACAAAAAGTTAGTGATGTTGTTGTTGGCCAGGTAACGCCCACCAGTGATGGACGCTTTAATGTGACGTTTAGCTTGGTCGATGTATTTAATAAAACCCCGACCAATGATGGTGTCATCCTAACACAACAATATACGGTTGATGCTAGCCAGCTTCGTAGTTTGGCTCATCAAATTAGCGATGAAATTTACCAACAGCTGACAGGGCAACGCGGTATTTTTTCCACGCGCATTGCCTATGTTGCCGTCAGTCGTCCTCCAAACCAGCCGGCACGCTATCAATTAATGGTCGCTGATGCAGATGGTTATAATCCGAAGCCTATTTTAATTTCATCACAGCCCATTATGTCGCCGGCATGGTCTCCTGATGGTAAAAAAGTCGCCTATGTTTCATTTGAGACGTATTTACCGCAGATTTATGTCTCAGATGTCGATAGTGGTAAACGTCAACTTATCACAAGTTTTGATGGCATTAATGGTGCACCAGAATGGTCGCACGATGGTTCACGTATGGCAGTTGCTTTATCTAAAGGTGCTGCTAATCCAAATATTTATATCTTGAACTTAGCGAGCGGTACAACAAAGCAGATCACAAATGATTTAGCCATTAATACCGAACCTAACTGGGCGCCAGATGATCAGTCGTTGATTTATACCTCCGACAGAGGCGGTGCGCCTCAGGTTTATCAAGTGAATATTAATGGCGGTGCAACGCAGCGATTGACATATGATGGCAGCTATAATGCAACACCATCTTATACCCCTGATGGTAAACAAGTTGTTTTCTTACATCGTGATGGTAGCACCTATAACGTAGCTATTATGGACATTGCCAGTGGGCAAATGACAGAATTAACCCAAGGCGAAATGACACAATCTCCAAGTGTTGCACCCAATGGCAAAATGGTGGTTTTTGCAGTAGAACAGGGCAACCGTGGCATCTTGGGCATCGCATCAACGGATGGCAAAATTAATTTGCGCTTACCCGATCAGCATGGTAGTGTACAAGAGCCAGCATGGTCCCCTTTTCTCGGTTAATCGGATATATACCCAAGTAACTTCAAAATACGCGTTTTTTGGTTTTACTCATTGAGGTATAAAAAATGCCCTTCTCCTTTTGTAGGGGGAGGTGACGGAAGACTGGGTGAGGGCTAATCATATCATCGTGTAGCGATGACAAAACATGTGTTTTGAAGATCGCCAGGTATATACTTGTCGTCTTTGACTTGTTGAATGGCACAGGGTATCGTTTCAATGAAGACATCTTACGAGGAGCAGATATGAAGTTTTCAGCAAAAGTAGGTATGGTGATATTAAGTGGTGCGGTATTAGCGCTTACGGGCTGTTCGTCTACCGGCAAAGCCGGTGTTGATAATACCTATGGTGCACAAGCCTCGGGTCTTGGTAACCAAGGTCCTTTTGTGAATAGTGATTACATGGCAAAACTGCTCGGTATTGATAAAAATACGGTCTATTTTGATTTTGATAGCAGTAATGTAAGCCAAAAATATATGTATGTTGTGCAAGCCAATGCTAACTATTTAAAAGCGCATCCTAGCGCCAAAATCCGTCTTGAAGGTAATACCGACCCACGCGGTAGCCGTGAGTACAACATTGGTTTAGGCCAACGTCGTGCGGCAGCTGTGGCTCAACAACTGGAAGCCATGGGTATTCCGGATAGTCAGTTAGTCACTGTCAGTTACGGTCAAGAACGCCCAGCGGTAGATGGTAATGATGAATCCGCTTTTGCCTTAGATCGACGCGTCGATATCGTTTATATCAGTAAGTAATGCTTATGACATCGCAAGGTTTAACACGTCGTCTATTGACGATAGCCACGATGGCAGGGTTTATGATAACACCGGCGTTTGCTTATGAGGCGCCGGTTGTTTCAGGCAACGCGGTTGCGCCGAGCTCAGAGCAACCGCTTATTCCCGTCAACAGCGACAACAGCGATATTGCTGTGCAACAGCAAGTCACCGCACAAGAGGCTGAGGCGCCTGCGCCCGATAATAGCGGCAATTTGCCTAATCAAGTGCAATTATTGCAGCAGCAAGTTCAAAACCTGCAGGGTCAGCTTGAAATGCAATCGCATCAAATTGCACAAATGCAATCGCTGCAAATGTCGCAATACCAAGACTTGGATAGGCGCATTAATTTACTCGCGCAAGGCAAACGCAGTGAAGCAACGCAAGCCTTAGTCACGGCAAGTACTGCAACAGCATCAGCGATGCCTGCAGCACCTGCCGCCATTGATGCAAATCCTGAAGCGCCATTACCCAAAGCACCGGCGGTAGCAGCTGCAAGCACAGTAGCACCACCACCACCGGTCGCGCCTGTTGTGAATAGCGAACAAGCCATGTATCAACAAGCGTACAACCAACTAGGTAAACAGCAATATACAGCGGCTAAAACGGGATTTCAGGCGTACCTTAAGCAATATCCCAACGGTACCTATGCGGCGGACTCACATTATTGGCTGGGTGAATTGGCGTTGGTGATGGGTGATAATGCGAATGCAACCAAAGAATTTACAACGGTGACTCAGCAATTTGCGAGTTCGCCACGTGTACCCGCATCATGGATGCGTTTAGGCGGGATTTATACAGCAGCTGGCAACACGGCCCAAGCTAAAGAAGCCTATAATGCTGTTATTCGCCGTTTTCCAAATAGCAGCGAAGCTGTACAGGCGAAACAGCAGCTGAGTCAATTGTAGAGGTAACAGGAAAAAGCCTTTTATGCTGATAAAATGCCCTTCTCCCCTTGCGGGAGAAGGTGGCCGAAGGCCGGATGAGGGGTAATCATATCATCACGCAGCGATGACAAAATGTACCGTTATTTTTTTACTTCTTCCATCATCCTGCGAAGCCAGGGTACAAAAAACAACGCTAAAATGCCGACACCAATGCTAACCCAACCATAAAGCCCAAAGGCGTGGCCATAAATACTGGCAGAGTCCATGGCGGACATGTCAGTATCGGGTACGCTGGCCATATTAGCAGCTACGCCAGCGAGGGCATTAGAGGCCGCACTAGCAAGATACCACGTGCCAATCATCATCCCGCCTAAGTTTTTTGGCGCCATGCCTGTCATCATGGATAAACCGATTGGAGACAATGCCAGTTCGCCTGCGCTTTGTAAAAAGTAGCTGGCCGCAACCCAAGCGCTCGATACCATGCCGGTAGAGGTTGTATCGGCGGCAATATTGAGCACCAAAAAGCCCAAACCCATTAACAAAATACCGGCAACAAATTTAATGGCTGTTGGTAAAATCCATTCACGTCGTCCTACGGCGCCCCAAAAAAGATTCATGAAAGGTGTAAGAATTACAATAAAAATGGGATTCAGTGATTGGAACCAAACGGTTGGGACGGTATAACCAAAAATCACGCGATTGACGTTACGCTCAGTAAATAAGTTGACACTCATCGGTGCTTGCTGGTAGAGCACCCAGAAAGCGATCGAAAAGAGGACCAAAACCAGACAGCCTAACATACGATTTCTATCACTATGTGCCTGCTTGAATGCCGTAATGATATACGCAATGACGATGATAGTACCGAGCAATACCACTGCAATATTGGATGCGCCCATATGGCTTAATAGCCACGTACCGATATACAGTAGCAATAGCATGCCAAGCGCCATGGTGAGCTGATTGGGGATCCCTAGGATAATTTTTCGCTCACCCAAACTGTGTTGGGGTTTAAGCCCCTTGTTGCCTAGCGTATGACGATAAGCAATGAAAATAATAAGACCGATAAGCATGCCAAGGCTTGCACTTAAGAAGCCAACACGCCAGCCATATATTTGTGCAAGCAGGCCAGAAATCACGGGGCCTAGCATGGCGCCAATATTAATACCCATGTAGTAAATGGTAAATCCGCCATCACGTCTTGGATCTCGTGACCCGTGATAGAGTGAGCCCAAGAGTCCTTCGACACAAGGTTTAAAAAAGCCATTGCCAAAGAGTAGTAAGCTTAAGGCAACATAAAACACGTGTTGATTAGGTATTGCTAAAAGTGCATAGCCTAGTGTTAACAGGGCGCCACCCATGATGAGGACGCGACGAAATCCCAGTAGCTTATCGGCTAAAAAGCCACCGATGGAAGGCGTTATCCATATAAGTGCTGAATAGGCTGCAAATAAGCCATAGGCTTTTTTATCGGAAAACAGCAAGGCTTGTGTTAAATAGAGTACAAACAGGCCATTGAGTGTGTAGTAAGCGTAACGTTCCCATAGTTCAACAGCAAACAAAAAATAAAGCCCTTTGGGCTGATGAATTTCATGGGTTAGTTCGGCGGTGTTCATAGGTCAAGGCTTCTGTATGAATAGATAGGAACCTTGGATTGTAAAAAAATTTGCTAGCGGGGTCAAGTCTGTTCAGACGATGCTTAGATGAAAATACACCGCTTATCGCTACGAGCCGACCTGATCACATCGGTAATAGAAGTGACCAAGTCGGACTTTCGGCCATCCTCTCCCGCAAGGGGAGAAGGACATTTTTTGTGCTTCGGCAAGGAAGTCGCGACACCATCGCATAGCGATGATAAAATATGCATGAGGTTATTGTTGCAGTGTTGCCGCAACGGCCTCATTACGTGCACTCAGCAGGAGTGGTTTGTTTGTGCCTTCTTCGTAGCTCAGTAGCAAGGTTGCCAAGGTTGCGTTGAGTTGCTCCAGTTGCATACGAATTTCAAATTGCTCGTGGAGTGATTCTGCAGCAATTAGCACACTTTCGCGCTGAAGATCAGCAGGTGTCGTCGTGCTTTTAGTAAGGAAATCACTGAAACTGCTGTTCATACGTTGTGATGCAATGTTTGCATCATAGGCCAGCAAGCTTGCGGGTTGACCGTTAAGGTTGTAGCCTGAGATAGGGGTGCGTTCGTAGACAAGCTGATTAAGTGCACCCATTGCCACAGATTCCCTCGCAGTAAAGCTGGACATACCTGCCAAAAAGCTGGTAGCAGAAGGATTTCTTGATAAGTTACTATAGGCACTTGCGGGTAAGGCCTGGATAGGACTACCAGCGCCTGCCATGGTGTTAATGAAATCTTTAGTATTTTGCGATGATGTATTGAGCACATATGTATTTAAGTAATTGCTCGCATTAAAAAAAGGCGCTTGTGTTTTAGCCGCTTTTTCGGAGTCTGGCATGAGGCCTGCATAGTATTTTGAAGCAACTGTTGCTGATGGTACGTATAATACAGAGGATGAGAGCAGTCCATCAACTGCAGCATTGCTTTTTTGGCGTACATCCGGCGAAGCTAGGGCACTGGTTTGGTTATTTTTCATTTGTGTTTTAAGACTGTTGCTATAATCTGAGCTTGCATCAGTGATTTTAGCAGCATATTTAACAAACTCATTTTTAAAACTATTAATAGCATTGATGATATTGGCATCATTAAAATCAGCAGCAAAGCTATTACTCGCGGTCATAGCTACAGCAATGACAACTAAGCTTACATAACCGCCTATACTTGCTTTGATTAATTTGTTTTTCATAAAATACATTGCTCCAACTGGTGAATTGTTAAAAACCGTAATCCCATTGTGTCGCAGAGCTATTAACAGATTGCTCTTCGCCACTACCGATAAAACCCGTAGGTGTTTGATTCATTGAGTCAGTGTCAGCTTGGTTTTCCAATGTCACTTCGCTGCTTGCAGCTGCTTTAGTGCTATCGGTGATATCGGGTTTCGCAGGCGCTGGCGGCTTTACAACTGGCTTGGCTGTAGGCGGCAAGTTTGCGCCATTGCCATTTGCCTGCATAGTTTGGGCGGCTTCTGTTGCCGCAATATTGGCATCAATATTTTGCGCGCCGGTTGCTACCCCAGATGTAATGGCCTGTTCAGTGCTGGGCGATAGGCTTAGCGACACTGTATCAGCAAGCGCAAGCAGCGGTATAAAACTGAGTAACACAAACATACTTTTGAGATAAGCGTATTTAAACATCTTCCCCCTCCAATGCGCGAATGACTAAGCTCACGCGATCGGGTGAAAAGACGCGAGAAATTAAGCGTAAGCGTTCAAACACGACGTTACGGCGTAGAAAGAAGCCTGATAAATCAGCCGGTGTTTGAGTGTTTTCCTCTGAATAAACGAGTACTTTAGAAGCAGCACCTGGATATGCAGTATCTAAGGCCTGTAGCATGCGCAGCGTGCGGCTCATTTTAATATTGGCTCCAAGACTTACAAAGGCTTCTTGTTGACCAATATCATAGGCACCTGCAGTGGCCAGTGTTTCGGATAGTGTGCCAATAGCGGCTTCAAGATCGCTGTTTCCATCATAGGTGAATGCCTCAACAGATTCCATAAAGGCGAGCACGCGAAAAATAGAGGGATCAGGGTACTGAAACCAAAAGGCATGTGAAGCTTCAAGGCTTAAATCAGTCATAGCTCAATAATTACCTCATGACGATGGATCCGAGCTTACAATATAGCGATAAATAGCAAGTAAATCAAACAGGATAAGCATCTCTTAAGCTTGTTTGTGTTACACTGCAGGCATGTAGATTGAAATACTTGGGTATATACTGATATCCTAAATGGATGCAGCGTTTTAGATTTTATGAGGATGATGACGTGGGTGTGATGCGAAGCATAGGTGGTGGCGTCAAATGGACGTTAAAGCCTTTCTTTGAAGTTTCAAAGTGGTTTGCAGCCGAAGAAGTGGCGCATCAAGCTAAGCGGATTCGCGATCAAGCCGTCGATGTTGGCGGCCTCAAAAAGAGTGAGCGTTCGGAAACATTTGCAGAAGCGATGGCTCGCCTTGATCTGACAGAAGCTGACATTCTTATCAAGCAAAGGGCGTTTTTGCGCCTGACCTTAGTTTTTTTAGCCATGAGTGCGGTCGCGTTGATTTATGCCATCTATCTATTTTGGGAAGGCGGTGTTTGGAGCGGTGCAATTGCTTTTGTCTTAGGTCTTGTTGGCTTAGGTTACGCCTTTCGGTATCATTTTTGGTTTTTTCAAGTGAAGCAACGACGTTTAGGTTGTACGGTGCGTGAATGGCTACAAGGTCAAGCAGGAGAGAGCGATTCATGAAACGATGGTGCTGGTTTCTTCCCTTGCTATTCATTACGTCGCCTTTGTTTGCGGCTGCGTCTATTTTTAATATCCCTAATACTGATCAGTCCCAGCTATTTCTTATGCAAATCTTTGGGCGAGTTGGTGGTGTATTAGCGGGCACACAAACAGCAAATCCACTAAAAGATGCCATCTTTTATTTTAACAACATTATCCTCGTCGTTGGCGGTCTTGTTATTTTATATAGTACGCTCGTCTCAACTATCAATACAGCACACGATGGTGAAGTTCTCGGTAAAAAGTGGAGTTCGGTGTGGATTCCTATCCGTTCAGCCCTCGGTTTTGCCTTACTCTTACCTTTAAGCGGCGGTTATTCTGTCATACAGGGTTTGGTCATGTGGGTCGTTTTGCAAGGCGTGGGTGGCGCCGACTACATCTGGCTAAAGTATGCGAATGGTGTTGCGAATGGTACATACCTGACGGTAAATAATAATGCATTTACAGGCGCAAGTGGATCATCACTTGACCAGCCTACCAAACAGATCTTTAATAATTTATTCTGTGCCCAAACGGGTAAGCTTATGTTTGGAGGTGGCAGTGGCAACGTCATTAATGTAACCAATAAGGAATATCAGTTTAATATTCCTGGGATGAAGCCTGACGGTGTTTGTGGCTCTGTGGCACGACCAGCAGATACCAAAGTTGATAAAGCGATGTCTGATTTTATTAATCAAATTAATACGACTGCAGCACTACCCTATGCACAGGCACAGTATCAAACAAAGGTTGTTCAACCTGAGTTTTCTCAAAACTATCCAAGTGATCAGGCCATTCAAAATGCCTTGCAAGCGGCAGCTTGGCAATATAATGCGGATATTAGTGCATTGGCGACGGAGTCCGCGGTTGAAACAGGCGGAAATAAAGCATACCAACAATACATTGCACAATTTAAACTGCAAGCAGAGGCCAGTGGCTGGATTTATGCAGGTGCTATGTATCTGCTGATTCTAAATATTCAAAAGGAATCACCTCAGGCGACAACAAAAGAAGGTAAAAAAGCATCACAAGAGCTAATTAATAGTGCCGCACCCTTAGTCACGCCTTATGATGCGAACACATTTAATCTAGATCCCCAAGACAAACCCATCTTTTTTTCGCTGCTGCAAAATGCTCAAGATTTAAGCGACGATATGGATTTTGCATCTCCCACCTCCGGTGTTGCTTTGAAGTGTGAGACATTGAAGACGAGTACAAAAGCAAAAGATGTCATGAAAGATTTGACGTATGATTGTAATAGTGTGATGTCGGGCTGGTTGTCTGCAACAGGCTCCAATAAAACAGGGAATTCGACAAAAACCAACTATGCGCCGATATTAAATCTGGCTCAGTGGGGTCAAAATACGGTCTCTTTCATCATGTGGGCATGGGTTATTATGCTAGTAGCAGTGACTGCAGGCGCTACAGGTAACATTATTCTTGCGGCTTTTGGCTTTAGTGGCCTTGCAACTGTCATAGCCATGGTCATGGCCTCACTTATGGCTTATTTGACGCCCATCGTGGCATTAATCATGTCAATTTATTGGACTAATGGTACTATCGCAGGTTACTACATACCGATGCTGCCTTTTATTATTTATACCGCAACAGCGGTGGGCTGGTTAATGTTAGTTGTTGAAGCGATGGTGGCAGCGCCCTTGCTTGCATTAGGTATTGTGCATCCCGAAGGTAGACATGACATTATGGGGGGGGCCGAGGCGGGTTTTCAATTATTAGTCGGTGTGTTTTTGCGCCCGATGTTAATGGTTGTAGGCTTTATTGCTTCGGGCGTCGTGGTCACAGTGATTATTGATTTAATTAATGCAGGGTTTAGTTTTGCAACTACAAACTTGTTTGCAACGGGCAAGCTCATTTCTCTATGGACTTCGTTAGTGATGCTCATGATGTATATGAGTGCGGTATTTACCTTTGTCAATCGTGGTTTTAGTCTTATTTATCAAATTCCTGATCGTGTACTTAATTGGGTGGGTATTACCACAGCACAGACTGCGGCTGAAGATGTTCAAACCATACGACAAGGTGCAGAGAAGACAGCCGATATTGGGGCAAAAGTACCGGGACAAGCTGCAGGTGCTATTGAAGGCGGCGGTAAGGCCGTTCAGAAGGGTATTAAAGGATTTAAAAAGGGTGGCGACCAGTAAAGGAGATTATCCGTCGTTTTTGGGCTGGCACAAGGCTAGCCCCTGCAGTCCCTGGCCTTGAGGCACGTTAAAGCAAGATTGGGGCACTCATAGTCGTTCCTTTTGAATAAGCGCACCATCAGCAATGTAATAAAAATCATCGACCTGAATAGCCTTTAGGAAATCACGATCATGCGATATACACAAAATAGCACCTGGATATGCTCTCAATACCTGTATAACATGTTCTTTTGTTTCTAAATCTAAATTATTAGTGATTTCATCAAGCAGCAGTAACTTAGGTGTGGATGCCGCGATCTGTGCCAGCGATAATCGTGCTTTTTCGCCACCAGAAAGCGCACTCATTGCCATATACACTTCTTCGTTTTTGCGAAATAAAAAATCATTCAAATGACGACGTAATTCAAGATGAGACCAATCAGGCCTATAATCGGCAATAGACGCCAGCACTGTTTTGCCGGGGCACAAAGTGCCGTAATGTTGATCTAAATAACCAATATCATTTTGCTTTGGAGCAAACCAATGGCCGGTTTTTATGACTTGTGCATTATCTAATATAGCTTTCATCAGCGTGGATTTACCACTGCCATTGTTGCCTTCAATGGCTATACGTTTGTTTGAGTGGATAGATAAATAAATATGTTGTAGCACGGGCTCCTGATTAAGATAGCCTACACTCGCATCATGTATTGATATGATCACCTGCTCACGTATATCCATCGCACTTATGGAAAAGCTTGGTAAAATGATTTCAGGCAAGCGTAACTCGTCAAGTTGTTCGGCCAATGCTTGTTTTCTATCATGAATAGCTGATTTAATCCGTCCCGTTGTTTCTTTGGCACGATTCATTTTGGCGACGCTGACAATGGTTGGCCATTTGCGTTGGTGAATACTTCTTTCACCTTTAGCTTTACGTTTGGCGGCTCGGGTTTGTTCTTTCATTAAAGCGTCATGCTGCGTCTTTTTTTGTTTGTTAAGATGCGCTATGGTGTGTTCGACTGACGCGCGATGATGATGCAAGTCGTCAATATAATCGTCATAGGCGCCGTGAAATATACGTACTTGAGCATTATCAATATGCCATAGGGTATTAACACAATGTCGAAGTAGTTCAGTATCATGTGACACGATGATTAAAGTACCCGCATAAGATTGCAGCATCCGCATAAGCTTTTTACGGTTTTGTTGATCCAAATGATTGGTGGGTTCATCGAGTAATAGCACCTGAGGATCAAGACTTAATGCTTGAGTCAACGCCTTATGAAAACGTTGACCACCGCTTAAGCTGTCGGTAGACTCGATCACTTGGGGCACATATCCAAAAATAATAGCCTTATCACAATCAATTGTGCCGTCGCTCGTTTGGAGGGTACCGTTGAGTAAGTTAAGCAAGCTGGTTTTTCCACTACCATTGCGACCGATGATAGCAATGCGGTTACCATGATAAATAGGTGTACTAAAATCATGAAAGCAAGTTTTATGCGGCAGTGAAAAGCTAAGGTTGTTGATGTGAATAGGTTTGTGCATCGATAACAGTCTCTTTAAAGCTTAATAAAGGCATCCAAGCTGGATAAGCTTGGTGTCATTTGCCCTGCATCAGGGTTACTTTAAAGTGCGATTTTCATGTTCGTGCAAAAACCTCGAGAACTGTGTTAGTAGGGTAGATTATATCACAATTTGAAAAACAAAAGGAGCATGGGAAGGTTTATGTACGACGTTATTCGCGTGTTATTGTCGGCAATCATTATTGTGTTGGTTGCAGAGCTTGCTAAAATCAACGCAACATTGGGTGGGTTTATTAAGTCACTGCCTATTATCTCGTTAATGGCTATCATTTGGCTTTATAGTCAAACGCATGACATGGAAAAAATCGCAGTCCTTTCCTATAGTACATTTTGGTTTGTGCTGCCAACGTTGCCTTTTTTTCTCATATTACCGTATTTATTAAGACATGGACTGCATTTTTATACGAGCTTATTCATCTCCCTTGTTATCATGCTGGCCTGTTATATGATAACAATCCTTGTGCTGCGTGAGCTGGGTTTGAAGCTTTGATGCGTGTTGTAACGGCTTTTGAGCCGATTGATCAAACCCTCTGCTCGGGTTCGAACCGCTATCTTTCATCAGCTATAAAAAAAGCCACCCAACGGGTGGCTTTTTTTATAGCTGGCGGAGAGAGAGGGATTCGAACCCTCGATGGAGTTTAAAGCCCCATACTCCCTTAGCAGGGGAGCGCCTTCAGCCACTCGGCCATCTCTCCGGAACGCGAGATTATAGCGAAATATGTGCCGCGAGGCAAATTATTCGTCGCTACCATCTAAGAAGCTTCGGAGTTCCTCAGAGCGGCTAGGATGACGCAATTTGCGTAGGGCTTTGGCCTCGATTTGACGAATCCGCTCGCGAGTTACGTCGAACTGTTTACCGACTTCTTCAAGCGTATGATCGGTGTTCATATCAATACCAAAACGCATGCGTAAGACTTTCGCTTCACGACTGGTGAGTGAGCTTAAAATCTTTTGCATCGCTTCACTTAAGCCATCTCGGGTCGCGGCATCCAAAGGTGATATTGCCATCGGATCAACGATAAAATCACCAAGACTGGTATCATCATCATCACCTACAGGTGTTTCCATGGAGATAGGTTCTTTGGCAATCTTAAGCACTTTGCGGATTTTATCTTCCGGCATACCGACGTATTTGCTTAATTCTTCTGGGCCTGGATCAACACCATTTTTTTGCTGTAACTCACGACGGTAACGTTCAATCTTATTGATGGTTTCTATCATATGTACAGGAATACGGATGGTGCGTGCTTGGTCGGCAATCGAACGCGTGATAGCTTGACGAATCCACCAGGTTGCATAAGTTGAAAACTTATACCCACGACGGTATTCGAATTTATCGACAGCTTTCATCAAACCAATATTGCCTTCTTGAATTAAATCAAGAAATTGTAAGCCGCGATTGGTATATTTCTTTGCAATAGAAATCACTAGACGCAGATTAGCTTCGATCATTTCTTTCTTCGCACGTCGAGATTTGGCCTCGCCAATAGACATACCACGGTTAATATCTTTAATTTCATCGACACGCAGACCGCAGGCTTGAGCAATTGCACCTATTTTCTCTTGCGCCTTAATCACAGCAGCGACATGCTGAGACAGTGTTTCCACGTAAGCTTGTTTGCCTTTCGTGTGCTGTCGAATCCAATTGATATCAGTTTCATGACCAGGGAAGCTTTTAATGAAGGTTTCACGAGGCATTTTGCTTTGTTTAACACAGATTTCCATAATCTTGCGTTCTTGAACACGAATATGCTCTAATAATTGCCGCATTTGCTTGGTCAGTTTATCAAACTGCCGAGGCACCAATTTTACTTTCACAAACTCTTCAGCCAGTGCTAAACGTTTTGCTTGAGTAATAGGGTGGGCTTCACCGTGCTCATCAACAGCTTGTATGAAAGCTTGATGACGCTGGTTAATTTCGCTAAAGCGGATACGGCATAATTCGAGATCGGGCCCATTTTCTAAAGGATCGTTATCGCCGCCATCACCTTCGCCATCTTCATCTTCTTCGATAACAACTTGAACTGAGGTGTCAATTTCATCGGTATCTTCGGCGAGTTCAACTTCCATGGGTTCAACGTTGTCTTCTTCTTCATCAATAAAGCCGCTGATAAGCTCACCAATACGACCGCCTTGGCTGTCGATGCGCTGAAATTCTGTGAGAATATCCATGACAATCTTTGGATGCTCAGCAAGTGCACCCATAATAATTTTTTGTCCTTCCTCAATGCGACGTGCAATAGCAATTTCACCTTGACGTGTTAATAATTCGACGGAACCCATTTCGCGCATATACATGCGTACAGGGTCAGTTGTACGAATCGCTTCAACGTTCATATTCGCAAATTGCTCAACCGCTTCTTCGGCTGTGGTCTCATCGTCAGTATAAACAGCTTCATCCCAACGAATCGTGTCGGAGGCAGCAGGGGCTTCTTCAACAACAGAGATCCCCATTTCTTCACGTAAGGTGTTGACGAATTCATCATAACGATCGGTATCATCAATCATATCTTGCGGTAGCAAATCATTAAGCTCAGCAAAAGTGATGTAACCTTGTTCTCTACCTTTATTAAGGATATTCTTAACGATAGATTGTTGGCCGTATTGTTCTGGTCTTTCAATTGACATGGGTAGTGCCCTTTAATAAGATTGTAATGCCGATAAGTGTAAACCCTTGCCCTTATGGGGCAGATTGTCGAACCGCGGCTAGCACGGCGCTGATTGCAAAGGCGCTTTAAGAAGATTTGTCAGTCGACGTAAACCCATCGTTTTTCATGGCGCTGTTGCCGTTAAGGGCGCTGTGCTATCGTGAGCCCTACAGTATATCATAATGGTTCAATTTTTTCCAGCCAGACTTGACGGTTATTGAAAGATGGCGGTATCCATTTAGTTGGGATTTGTAAGCAGTGTTTGTAGCTGTTGGCGTTCATCAAGACTGGCGGTGCCAGCGCGGATTTTATTCATCAGACTATCTATCATGTCGCGCTTTTCTTGCTGTTGCAGTTTCTGCAAACAGTCATGAAACTCTTCAGCCATCCCTTGTTCTGGGGTGAGCAAAGGATAACAAGCGAGCTCGGCATAACGGGCTTCTTGGGGATGATTTTGCAAATGATAAAGTAGCGCTGCGGTGGTTTCGATAGCTTCCTCTTGTGTGAGCGCGATAAGTGCATCCAAAGCCTGACGCCATGGCGATGGCGAGGTATCGTTTGCAGCAAGCGTAGTCGTATGTGCGAGCGAAGGTTGTTGTATGAGTAACGCGAGCGCTTTTTCTTGTAGATTAAGCGGCGCATGTTCGCCAACAATACGTTTGCTTGGTGGCGTAGGCGCTGGTTTTGCTTCTATACGCGTGAGTCTTGTAAGCTCTTGATGCATGATTTCTGATAATTTACCTTGAGGTAATTGATTTAAGTAATCCATGGCCTTTTGATAAAAAGCAGCGCGCCCACCAGCATGTGATAATTCAGCGTCTTTTCGCATCATTTGCCAGAAAAAATCATCGAAATTTTGTGCCTGTGTTAATTGTTGTTGAAAAGCATCTACACCATAGGCGCGGATAAAGCTATCAGGATCATGGTTATCAGGTAGAAAAATCAGTTGTAATTGCCTGCCATCATGAAGCAAGGGCAGGGCTGTCGCAAGGGCTTTGACTGCGGCTCGCTGGCCAGCGGCATCACCGTCAAAGCAAAAAATAATTTTATGGGTGTGTCGATAGAGACGTTCTAAATGTTGCTTCGTTGCAGCAGTTCCCATGCTGGCCATGGCCATGCTAAAACCATATTGCGCTAATGCAAGCACATCCATATAACCTTCAACAAGGAGCGCATAAGGTAATTCACGCTGAGCTTGCAGCGCTTCATAAAGTCCATAAAGCTCGGCGCTTTTATTAAAGACGGGCGTTTGTCCGGTATTATAGTATTTTGCCAAGGGTTGACCGTCTTTATCTGTCATATTTTGAAAAATACGCCCACCAAAGCCTACCACACGACCTTGTCTATCTCGGATAGGAAACATAATTCGATCACGAAAAACATCATAATAACGTGCACTTTGTGTTTGGCCTATCAAGCCTGCAGCATGAAAATGTGGGAAGTTACTGGTATCTACATGGGCATACTGTGTGAGCGCTTGGCCATTAGCTGGCGCATAACCAACACCATAACGTGCTTGAATTGTTTTATCAAGACCTCGAGTGTCAAGATAACGCATGGCTTCAGCAGATTGACTCAGTTTATTTTGATAAAATAATGCAGCAGCTTGCAAATAATCATAAAGATTACGATGATTTTCTTTAGGTTTATGATGGCTGCCTGGGCGTGTTTCGTAAGGAACATGTAATCCTTGTTGTGCAGCTAAGTATTCCACGGCATCAACAAACTCGAGCCTGTCAAAGTTCATGAGAAACTTAAGGACATCGCCACTCTCGCCACAGCCAAAACAGTGATAAAATTGCTTACGTACGCTGACGGTGAATGAGGGGGTTTTTTCTTGGTGGAACGGGCAGCAAGCGGTGTAGTTTTGATTACTCGCTTTTTTCAAGGGGACACGCGCATCAATAATATCGACGATGTCAGTACGTGTTATGAGTTCTTGAATAAATGCCCGAGGTATTTGTCCCGCCATGATGACACTTAGTTCAGCAGTTCCTTCACTTTAGCACTGACAGCTTGAATATCGGCACGGCCTTGTAGCTTAGGTTTTAAGATAGCCATCACTTTGCCCATGTCCTTTGCACTACTTGCTTCGGTTTCAGTGATTGCTTGCTTGATATGTGATAATACTTCGGCATCACCCAACTGCTCAGGCAAGAAAGTCACTAATAAATCCAGTTCCTGTTGTTCTTTATCAGCCAAATCTTGACGATTGCCCGCGATAAACTGAGCCAATGACTCGCGACGTTGCTTAACCATTTTATTGATAACAGCTAGAACTTCCGTATCATCAAGTTCAATACGCTCGTCAACTTCACGTTGTTTGATGGCAGCTGTTAGCATCCGCAAGGTGGTAAGGGTTTCTTTTGCCTGCGTTTTCATTGCAGTTTTAACGGCTTCTTGAATCGTGGCTTTTAAAGTAGACATAATAAACCTCAGATTTGATATAAAGAATGTCTTTCAACATGCGTGTTTGTCACTGCTGAGCGATGGCTTTACTACCTCTCATCCACCTCATTTCGGCACCCTCTCCTGCGAGAGGAGAAGGGTATCTTTACCTAAGGCTGATTAAACGCGTTTCTTCTTAGCTTTCGCTTTGCCGCGAACGCCGCGTGAAGGTACAGGGGCTTCTTTCATCAATTTCTTTTGAAAACGCTTAACAGCAGCTGCCTTCATTTGTGTACGTTCTTTCGTTGGTTTAGTATAACGTGCACGACGCTTTAACTCGGTTAAAACACCGGCTTTTTCACAAGAACGCTTAAAGCGACGCAATAGCGCGTCGGTCGATTCATTTTGTTTAGCACTTACGCTTGGCATGCAAGATTCACCTCATTTCAATCATAACCAAAACACTTCGGCCTACGTCTTCCATATTAGAGATAAAAAGTAGACCATTTTCTGTGAGCAAGGAGTATACTAGGTTTTTGACAAAATGCATATACCCGCCGTCTTTCAATTTGCAACTTTGTTGCAAGACGGACTCTTGCGTATTGAGATAAAGCGCCTATGAGCAAGCGTAAGCTGACCCAACAACAGCAACGTCGTGTTATTCAACAACAGCGAAAGCACGAAACCAGTCACAGTGATGTTGCTGAACAGATGGTACCTGAGCAAACAGCTTTGGGGACTATCGTTGCGCGCCATGGTGCGATGCTTGAACTTATTGATAAAGAAGGACAGTTGTGGATTTGTCATCAGCGTCAGCACTTAGGCCAGTTGGTGGCGGGTGACAATGTTCATTGGATAGCGCAAGATGAACATCATGGTGTTGTTGTTGCGCGTTTGCCGCGGCAAACGGAGCTTAAACGACAAGATAAATTGGGTCAGCTAAAAAGTGTTGCCGCAAATTTGACACAGATATTTGTTGTATGCGCGCCATTGCCGTTGCCAAGCACACTGCTTATTGATCAATACTTATTGGCTGCTAGCCTTCAGGGGCTAAAAGTTGTGTTGCTCATCAATAAAATAGACTTAGATGCTGATTTAACAACAGTAGATGCGCTGAAAAATTTATATCAAGCGATAAACCTGCCAGTCCTCATGATGAGTGCATTTAATAATGAAGATATTGCCAAGCTTATGAGTTTCATGCGAGATGAAATCAGTGTATTTGTCGGGCAATCAGGTGTTGGTAAATCAACGTTGATTCAGACATTATTACCCGCGCACCATATTCGCACAGGCGATATTGCCATGCAAACGGGACTTGGACGCCATACGACGTCCACAGCAAGATATTACCCTTTGGTACAAGGGGGTGCGCTTATCGATACACCAGGTGTGCGTGATTTTGTATTACCGCATTCGCTGGATAAGTTAGATAATGTTGCTATTGCAAGTGGTTTTGTTGAGCTTGCTAGATTAGACGCCGGATGCCAATTTCGTAATTGTATGCATATGCACCCTAAAGGTTGTGCTGTGCTTGCAGCTGTTGCAGCAGGGCAGATGGCACCGAGTCGTTTGGCTTCATTACAACATTTTTTACAGATGCATAAGCAAAGTAAAGGATAGGAATGTTATGGATATCTATTTAGTCGGTGGTGCCGTTCGCGATGCCTTATTGGGGTTGCCCGTACATGAGCGTGATTATGTCGTTGTAGGTGCAACGCCGGATGAGATGCTGACACAAGGCTTTAAGCAGGTGGGCCGCGATTTTCCCGTTTTTTTACATCCTGATACACAAGATGAATATGCACTTGCGCGCACCGAACGAAAACAAGGTCACGGGTATCGGGGTTTTACTGTCCATGCAGCACCTGAAGTGACGCTTAATGAAGATTTAGCAAGACGGGATTTAAGTATCAATGCGATGGCAATGGATGCTGAAGGCCACTTAATTGACCCTTACGGAGGATTACAAGATTTACAGCAGAAATGTTTGCGTCATGTATCCCCTGCATTTGTCGAAGATCCTCTAAGAGTGCTGCGTTTAGCAAGGTTTGCCGCACGTTTTTGGCATTTGCATTTTCGTGTTGCAAAAGACACATTAGCATTAGCGCAACATATTGCCCAAAGTGGCGAGCTTGCTTACCTGCAGCCGGAGCGTATTTGGCAAGAGATTTACCGAGGATTGCTAACGGAAAATCCTGCTATTTTTTGGCAAACGCTACAAGATTGCCAGGCGCTTACAGCATTAATACCTGAGACCGCTTGGCACGCGCAATGGCAGTGTCGTGATGTTTTTGAGATGCTCGATCATACAAAGTCATTGCCGTTACCTAGACGTTGGGCCCTATGGATGCTTGATATCTATGGCCCTAAAGCAGCGACTGTCGAAAAGTTAAAGGTTTTAGCCAAAGCTTGGGCCATTCCTAAAACCGTACTGACTTATACAACGTGGGTGATGACGCAACTTGCGACACTTATCGATCACGCGTTAACGTCGCCGGCCCATTTATTGCAATGGATCCAACGCCTTGATTATCATCGCAGAGCTGAACGCTGGCAAGGGTTTTATGAAGATTTAGCGAGTTGGCAGGGAAAGCAAGGTTTTGGCCCAGATGCAGCTGCTTTATGGTTATGGCTTAAAACAGCCGTTGCAAGGGTATCAACGGTTTCACCGCATACCTATGTTGCACAAGGGCTAGGGGGGCAACAGTTGGCTGATGCGATTCATGCAGCACAATTAGCCGTATTAACAGACTATTGGCATCAAACCCCGCTACCTGAAAAACCTTGCTGGCGCCAAACTTCATAAGTCACTAAAGCCACAGCGTTAGCAAGATTAAGGCTACGATTGTTTGGGCACATCGGTATGCGCAACACAGCGTTAGCTTGACTGCGAATATGCGGATGCAGGCCATGCGTTTCAGCGCCAAAAATCAAGGCAACATCGGCAGGATAAGCGAGATCGGTATAACTTTGTGTGCCTTTTGTCGAAATGGCATACCAGTGTTTAGGTTTTGCGGTTTGTAAATAAGCTTCAAAATCTTTGTGTATGTTGATTTGAGCCCAATCGTGGTAATCAAGGCCGGCACGCTTCAACTTGCTGTCATCAACACGAAATCCTAACGGTTCCACCAAATGCAAGGTGGCGCCAGTATTTGCGGCTAAGCGAATGATGTTACCCGTATTGGGTGCTATTTGTGGTTCAACAAGGACAATATGTATCATGCCAACATGATAAGGCATCGAAGAACAGATTGAAATACTAAGACAATCGTTCTGAGATTTATACGGGCATATCTTGCTAAATCAGCCAATATTTGATAGCTTCCAAAGCTTAGTGTTATGCATGATGAGGCGAGCTATGGGTCATTATCTAGGTCATGTTTTACGTTTGGGTGTTGTCATCGCGATAGTGCTGTTGGTAGTGAGTTGCACGACGACACAGCCCAAACGCGCTGTGCCTAACATGTCGAATGACATTGCAGCATATAATCCTGCAGACTATGGCTATGCATATGGTTATTTTAAGGGTAGAGCTGTGCGAGGCGATCCTGTTGCCGAAGATAATTTAGGCCATATTTACGAAGATGGAAGAGGGGTGCCCCCGGACGATACGCAAGCTGTCTATTGGTTTACAAAAGCTGCTAATAACGGCAACAGTGACGCAATGCTGAGCCTCGGCGTTGCTGCGCTTTACGGTAAGGGTATGCCTAAAGATAATACGCTAGCCTGTCAGTGGTTTAGTAAAGCAAAAGCGGCCAATAACCCCTATGCCTCTGACTTTTATCTGAGGTATTGTTAGGTATGGCTATGCATTTTCCAGGACTGTCTATAGGACATGTGAGCAAACCTGACATAGGCACAGGTATTAGTGTTTTGCTACTGGATAAACTAACGAGCTGCGTTGCTCTAACCTTGGGTGCTGCACCCGCGACATATGAGCTTGGTTTGTTAGCACCCGATGCCCTTGTTGGCGCAGTTGATGCTGTGGTATTAGCAGGTGGCAGTAGTTTAGGGTTGGATGCTATTGCAGGCGTTAAAACATGGTTGCTCGAGCAAGGCCGAGGTTTTCCAACAGATATTTGTCCAGTGCCTATCGTAACGGGCGCTGCGATTTTTGATTTACATCGTAATCCTCCCGATTATCCCACGGCTGCAGATGCTTATTTGGCGTGCCAACTTGCAAATACTCATGCTTCACAAGGCCGCGTGGGTGCAGGGACGGGTGCCACAGTAGGCAAAATGTTACCGCATACTGTGCCAAGTCAAGGTGGTTTTGGAGCGGCTTCATTGGCTTTACCATCAGGGGTGCGGGTATTTGCCGTTGCCGTGGTCAATGCTGCGGGCGATATTTATGATAACCAAGGTCAGTGGTTGGCCGGCGCGAGAGATAAGCAGGGTCATCCTGTCGCCATTCGTACGGCTTTATTACAAGGTCAATCATCGGCCTCACCGTTGCGACCTGGACAACATACGACCCTGGTTGCGGTTTTTACGAATGCTAAAGTAGATAGAGCGACCTTGAGTCGTTTGGCAAAAGCTGCGTCGACAGGTATGGCGCAAGCGATCATGCCAGTATTTACTTGTCATGATGGTGATATTTTATTTGCATTAACCACAGAAGTTGTCGAAGCCGATGAACTGCAACTTGGTGTATTAATGGCAGAAGCCGTGCGTCAAGCGATTGTGAATGCGGTAAAACCGCGATGAAATGCTGTTTATCACTTATGCTAGGTCTTTGTTTAACATTGCCATTGTGGGCTTGGAATGCGCCAGGTCATTGTGTTATCGCATTGATTGCATATGATAAGTTAACACCTGTTGCTAAAACGAAGGTAGATGCTTTGGTGCAAGCATTACCGGCGATGCCGGGTGGTAGCCGTGATATTTGTGCGGCAGCCAATTGGGCTGATAATATCCGTAGCCAGCAAATCAATGCATTTACAACTTGGCATTATGTCAATCAACGCTTAAGGCTATCAGAAAAATCAAGGCGCAAATACGTCATATCAAGCCCGAATGTTGTTTGGGCGATTAATCAAGCAGAAATAGTGTTGATGAGTCCTAATGCACAAACCTATGAACAAGCATGGTTTATACGGTTTTTCTTACATTTTGTGGGTGATATTCATCAACCATTACATACCGTTTCTTTATTTAATGAACGTTTTCCCCAAGGTGATAAAGGTGGCAATCTCTATCTTATTCAATCCCCTATAGCAGATAACCTTCATAGCTTATGGGATCAAGGTGTGGGTTTAGTACCTGATAGTATGTCCATGCGCCAGATACGCGCATTAGCAAAACAATTGCAATTGCAGAATCCGCCTAGTTATTTTGGTGCACAAATTCACGTTCAAAATCCCTGGGTTTGGGCGAATGAAGGTTATCGTATTTCGAAAGCAGAAGTGTATCGAGTGCCCTACGGCGGCACACCTGATCAAACGTATATCAGCCGAGGCCAAGCCATTGCTGCCGCACGTTTGACTTTAGCAGGCTATCGTTTGGGTTATTTGCTAAACTTGTGGGCGGCGGGGACGTTAGTGCCTACACAATAAAAGGAGATGTTGATGTTACCTACGGTTATGGTTGCAGGGGCAGGTAAAATAGGTTCGCTTATTGCTTTGCTTTTGGTAGAAAGCCAACGTTATCGAGTACTATTAGTCGATAAAAATTTTAGTATCAGTGATAGCCATCAATTAAATCATCCACATTTGCAAAAGCTTACACTTGATTTGAATGATGCAAATACTTTATTAGGGCTATTTCAAGCAGAATCCGTTGTTGCTGTCGTGACATGCTTGCCTTTTTTTCTTAACCACATTATCGCGGCACAAGCGCGGATTGCGGATATTCATTATCTGGATTTAACGGAGGATAATGAAACGGCAGAGGCGATTGCTGCACTTGCGCAAGGCGCCAACAGTTTATTCATGCCCCGTTGTGGTTTGGCACCTGGGTGGGTTGGAATCACGGCGCATGCCATGATGCACGATTTTGATTCCGTGCGTTCAGTACAAATTCGAACCGGCGGTTTACCTCAAGAAGCGAATAATGCTTTGCAATATGCACTGACGTGGTCGACAGATGGTTTAATTAATGAGTATATTAAGCCCTGTCATGTTATTCGTGAGCAGCAACGGGTTTTATTGCCAGCATTAGAAGATATTGAAACAGTTGATATTGATGGTATGGTGTATGAAGCATTTAATACAGCAGGTGGGCTTGGTAACTTAGTTGATTTGTTGCTCGGACAAGTTGAAACCTTAGATTATAAAACGTTGCGTTATCCTGGTCATGCAAAATTGATGCAATTTTTATTGACAGAGCTTCGTTTAAGCCATGAACCAGCAACACTGAAGCGTTTATTAGAGCAAGCTATTCCTAGAACCTATCATGATGTAGTCCTTATTTATATTAATATTTCGGGTTGGTGCCATGGTGAATTAACACAAACAAGCTATGTGCGTAAGCTTTATCCAAGTAAAATAGCAGGGCAAGTGTGGTCTGCAATGCAAGTAGCCACAGCGAGTTCGGTTTGTGCTTGTTTAGATGAAGTACTAACGCACACCGATCGCTATACACCAGGCTATCTAGCTGTTGAAACCTTGGATCTGGATGCGCTCTACGCCAATAGTTTCGGCCAACGATTGCGAGGTGAAGATGGACACACTGTTTAATGCATTGGGACTCACACGTACCATGGTGGGTTCGCGATTGGGTGATGGTACGCCATTATCAGGAAAAGACGTACTCGATGTGATAAATCCCAGTGATGAAACCGTATTGGGCACGGTATCGCTTATGGATGCACAGCATTATGATCGTGTACTAGATATAGCGAGACAGGCTGCCTTGCAATGGCGAGATGTACCTGCACCTGTGCGAGGCCAAGTTGTCAGAGCACTTCGAGCTGAAATAGCTTCGCAACATGAACATTTAGCTAAGCTTATTAGCTTAGAAATGGGTAAGCCTTTGGTTGAAGCGCGTGGCGAAGTCCAAGAAATGCTGGATATGGCTGATGTTGCCATTGGCTTATCACGTAGTTTAGCGGGACAGACTTTGGTGTCTGAGCGCACTGATCATCGTTTGCAAGAGACATGGCAGCCTTTAGGTGTTATCGGCATTATCACAGCCTTTAATTTCCCTATGGCTGTTTGGGCTTGGAATGCGATGTTGGCATGTATATGTGGTAATAGTGTGATTTGGAAGCCATCGCATCATGTACCTTTTTGTGCTTTAGCTATTCAACAGATCTGTGAAAAAGTACAAAAGCAATGCCAAACGCCAGCTATATGGAATCTTATGATGGCATCAAACGATGTAGCCGAACGCATGGTGGCAGATCCGCAAGTTGCTTTGATTTCATTTACGGGTTCCACATCGGTTGGACGCCAAGTTGCAAGCACAGTTGCCTCGCGTTTAGGTAAAGTTTTGTTAGAGCTGGGTGGCAATAATGCAGTGATTGTCGATGAAACGGCAAATTTAGATTTAGCAGTACCTGCATTGGTCTTTGGGGCTATTGGCACGAGCGGCCAGCGATGCACAACAACTAGGCGGATTATCGTACATCAGCAGCAGTATGAACCTTTAGTCGAGCGGCTTTGCAAAGCTTATGCGCAAGTGAAGATTGGTGATCCACTGTACCTTGAAAATCACGTTGGGCCGCTGGTTAGTGCTGCTGCAGTGCAATTATATCAAGATGCTTTGTCGCGTTTAAAACAACTAGGCAGCCATCTATTGACTGGCGATGAGGTGCTGGTAAGACCTGGCTTTTTTGTGAAACCGACGTTAGCAACCGCTAAACCGGATTGGCCTATATGGCAAGAGGAAGTGTTTGTACCCATTACACTTATCACCACGTATCAGGATTTTGATGAGGCGATAGCACTTCAAAATCAAGTCCCGCAGGGTTTATCTTCAGCCTTATTCACCGAACAGTTACGTCATGCCGAGCAGTTTTTGTCAGCACGAGGATCCGACTGTGGTTTGGCCAACATCAATACCGGTACCTCCGGGGCTGAAATTGGTGGTGCGTTTGGGGGTGAAAAAGCAACGGGTGGTGGTCGTGAAGCCGGTTCTGATGCTTGGAAGGCTTATATGCGTCGTCAAACGTCTGTGATTAACTGGAGTCAAGCGCTACCATTGGCGCAAGGCATTGTGTTCTGACTAGCTTGTAACTCAGATACCTGCAATGACTGACAAATGCGAGAAAGTCACAGATACGCACTTGTAGTGGCATAAACATATTTCAGAATGCGGGCTTTGCCATCGTTACGCGACGGTATCATTACCCCTTATCCGGCCTTTGGCTACCTTCTCCCGCAGGGGAGAAGGTTATGCTTTATAGCGCTTTTATACCTTGAATGGTGATGGTGTAGGTGGAACGGGTGCTTGAGCCGTGGTAGTCGTTGTAGGCGCTTTGGGATGATCTTTCGTTGTGAGTGAAGCTGTGTGACTAAAGAGTCCCGCATTGCCAAGCGATGCCTGGTTACTGTGTGATACCCGGTTAGCGTGAGCGGCGAGTGCTTCGGGGTGAGCGGCTGCGATATATTCTAAACACAGATAATCAAAGCTTGTAGTTAAATCCCCAAGCCGATATATGCCATTATTGCCGTGTGCCAAGTCTTTCGTTTGACCCGCAAGCTCTGCTAAGTCAAGCACTAAGCCTTTCAGGAAGCCTACATCTTGAGGACGCACTTGATGCGCTTTTTGTTCCGCCAATACTGCTAAGTTTGCAATATCAACTAACAAGTCAGATGCAGCCTGATTGTGGTTCGTAGCCATGGTATGATTCCATCCATTATATAAAAACGCTGAAAAAGACGCTTTTTTATGGCGCTTAAGCAGCTTTTAAGCATTTATTATCTGGCATTTATGTCACTTTAAAGAATAAATGTCGATAACACCTGAAAATCATAGTATCACTACATTTTCAAACTTGCAATACCTTGTAAAAAACAGTAAAAAAGTGCAAAATTCAATAGGGGTAGTGGTTTTTATCATAGTTAACCACTAGACATAGTGGTTCTGTTAAAAAAATTAGCATAAAAATAAATAAAAAAAATTGTAACAATGTATTTTTACTGTATATATTCAGGTTTCTTCAAGGTGAAAGCAAGCAATTTGACATTTATTGAACAATTGTATTACCATCGACACCTCTAACCCAAATAACTTACTACTCAATAAGAGGTCAGCATATGTCACATAACAACGCGCATTCCCTCGAGAGTCCGGATCCGGATACCGCTAGTATGCCTGAGCTTAGCCTTTGGTTGCAGCTGACTACCCAGGTGCGGACTTTCCCAGAGAAACATCCTAAAATAATGGGCGGTTTGGGCCTTCTTATGTTCCTGGTTTTGGGCCTTGCAATAGGATTTTTGGGCGTGCCTATCTTAGCAGCAGGCGGTCGACGCGCGGAGGCTGAAGATAAAAGCAAAACGACAGCGTTAATGCCCGCATCGACATTGCTATTTGCGTCTTCAGCTGCTTCTTCTGTTCCGGTGCTTGAGGCGCCACGCGCTCGCGTGACCAAGTCCAGTAAGCAGCTGAGCAAAGCGAAGCATTCTGTTGTTGAGCGCAATACGCCGTTACCAGCTGTGCCCGATGCGTTTGCTCAGCTACTTAATAACCGCACGGATTCGCCATGCGAAGTTTATGAACTTCCCGCGGGGCAGCCACTGCCGCCGCCGTTTATTTCCATAACTTTTCCGCTACTTAATCTTACCTGTGCGGCCTTTACAACGACAAACTCAACTAGCCTTCGTTATAATTGGGGGGGGCTTCCTTCTTCAACGAATACAAATGCACTTTATGCGGATACACTATGTGATTTTAGTGATGCCAACCTTCAGTATTTTACGTCGTTCGGTAGCTACTTTGCCGATGGTATCCAGATCGTCAATACCCCCATGGGTTCTGCGCAGTTTCGGAACGTGGTTATGCCCCGCTCCCGGATTGAGCCGTATAACACGTTTAGCAGCAGAAGTGGCCTTACCGAGGATGTATGGCTGATGAATGTGCTTTTGACCAATAGTACCTTGTGGGGAAACTTTGGGGATATGGAGCTTGTTGAAGCAGATGTCACGAGTACTGATTTCTCTGGCTGTGTTTTTCGATCGGCGAATTTTAATACTGTGGTTGCTAATGGTGCATCATTCGATTCCACTGCTTGGACAGTCGAGCGTAGTGAGGACGGTGACGACGACGATCAATCCTATTTTGACATTTCCGAAGCTGTTGGCTCTAGTTGGGCCGGTGCGAGTATATCCGGTGCATATGGCTCAATAAATGTTGTAGGTGCAAATTTCCAATATCCCTATCCGAGCACCCAAACGACGTTTACACTCGCCGACGTTAGCTTTTACTTGTATATGTCTGGTGTCAATGCCAGTTATTGGGAAGTCACAGGTAGTCGGTTTGCAACTTTAGACGTACGTGGTAGTACCTTAGCGGACGTTGATTTTCGAGATAACACAGTCGTAACCTTACAGGCTGGCAATACACGGTTTAGCGGCAATATCATTGACAATACCTTTCATGTCAGGTGTCGGGATGGGGCGCAACAGGATGAAGTGAGTGCTCAAGGGTCATTGACTACGCAATGCAGTAAAGTACCACCGAGTTGTATCAGTGCACCTAAGGGATTTTTTGAGAACAACATCTTTAATCCTGAGTTGTGTCCAGGTAAACATCATGATGGCATGAAGCTTAATGGTTTTGGTATTTTCGTCGTTGTTGTTTCGAGTGTGGGTTTTCCGGGTCTATTATGCTGCTTGGGCCTGCTCATTCATCACCGTCACCGTATGAGAGCCTCGGCGATCGAATACGCAACAGTCAATGCAGGCCTTCTTCATGGATCTGGGCATTCAAATATTCAAACGGAAACAGCTATTCAAACGGAAACAACAGCGCTTGTAGACCCAGGGCAAAGTGAATCGCCGTCTATCTTTAGTTGTTGTCGCTAGGGTGGTCCGCATTTAGCTATTTTTGTCCAAAGACAAAACAAAGGCAGCAAGAAAAACGCAGTTTGCATGTAGTAGATGAGCATTTTCGAGCTGCCTTTAACCGCGTATTTGAACGAAAAGGGCACATGAGAACACCGTCAGTATTTTTGCTTCTTTTGCAACCCTCTTAGATGTCAGAGATCCCTCAGTACACAAAGCCATTGACGCTTATAGCTGGGTTATGACAATATCAGTGGTTTCAAAAGCAGAGTATGAAAGCATGAGTACCAAGCCTCGATTATTAACAGGTGATACGCCAACGGGTCGGCTCCATCTAGGGCATTGGGTGGGTTCTTTAGAAAATCGCGTTCGTTTGCAACAAGACTATGACTGTTATTTTATCATCGCTAATGTTCATGCAATGACCACCCGTGCGGATCAGCCGCTTGCTATTCGCGAAAGTGTTTTTGATATCGCGCTTGATTATCTGGCGGCCGGTATCGACCCGGCCAAAGCAACGATATTTATTCAATCAGAAGTACCGGCCATTGCTGAACTAACTGTCCTTTTTAGCATGCTGCTCAGCTACCCACGGCTTATGCGTAATCCCACCATCAAAGACGAGATTCGTGATAAAGATTTGGGGGATAATTATGCGTTTGGATTCTTATTGTATCCGATTGGACAGGTGGCAGATATTCTCGCATTTCGACCTGAGGTTGTGCCTGTGGGTGAAGATCAAGTGCCGCATCTTGAAATGGCCCGTGAAATTGCGCGCAAGTTTAATCAACAATATTGCGGAGTAGACCCGCATGCACCAGATGATCAAGCCTTGTCTTTAGGCGGCTTATTTCCTGTCATTGAACCACTCATTGGTCGCGTAAAACGTTTGGTGGGCACGGGTGGCCCAGGTTCTCATGGCCAGTTACTTAAAATGAGTAAATCCTTGAATAACGCCATTTTACTGAGTGATGATGCGGATACGCTTAAGAAAAAGGTGATGGGTATGTATACAGATCCCAATCGCCTTAAGGCAACGGATAAAGGCACCATTGAGCAGAATCCTTTGTGGATTTTTCACGATACCTTCAACCCAGATAAAGCCTGGATTGCAGAAGCAAAAGCGCAGTATCAGCAAGGCACTATCGGCGATGTGGCGTGTAAGCTGCGATTGGTTGAGGTGCTGGATGCTTTAATAGCGCCTATGCGCGAGCGTCGTCAAGTTTTTGCCAAAGATTTAGGTGAGGTTGCAAGGATTTTGAAAGAAGGTACTGCAAAAGCCAATGCAGTTGCAGAAGCGACATTGTTGGCGGCTAAAACTAAGATGGCTTTGGATTATTTTACGCTGCAACGTGAGTTGCATTACATTTAAGGAAAGCACATGAAGCGTCTTATTATTTTTATTATGGCCATTATCGCACTATTCGTGATTTATGCCATGATTCAGCTGCATCCATCGGTTACGATGCCTGTTATTATGGTGCTGCTATTAGGATTAGCTGTTTACGATTATACGCAGCGTAAGCATACTATCATGCGTAATTTTCCGGTGATTGGACGTATGCGATTTTTAATGGAGTTAGTGCGCCCAGAGATTCGGCAATACTTCATTGCATCTAGCCAAGAAGAGCGCCCTTTTAATCGAGAAATTCGCAGCGTGGTTTATCAGCGTGCCAAGAAAGCACTAGATACACAACCCTTTGGTACACAACACGACATGACACGTCCCGGGTACTTGTATGCAAAGCACTCCTTGTGTCCTACTGAGTTTCGTGAGGAAGATCTGCGGGTTTGGGTCGGTGGGCCGCAATGCGCTAAACCCTACCATGCCTCGCGCTTAAATATTTCTGCATTGAGTTACGGGGCTTTAAGTCAAAACGCCATTTTGGCTTTGAACAAAGGGGCGAAGCTGGGTAACTTTTATCATAATACGGGTGAAGGTGGTATTAGCCCATTTCATCTCGCTAACGGTGGCGATTTGGTGTGGCAGTTGGGAACTGCGATGTTTGGATGTCGTACCTATGAAGGACGTTTTGATCCACAAGCGTTTGTCGAAAAAGCTAGCCTTGATGCTGTCAAAATGATAGAGATTAAGTTATCCCAAGGTGCTAAGCCTTCGCATGGAGGGATTTTGCCTGGCCGTAAAATTACCCCAGAAATCAGCGCTATTCGTGGCGTGCCCATGGGACAAGATTGTATTTCACCGCCAACAAATCCAGAATTTGATACCCCCGTCGGTTTGCTTGAATTTGTTGCTCGTTTACGCGAATTATCAGGTGGCAAACCGGTTGGATTTAAATTAGCCATAGGTGTGCGCAGCGAGTTTCTGAGTATATGTAAAGCGATGCTAACGACGGGTATTTTACCTGACTATATCTGTGTTGACAGTAGTGAAGGCGGTACAGGTGCTGCACCCTTGGAGTTTTCTGACTATTTAGGCGAACCCTTTCCTGATGCGCTGATGTTTGTGCATAATGCTTTGGTGGGCATAGGTCTGCGTGATGTCATACGTGTCATTGCCAGCGGTAAAGTTGCGACGGGTTTTGATTTGGTGACCAATTTTGCCATTGGTGCAGATATGTGCAACTCTGGGCGCGGTATGATGTTTGCTTTAGGATGTATTCAGGCATTACAATGCAATAAAAATACATGTCCAACGGGTGTGACAACCAATAATCCGCGACTGATGCGTGGACTTGTCGTACAGGATAAATATCAGCGAGTTGCAAATTTTCAACAAGCGACACTTGCCAGTTTTAAAGAGTTAGCAGGCGCCATGGGTATTAAAGAAACACGTGATTTAACCCCTTGGCATATTTTCAAACGAGATGATGATGAAGTGGGGCGAAGCTTCGCGGAAATGTATCCATGCTTAAGCCCGAATGCTTTATTGGGTGAGGATGTGCCAGATGCGTTTGCCCGCGATTGGTTGCTTGCTTCTGCCACCCAGTTTCGAGGAGTTTCTCTGTGAGCCATACGTATTCAATTAAAGATATATTTGCTGGTCGTGCCGAACTTGGTAGTCAAGTCACGGTGCAAGGTTGGGTGAGGACGCGCCGCGATTCCAAAGCCGGTTTTTCATTTATTCATGTGAGTGATGGTTCATGCTTTCAACCTATCCAGGTGGTTGCGCCTAATACCTTAAGCAATTATCAACAAGATGTCATGGCATTAACGGCAGGTTGTTCGCTTAGGGTGACGGGCGAACTTATGACTTCCCCAGCCAAAGGCCAGCCTTTTGAAATCAAAGCAATACAGCTCGAGGTTGTCGGGTGGGTTGAAAACCCAGAAACGTATCCAATCAGCCCTAAAGCACACAGTTTGGAATACTTGCGCGATGTTGCTCATCTTCGTCCGAGAACAAACACCATCAGCGCGGCAATACGCATAAGGCATGTGACGGCTAAAGCCATACATGACTTTTTTGATGAGCAAGGTTTTTTCTGGATAAGCACGCCGATTATTACCGCAAGTGATTGTGAAGGTGCGGGTGAGCTGTTTCGGATCAGTACACTTGATCTCATGAACATGCCTAAAACACCAGAGGGTCACATCGATTTTAGTAAAGATTTTTTTGGAAAGGAAACCTTCTTAACAGTATCTGGACAGTTAAATGTTGAAGCTTATTGTTTGGCTATGTCTAAAGTATACACCTTTGGCCCAACCTTTCGCTCAGAGAATTCGCACACCAGTCGCCACCTAGCAGAATTTTGGATGGTAGAACCTGAAATAGCGTTTGCTGATCTCATGGAAGATGCAAGGGTTGCTGAAGCATTGCTCAAATATGTATTTGAAAAAGTATTATCAAAATGTGCAGATGATTTAGCTTTCTTTCAAGAGCGTGTAGATAATGATTGCATCAAGCGCTTAGAAGCTTTTGTTGCAGAGCCTTTTGCGATCCTAGATTATACCGAAGCAGTGTCAATTTTAGAGAAATCAGGGCAATCTTTTGCATATCCTGTTTCTTGGGGGCTTGATTTACAATCAGAACATGAACGTTATTTAGCGGAAACAGTGCTGAAAAAGCCTGTAGTTATTATCAATTATCCCGCTGAAATTAAAGCATTTTATATGCGTTTAAATGATGACGGTAAAACAGTGGCTGCAATGGATATTTTAGCGCCAGGTATTGGTGAAATCATTGGCGGTAGCGCGCGTGAAGATAGAATGGATGTATTGACTAGTCGTATGCAAGCGCATGGTCTTGATTTGGCGCAATATGCTTGGTACTTAGATTTACGCCGTTATGGCTCAGTGCCACACGCAGGTTTTGGTCTTGGGTTTGAGCGCTTGTTAAATTATATCACCGGCCTTAACAATATCCGTGATGTGATTCCCTTCCCACGAGTACCAGGTAGTATTAGTTTCTAAGTAAACAAAGTCACAGTTTGAAAAGCGATGGGTATCCATGCGAATCTAAAATCAAACTAACCTAGTCACAATGTGCCGCGATTTGTTCGCGGCATCACCTGCACTTTAAAATACTGCGAGCAGATAGGCGCTTTTTATGTTACAAACATTCATCTTAGGATTATTATTGGGTTTAGGCGCGGCGGTACCCATGGGGCCAGTGAATATAGAAATCATGCGGCGTAATCTTACTTACGGTTGGTCTGCAGGTGTGTCTCTCGGTTTAGGCGCTTGCGCGGCTGATCTTTGTTATATTTTAATCTTAAGCCTAGGATTATTATCCATTTTACATTACCCATGGGTTTTGGGTAGCCTGGGCATGGCGGGTTCATTGGTGCTGTTATGGTTTGCTTATGGCGCCTTTCGTTTGAGTACTGTATCGACGGTGAAACATGAAGTGCCACGCAAATCGCCCACGCGTAGTTTTATTGAAGGGTTGGCAATGACCTTGGTGAACCCGTTTACCGTTTTGTTTTGGATTTCTGTCAGCACGCAGCTTGCAGGTTTATCGGGACAACACGATAGCATCGGCATCGCCGCATCGGGGGTGATCTTAGGCACCGTGGGTTGGATTGCGACATATAATACCATGCTGCATCTTACCAGACAGCGAATAACACCAGGTATTCGTAGAATACTTAATATAGCAGCGGGTTTGGTGCTTATTGGTTTTGCAATTTATGGGTTTATGCATGGCTATGCTTTGATGGGCCAGGCACTGAGCGCATGAGGACATATATCCTGGTAAAAGCGCCCTGACAAGAGCGCTGTGCTAAGAGGGACTAATGAATGTTTCCCTCGTTTTTAGCTAAACGTGCGGCCAATCCAAGGTAATTAGCGGGTGTTAATGCTAACAATGTGGCTTTAGCATCTTCGGGTAACGTTAAACCTTCGATAAACGTCTTAAGGGAAGCTTGCGATAAGCGTTTGCCGCGGGTTAATGCTTTGAGTTGTTCATAGGGCTCTGGCAAGCCATAACGACGCATCACTGTTTGGATAGCTTCGGCTAATACTTCCCAATTGTCATCTAAATCGGCTTGAATCACTGTTTCATTCACCATCAGTTTACCAAGACCCTTGCTTATGCTTTGGTAAGCAACAGAGGTATAACCCAAAACCACACCGATATTGCGTAATAAGGTTGAGTCAACCAAGTCACGTTGCCATCTGGATGTCGGTAATTGCTGTGCTAAGAATAAAGCGATGCTATTGGCTAACAATAAATTGCCTTCAGCATTTTCAAAATCAATAGGATTGACTTTATGTGGCATTGTGGATGAACCAACTTCATCTTCTTTGGGTCGTTGTTGAAAATAATGTAAGGCAATATAACCCCAACAATCCCGACAAAAATCCACTAAAATAATGTTAATTCTAGCAAGTGCTGTCAAATGCTCTGCTAAATAATCGTGAGGCTCAATTTGTGTTGTCATTGGATTCCAGCTAAGGCCCAGTGATTCTACAAAGTGTTCGCTAATTGTGAGCCAATCTAAATCAGGATAAGCTACGCAATGTGCATTAAAATTACCAACAGCACCATTCCATTTACCACGTATAGGTGCTTGAAGCCATTGCGGTAAAACGGACTGTAGTCGATACGCCACATTGGCAAATTCTTTACCGACGGTTGTTGGTGTTGCTGCTTGGCCATGTGTTCTTGCTAACATCGGTAAGTTAGCCCATTGTTTCGCATCATTGTTTAACGTGTCTATGATCTTTGTTAGCTGTTCAGTCAATAAGGGTTTGGCTGCTTGCAGCATAAGTGCATAGGCAAGATTATTGATATCTTCTGAGGTACAGCCAAAATGCACAAATTCTTGATAGGATGCTAAAGAGGCATGCTGCTTTAGTTTGGCTTTAATAAAATATTCAACCGCTTTAACATCGTGATTTGTTTGTGCTTCGAATTGTTTGATGATTTCAGCATCAGCCACGGAAAATTCATCGATTATGCTTTGTAAGCTATTAACTTCTTCATCACTCAACGGTTTTATTTCATCTGTTTCTAAGCTAGTTATATAGATAAGCCATGCAATTTCAACACGAACCCGTTGCTTCATTAAGCCAAACTCACTAAACATACAGGCAAGATGCTGGGTTTTTTGATGATAGCGTCCATCAAGAGGGGAGAGTGCAAGTAGAGATGTGGTCATGAACATACGCCTTGTTGAAATTAAAAAGCAGCAGGGCTCTTAATGTAGGCTTTGGTAAAAAGTATACCTTTGCGTATATCATTCGAGCCGTGCTACGCCGAAAATTGCTATGTCATCATACCGTAAACCTGCATAAGCGTCTACGTCAGAGCCCGCTTGCATGATTTGTGTGAGCTTGTTTTTAGCTCGACAAGGCTACCCTCAATTCTGCATCAGAAGCCGTTGTTGCCGATGCATTTCCACCAAGATTACCTTGCAAAGGAAGTGGTTCCGCCGGCACATCAGGGAGCTGTCTTAATATTGCCTCTGTAGAATCTTCTTGCGAAGATAGATGAGTGCTTTGTGCTGTAGATGCAAAAAATCCGGCACTGACAACGGCACTGGCACCTGCCTCTATGGTTGGCGGTGCGATAGAGATATCTTCAGCACTTTGCAAGCGGGGTTCATGATGTAACGGTGTTGTTTGAGATGCGATAGATGTCATAGCCGGTGGATATAAGAATGGGAAAGAACTTAAGCTTGGCGTGTTTAGGAATGTTTCCTCTGCTGGTGGTACAAACGGAAGTGTACCAGGCAGTGTGAGATAAAGCCTTTGTGAATGCTCAGATGGCGCAGGCGAAAGCGAAAGCACAGTTTTTTCAGCAAGGCTGTCATGACTAACATCGTTAGCGAGCGTAGATATAGAGGACACATCCTGTTTAGACTCAGCGTATTGCGATAAAAAGTGACGGAGTGTTTCACGTATGTTAGCGTCAGCATGAGAAATATAGGGATGTTGCATGAGCTTTTGAAGCGTTTCTCGACAAGCATTGGTTTTTAGATAGCTTAATACTTGACTACTATAAAGCCCTTGGCGCACAGGAATCGCGGCAAAATAAGGTAATTGTGATAACGATAGCAATAACTGATCGATAACTATGGCTAGATCATTATCAAGCTGCATTTGTCTTTGAAGCGGGATAGCTTGTCTAAATGAAAGTGTATATGAGTCTATATGAATGTCATCGGAAGGAACAAATCCATAATCTAGATGAGATAAGGACTGGTTACGTCGAGGCTTAGGCTTTAATAAGTAATTAATGATACTAATAGCAGCTTCTTGTGTCTGTTTTGCATTTTTCTCATCAATGGTGTTATGCCATAATGATTGAAATAAGGAAGATGATCCATGGCGTAGTGCTAAAAATAAAACAGTATATTTAGATAAATGTTCAGGATATAACAATGGTAATATAGATAAGAAAGATATATCATTGTTAATAAGAGATTCATTGATTAAAGTATGAAGTCTATTATTTTTCATGAATTCTAATTTTACGCTGTTTTCTTTTGCATTTCTCATTAAGGCAGATGATTCTTGTTTTTCAGTTAAAGCGTTTATTTCATCCGTATCTTTATTTTTTATGATGTACAATCGACATGCTTGTATAAGATTTGAGTCGTGATTTGGATTTTCTAGTCTTTGTAAAACAACATAAGCGTAAGCATAAATAGATCTAAAGAAACGCAGTTCATCAGGATTATCCATTGTATTCTGGATAAGTGCATCTTTAGTATAATCGACTATTGCTTTTAGGCGAGTTTTGCTTGTATTGTCTATGTCAGTTGTTTCTGCAGCTGCCATAGCAGTGCTTGAGCTAGCGACTGGACTCTCATTAAGCAGAAAATGATTATTTACATCTTGTTCTCTGGTTAAGTTAGCTTGCATAGATTCATGTAATTGGATAAATAGTTCAATCAGTGCTGCTGTGGTGGGATAAACTCGGCATGTCTCACCAAACTTTTTAGTATAAGTAGGGCAATCTTGCCGAGAAAAATAAGAAAGCGAGGAATAGGTTGCGGTCAGTTGTTGTATCTGTGATAGTACCCAAGCATGAAAATCGGATAAGTGATATTCGGGGGACGTGTCTTTTAAAGCCATGGTAGTTACTCTCTTTATTCTACGTTATGAAGCAGAAAGACCAGCATAGGGTGTATTCATATGTGGCTACAACACCAAATTGGTTAAAAATAGTACCATAATAACAGATGTTTAGTCAAGCCGCCTGATACTGCAAGGGGCTGTCCCAAGCTAGCGTCAGCAATCTTGCTGTGGTGTTACCGCATGTATTGTATTATGCTAGTGTGACAAAACGAAGGACACTATCATGACATCACCTTTAGTGATTATTACAGGTGCAAGTTCCGGTATCGGCGCAGCGATTGCATCGCAATTTTCACAGTCAGGTTATAGACTTGGATTGCTATCAAGAAATGTGCGCGCCATGGAGGCCTTAGCATTACCTCAGGCCATGTGTGTTGAAACAGATGTAACGAAGCTAGAATCTGTGCAGGCTGCGGTAACACAGATAGAGGCACGCTTTGGTGTCGTTGATTGCCTCATTAATAATGCAGGCTTTGCCATGGGTGGTCACTTTAATGAGGTGAGCCATGACGACCATCTACGCATGATGGAAGTGAATTTGCTGGGTACGATAAATGGTGTCGAAGTCATTTTACCTGGTATGCAGGCAAGAAAGACCGGTACTGTTATTAATATAAGTTCAATTGCCGATCGCAGTGCGAGACCTTTGCTACCCACTTATGCGGCAACAAAGGCGGCAGTGAAAAGTTTAGGCGAGTCTTTGCGTGTTGCAAATGCTAAATACGGTATTCGCGTTTGCAATGTAGCGCCCGCAAAAGTGAAGACCCCGATGGTTATCATGGCAAACATTGCTGAAGGTGAGCTTATCGCCGCGGAAGATATTGCAAAAACCATTTTATGGATTTATCAACAGCCACAATCCATATGCATTCGTGATTTAGTCATTGCGCCAACAACGTATGAGCCGTAAGGCGCATTTATTCTAAATATAGTTTGTGACTCGAACGGATGGAGTCATAAATCATATGAGACTCACTGTCTTTTAATTTATTTAATAACGCATTTCTAAAAGAGCATTCTGTTTTTCTTTTTACAGAGTCAATGTGTTTTTCAACAGTTCTATCTGATATAGATTACATAGGCATTGATGTAGCGCGCAGGCGTCAAGTGACGTAATTGGTTTCAGAAGCAACTTAATGCAAGCAAAGCTCGAATCCCTCCTTGCGCGTCTAACTTTTAAGGACTATACTCCCTAATAGTTCAACTTTTAAGGACTTTGCTCCCTAATGGTTTAATTATTTGGAGGCCCCATGTTTGCACGCTACTTAAAGATAGACCTACCACCACATCAGTCAGCATTTCTTTGGGGCGCACGTAAAACCGGTAAATCAACCTATCTAAAGCAAGCATTCCCAAATGCATTGTACTATGACCTTTTAAAGACCGATATTGCTTTTGCTTTAGCTAAGGCGCCCCATCTTTTTAGGGAAGAGGTACTTGAGGCTATTTCGGGTAAAGATAATGCTTTAGTCGTCGTTGACGAAGTTCAAAAAATTCCCGCTTTGTTAGACGAAATCCAATGGCTAATTGAAAACAGTCGTGCACAGTTTATTTTATGTGGTTCAAGTGCTAGAAAATTAAGAAAAAGCTCAGTTAACATGCTGGGGGGAAGAGCATGGCGTTATCATTTTTATCCCCTATCCTATATTGAAATACCAGATTTTGATATTATCAAAGCATTTAATCGTGGGCTCATACCAAGCCATTATTTATCAAATCAAGCTAATCATATGCTCAATGCATATTTACTGGATTATTTAACCTATGAAATTCAAGCGGAGAGCTTGGTACGGTCATTACCTAGCTTTCATCGATTTATCGATTCATTAGCATTTAATCACGGTGAGCTAGTGAATTATAACAATATTGCCAGAGAGGTTGGTATTGATGCCAAAACAGTACGTTCGTATTATGAGATCTTGGTAGACACCTTGCTTGGTTATTTTTTACCGCCTTATACCAAACATGCAAATCGGCAGATCATCTCGGCAACACCGAAATTTTACTTATTTGATGTAGGCCTTGCTAATTATATACAAAAAAATCGCGTAGATGAGCTAAAGGGTATCGTTGCTGGAAAATCATTAGAACACTTTATTTATATGGAATTAATGGCATATATTGGGCTTAATCAACTCAACTTACCTATCTATTTTTGGCGCAGTAAAGCGGGCCACGAAATCGATTTTGTAATAGGCGACGCTACATGGGTGGTTGAAGTGAAAGTAAGTGCGCAACCTGATAAACGCGATTTTGCTGGTTTGGAAGCATTCTGTCACGATTATGATACCAAAATGCCTATCTTGGTATGCAACTGTGATAGACCCAGACTTCATACACTAAAAAATGGCAAGCAAGTTAGAGTATTACCATGGCGCTTGTTTTTAGATGAGTTATGGGCCGGTAAGTGGATTCCATTAACATCTTAGCTTTGCATTTTTAGAGCGGTGTGATTATGTTTGCTGTGATATACCAAAGTTACCTCAAGTCGGGAACAGAGCTTGCGCGTAGCGATGACAACTGTTGTATGGGGCGGCCACAAGGACCGCCCCTACAGTCAGACTTCGGTTATTTTTTAGATTTACGTTATGCAGCCTGTCTTTTCTTTAGTTAAACTCAACGTTCTCGAAGCACTTTTCCGCCAGTAAAAAAACCACCTTGAGGTTTCTTGAGCTGCTGAAGCTTTAAGCTGTGCTTGACATTGGGTCAGATTGGGCTACAATGTAGACATATAAATGAGGGTTTCATTATGACTGCAAATGCTGTTGTTCGTGCACGGGTTGACGAACATGTGAAAGAAGAAGCGAGTATAGTACTGGCTGCGATGGGACTTACGGTGTCAGACGCGTTTCGTATGCTGCTAGTGCGTGTCGCTAGGGAGAAAGCGTTGCCTTTCGATCCATTGGTGCCAAATGCTGAAACTATCGCCGCAATGAAAGCTGCTAGAAAGGGTGAATTAGTCACCGTAGGGAAATTAAACGATTTGCTCAAAAAGCTTAATGAGGACGATTAAGTATACTTCGCGCTTCAAGCGCGATTATAAACGCGAATTATCAGGCAAACATGGTAAAAAGCTGGATGCTAGCTTGTTATCTGTCGTTTCGTTGTTAGTTGAAGATCAGATTTTACCGCCACGTTGTTATGATCATGCTTTAATTGGCAACTGGAAGGATCACCGTGATTGTCACATCAAGCCAGATTTAGTACTTATTTACCGCAAGCCTGATGATGAAGTGCTTGAGCTTGTACGGTTAGGATCACATAGTGAGCTTGGAATATGAAAAGCAACATGGGGTACCGAAATAGCAATCCTGCCATTTTGTCGAACCCAACGTTCTCGAAGTACCTTTCCTCTCCGCCAATAAAAAAACCACCTAAGGTGGTTTTTATTATAGATTTATTGAAAGGGATTGACTCGGACCCTCCATGGTCCTCGCCCTTTCAGGGCGCTGCGTTTGCGCAGCGTCCGAAATGGCAATCCTGCCATTTCGTCGAACCTAACGTTCTCGAAGTACCTTTCCTCTCCGCCAATAAAAAAACCACCTTAGGTGGTTTTTTTATTGGCGGAGAGGAAGGGATTCGAACCCTTGTAGGATGCAAGACCCTCAACCGATTTCGAGTCGGTGCCGTTGTGACCGCTTCGGTACCTCTCCAACGAGGGAGTAAGGATACTGATTTTGCGAGGGAAGTGCAAGTTGCTAGGTATGTGTCGATGGACTAAGCACGGATCCCTATAAAAATATCAAGCACGGTTTTTTCAGCATGCGCTGCGCGTGCATCGTAAACTTCAAAATCAGCAAGATAACCACGTTTACCACCTAAGGCTGCTTCCTCTGCTTGCCAAATATCCATCCATGCGTTGATGCAAACATCAGGCATAGGACCTTCATCGGTTGTAAACTTCGTATAGGTTTGTGGTGGAATGGTGATAGCCGTAAGACCCTCAGGGATGTGGTGATAGGCATTGACGAGTTCACCAATAAAATAGGTGTAATCGCCCGTGTAATCACTTTCATAATCAGTATATACACAATAAGTTGTCCCTGGTGTGAGTCGCGCTGGGATTCTGTCGGCAAGGTGTGCGTTCCAATAATGTTGAACGGTTTGGCCAATTTTCGCAGTGGCTGGATTCATTTCTTGAGTGTTATTCGTTCTTTGCGTAATGCCGATTAAGTGCATGGCAGGTAGTACGACACGCGTTGTTTGCATGGTATGGGTTCCTTAGATAAATAAAAAATATAGATTTTGTTATCGCTATGCGATGGTTTTATTACCCCTCATCCGGCCTTCGGCCACCTTCTCCCGCAAGGGGAGAAGGGTATTTTTTGTAGCTCTACTGAGTAAAACCAACAAAATGCAGGTTTTGTTATCGCTATGCGATGGTTTTATTACCCCTCATCCGGCCTTCGGCCACCTTCTCCCGCAAGGGGA
>CAMFJL010000016.1 GCA_945957175.1 uncultured Legionellales bacterium
AGGGTATTTTTTGTAGCTCTACTGAGTAAAACCAACAAAATGCAGGTTTTGTTATTGCTATGCGATGGTTTATTACCCCTCATCCGGCCTTCGGCCACCTTCTCCCGCAAGGGGAGAAGGGTATTTTTTGTAGCTCTACTGAGTAAAACCAACAAAATGCAGGTTTTGTCATCGCTATGCGATGGTTTTCATCCGGCCTTCGGTCACCATCTTACGCAAGGGCAGAAAGGCATCTTCCACACTTGAGTGGGCCAAACTAAACATGCGTATGTTGAAAAAACATGGGTATGTAACCATCATAACATAACCCCTAGTATGACTTAAGTATTTGAAAAGCTATCCGTGCGTTCAAGTCATTGAGTATAATGTTGTGAGTATAGATAAGCCATTTATTAAGGGTTATATCCAATTATGATATATTCACCGATTCAAAGCGAAGATGAAGCCTTTATGCGCTTGGCGTTAGCAGAAGCGCGGTATGCAGAATTAGCGGGCGAAGTGCCTGTAGGCGCTGTTTTGGTTTATGATCAAAAAGTGATTGCGCAGGCTTATAATTGTCCTATATCTACGTTGGACCCAACAGCCCATGCCGAGGTTGTTGCGCTCAGGCGAGCATCGCAACGATTACATAACTATCGGTTACCTGGCACAAGTATGTATGTGACGCTAGAGCCTTGTGCCATGTGTACCAGCGCTTTGATTCATGCACGCATTGCGCGCATTGTCTATGCAACGGCTGATCCACGCACTGGCGCGTGTGGTTCGGTGTTAAATTTAGCACAGCATACTGCGTTTAATCATCAACTCGCGGTTTGTGGTGGCATACTCGCCGATGAAGCAAAGCAACAATTACAAACATTTTTTAAGTCAAAAAGATAGCTTTCTTGTTAAGTGACAAACGCAGATATTTCTTTAGAATTTAATTAAAGCTCAAGCATACCTCATGTAAAATGAGTCTATAAAAAATAATACATCTACAACAAAATAATTGAAAACATTCTATGTGAGGCTATCATAATGAAAAAAAGAAGTCTTTGGTCTTATGCGATAGGTGGTTTCTTTGACTTTTTTGATTCCACAAGCACAGTATACGCAACTATAGGTACTTTAGCCGCATTGACGGTAGTTGCGTTGTTGATGCCGTACGTGACATTAGGATTATTTGGTCTTGCAGTTATCACAGGTATCGGTATGGTGGGTTATGATGCGGTTATCAAGCGGCGTCAAGATAATGATTTTTTCGAATTAGATAAGGAAAATAAGGCTTTTGAGCAACGACAGCGATTTGCAAATCAAGCGCGTTTAAATCTTATGTTATCGTTGGCAGATGAGATACAGTCTGCTGATAGACAAGCGGCAGAAGTTTACAGTACTTTTGCGAAGTTGATGGAAAGCGCAGATGAGCTACTTAATACAAGCGGAGCTCACGAGCAAGCGCAATTATTAGCCATACTTCGTGATGTGTTTGGTCATAAAGGGCAATCGGTTATCGATGATTTAAATGACGATAACCCACAACCAGAGGCCATCACACGGATAGAAGCTATCAATTATCAATTGATTCAAGCGTTAAGGCATCACGTGTCGGCGCAAATGCCAATACAAGATACAAAAGAGTGCCTAGCTTCTTTACCAGAAGAAGCGATAGAGCGTAAACCGTCGAGTTTTGGACAATCAGCTGTACATCGTACTATCATAACATCCCAGCAGACCACGCTCCTTGGCCGAAAACAAGCGATTTCGGCGGGTATCAAAACTACACTAGGTGCGTTGGCGCTTTTTGCCACCGCGACAAGTATGGCAGTTGCTATTGTCTTTCCACCAGCTATTTTACCTGCATTGGTGCTACCTTTGGTTGCGGTGGGCGTGACAGCGTTAGCTGTCAGTTTATGCTTGGGTGCTGCGGCTGCGTATTATCATTTGCGAGTGTTACAGCCAGCGAGACGACGTCAACAAAAGATTCAACAACAACACGAAGCCTATCAGCGGCGTCATGTATTATTCCCCAAGGGAAATGATAGCTTGTTACAGAATGCGCTTGAAAAAGCACCAGAGCCTTCAACTTTGCTATCGATAAAACAAGCAGCATTGCGTGGGTTCAAACACATAAGTCAACACCTAACTAAGGTTGTCAACGTCGATACGTCACGTGATACGCAAGCGTTACAATACAATGCTTTGTCATTTTCTCAGGTAACATCTTCAACTAATCATGAAATAGCTGCTAAACCACGTGCATTAACACCTGAAACATCTAGGTTAATAACATCAACTTCACCGTCCTTGTTATCTATCGCGCATAAAAAACGAAGTTGGTACCATTACCTAGGTGAAGGATTGTTTCAGTTTGTTGATAAAGCAAGTACTTATTACGGTAGCCTCTCGGTCGTTGGGCTGGTGATTGCTGGGGTTGTAACCAGTGTGGTTGCACCTTACGTGATGTTGGGTGCTTTAGGCTTGAGTTTAGTTGCGGCAGCAGGCTCGGTGACGTATTTTGCAGTGAAAGCAAGACAGGCAGATAAAGTGCTGGATACGATGGTCTATGCGCATCAAGACATGATGCTTCGTCAACAGCAATTGCAGCACGCCATTCAAATGCAGCGTTTACAGCACCGCAATACGCTGACGCAGACGCATCATCAGCACGATAGTGCTATTAATGCCATGACCGAATTGGGTTTACTGGTGCGCGCGCTTGAAGATTTTTTACGAACGCAAACACATGCGCAACGTTTACAGTCATTAACCTTGCTTAATAGCACCTTAGGTGAGAATTGGCAGCAATTACGACATGCAGTTAAACAGCAAACGCAAGATGAAACGACGCTTGCCAAGGTTGTCAACGCTAATCATAGCATCAAAGCCTTTTTAGATGGTCATGTAAGCCGTGATATGAAAGCAGCCTACTTAAGTCGTCATCCTCGTTTACAGGTATTTATGCAGGATTCACCTTCGGATGTATCGACGCAAGCACCAGAAATACCTGACCAACCATTGCGTCAACATGCTGCAATGCAACAAGAAACGCGAATTTCAACGCTCACACCTAAGCCTGTTTTTTCGCGCAGCAGTGCGGCTAAGACAGGTTTTAAAGCAGGATTTGGCTCTTTAACCTTACTGGTCGCTGGGGCCTGCGCTGTTGTCAGTATCATCTTTCCGCCAGCTATCATCCCGACCATCGTATTACCGCTAGTAGGCCTTGGCGTGGGCCTTTTAATCAGTAGTATTGCTGTCGGTGTAGCAGCAGCTTTTTATGACTATCGAGTGGCACAACCTAAAGCACAAGCTTCTAAATGGATTCAGGATGAACACCGACAATATGAGGCATTAGCACCAACGCTTGATAACTTAGAAAAAAAACGGCAAAGAGAAGCGCAACGATTTGAAAAAGAAGAGGTTCAAGATTCGATTAACCAAGAAGATCGTTTAGCTGCCGCAAAAACATCGGCTAAAGATGCGATTAAGCGCTTGAGCTTAGATTTCGAAAGTATGACCACTGATCTTAAAGGCCATTTTATCGGTAAAAAAATAGTACCTAATTTTGATTTCTTGTTAAAACCTCAACCGACTTTTGTGGCAAAGCAAAGATTAGGTAAGGAAGAAAAACCATTGCCGGCATTCTCAGTGGCTTAAAAATTCACCAATGTCTGATTCTTTCAAGGTTTGGCGTTGGACCTACTCTGGCGATTGTTTATTAAGCCATTTAAGGTTAGAATAACCGCTATGACAACGCGTAGGTTAACACTCATTCATTCCATGCGCCGTGAGTATATTCCCAATATCATCACGATATTGCGATTGCTCTTGATAGGTCCTATCGTTGCCAGCCTTGTGCTGGGACGGTATCCAACGGCATGCTGGCTTTTTATTATCGCCGGACTCACTGACGCCGTCGATGGCTATCTTGCGCGCAAATTTCAATGGATTAGCCGCTTTGGTGCGATGGTTGACCCAGTTGCTGATAAGTTATTGATGATTTCAACCTTCTTGACCTTGGGCTTTATCGGTATTATTCCGTGGTGGCTGATTGTGATGGTGGTTGCGCGTGATATTATCATTGTCGCAGGTGGTGTTGCCTATCATTTCCTTATTGGCATGTACGAGTTTGCACCTTCAAAAATCAGCAAGCTTAATACATGCTTGCAAATTGTGCTTATCATCCTTCTGATGTTGCATATCGGTTTTCAATGGTTGCCTTGGTCCATGTTAAATGCGCTGATGATAGGCGTATTTTTCACCAGCGCGCTTAGTTTATGTCACTATTTATGGGTGTGGGGATGGAAGGCTTTATACGCGCGGACACAGTTAAGATAAAACCAAATAAGCCCTGGGGCGTGTGGTTGGCGACAATCGTTATTATTGCACTGCTTATTTACAGTTTAAGTGCGGTGCTTGCGCCTTTTCTTGTCGCTGCTTTGCTGGCCTATTTATCCGATCCCCTGGTTGAGCACCTTTGTCGCTGGAAAATACCTCGCTTGCTTGGGGTTATCTTAGTACTGCTACTTCTGCTTGCCCTCGTTGTATTATTGTTATTCATTTTGATTCCGTTATTAGAACAACAAATAGCGCTGTTAATTCAAAAAGTACCCACATTGCTTGCTTGGGGACAATCTGTACTGACGCCGTGGTTGGCCGATCATTTAGGCGTTCAAAAAGAAATAGATATCTCGCAATTTAAATTTTCGATGGCGAATCACTGGCAACAAGCGGGTGATATTTTAGGCAAAACGATTAGAACGGTGACAGGCTCGGGGCTTGCACTGATTAGCTGGCTAACGCGATTGTTACTGATTCCTGTGGTTTTCTTCTATCTTTTACGAGACTGGCCTAAAGTCTTGGTGGGGTTGCAACAGCTATTGCCCAGACGAATCGAACCAACCGTCAGTCGGTTGATTCGAGAATGCGATGAAGTCTTAGGTGCTTTTTTACGCGGTCAACTGTTAGTTATGTTAGCGCTGGGTATTATGTACGCAGTAGGTTTGGCCATTGTGGGCTTAGATACGGCTTTACTCATAGGCATGATAGGCGGCTTGGTGAGCATCGTACCTTATCTTGGTTTCATTGTGGGCATCACGTCGGCAAGCATCGCAGCTTACCTGCAATTTCATAGTCTGTGGCATGTTGCGGCAGTGTGGTTAGTTTTTGTGATAGCGCAAAGTATCGAAGCTTCCGTATTAACCCCCCAATTAGTGGGCGATAGAATTGGCTTGCATCCAGTGGTGGTGATTTTTGCTGTATTAGCCGGCGGTCAATTATTTGGATTTACGGGCATCTTATTAGCATTACCTGTGGCCGCTGTATTGATGGTCTTTATTCGTTATTTTCGTGGCCGCTATTTACGTAGCATTTGGTATCATTAATGCATCTATCAGGTACACAACTGATCTTACCTGGCATCACGCGGCGTGTTCATGCAACATTTGCTAATTTTGTGATAGCAGATAATGCTGCACTTGTTCAGCATTTACAACATTTATCAGAACAGCCGATGTTTAGTGCGACCTATCTTTGGGGCCAGTTGGGTGCCGGCGTTAGTCATTTACTGGAAGCTTGCTGTGCGCTTGCGAGTGATATGCAACAAAGTGCCATGTATTTACCTTTAAGTCAGCTGACATCAGCATCCGCAGCTTTATTTGACGGTCTTGCGGATAGAGACTGGGTTTGTATTGATGATTTGAGTTGTCTTGAAGCAGAACCCGCATGGCAAGAAGCTTTATTTCATCAATTTAATCGTATGCAGCAACAAGGTGGTCGACTGATTGTTGGCGCAACATGTTCACCTAAAGGTCTAGCTATCTTGCCAGATTTACAATCACGCTTAGCCAGCGGTCTTGTTTGGCAAGTCAAAACTTTGAGTGATGCTGATAAAATCGCAGCCTTATTGCAAACAGCGCAAGCAAAACATATGCAATTGTCCGAGACAGTAGTGCATTATCTATTGCAACGACATTCACGCAGTATGTCAGATTTACTTGTAGCATTAGAAACATTAGACAGCGCGGCGCTTAGGTATAAACGCAAACTGACTATTCCGTTTGTCAAACAAATATTGGTGATTTAATCGTGAATAACAAAGCCCTTATTTTACCAGCTGAAACGGCGAATATCTCGACAATGGCTAAGCAATTGCAAGCGGGTGATATTGCCGCCATACCCACAGAAACCGTGTATGGTTTAGCAGGCGATGCCACAAATCCTGCGGCAGTTGCTCGTATTTATACGGCAAAGCAACGTCCCGCACGTAATCCACTCATCATCCACTATGCTTCCATCGATGCGATGCGAGAAGATGTTTATATAACGCCGCTTGCCGAAAAATTAGCACAAGCCTTTTGGCCCGGTCCTTTAACCTTGGTACTGCCGCAGACGCCAACTTGCCGTATAAGCGATCTGGCGACAGCAGGTCTTGATACCTTGGCTGTGCGTGTGCCCGCGCATCCGGTGACGCAAGCTTTGCTTACAGCATGCCAGCGCCCTTTAGCCGCGCCCAGTGCTAATCGTTCGGGTCAGCTAAGTCCCGTGAGTGCAACGCAAGTGGCTGCCAGTTTAGGTGATCGTATTGGCTTCATCTTAGATGGTGGGCCATGTGAGCGGGGCATTGAGTCAACGATACTTGATGTGAGCGGCGATATACCTCATATCCTTCGCCCAGGCAGTATCACAGAAGCGATGTTGACCTTTGTCATAGGACCTGTTCAATATGGACAAGCAGGTGTTGTGGATGCACCCAAAGCCCCGGGTATGCTATATCGTCATTATGCGCCGGCCTGTCCGCTACGCCTAAGCGTAGATAAACCTATACCTGGCGAAACGCTTATTGCTTTTGGGCCGGGTCCGATCCCCGAAGGTTTTGCTAGCGTACTGAACTTAAGTCCTCAAGGCGATCTCAATGAAGCTGCGCAGCATTTATTTGATTATTTATATCAATGTGAACAATCGGGTGCTACCCGTATTGCGGTGATGCCTATTCCCTCCGAGGGCGTCGGCGTGGCTATTAATGAGCGTTTACATAAAGCGGCGGAGGCCGTGGTAGCTTAGCTGCAAGTTTAATGCAATTCTCAACACTCAGGAACAAGTTGCGACACATGTTGGAGATGCACGACACCCATCCCTGCCAGGGAATGGATGTCCGTAAGCGCTCTGCTTTAGTTTCTGCCAGGGAGGCGGCTAGAAGATAAGCGACTTGGAGAAGATGAAGCACTGCTCGAGGAGGGGTTATCCGAAGGAACAGGGAGTTGGACTGTCGTCACCAAGCTTTGTGAACGGGATGTTCTGGGGAGCGCGGGTGTTGATTCACTTCCTGGCAATACGCGTCTTGATGGAGACGAAGATGAAAAATGACTTGGCAGGCTTGCTAGAGAAACTGAACGTAGAGGCACGGGTGCTCTGTGAGTTATTGCTTTGGAGGGTATAAGTCGGTTATATTCTTGCTTAAATCTCTCGAACAAGGCGTGAGATAAGTGGAGTCCATACTGGTTAGTATTAAGATGTCGGGTGACGGCCTGTTCTAGCTGAGCAAGCGAAGGTTTGCTGCTGCCAAATATACCGCCCTTAGCTTCGGGTACGGGCGGTAGTGTCATATCTGCCATGCTTTCGTCAGGGCAGATACCAACTTTAGATAAATCGTCTGTGCAATGAAGCGCCCAAAGCATTAAGTAAAATCCACCCGTCACAAAGCCCCTAGATGGGGTGGATATCATTTGGTGGGCTATTGCGATTAGCATTAAACGAATTTGTCCAGATATCGGCTGATATGTGCTAAGTGAAGGCGTATTTAATTCAGTGTGAATGAATTGCTGGTACAGTCCATATATTTCAACTAATCGCGTACTGAAGTTTTCAAATGCTTTCTTGAAGCGAGTTTGCTCGTATGCAACACCAGCATGTTGACTTAGATGCATCATATGAAATTCAAAATTAAGCGTATAAAATTCTTGATATAGTTCTTTTTCTTCGATATATACTAAATAGTTTATTCTTTCAAGACTAGAACGTATTTCTTTAAATTCAAAGCCAGGAAATAAAGTTAGAAGCGATTCCACGATGTGTATGTGCATATCACCATCAATTTTTATTTTTTCTGTTGGAGCATTAAAGTATAAAATATTTTTTTCACTTAATAAGACTAGTAAATCGTTTAATTTTATGATTTTCTCGTTAAGAACGTATCTTGTTTCATATTTAAACTGTTCGTTTTCTTTTTCCTTATCTTTAATTTCATCTATTATTTTACCAATCATACATGGTATAACAAAATTTTCATTATCTCTATGATCTATTATTGCATTAACAATGATGACTGATAGTTTTGAATTTTCTGAGAGCATTTCTTTTAAAGTGTAAGATGCATCTGTTCCAAGTAGGCTGCGCATAGCTTCATTTATGCGTAATAATAAAATTTCTACCTCTAAATAACATCTCTTTAATTCATTTAAAAAATAATTTAAATTAATAAATGGTTTAGATGTTTCATTTATATTAAGAAGAAGCATATGCTCTATATGTTGATTGACATAAGCAACTAAATCATCAAAATTTTGAGATTTCAGCTGTGCTAAATTATGAAAAGTTATACGATCTTGAACAAAAGGATGTAGTTTTTTAGACAACATTTCATAATGACGTGGTCGATGATACAGTTTTTCATTATCAGCGATTGAGGAACTATGATCTGATGTCGTAGCAGATGTTGCAGGGTTGTCAGCATCAAGCATTGTTGAAACACTGCCCGATGTAGTAGAAGCTGTTGCAGGTAATACGCCACCTAAGAAATCAGCAAAAGCGCCATAAAAACCCGGATGTGTACCTGTGTGTTGCGTGCTGGCTCGTAATAGCGTTGCTGTTGTGTCACGTAATATCGCGTTTGAGGCTAATACCTCAAGATAAGTGAGTTGCCTAGTTGATGCTTCGTATACTTTGGGCTGTGTGCCACTTGGTCTTATCTGAAGCGCATAATGCTGCGTTAACATGTTGTTTATCGCAGCAAAATGATTTTGACTAGCCGTTTCTGCACTATCGCCTCCCCCCAGTTTTTCATAGACATTCTGATATAAAATAGGTGGTAGTTGTGATTCATCAGCAAATTGGCGTAATTGCTCACATATCGTTTGGCAAAATTGATAATCGTAACGATTTATAACGATGATAGGATAAGCTTTGATAGCCTCAGCGTTTGTGATAAGGGGTTTAAGCTTTGTGATATCTGTGTATAAGGCGTGTAATGCTCGTGCCTGCTGGCTGAGTTGTGCTAAGTGTGCTTGTATATGTTCTGTTGGTACATGTATATTGAGGTCTTGGTCATCTAAGATTAAACGTCCATGGCGACTGGCTTGTGCAATGAATCTTGATATCATCTCGATTTTTTCGGGAATACGCGCTAGCGTTGCTAAGTTAGATATCCATGCAGAATCTTCATTGTGAAAAGCAGTAACCATGAATTCTGCATTAGGATTGCTAAAACCGTGAATGAGTGTGGCTATGTGATGCAGGCCTTGGTGTAGTGTTGCCATCTCATCTTTGGGGAGGGGGGACATTGGCGTTGATACGCTACTGCTTGTGCTTGCACTGGATGAACTGGAGCTAGGTTGCAAAGCAGACTCGGATTCACCTAATTGAAACTGAGATACCTGCAAAGCGATTTCTGTTACGTTTGTGGGTGCGTTAGGTATTGAATTGAGTAGTGCTGCTGTCCATGTCGATAGGGATGGCGTGGTGTCAGAGGACGCATCGCCATGGCGTAGCGTTGTATAAAACAGAGTAAGAAAATACTTCGATGAGGCATATTGATCTGCCTGGAGTCTTGTCACTAATGTCCTAGATGCTTCGATATGTTCACTAATCGCTTGAAAGCGCGTTTGATAGAATTCAGGCTCAGTTGTTATATGCAAGCTTTGGCTGCGAGTTAGACGGTTGTAGGTGTATATGTCTGATTCGATGCGCGTATGTTCGCTCTTTGCACTTAAGTGTTGCTGCGATATGGATTCAAATGTATGTTCTGTTACGTTTCCAGTTAATGTTGTGCAGATGAGGGCATCAAAACTCAGTACGATTTGATTAAGTGCAGATAGATTTTCCTTCATGCGTTGTTCAATAGAGTCTTTGGTTTGGGTAAATGCTTTAGATTTGGTGGGTTGCTCGGCCAGGATCTTTCTACGCTTTTGCTCATATAGGCCGGTAAGATGTGTTCTATGAAGGATATAATTAAGTAAGGGTTCAAATATTAAGTAGATATCTGATAATTCATTATTTAACAAACCGCGCGTTTTGGTAATAGTGCACCTTTGTTGAAGTTGCCCTGATTCGCTTGGCAGTGTGATTTCAAATATAGGGGGAGCCTCACGATTTTCATCCGTTAGAGGTACATATTCAAGTTGAATACTAAGGCGAGGTGCTGTAGTTGAATGTGAGCCTGACCTTGATATATGGGAGGATGAGCTTGAGCCTATACGTTCACCTTCAGAAGTTAGAAGGGGGGTGAGCACGACGCGATTTAGTATACGACCCGCATAAGCGGCATTTAAAGATGAGGGAAGCTTGTCTTTGAAAGGTTCATTTGGTGCAAGTGCCCCCGGACAATACATCATAGGATTATCGTTAAAACGCACAAAATCTATCAATGTATGGTGGATAATGGTATTTTTTAAAAATATGGCCGCGTTACGTTTAGTGGCATCATCAAAAAATCCATTTTTTTCCTCAATGTATCTATCCAGTGTAAAAAGCATCTTACTGCTTAGCGTGCGGGTGATGCTTGCACCCGTGATGCCTGAACCGGATGTATCCGAGCTTGTTATCTCACTTGTAGGCAAACTAACTTCTCGCCATATCTTTTCTTCGCCTATAGAATCACGAGACGTTAAACAGGCGATACACTTGCTATCTCTGTAAGTAACAGATAGGGTGAGGTCGATATTTGCAACACTATTTTTTTGGTATTGATGAGGCTGGGTTTGGTAATCTACATAAAGATACGCCAAGAATTCATGATGGAAATGGTCGAGGAGCACATTATGATTGTTATACAGAGATTCTAAGCAATCATTTAATTGTTCGCTAATATCAGCTGAAGTATTGGGTTCAACTGAAAAGTGAATTCTGATGGCGATTAGTACGTTTTCTGGTTCTGGCAAAAAGCCCTCTTCTTTGTTGAGATATAATTTAAGCGTAAGTCTAGGTGGGATCCAAAACGCGTCATGCTGGGTGGTATAACCTAGTCTCTCGGATGAAGTACTGATGCTAGACGATGACGACGTACTTAAGTTAGATGTGCTGGACGATGACGAAGTACTCAAATGTGAAGCACTCAGGGGTAGTGTAGATGAAGATGATGTTTGGCCAAAAAGCCCAGAAAGTTCTGACGAGACTGTAGAGAGTTCTGATGTGGCCATTGCCACCATCTCATCAAACCACGATGGCCCACTTGTTGTTTTCCTATCATCTTTTTTATCGCCACCAAACATAATGCACCCACCTTATCATTATCATTCTACCTCGTTCAATATACTTACCTAAGCTTAAGGAAAGCTTAGGGCTGAATCATTTTTGTTCTGTTAACTTCGATGGTACGGATGTCCTGCGAGCAGGGTTGAGGCGCGATACAGTTGTTCGATGACTAAGAGACGGGCCAGGGCGTGGGGTAGGGTTAAAGCCGAGAGCGACCAAAGGGCATCAGCTTTGGCCTTCAAGGTGTCAGCAAGACCATCGGCGCCACCAATAACCCAGTTGATATCGACAGCTTGCATCTGCCATTCACTGACATAAGTCGCTAACTGTTGGGTCGAAAACGCATCGCCACGCTCATCAAAGGCAATGGTTTTTGCATGCGGCAAAAGCACAGATTCAATGGCTTTTGCTTCGATATGTTGATAGGTTTGTGCCGATGTGTTCTGAGTGCGGTGAGCGCCGGCTACAAGGACTTGTTCGAAGTGAATATGCTTAGGGAGGCGTTTGGTGTATTCGTCAATGCCTGTTTGAATCCAGCTAGGTGGCTTAGTGCCCACCGTAATAAGCTTAATTTTCACGAGAGGTTGACGGTTGCCATAATCTTTCTAAGGCATAAAATTCGCGGGTTTGTGATTGCATGATATGCACAATAACCGTATTGAGATCGACCAACACCCATTCAGCTTCTTGTTCACCTTCGACACCTAAAGGTTGATATCCTTGATGCTTCATAACCTCAACCAGCTTATCTGCAATAGCTTTTACGTGCCGTGATGAGGTACCCGTACAAATAATCATCCAATCGGCAACGGAAGTCAGTGGCGTGACATAAAGTGAAGTGATTTGCAGGGCTTTCATATCTTCGAGTACCTGAGTTACTTGCTCAGGCGTTAATGTTTGGGTTTTTGATTCGTTTATAGTCATAAATATACTCTAGCTATATAGTTGATGTGTTTGTATGTATGCCTGAACAGCGTCGGGTAGCAAAAAGCGTGGACTGAGGTTCGCACGGAGTTGATTGCGAATGAGTGTTGCAGAAATATCCAAAGCAGTCGTGGTTTGAATGAGAATGCCGCCAGCTAATTGGCGTCCAAGCCCATTAGCATGATCCAGCTTGTGTTTATCTAACATGCTCTGTAACTTGGAACCGACTTCTAAACGGTAGCCTGGGCGGTTGACAACAACAATATGTGCATAATGCAGCAATTGTTGCCAGCGATGCCATACAGGTAAATTAACAAAAGCGTCACTACCCATCAGCAAAGCCAGTGGTATGCTTGGAAATTCTTTACGTAAAGAAATCAGGGTGTCTATCATAAAGGATGGGGTATTGCGTGTAAGCTCTCTATCATCCACATAAAATGCTGATTGCTCTGCACAAGCCAGTTGCAGCATCGCTAAACGATGTTCTGCCGTCGCATAAACCCGGTCTTTATGGACCGGCTGCTGACACGGCACAAAGCGCACTTGCCCAAGTTTTAATTGTTGGCAAAGCTCAAGCGCCGTGCGTAAATGACCGAAATGAACGGGATCAAAGGTACCGCCCCAAACGCCAATGGGCGCACAAATACTCATAATTAACGTAGTCTCTCATGACAGTTGGAGCATATTCTATCAGGTTGCTGTAGCGAAGTCACTGACGTTTAAGGCTTTCTCACCATCGGTACGTAATGTGGCTTCCACATATAGTTATCAATGTAAGTTGCTAAATCGCCTGGTGGTGTGAAGCCTGCTAGGCCATCACTAATCACTTGTTTAGCAACGGCAAGCGCAATCACTTTGGCCACTTCCCTTGCCTCATTGAGTGAGGGTAATAAGGGTGCTAGTGGATTTTTAAGTGCCGGGGAGCAGCTCACTAAGGCTTGGCATGCCGCCCATAAAATATCATCGGACAAGCGCTTGGCTTGCGTGGTGATAAGTCCAAGCCCGAGCCCTGGAAAGACAAAGGCATTATTACATTGCGCAATGCGTACTTGTACGCCATGAAATAAAATATCATCAAAAGGACTGCCTGTTGCAAGCAATGCGCGACCATCTGTCCAGGCAAGGAGATCAGCAGGCGTTGCTTCAGCGCGCTCCGTAGGATTAGATAGCGGTAATATAATGGGATTTTGTTGATAGCTTGCCAGATCTTTGATGATAGCTTCAGAAAACGCACCCGTGACGGCGGAGCAGCCGATAAGTACCGTAGGTTTTACATGTGTGACAACATCCGCTAAGGTTACAACATGGCCATGGGCTAAATGCCAATCGGCAAGCTCTGCGGGATCTCTGGCATAAACTTGCTGAAAAGGTGTGAGATCTTTCATATCTTGGGTTAATAAGCCGGGTCTATCAAGCATCCAAAAACGTGCGCGTGCTTCTTCTACACTTAAACCTTCACGCATCAGCGCATCAACGATTTGATCGGAAATGCCGGTTCCTGCGGTACCGCCACCAAATACGACAATACGCTGATCTTTTAAATGTTGACCATTAACTTTGACTGCAGCCAATAATGCGGCTAGGGTCACAACACCTGTGCCTTGCATATCGTCATTAAATGTACAGAGCTTATCTTGATAACGCTCTAAATTACGTCTGGCGTTATCCCGGCCGAAATCTTCCCAATGAAGAAAAATATGCGGGAATTTTTTGTTAACGGCACGTACAAATTTTTCGATAAAATCATCATATTCTTTGCCTTTGAGGCGTGGGTGACGCCAGCCTAAATATAATGGATCATTGAGTAACTCTTCATTGTTGGTGCCGACATCGAGCAAAATGGGTAGGGTGCGAGTAGGGTTAATACCGCCACATAAGGTATAAACCATCAGTTTTGCAATAGGGATATCCATGCCACCGATGCCTTGGTCGCCGATGCCTAATACGCCTTCACCATCTGTGACTACAATCAGGTCAATGTTTGGATTTGAGCGATTATCAAGAATTTCTTCCATGGCATCTTGCTCTTGATAAGAGAGGTAAAGGCCGCGAGGTCTTCGAAACTCAGTACTAAACTGTTTGACAGCGGTACCCACAATCGGTGTGTAAATGGTCGGTAGCATTTCTGCCAAATGTTCTTGCAGTAAACGATAAAACAAAACATGATTGGTATCGTGTAAATCATTGAGAAATACATTACGCTTTAAGGGGGTGATGTATGAGGCGTATTGTTTATAGCAACGTTGTACTTGTTCTTCAAGCGTTTCAATCCGCGCCGGTAGTTTGCCGAGCAGATTGAATGCATGTCGCTCCTCATAGCTAAATGCTGTACCTTTATTAAGTTGTGGTGTTGATAACAAGGGTTTACCCGCAAGTGAGGTTGAGATAGTTTCCTCACCCGTGTTTGGGTTCTTTTGGACAGTAAAATCTAACATAATGATGTTATCTCAGTTAAGTAAATTAAATAGATGTTTCACTTTCAAAATGCATGTTGTGTTATCGCTGCGCAATAGTATTGATTACCTTTCATCTGGTCTCCAACCATCCTCCCCGCGAGGGAGGAAGGGCAGCCTTTATACGATAGTAGACAAAATTAAGAAATCCGCATTTTGAAGTTACCTGAGCACATCATAGCATTTATCGTTGCGCATGGTAAAATGGGTCATTCATACTTTTTAGGGGTTTATTATGGCAGGCCATAGCAAGTGGGCAAATATAAAACATCGCAAAGCCAAAGAAGATGCTAAACGGGGCAAAATTTTCACTAAACTGATTCGCGAACTGACAATTGCTGCGCGCATGGGTGGCGGCGATCCGGGTGCTAATCCAAGGCTTAGAGCTGCTATTGATGCAGCTTTTGCCAGTAACATGACGCGCGATACGGTGGATAGGGCGATTAAACGTGGGGCTGGTGGTCTTGAAGGGCAGGATGTTGAAGAGGTGACCTACGAAGGTTATGCCCATGGCGGTATTGCAGTCATTGTTGAATGCATGACCAATAATCGCAATCGTACGGTTGCCGAAGTGCGACATGCGTTTAGTAAATGCGGCGGCAATTTGGGTACAGATGGCTCTGTTGCCTACCAATTTAGTCGCAAGGGCGTGATAAGTTTTGCGCCGGGTGCAGATGAGCATCAGTTACTCGATATTGCACTTGAAGCGGGTGCAGATGATCTTGTCACTCATGAGGATGGCAGTATTGATATTTATACGAGTTTTGAAAATTTTAGTGCGGTGAAAGCGGCATTAGTTGCGCATAAACTTGAACCAGATTCTGCAGAAGTAACTATGGTTTCCTCTAATATGGTGGATGTTGATGGGGAAGATGTTGCTAAAGTTATAAGATTATTGGATATGCTTGAAGATTTAGATGATGTGCAAAAAGTCTATAGTAATGCTAATTTTAACGAAGACGATTTAGCAGCATTATGAGTTTGATTGTATTAGGCATTGATCCAGGTCTGCGTGTCACAGGTTATGGCGTGATAGTCAAACGTGGGCAACAGTCACATTACCTGGGCAGCGGTTGCATTCGTACACAAACAACCGATTTAGCTTCGCGTTTATGGCAAATCCACCAAGGTTTAAGTGAGGTAATGCTTGAGTTTCGGCCACAAGCTGTTGCGATTGAGCAAGTGTTTATGCGTGATAATGCAAGTTCTGCACTGAAATTAGGGCATGCGAGAGGCGCCGCTGTTGTTGCTGTGGCATCGCATGGCCATCATATTCACGAATATGCCCCACGTTTGGTCAAGCAAACGGTTGTGGGGTATGGCAATAGTACAAAAGCGCAAATTGCGCATATGGTCAAGCGTTTGCTTGAAGTTGAAGGAACACTAGCACAAGATGCGGCTGATGCACTGGCGGTAGCACTATGTCATGTAAGCCATATGCGCATGCCATTATCTTCCAACTTATATTATCAATAAGGATCTCCCATGATCGCACAACTGTCTGGCGAACTCATGCAAAAACAGTTACCACATATACTTATTAATGTCCAAGGTGTGGGTTATGAAGTTTTAGTCAGCATGACAACCGGTTATGATTTACCTGAATTAGGTGCAATGATAAGTCTTTGGACACAGTTTATTGTACGAGAAGATTCACATACGCTTTATGGTTTTGCGACACAAAGCGAACGCACGCTATTTCGTGAGCTTATTCGTGTTAACGGTGTGGGTCCCAAAGTTGCATTGAGTATTTTATCAGGCATGAATAGTGCAGAATTATTGCAAACTTTAACCGAAGGTGATGCAAAGCGCCTTACGGGTATTCCTGGTATTGGTGCAAAAACCGCAGAGCGATTATTATTAGATTTGCGTGGTCGTTTAAATCACCCAGATTTGACAGCGCTTATGGTAGTATCACCCAAACACATTCAAGTGCGGGACAAGTCACATCTACCGCTAGCACAACAAGAGGCGGTCAATGCATTGATAAGTTTAGGTTATAAATCGGCAGAAGCTACCGCCGCGATGAGTCGTATCGATGATGTTGCTGGTCATCATACAGAAGATTTGATTCGTTTAGCCTTAAAACAATTGCTGCGGCATTGATGTATGATATATCATCGCCAATAAAATACTGATTTTGTTATCGCTATGCGATGGTAATATTACCCCTCATCCGGCCTTTGGCCACCTTCTCCCGCAAGGGGAGAAAGGCATTACATGGATTGTGAAGAAGCACGAGCCTATATCTAAGCATCTTCTGTTTTCTCTCTAAAATCTGCTATGATAAAGCATCATGATGACTTCACTTCATAACATATTAAGACGTATGCGTACCCGCTGGTTGCTGGCGTGGCTTAACTTTTTCAAAGCGGTGATACAGCGGTTTTTTGTCGATGGCTGTATGTATCAAGCATCGGCATTAACGTTTGCAAGCTTGTTGGCTGTTGTTCCTTTGATGCTTGTGGGTGTTTCTGTATTAGCGGCCTTTCCAGGGTTTAGCCACTTTGGCGTGACGATTCAAGATTTTATTTTTAGCAACTTTGTACCTGCATCTGGGCAGGTTGTACAACAATATTTGCTGTCATTTGTGCACAAATCCGGTCAACTATCTGTCATGGGTATCGCTTCTTTGCTGGTTACCGCTGTGTTAATGATGTTTACCATGGAACAAGCATTTAATTCTATCTGGCGCGTGCGACAACGTCGCCGTGGGATTTATGCTTTTCTAATCTATTGGGCTATTTTAACCTTGTCCCCTTTGTTTTTAGGGTTGAGTTTTGCAACCAGTACGTACTTATTATCGCTACCGTCGGTTGCACATATTGCCCAAGCGCTTGGATTAACACATTTATTGGTTTTACTGCCGCCAGCTATGGCAACGGTCGTATTCACCATCTTATATGTAGCTGTGCCCAATTGTCGTGTGCCTTATCGTATAGGCTTAATTGTTGGTGCAATCACGGCGATTGCTTTTGAATTGGCTAAATGGGGCCTTACCGTTTATTTGCGTAGTTTTAGTAATTATCAGTTATTGTATGGTGCCTTATCTGCAATTCCCGCGTTTCTTATTTGGGTGTATTTATCCTGGATTATTATTTTATTGGGCGCAGAGTTTTGTCATGGTTTGACTTATCGTCATCGATTTCATGCTGATAGGAAGTTAGATGGCTTTACACATGCATGGTATTGGCTAGGCTACCTGTATCAAGCGCAATCACGTTCGCAAGGTTTAACGTTAGTAGAGCTGGTGCATAAAGATAGATGTGGTTATGCTATTGAGCCTGAGCGTCAAATACAACGTTTGCAAGATGCAGAACTTGTGCAGCGTGGTGAAGGTGAGCAGTATTTTTTAGCGTTAGATTTACATCAACTGACCTTGGCTCGACTGTTAGCTATACTACCTTGGAAATTACCTGAAGCTGACAAGATGATTATTATCAATCGAAATGGTGAGCGTTTACAAAAGCTCATTCATGAAATGCATACAGCCGATGAATTAATTACGCAAAAACCGATATTAACTTGGTTAGATGCTACATTTTAAGCAGAAGTGCTTACCTCAGCTTGCGCAGTCAACCACTCACGAATAACTACACTGAGTCTATTGACTATCAATTGGCTTTCAATCTCATTGATAATGAACGGTGGCAACAACCGTATCACCTTATCAGCGGTGACGTTAATCAGTAGACCGTGCTTAAGGGCTAAACGCATGAGATCACGGCAGGGTCTATCAAGTTCAATGCCAATCATAAGCCCCATACCGCGAATATCCACGATAGCAGACAAATCGCTAAAAGCTGTTTTGAGATCAGCTAACAGAGCAGCACCTTTTTTTCCGGCGTCTGCAATCAAATTCTCATTCACCAAGGTTGTGAGCATGGCAAGACCTGCGTGCGTTGCTAGAGGGTTTCCACCGAAGGTTGAACCGTGCATGCCAGGGTGGATAAGATCGAGCGCTTTACCTTGAATCAAGCAAGCACCAATGGGTACGCCACCGGCAAGTGCTTTGGCGGTGGTTAAAATGTCGGGGAGAATATGTTCATGTTGATAAGCAAACAATTGACCTGTGCGTCCCATACCCGTTTGAACTTCATCTAACATCAGCAACAATTGATGTTGGTTAGCAAGCTTTCGCAGCGCAGATAAATAGCCTGGTGCGGGTATACGTACTCCGGATTCACCTTGAATAGGTTCCACCCAAATGCCAACCACATCGGGATTGGCCTGAATAGCGTTGGCAACAGCCGTCACATCGTTGTAAGGTACTCGAATAAAGCTATCGACAAGTGGTTCAAAACCCTGTTGTATCTTGGGATTGCCTGATGCGGATAGGGTAGCCAGCGTTCGACCATGAAAAGCACGCTCCATCACAATAATTTTAGGTTCAGCGATACCTTTAGTACGTGCGAACAGTCGACTTAGTTTAAGTGCAGCTTCATTGGCCTCAGCGCCCGAATTACCAAAGAAAACTTGGGCCATACCTGTTAATTCGCATAGACGTGAGGCAAGCGCTTCGGCATGGTCGATATGATACATATTAGAGGTATGCCATAACAGTTGTGCTTGCGAAACCAAAGCTTGCACCAAGGCCGGATGGCTATAGCCAAGGGCATTGACAGCAATACCTCCAGCGGCATCTAAGTAACGATTATCATCCTTATCAAATAACCATGCGCCTTCGCCGCGAACGAAGCTCACGGGGAGCGGATTGTAGCTTGGCCAGAGTTGACTCATGGTATTGTCCTTAGTTGGTGTTATGGCTATATCCCATATATAATGTGCGCTTATAGTTATTAGTGTAGAGCGTATTGGCTAAAGTGCCAAAGAGTCAACCATGAACCAAAGCATTGTTATCACCGCCGGCGGTACTGGCGGACATATTTTCCCAGCCTTAGCGCTTGCTGAGTATGCGCGTAGTGCGCATTACCAACCGCACTGGTTAGGTACACCAGAAGGTATGGAAGCTAAGCTTGTACCTAATGCTGATATACCGTTTGTTGGAATCCAGATCCAGGGCCTGCGAGGGAAATCTTGGTCCCGTCGTTTGCTTGCACCTTGGCATATTGTGCGCGCCTTTTTACAAGCGCGCCGCGCACTTAAGCGTTTAAATCCAGCATTAGTGGTGGCGTTTGGTGGTTATGTGACAGGTCCTGTCGGTCTTGCTGCCTATACACTTAAAATTCCTTTGGTATTACATGAACAGAATGCTTACATGGGATTAACTAATCGTTGTCTTCAATACATAGCTCGACGTGTTTGTTTGGCTTTTCCACTGTCACATAGCAAAGAAACAGCAGTTATCGTAGGCAATCCAGTTCGTCCAGGATTGCTGACATTGTCACCTAAAGTCATGGTGCCGGTATCAAGACCATTACACATCTTAGTTTTAGGCGGAAGCCAAGGTGCATTGGCTATCAATCATCTATTGCCGTCAGCGATTGCGCTATTATCACCTGAGAAAAGACCGCTTATTTGGCATCAAGCTGGTAAAGATAAAGTAGATGATACCGTGGCTTTATACCAAAAGCATGGAATCTCTGCTACAGTTAAAGCGTTCATTGATGATATGGCGGAAGCTTATGCATGGGCAGATTGTGTGATAGCGAGATCAGGGGCGATGACTGTGAGTGAAATTGCAGTGGTAGGTGTGCCTGCTATTTTTATACCGTATCCTCATGCGGTTGATGATCATCAAACAGCGAATGCAACATACCTAAGCGATGCCGGCGCAGCTTATTTGCTGCCCCAAGCAAAAGCAACGGCCGAGGCATGCGCAGACATACTTTCGTGTTTAAATGACGATAGGACAAGCTTAGTGAATATGGCAAAGAAAGCTAACATGTTAGCTAAGCCCGAAGCAACAAAACAATTATGGCAGGTATGCCTTGGAGTTTTATGTGAAAATACCTCAACAAATTCGGTTACAGAACCTTAGTATGGAACGCATTAAGCACATCCATTTAGTCGGCATTGGTGGTGCTGGCATGGGTGGCATTGCAGAAGTATTAATTAATCAAGGTTTTTGTGTATCAGGTTCTGATTTGAAGCCCAATGCGGTGACACAACAATTACAGGTGTTGGGCGCCACCGTTTATTTTGGTCATGACGCGATGCATATTGATGGTGCAGACGTTGTGGTTATGTCAAGCGCAATTGCTGTAGAAAATCCCGAAATTGTTGAAGCGCGTGCTAGACGCATCCCAGTTGTACCGCGTGCTGAAATGTTAGCTGAGCTTATGCGGTTTCGCCACGGTATCGCGATTGCTGGTACCCATGGTAAAACAACAACAACGAGTTTGGTTGCCAGTGTGTTAGCGGAAGGGGGCCTTGATCCGACATTTGTGATTGGTGGCAAGCTCAATAGCGCTGGCACTAATGCAAGGCTTGGTAGCAGCCGTTATTTTGTTGCAGAGGCGGATGAAAGCGATGCGTCATTTTTATATTTAAAACCGATGATGTCGATTGTCACCAATATTGACGCTGATCATATGAGCACTTATGGGGGTGATTTTAATAAGCTGAAAGACACATTCATGCAATTTTTAAATCATCTACCTTTTTATGGATTAGCAGTACTCTGTATTGACGATCCTATTGTTGCTGAATTAACTAAGCAATTAGCAAGACCGATGCGAACTTATGCCTTGACAGATGATGCAGATGTTTATGCGACAGATATTCAATATGATGGCACCAAGACACATTTCACTGTTGTGCGACGTTATCGTCAAGATAGCTTGAAAATAACCCTGAATATGCCGGGGCGGCATAATGTGTTAAATGCACTTGCTGCTATTATCATTGCAACCGAAGTTGGTGTGGCTGATGATGCTATTATGCGCGCACTGGCACAGTTTCAAGGTGTTGGGCGTCGTTTTCAGCTGTATGGACAGTTGCAAACACGCTCGGGTGAGGTAATGGTTGTAGATGACTATGGCCATCATCCTCGTGAACTTGCTGCAACTATTGCAGCAATTCGCACGGCGTGGCCAGAGAAGCGTTTAGTCATGGTTTATCAACCGCATCGTTATACGCGAACCCACGATTTATTTGATGAATTTGCACAAGTGTTAAGTGATGTCGATGTCTTGCTTATGCTCGATGTTTACAGCGCGGGTGAACAGCCCATTGCCGGCGCTGATAGTGTCAGTTTATGCCGAACGATAAGAAAGCGGGGTAAAATTGATCCCGTTTATGTCGGTAAAGCAGATGATATTCATAATGATTTAGATAATATGCTATCGGATGGCGATATTTTATTGTTTCAAGGTGCCGGCGATGTGGGTCAGCTTGCAGCTAAAATAGCAGCGATGGAGTTCTTACCGATAGCACCTTTTGGAGAAGAAACGGATGATAGCAAACGCGCTTGATGTGAGTTTGTTGCAGGGCACTTTACGTCAGGATGTTTCATTAGCCGATTATATTTCATGGCGTGTGGGAGGTCGTGCTAAACGTTTTTATGAACCTAAAGATGCTGCGGATTTAGCAACATTGATGTCGTGTTTACCGGCAGACGAGGCTTGGTTATGTTTAGGTTTGGGTAGCAATTTGCTGGTGCGTGATGGTGGTTTTGATGGTACCGTCATTCATATGCAAGGTTGCTTAACTGACCTTAAGCTCCTGGATTCGCAAACCATTTATGCAGAAGCTGGCGTTGCATGTGCTCAGCTGGCAAGATTTGCTGCGCGACAAGGTTTACAAGGGTTAGAATTTTTAGCAGGTGTGCCAGGTACCGTGGGTGGTGCGCTTACTATGAATGCAGGTTGTCACGGCAGCGAGACGTGGCCACACGTGAGTGCAGTGACGACCTTAGCGCGTCAAGGTAGCATTCAAAGAAGATTACCAAGTGCTTATCAAATTGCCTATCGTTCTGTGGTGGGACCACAAGCCGAAATATTTTTGGCTGGTGAGTTTTGTTTAACGAAGGGTGATAAAACGACGTCATTAGGACTGATTCGAGAACTCTTAGATAGACGTGCAGCCACACAGCCAATTGATTATCCCAATTGCGGTTCCGTGTTTCGTAATCCTCCGAAAGATCATGCTGCGCGACTCATTGAAAGTATCGGTTTGAAAGGCCATCGTTTAGGTGGTGCTCAGGTATCGCCTAAGCATGCTAATTTTATTATCAATGAAGGTACGGCGACAGCCTCCGATCTTGAGGCGCTGATGCATCTGGTGCAACAGCGCGTTGAAAAGGAAACGGGTATTACACTTATCCCTGAGGTGCGTATTGTTGGAGAGCCTTAGCATCCACTAAGGTTTTTCAATCGCGTAGCAATGACAACATCAAACCAATGCCTATTGCTGATTAAAACGATGGCGCAGTTCTGATAATGTATGTGCCATCAGATCATCGTCTCCCACTTTGCTCGGACTGCGTTTACTGATGAATGTCAGTGAAAATAAACCGCGTACAACCGTTTTATTTTCTTTTATGTCAGTGACCAGTGCATAATGTTGTTTGGCTTGTCGCAGTGTTTGAACAAGCTCACCCACGCGAGCAAGTTTTAAATCGGCGTAATGGAAGACGACGATTTGTTCGCGCGGTGTCATTACCATGCGTACTTTTACTTGTGCTCGGGGAATATCTTTTTCTTGGGATACTTTCACAGGTTTTTCACCCAAGATATCTTCTGAGCTAATAATACCTACGACGTGCTGCATTTCATCAATCACCAATAATACGTGAACACCGCAGGCTTTCATTTCAATACGCGCATCGGCAAGCAGTGCATGTTGATCGATAGTGATAGCTCTGGTGTGCTCATAATCAAACATCACATGAAGCGCAAGGTCGTCTAAGTGGACTAATTCGGGCATTTCACCACTGTGAATGTAGCAGCAATGGTTTGGTAAATGGTTTGTAGGTAACGGTGCATAGGTTTTGGGCATGATAGACCTCAAATCGTCGTTGGAAACTTAAGTTTATCACAAGCGGGCATGAAAATCCTCTGAGAGCAGCGAATCACTAAAGGCGAGCTGTCAACTCATCATTGTCGCCAATCATCATGTTTATGGCTCTATATCATCGAGTTAACGTTACCTTGACAGTATCACTGCAGATCCCGCATAATTCATGTCGCCGAGCGCCCGTAGCTCAGCTGGATAGAGTAACTGGCTTCGAACCAGTTGGTCGGGGGTTCGAATCCCTCCGGGCGCGCCATTTAATGAAAAACCCCACCCTTCGGGTGGGGTTTTTCATTAAACTAGCTGTCCTTGGTATTCGAACCCCCAGGGGTTCGACAAAACGGCAGGAAAGCCTGGGTTATTCACGACAGTTCAAAAAATGCCCTTCTCCCCTTGCGGGAGAAGGTGGCCGAAGGCCGGATGAGGGGTAATTATATCATCGCGTAGCGATGACACATTGAAGAAGTTTCAGCCTAGCGTGCACCGAAGGTACACAAAAATCATGCCTTACATCATTTTATATATCGTGACATGCCTTATCTGGGGCTCTACGTGGCTAGCTATTCATTTTCAAGTGCAATTCGCTTCACCGATTTGGGCGGTGAGCTATCGTTTTCTTCTTGCAAGCATTATCTTATTTGTTTTTTCCTTATTTACTCGGGCCAACTTAAAGTTTCCTTGGCGAACACATATGTTTATGTTGTCGCAAGGGATCATGTTATTTTCATTAAGTTATATTTGTTTCTATATTGCAACAGCACATATGATAAGCGGACTTGTTGCGATGCTGTCAGCATTAACTTTAGTATTTAACATTATCAATGCTCGTTTATTTTTGAATACGCACATAGGGTGGGAAGTTATTGTTGGTTGTATTATCGGTATTGCGGGTCTGGTTATGGTTTTTGCGCCTGATTTGTCAAGTAAAGCGCATGATTCATTATTAACAAGCGCGGGTATTTTAGGTATTGTTTTTACATTATTAGGAACAATTATCAGCTCATTTGGCAATATTCTATCTAAGCATATGCAAAATAAAGCTGTACCAGTATTACAATCAAACGCATTTGGAATGTTATATGGTGCTATTTGCAGTGGTGTTGTTGCCGTGCTTATGGGTGAAACCATAACGTTTAGTTTTAATCCACTATATCTAGGTTCTTTGGCCTATTTAAGTATTTTTGGTTCAGTTATTGCCTTTAGCTGTTATATTAAATTAATCGGCACAGTCGGGCCTGAGCGCGTGGCTTATGTAGGAATTATCACGCCATTACTCGCCATGACGTTATCAACAATATTTGAAAATTTCCATTGGGCTTGGTACGATTTTGTGGGTATAGGACTTGCTTTACTGGGTAACGTCCTTATTTTACGTCCACGCGTGAAAAAAGTGAGTGTTTAATCCAAGCGGCTACGACCAGTCAATGCGCGTGCTAGTGTATCGCCACCTATATATTCAAGTTCCCCACCCATGGGTATGCCATAGGCGAGTCGGCTGCATAATAAACCACTGTGTTTGATAAGCTCAGCAATAAAGTGTGCGGTAGCTTCACCTTCAACAGTTGCATTGGTTGCTAAAATGATTTCTTGTAGACCTTCTGTTTGCAAACGCTGTTTTAACAAAGGAATACCAATATCAGCAGGTCCAATGCCGTCTAAAGGCGATAATTTTCCGTGTAATACAAAATAATAACCCTGAAAGCCAGTTTGCTCGATAGCTAAAATATCAGCGGATGATTCCACAATACAGAGTAGCGCGGGATTGCGCTTTTCATGTTGACAGATGTTACAAAGTGGCAATGTTGTGAAATGTCGACAGCGATCGCATAGGCGGATAGTTTTCATTGCGTGGATAACACTTTCCCCAAGCTCGACGCCAGCTTGACGGGAACGATCACGCGCAAGCAGTTGAAAAGCCATGCGCTGCGCCGTTTTTTGCCCAATACCGGGCAGGAGGCGCAGGGCCTGAATGAGACGACTTACGGTAGGATCAATCGCCATCGACACTGAATTAAGCGCCTGTATCGTCGCCAAAGCCTGTTGGCAAGCCAAGGTTACCGGTTAAGGTGCGCATTCTGGATTCCGTGATTTTTGCCACTTGTTGAACTGCATGATTAGTAGCTGCTGCAATTAAATCTTGTAGAATATCTTTCTCGCTGGTGTTGAGTAAGCTGTCATCGATGATAACACGTACAACTTTATGATCGCCGCGCATGGTGATTTTCACCATGCCGCCCCCAGCTTCGCCGGTGACTTCGGTGTTAATAATTTCACCTTGTTCTTTTTTCATAGCTTCTTGCAATTTCTGAGCTTGCTTCATTAATTTATTAATATCATTCATCGTATAACCTCATTTATGTCTAGGTGGAAGGTAAAAATGTCACGGGTCCTATTGTAGCATCAAATTCCTTAACGAAAGCTTGGATTTTAGGGTCGGTTTGTAATTCTGTTAATACAGCTTGTTGCTGCTGCTTTGCGTGTTGCATAGCTAAAATGGCGGGGGAATCAACAGGAGTATCCACCAACTGCAAGGTGAGTTTAACAGTTTGATGACAATACGTCGATAAGGCAGCCGCAATTGCTTCTATGTGAGAAGGTTGACACATACCCGACTGGTTTTTAGCGAGAATCAATGTTGCTGTATCGTGGTGGGTCCACTGTACATCGGCCTGTTCAGCTAAAATGCGAACGACGCCGGTTAAACCGAGCTGCGGCAGCAGTACGGACCATGCAGGGTATTGCACAGAAGGGTCTGCCGTTTGAGTGGCAGTCGCTTTTGGTGATTCAGCTGCTTTCATGGGGGGCACTGCTTGCGGTAGCGGTGGAGTGATTGTCACATGCGGATGTTCAGCAGGGCGATGATGCGTCGTCTTAGGTGAGGCTTCTGTCATCGTTGATATAGATGCTTTGGGGGCTATTTCGAAATGTACTAATCGTAATAACCACATTTCTACTGCTAATAGAGGCGTTGGTGCCTTAGTCACATCATCTATGGCATGCAAAGACAGTTGATAATATAACTGTAAGGTTTCTTGACTCAGTGTTTTTGCTAGGCGAATGGCAAGAAAACTTTGTTCATCGTGACTATCAATGCTTGCTGGTGAAAACTGATAAAGCGCAGCTTGCTGCAATAATGCGAGTAGTTGTAGGGGGAGTGTTGTCATAGATTGGCTATGTTGTCTTACTGTTTGAATAAGCAAGTCCATATCGCAAGCTAATAAACCATCAACAAGAGTGTTTAACAGATCGGTGCTTGCTAAACCTAACATAGCGTTGACTTCAATAAGCTTTACTTCGCCTTGCCCTACAGCAATGGCTTGATCTAATAAACTTAACGCATCACGCATGCTGCCACGCGCGGCTTTAGCAATTGCTGTTAAAGCAGCAGGCTCGGCTATTATTTTTTCAGCTGTGATAATACCCGTCAATTGTTTTTCAATATCGGGGCTTAAAATTGGACGTAAATGAAATTGTAAGCAGCGTGAACGCACTGTGACGGGTAATTTATCAGGGTGGGTTGTTGCCAATAAAAATAGCACATGAGCGGGTGGTTCTTCTAATGTCTTAAGCAATGCATTAAAACTATGCGTTGATAGCATATGCACTTCATCAATGATATAAATTTTATAGGGGCTGATAGTAGGTGCATATTGCACTTGATCAAGCAGTTCTCGCGTATCTTCAACTTTGGTACGCGAGGCAGCATCGATCTCGATAACATCGACAGCGCGGCCGGCCAACATACTCACACAAGCGCCGCAGGTATCGCACGGTTTAGCGCTGACACCTTGTTCGCAATTAATCGCGCGTGCAATGATCCGCGCTAGTGAAGTTTTACCAATACCGTGAGAGCCGGTTAACAAATAGGCGCTGTGAAGCTTTTTGTGATTGAGGGCATAACTTAACGCACGTACTGCATAGTCTTGACCGACGACATCGTCGAAGTGGTGAGGACGCCAGAGTCGAGCAAGTACTTGGTAGGCCATAGTGTCAGTTATCACCTTTTAAAGTTAAGGCTTCTACAGCATTCCAAGTTCTGGCAAGACGACCGACATGGTATTCCGATGAGCAACGCAACCAGGGCTTGAAAGGCAAAAGAGAAAGTGGGTGGCAGCGCATATTAGCCACAACTCGGCACCTGCGACGAGAGCTACCGTTGCTTCCTTCCGGACCTGGCGGGGTTTACCCTCTAACATTGCGAGTGCGCCAATAGCGCTACCATAGAGGCGTTATCATAGCAGTTTTATGGCGTGACTCGCAATCTTTAAAACTGCATTTCTGGTACATGACTTGGAATGACTAGCTTACCTGCGGTGAGCTGTTGAATGGTATCGACGCTGACGTCGGGTGCGCGCTCACGCAAATGAAATGCGCCATTTTCGATATCAAGTACAGCAAGATCAGTCACAACACGGTGAATACAATGCATGCCTGTCAGTGGTAATGTACAGCGAGTAAGCAGTTTCGACTCACCTTCTTTATTGGCATGCGCCATGGCGACGATGATGTGTTGCGCGCCGGCAACTAAATCCATAGCGCCACCCATGCCTTTAATGAGTTTTCCTGGGATCATCCATGAGGCAATGCTACCTTGCTCATCGACTTCAAAAGCACCTAGCACGGTTAAATCAATATGGCCACCGCGAATCATTGCAAAACTGTCGGCTGAAGAAAAATAGGCAGCGCCTTGAATTGCCGTGACTGTTTCTTTACCGGCATTAATTAAATCAGGATCCACTTCATCAGCAGTTGGATAAGGGCCAATGCCTAATAAACCATTTTCAGATTGCAACATGACTTCAATGTTTGGGTCGATATAATTAGCAACGAGTGTTGGAATACCAATACCCAAATTCACATAATAACCATCATGAATTTCTTTAGCGATCCGCTTAGCGATTTGTTCGCGAGTTAAAGCCATTAGCGTGTTCCTTCCGTGCGAGTCATGGTGCGCTCAATGCGTTTTTCAAAGTTGCCTTGAATTATGCGAGTGACGTAAATACCAGGTGTGTGAATATGATCGGGATCTAACATGCCAGGCTCAACAATTTCTTCAACTTCTGCAACAGTGATTTTTCCAGCAGTTGCCATCATAGGATTAAAATTACGCGCTGTTTTACGATAGATTAAATTACCAAGGGTATCGGCTTTCCACGCCTTGATGAGTGCAAAATCAGCAGTGAGTGACGGCTCTAAGACATAATGCTTGCCATGAATTTCTCGTGTTTCTTTACCTTCTGCAACCAAAGTACCATAACCGGTTGCAGTAAAAAATGCAGGAATACCTGCACCACCGGCTCGAATTTTTTCAGCTAAAGTGCCTTGTGGTGTTAAGATCACTTCCATTTCACCAGATATCGATAATTGTTCAAATAAGGCATTTTCGCCGACGTAAGAGGCTATCATGGTTTTAATTTGGCGATTCTCCAACCACAAACCCAAACCAAAGCCATCTACACCAGCGTTGTTGGAAATACATGTAAGGCTGTTGATGGGTTTTTTTGATACTGCATGGATAAGCCCTTCAGGAATACCACACAAACCAAAACCACCAATCATCACGGTCATACCACTGGTTAAGCCAGCCAAAGCAGCATCATAGTTGGTTACAACTTTATGGAGTCCAGACATTATTCGCTCGTCTATTCAAGATAAGGGACTACTAGTATAACCAGTGTTAGATGCTGCCGCAATTACCGTCCTAGGAGCGCTAATTGATAGCACCGTAGGGCGATGCTGACTGTCCAAGTAGCGCGCGTTGATCGTTTTCACTCAGATCCGTTTCAGGGCTAGGGTTACAGCCAAACATGGAAGCTATGGTGTTAGTGATAACGGGCCTTCTTAGCGGGGTCTCGTCTTGGGTACAGGCTTGATAGGTTGATAATCCGAAACAGGTAAGTAGCGGAAGACCAATGCACGCAGATGCTGAAGCTAAAGCTATGATTGGCCCCGATAATTTAGCCAGCGAAGTTGCAGAAGCTACAAGGGCAGCTTCCATAGTACCACCACCACAGGGGTCAATTGCGATGCTCCAGAAAGTTGAGTCGACACATGATGTTTCTGTCGTATCCCCGGCGATACTATCGTCTTCTCCTCTGAGGGTGTGGGTATCTGATATTATAGTTGTTTCATTGTCGGTAGCATTTGTTTGCATGATTATTGCTCCTCGTGGGTTAGTACAAATGCAATGATAAACAATAATTGTTGTCTAGTCAACTGTTGTTGAAAAATAAAAATCCAGCATGCGAAAAAGTGCAGCCATATACCCATGGATGTTGCGATAGCACCTAGGTGTGCGAGACTACCTATGCTCAGATCTAAAATCAGGTAGAGACACTATCATCGCCGCAACGGCTTTAGTTCATGGTATGATTGTGATGACAAGAGACGTAAGTGATTTTGATAAAACCGGGGCTGAGTTATTGAGCCCTTAGGTATAATAAATTGAGACAAAACAAGTTATGCATATCAGTGATTTTGATTTTCATCTGCCACCTGAACTTATTGCACGTTATCCGTTGCCGACACGATCGCAAAGCCGGTTGTTACGTGTATTTCCCCAGCAAACTCATCTTGAGCATTACGCATTTCAACAATTGCCGGATTTGCTCAAGGCAGGGGATTTATTGGTATTGAATGATACCCGGGTATTAAAGGCGAGATTATTCGGACACAAAACCTCGGGTGGGCAAGTCGAGTTGCTCATTGAGCGTATCCAAGATTCAAATCGAGCGCTGGCGCATATAAAGGCAAGCAAAGCACCGAAAGTAGGCAGTGAAGTGATCCTTGCACAAGATTATCGCTTGAGGGTGCTAGGGCGGCAAGATAGATTATATGAACTCGAGCTTGTTGGCGCGGTTAATTTTTTTGAATTATTAGAACAATTAGGTGAAATACCTTTGCCGCCTTATATGGATAGAGCAGCAGATGCAAGCGATATTGAGCGTTATCAAACGGTGTATGCTGAACATTTAGGTTCTGTCGCAGCGCCAACAGCAGGTTTACATTTTGATAAAGCATTAATGGATAGACTGCATGAGTCTGGGGTCAATATAGCTTATGTGACTTTACATGTAGGTGCAGGTACATTTTTACCGGTGCAAGTCGAGGATATCACGACGCATCAATTACATGAAGAGTTGGCTGACATAAGCGCAGCCACTGTGGCGATGATAAAAGAAGCGAAAGCACGCGGCGGGCGAGTGATTGCTGTGGGTACAACCAGTGTGCGTTCATTAGAAAGCGCAGCTATAGGTGGTGAATTGAAACCTTTTTGTGGTGATACACGCTTGTTCATTTATCCTGGATTCCGTTTTCAAGTCATCGATGGTATGATCACCAACTTTCATTTACCTAAATCATCCTTGCTTATGCTAGTGGCTGCATTGACGAGTCTTGAAACCATGAAACAAGCGTATCAAACAGCTATTGATCTGGGTTATCGATTTTACAGTTATGGCGATGCGATGTTGATTATTTGACGTTTTGTTAGCGGATTTTGCCAGCGTTTCGTGTCAGAAATGCCCTTCCTCTCTTGCGAGGGCATACGGTCGAAGGCCGGATGGGTAATAAAGCCATCGCTCAGTGATGGCAGATAACGTCGGTGTGATGGCAGCCAGACGCAAAGGATATTTATGAGTCACTTAAAGTTTGAATTGCTCAATGTGTGTGGTGCCGCCAGGCGTGGTCGCATGCATTTTCCGCGAGGCACGATTGAAACACCAGCATTTATGCCTGTAGGTACTTACGGTACTGTTAAAACCTTAAATCCCGATCAAATACTTGCGACGGGTGCACAAATTGTTTTGGGTAATACTTTTCATTTAATGCTGCGCCCAGGCACTGATGTTATCAAAGCCCATGGGGACCTACATGATTTTATGGGATGGCATAAACCGATTCTTACTGATTCTGGAGGGTTTCAAGTCTTTAGTTTAGGCAAGCTTCGCAAAATTACAGAAGAGGGTGTGAGTTTTCGATCGCCTGTCAATGGTGATAAAGTTTGGTTAACGCCAGAGATTTCTATGCAAGTGCAGCGTGATTTGGGTTCAGATATTGTGATGGTATTTGACGAATGCACGCCTTATCCTGCTGATTTTGCCGTTGCAAATCACTCTATGCAATTATCATTGCGCTGGGCACGGCGTTGTCGCGAGGCACATGCGGATAGTCCTGCTGCATTATTTGGTATTGTTCAAGGTGGTGTTCACCCAGCCTTACGTGATGCGTCTGTTGCTGGGCTTCGTGCTTTAGATTTTGATGGTTACGCCATTGGTGGCCTGTCTGTGGGTGAGCCTAAAGCAGAGATGTTGCATATGTTAACCCATACAACACCGCAATTGCCTGTCGATAAGCCACGTTATCTGATGGGAGTCGGTAAACCCACGGATTTAATTGCGGGGGTGTTGCAAGGCATCGATATGTTTGATTGTGTCATGCCAACGCGCAATGCTAGAAATGGCCATTTATTTACCTCAGAAGGGGTGGTACGTATTCGCAATGCAAAGTATCGTATGGATACCGGCCCCCTGGATGCGTCGTGTGCCTGTTACACGTGCACCCATTTCAGTCGTGCTTATTTGCATCATCTAGACAAGTGTCAAGAGTTGCTTGGGGCAACGCTCAACTCCATTCATAACACTTTTTTCTATCAATCCTTCATGAAAGATTTGCGTCTGGCTATTGAACAAGGTACATTGTTACAGTTTATTGATTACACTTTGGCCCGTTTTGGAGAGTCACATGAGTCTATTTATCACTAATGCTTATGCAGCCGGCGACGCTGCTGTTCAAGCAACCACTGGTGCGGCAGGTACTGCTGCGGTACATCCTGCGAATAGTATGTTAAGCACTGTCTTATTTTTGGTAGTCTTCATTGGTTTGTTTTACTTCTTATTTATTCGCCCTCAAAACAAGCGTGCGAAAGAGCATCGCAACCTACTCGATTCCTTGACGAGTGGTGATGAGGTTGCAACGGGCGGTGGGCTCATAGGGCGAATCCAAAATATACAAGAAAATATTGTTGATTTGGAAATAGCCCAGAATGTTGTTATTAAAGTGCAGCGCTCTGCTATTGTCAACGTACTGCCTAAAGGTACGATTAAATCCGTATAAGGAAATCTTGAATGAGCCGCTTCGCGACGTGGAAATTTGTATTGATTATTCTAGTGACCCTGTTTGGTATTATCTATGCGGTACCGAATTGGTATGGTGATGAGCCAGCAGTGCAAATTTCAACAAGTAACGAAGCGGCCATTGATGCTTTACCCTCACAAGTAGAGAAGCTTCTTGCTGCTGCCAATCTACCTATCAAATCCTATCAAACACAAAGCGATGGACTTCTAGTACGTTTTAACAGTACGAATGATCAGCTTGCTGCGCAAACGCAATTGGCGGGGCAGCTCGGTAGTCAATACGCAGTTGCGCTGAATTTAGCACCGACAACACCAAAATGGTTAACAAGTATTGGTGCTAATCCTATGCGTTTAGGCTTAGATTTACGCGGTGGCGTTCACTTTTTATTGGCCATTGATGTGAATGCTTTATTGAATCGGCGCATTAGCGGTGATTCTCGTAGCATAAGTGATGAGCTTCGTAGTCAAAATATTCGTTATAGCAGCATCAATGTGACACCTGATAATCATATTATTTTAGGTTTTAGAGATGCAGATGCGGCCAATAAAGCGAGCCGTTTAGTTGCATCGCAATTTCCTGAATTGCTGTTAGTTGCGAATAATAAAGATAACCTGCTTGAACTTAACTTTAGTATGACGCCCCAAGCTGTGATAGATGCACAAAATTATGCTGTAGAACAAACAACGACGATTTTACGTAATCGAATTAATCAATTAGGTATTGCTGAGCCTACAGTACAACGCCAAGGTGCTGATAGAATTGCGGTTGATTTACCCGGTATTCAAGATATGACGCGTGCAAGACAAATTCTTGGCGGTACAGCAACACTTGAATTTCGACTGGTGGATGTGAACCACGATCCCAATGCTGCCGCGCAAGGTGTTGTGCCGGCAGGCGATAAGCTTTATCGTAGTGATGATGGTCCTATTTTGCTACAAAATCGCGTTATTTTATCAGGCACATCGATTACCGGCGCGGTAGCCAGTACGGGTGAAGATGGTCGGCCTTCCGTGAATATTCGTCTAGGTGGCGGTGGTGAAGCTACATTTTATCGAATTACAGGTGATAATGTTGGTAAACCCTTAGCGATTGTTTATGTTGAGAGTAAAATGACGCCGGCAGAGCAAGATGGCAAGACGGTATACCATACACAAAAATCAGAAAGAATCATCAGTGTTGCTAATATTCAAAGCGCATTACCTAATCAATTCCAAATTACAGGCTTAAGTTCTGCAACGGAAGCCAACGATTTAGCACTATTATTGCGTGCAGGTGCATTACCCGCACCTATTTCTATCATTGAAGAGAGTACCATAGGTCCAACATTAGGCGCTCAAAATATTCATAAAGGGGTTATGTCCGTTGAGATAGGCTTTATTCTCATTGTAGTGTTTATGGCAATTTACTATAGCTTAATGGGACTTATTGCTGATGTAGCCTTGCTTTTAAATTTAATTTTAATTATTGCAGTGCTGTCAGTTCTTGGCGCAACACTTACCTTGCCAGCAATTGCAGGTATTGTATTGACAGTGGGTATGGCCGTTGATGCCAATGTTTTAATTTTTGAGCGCATTCGTGAAGAGTTGCGATTAGGTATGTCACCACAAGCGAGTATTCAAGCAGGTTTTGAGCGTGCGTTTGCAACGATTGTGGATGCTAATGTGACAACACTTATTGCAGCGATTGCGTTATTTGGCATTGGCACTGGTGCTGTTAAAGGTTTTGCGGTGACATTAACCATTGGTATCTTGATTTCTATGTTTACTGCAGTGACAGCAACACGCGCATTAATTTATCTTTGCTATGGTGGCCGTAAGAAGGTTCAGCGTTTATCTATTGGTATTACTTTGCCTAGTGATCAGAAAAAGTCGTCGATATGAAAAAACACCGCTATCTTAAATCCCTATTATCTTGCTTAGGTATATTAAGTTTAATACCTATACCAGGCATGGCGGCGGAGAGTTTAGGCACGATTGCGAATAATCTTTTAGTGCCGGCCACAGGTATTGCGCATATGCTGAATTTAGCATCAGTCATTTGTGGTACGGGTTTTCTTTTAGCTGCGGTGTTGCAGTATAAAAATCATCGAGATAATCCACAAGAAGTGCCGTTAAGTCGGCCCGTCACTTATTTGATACTGGGATTGGCCTTGGTATTATTGCCGTATTTTACCATGATTTCTCAAGGTGCTTCCTTTATCAGTAGCTTGTTTTAAAATCAAACGACATGCATCGTTATAATTCTTCTTCCCTTGCAAGGCCGACAAAAAAACATCATATAGTGATGGCAAATATGCAAAATCACGTGTATGAACGCCAATCAGGCTCGTTTCTGACACTTATCTAAATACAAATAAATGATAGGCGTTAAATATAAAGTTAGCCATTGCGAAACCAAGAGTCCTCCTACAACAACTAAACCTAAGGGTCTTCGACTTTCAGCACCTGCACCGATGGCAATCGCAATGGGCAGAGCACCCATGAGTGCTGCAAATGTTGTCATCATGATGGGACGAAAACGGCGCATGCATGCTTGATAAATAGCATCTCGAGCGTCGGCACCTTGAAGCCTTGCACTATTTGCAAAATCTATCATCATAATTGCATTCTTCTTAACAATACCTAGCAGTAAAATAACACCAATAAAACCATATAAGTCTAATTCAAAGCCAAATAACCATAAAGTCAATAAACCGCCGACAGCAGCAGAAGGCAAACCTGATAAGATGGTTAAGGGATGGATGTAGCTTTCATATAAAATACCAAGTAATACATAAATAGCCAATAAGCTTAAGATAAGTACAATACCTGCACTTGACATGGAATCTGCAAAAGCCTGAGCATTGCCTTGAAAATTAAGTTGTAAATCAGGCGGCAATTTAAGTGTGTCTTTAAGGTGATTGATCTCTGACATGGCTTGACTCAGCGAATAGCCAGGTTTTACATTAAAAGAAATAGTAATCGCGGGTAGTTGTTGTTGATGACTGATACTCACGGGGCCTTCACTAAAACTCAAATGCACGACCGCACTTAAGGGGACCAATTTGCCGGTATCTGCACGTAAATAAAGTGCATGAAGCGCATTAGGATCCAGTTGTGCATTAGGTAATAACTCAACAATCACTTCATAATCATCTAATTCTGTATAAATGGTTGAGACTTGCTGCGTTGCGAAAGCACTTGCCAGGGTTTGTTCAATTTGCTCAGCAGAGATGCCTAAAGCAGCCGCACGTTCCCTATCGATATCGACTTGAATTTGAGGGCCTGTAAATTGCCAGTCAGAAGTGACATCCTGCAAGGCTGGAAGCGTTTGCATGGTTTTTTGCACGCTAGCAGCAATCTTTGCCAGAGCATTTAAATTGCTGTATTGCAATGTAAATTGGTACAAGCTTTTACTGGCACGTCCGCCGATACGAAGTGCCGGTGGCAATTGCAGATAAACAGTCATGCCAGGGATATTCGCAAGCTTGGGTCTCAGGGTTTTTAGCATCGATTCTGCGCGTTCTCGTTCGGATATTGGCGCCAATTTAGCGATAATTCGCCCTGTATTAGTGCCGCCACCGGCACCACCGGCACCAACAGAAGCCATGACACCGATAACACCAGGTTGCGCAGCAATAATGGCAACGGCTGCATTTTCTTTAGCAACCATGGCTTCAAATGATGTCGAGGGATCGGCCTCTACAAAACCTAATAATTGTCCCGTGTCTTCCGTAGGTAAAAAGCCTTTAGGAATAGTGATAAACAAGCATATGCTAAGACCTAAGCTTGTAAAAAATAGTAATAAACCAAGACGTGGCCGTGCTAGCATCCAAGTTAAGCTGCGTTGATAATGCTCTGTGAGTTTATTAAACCATAATAGACTTTCAGTTTCATGTGTTTGGGGCTTATCGCTTAACCAGCGACTTGCTAACATAGGAATAAAGGTAAGCGCAACAATGCCGGATGCAATAATAGCAATGCTGACTGTTACAGAAAATTCATGAAATAAGCGTCCCATCAGTCCTTGCATGAATAATAGCGGTGCAAATACAATGATGAGGGATAAGGTCATAGCGATGATAGTAAAGGTAATTTGTTGTGCACCAACGATAGCTGCATCCATCGGGCTTAAACCACGGTCACGTTCTCTGGCAATATTTTCTAGCATGACGATGGCATCGTCGACAACGAAACCCACAGCGAGTGACAAACCTAAAAGTGTTAGATTATTTAAACTAAAATTCAGCATACTCATAACACCAAAAGTTGCCATGAGTGATAACGGTAGTGAAATTGCCGGAATAAAAGCAAGTTTAACGCTTTGTAAAAAAAGCATAATGACGAGCACGACCAAGATAGAAGCAATGATCAAGGTTATATTAACTTCATGAATGGCAGCTTTAATGGAGCTTGCGCGGTCAGATACTGTGTCAATCTTAATGCCTGCTGGCAATTGCTGCTCAAATTGAGGTAGCATTTTTTTTATATTGGCAACAATTGCCACGGTATTACTGCCCGGTTGGCGTTGTATCGCTAATACAATAGCGCGATGGCCTTTATACCAACTGGCAACTTTATCATTTTCAACACTATCAATGACGCGTCCAAGATCTTTTAAGCGTATGGGAGCGCCGTTACGGTAAGCGACGATAAGTTGTTGATAAGCTTTCGCATTCATAAGCTGTCCATTGCTTTGAATAAGGAAGGTTTGCGTTTTACCGTCAATTGAACCTGTGGGTAAATTCACATTATTTTGTTTAATCGCCTGTATTACTTCATCAAAGCTTAAATCGCGTGCCGCTAAAATATCGGGATCCAATTGCACACGCACTGCATATTTTTGTGAGCCATATACATTGACCTGTGCAATGCCTTGAATGGCTGCAATACGTTGCGCTAATAACGTTTCTGCATACATATCAACGGTGGATAGTGGTAATAATTTTGCAGACATAGCAAGATAGAGAATAGGACTATCGGCTGGATTGACTTTGGCGTAAGAGGGTGGATTTGGCAAGTTATCAGGCAACTGGCCGCCAGCTGCGCTGAGGGCCGCCTGCACATCGCTTGCAGCGCCATTAATATCTGTCGTTAAAGAAAACTGTAAGGTAATCTGTGTGCTACCCAAATTGCTGACGGAGGTCATGCTGGTTAAGCCTGAAATGGCGGATAGCTGACGTTCAAGTGGTGTTGCGACAGAGGAAGCCATGGTTTGCGGGCTTGCGCCTGGAAGCTTGGCGCTTACCATAATGGTGGGGAAATCAACGTTCGGTAAATCGCTGACTGGCAAACTACGATGGGCCACAATTCCCCACAAAAATACGCTTAACATGAGTAGCGTGGTGGCCACTTTGCGTTTAATAAACCAACTACATATATTCATAGCTACTCGTTTGATGTCAGGTTTTGCCATAGGACACGGCGTGCCGTGCCCCTACAATGACTCATAAGGATTTTGTGTGACTGATTTTAGGGCACGGTACAAGGTGTTCTTACTATGACAATGATGCACAATGTTTTATTTCTCAACATTCACTGGCGTGCCGTCATTTAAACGTAACTGTCCTTCTAATACCACGGTTTCTCCCGCCTTTAATCCCTCAGTAATCACGCTGAAATCACCCAGTGCAGGACCGACTTTAATTAATCGTTGCCGCGCTAAATTTTCGTTATCGACAATAAATACATAGGCCCCTTGTTGTCCTTCTTGTACTGCGCGCGTGGGAATGAGGATGGCATTGGTAATGGTTTGTAATGGAAAGTGCACTCTTGCAAATTCTCCTGGCCAGAGATCTAAGTTTTTGTTGGGAAAAGTGGCTTTTAACGTGATCATGCCGGTAGTACTATCGACTTGGTTATCAATAAAACTTAAATGACCTTGCTCACGGGTTACTGTTTTACCACCTACGGTCACAGTGACAGGTAATGTTTTAGGATTTGCAATTTGTCTTAACTTACTTAATTTACGTTCAGGTATGGAAAAACGCACATAAATAGGGGACAGTTGATTAATTTGTACCAGGGTTTGTGCATTGTTACTTTTAATTAAATTACCTGATTTTACTAGAATAGCACCCGTTCGTCCACTGATAGGTGCATGAATACGGGTAAAGCCGAGTTGCAAAGCAGCATCATCAACACTTGCTTGATCAGATGCAACAATAGCTTTCTTACTAGCAACATCGGCTTCTAGCGTGTCGAACTGTTGTGCTGCGACATAGCCGCCTTTCACTAAGGATTGATTGCGGTTAAGTGTATTTTCGGCGTTCACTAAGAGTGCTTGATCTCTTGCCAGATTAGCTTGCGCTGCTTCGAGTTGAACTTGATACGCACGTGGATCAATTTGAAAGAGTAATTGTCCTGCTTTTACATCGTCGCCTTCATTAACATAGGTGTCGATAAGTTCACCATCGACTCTTGCCGTGACAGTGACTGAAGCGATAGGCTCAACGGTACCAACAGCGGACATGGGTATAGTCACGGTTTTTTGAGTAACAGTGGCTGTGCTCACAGTGACAGTATTTGCTTGCTGTTGATTATGATGATGTTTAATAAACGAAACAAGTGCGCCTATCAATACAATAAGTATGAGGATCGTAAGCCATTTGCGTTTACCACGAATCATGCAGTTATCCTATTGCTTAACATGTCTAGGGTACACGAGTTTACCGGGTTTTACGTAGAAAAAGCAATGATGAAGAAAATGTCATATATTTGTAAGCTAATTGTTTTTTAGGTACGATATGATGATTTTTTTCATCTGGAGCAGGCATTTATCATGACATCAACAGAAAATGAATTTGAACAGAGCACTTATGCGCACAAATATGACATGGACCATGCGCGTCGCTATTTTAATAAGCATACCAAAGATATTTGGCGTCGTTTAGGCACCTGGTGTGAGCAGCAAATGCTTAAGCGTTCTCTGAAACAAGCCGGGCAACCACTCAATATTCTCGATATTCCCTGTGGTAATGGTCGCTTCTGGCCGACGATGCAATTACACCCTGAGGTGAGGGTCATCGGTGCAGATTATAACCCGGCCATGATTGCAATGGCCTACGAAGCAAAGCAGGATAAAGGTATTGCACATTTAACATCAGTTGTTGCATCAGCTTACCGTATCCCACTGGCAGATAATGCAATTGAAAATATTTGCTGTTTGCGTTTAATTCATCATATGGCTACGTTAAAAGAACGCGCAGAGTTGCTTGCAGAATTGCACCGAGTGACATCAAATACAGTATGTATATCCTTACAAGTCAATGGCAATTGGTATGCACGAAAACGTTTACCCAAACAAAAGAAAAATCCGAATAAAGTTTTTCGTAAATATATTTTCTACAAAAAGCTGATAGAGCAGGAATTTCGTGATGCTGGATTTATCGTGTTAGGTTCTGCGGATAAATTCAAAGGATTTTCCGCATGGCGTAGTTATACACTTAAAAAAGTTCATCAGCCGAAGCCTTGGGATTGGCATTGCCCTCAATGTCATGCTGCGTTGACTGCACTGCCAGACAAGCAGTATCGCTGCGAACACGACAAGCTAACTTTCCAACAAAATGAACATGGTATCTTAGATTTATCACTACGACATGCAAATGCATCTGCAAAATCGAGTGATTAAGTGAGTAGGTTCAACGGATGTTGTAAGTCTACGTCGACCATGAGAGTCGCGTTGCCGGCGGTATAAGCTTGATAAGTCACACCGCCGACAACAGATGTTGAACCTGCAGTCCAGCTTGTATCTGTTTGTATGGTATCTGAAGTGTCGCCTGACACAAACAGAGTATTGGTACCGTCACTCATATTGAGTACATCATTCAGTGATAAGTACAGCGTATTAGCAGCACTGTTCGTCATATCAATTTGTTCGATGCCAGTGATGCGTTGGTCGCTATAGTCGCTAAAGCCAACATAGCCCCCACTGGTAATGCTTAAGGTGTCAAAGCCAGCACCGCCATCGATAAGTCTATCGGCTGAATCAAAGACGAGCACATCGTTACCGGAGCCGCCGATTAAGATATCATTGCCACCGCCGCCATCCAAGGTATCATTGCCTTGGCCACCGATTAAGGTGTCATTACCCAATCCGCCATTTAAAATATCATCACCAGCTTTACCATCTAGCATATCAGCGCCCGCAGTGCCTGTGAGTGTATCTGCACCTGAGGTACCTGCTTGCGTGACAGCCGTGGATGAGCCATAAGTAATTGAAAGTTGATCGGTACCACTGTTGTTATTTGTATAAATGCCGATATCGTTATAACCATCACCATTAACGTCGCCCACACTGTAGGCATTGAGAATTGCGTTGGAGCTTGTGTCGGTCTGAATATTGACTGAACCATAGTTTGCACCTGTGATGGTCGCATAATCATCGCCAGTATTATTGGTTAAGGTGATGTTACTCATCGAAGGACCGCCAAAGATGATAGATACATCACCAGCACCGGTCGATGATGGATTAATGACTAATAGGTCGCTATAGCCATCACCGTTGTAATCGCCAGCCGTATGAACAATGAGGTTGCTGCTGGCCGTACCATTTTCTGTGATACTAAAGCCTTGTGCCGTGGTTAAGCTGGCTAAGCTTACTGTGGTGTTATTGAGCGCGGTGCCACCATAAATCACATAACTGGCATTATTACTGGCATGAATGAGTAAATCATTGCTGAAATCGCCATTGACATCGCCTGCGCTATAAATTTCACTGCCGGCACCCGTACCAACTATCTTAAAGCCTTGAACATTACCTGTGCCAGCTGTGCTCATATCAAAGGTACCTGTGGGGATATAGGTACTTAAGTTAACCTGAGGTGCACCAAACATGACATAAGTCGTGTTACCTAGCGGGGAACCCATGGCAACATCGCCATAGCCATCATTATTAAAATCACCGACGCTAATTGCTGTACCTAAATTAGCTGTATTTACGTTACCTTCAAGCGCTGGAATCGTGAGTTTGAGTCCTTGCGAAGGCGTGAGATTTGCTAAATCAATCGTTTGATTCATGGTCGTGGTGCCATAGATAACCCAAACCGTGCCTGTTTCTGCAGAAGCTGCATTAATAGCGGGGTGATACATGACTAAATCCATGAGACCATCACCATTGAAATCAACAGATTTAATATCAAATGCTGTATTTTGATAGGCCGCCACAGGGGTTGTGCCAGCTGCATTAATGACCATACCACCAGCCGCTAATACGGTTGCCGCATCTAAGCTGGCGGTTGCACTCAAGGCGTTGACACCCGGAAGAACATAAACCACGGGTGTTGAGGCACTACCATCGGTAAGAGCGATATCAGCTTTACCGTCATTATTAAAGTCGCCAAGGACATTTTGTGACCAATTGGTGATGGCAGTGTAGTTATGATCCGTTGGCGTGGTAGCTGCAGTTATGGTACCAAGTGTTGACGTGCTACCTAACATGGTTTTAACTAAGCCGCTGCCAGGGAAACTTATCAGTAAATCATTGATATCAGTTAGGGTGCCACTGCCATTACTGTTGTTGAGATCCCCAGATAGACTATTAACAAAGAGATTTTGTGTATCAGTACTTACGACATTAATCACTACGGTACTAGCCGTGGACGTGCCACCTTGGCCATCATTCATGGTAATACTTAGCGTTGGGGTAGCGGCGGTACCGCTGGTATTCCTATAGGCGACTTCACCGAGCAGTGCTGAGATGGCAGCAGTTGTTGCATTAGCATTCAAGGTGACCACTAGACTATTACCAGTCAAACCAGAGCCTGCGCCAGAGGCGGGTATGGTGCCAATCGTGGTTGCATTATAGAGCACATTGGTGCCTGATATGGAAATACCATTACCTGCGACAAGCCCTAAGGTGCTGAGCGTTGTTCCACCGGCAAGATAGGTGATAGTCAAGTTACCGCCACTGAAATTGGCTTGTCGGTCGTTGTCAATGACGACGGCATTATGATCTCTATCGAGTACTTGTAGATTGGCACTTACTGCCGATGTCGTCAAGGTAGCACTACTATCAAGGCCTATAGTGGGCGCATCGTTAGTTGGCGTAATATTGACAACCACCGTTTTCATGTCACTGTAACTGTTTGCGCCTGGTTCGTAAATTTGCATACCGACGGTCACACTGCCGGCACTTAAAGCATTGGCACTAGTAGCATTGAGCCTATAAGCATCAAGTAACTCATTAACACGTGCCGCAGTGGCATTACCATTTAAAACGATAACCGAGATATTACCACTTATAGATATTGAGCCAATGGTAACACCATTCACCAAGACATTACCGCCGCCGGTTGTCACTGTTTGGCCGCCTTGACCGACTGTACCCGGTGCTATCTGAATTTGTACGTTATCAACATCGTAGTTAGGATCGCCCGTTGCGACGCCGAAACCTGAGGGAGATATGTAACCATTGCGGTCAACGAAACCGACGATAAGCGAAGAGCCTGATAGGGGTTGAGCAGAGATAGTACCTAAACCAAGATTGACGGTACTATCTTCAACGAGCGTAACTGCAGTTGAATAACCACTGATCACGGGTTCTTCTGCTTGCGCGCTCACAGTAATGGTGACAGGCGTGCTGCCGGTTAATGTACCGCCCGAGCCATCCGTTAATGAATAAGTAATGACCCTTGATGAACCGTCAGTAGGTGTATTAGAGGTATCTTTATAATTAAGATTAGTTAATAGATGTTCTACAACAGCGGGTGTGGCATTAGCGTTGAGCGTAATAATTAACGTATTACCTGCGAGACCTGAGCCTGCACCTGTCGTGGGCGCCGTACCTACAGTGACTCCTTCATAAATAATATTGGTGCCGACTCTAAGCAGTGACCCACCATTGTTGCCGAAGAAATCATAGGTTTGCTTGAGATTAAGAATGCTAGTTGCGGTACCGCCGGAGGTATAAGAGATTGTCAATGCACCGCCATTAAAGTTGGTATTATCGGGATCGGTGATACTAGCGCCGCCCCATAGGTTAATGCCTTGGTAGTTGAGATAATTTTCATTAACAATAGTTGAAGAACCGGATATGCCTGAGATAGTAGGTGCATCGTTTTGGGCGGTGACGGTAATGACTGTGGTGCGAACAGTATCTGGTCCATCACTTGGATCAACGATTTGTACGCCAAAAGTACGGGTTGCATTGGGGGTATTTGAGGTATTAGCATAGAAGAATCTATCGGCTAAGTCACTCACTGCTCCTGATGTGGCATTAGCAGTAAGGGTAATTTTGAGCATTTGACCATTGGTACCATTTTGAACGGCATCGATAGTACCAATAGTCACGCCTGCGCGAATGATATTGTTGCCGCTTAAGGTGATGCCGCCGCCGGCGACGATGCTCAATTGGTCTTGTGTTTGAATAACACCTAAATTATCAGTACTATTGCCAAAACTACCATTGACCATGTAACCCATCAATAATGAGCCGCCAGCAGGCGTGCCAGAAACGGTAACTGCTGTACCAATTTGGCCGGGGGTGCTATTGATAGTGTTTTCAGCAAATGTCACTGTCGTGGGAAGACCGCTAATGAAAGGCGGCTCTACTTGTGACGTGACGTTAATAACGACATTGCTGCTATTACTTGTGCCACCGGCGCCATCAGTCAGGCTAATATTGATAGTTCTAGCCGCATTTGGGCCCGCGCTTGTGTTAGCATAACCGAGTTGTTCAATCACATCTTGAACCATTTGTGGTGTTGCGTTAGCATTAAAGGTGATAGTTAACGCTGTGCCATTTACGCCGGAGCCTGCGCCAGTGGTTGCAGGTCTGGTACCGATAACGATGCCATTATAAAGCAAGTTAGTGCCTGACATGGTCACGTAGTTAGTATCAGATGGAATACCACTGATAATCGATAATTGATCTTGGGTTGCGCCGCCTGCAGCATAAGTAATGCTAAGTACACCGCCATTCATGTTGGTATTATCATCAACCAAGGTCACGGTGCTATCAATTTGTTGCGCCAAAGCATTTACAACATTTTCAGTGAAACTTACCGAGGTATTGATGCCGGAGATGACGGGCGCATCATTTTGTGCGGTGACGGTGATAGCTACATCTTTGCTGACAAAGCCACCGGAGCCATCATTGACGGTCATGGTCACAGTGCGAAGTGCTGTTGGCGTATTACTGGTATCTTGATAACGCAATTGATTTAATATCGTTTGTGTCAGTGCTGGCGTAGCATTAGCATTTAACGTAATAATTAACGCATTACCGGCAAGACCAGAACCTGCGCCTGTTGTGGTGAATGTACCGATGGTTGTTGCGCCGGACAGAATATTGCTGCCTGAAACAGTAATGCCGCCACCCGTAATCACGGATAATCTATCTTCAGCCAATCCAGTCGAGCCTTTATAGTCAACTACGACACTGCCACCGTTATAGTTACTACCTGTATCCGCATCTGTCAGTGTAATGGCGGTACTGTTGATCGCAGCTGCTGCGGTATTAATCGTATTTTCTAAGAAAGTTAGGCTGGTGTTGCCGCCGGTCAATACGGGTGCATCGTTAGTGCCTATCACGTGGAAGATCAAGGTGCTGTTATTCGTGCCTATACCATCAGAAGCACGATAGGTGAAGGTATCATTAGCTACTTGACCAGAAGTGAGCTGCTGTACAGCAGTACTACTGTTGTTAACTACATAAGTATAGGTACCGTTGGCATTGATGACGACCGAGCCATAAGTGCCGGTGACAGTAGTGCCAACGTTGGTGGTTGGTGAGCCAGTACCTGCAATAACACCTGTGACACTTAAGGTAGCGCCAGCATCGGGATCGGTATCATTCGTAAGCACATTACCGGTTCTAATGAGTACACTATCTTCTTGGGCCGCATTAGTATCAGGTGCGGGCGTAGGTAAATCGTTGGTACCAAAAACACTCACAGTTAAGACTTTGCTAGCAGTACCGTCAACACTCGTGACCGTAAAGGTATCTTGTACTGTTTGACCTTGCGTTAACGCTTGAACATTAGCGGAGCTGTTGTTAAGCGTATAAGTCCAAACGCCAGCAGTGGTTAAACTTAAACTACCATAAGTGCCTGAGGCGCCTGTAATGCTGGTAAAGATAGCCTGTCCAGTGTCTGGATCAGTGATGCTTAAGGTGCCTGAGCGAACTAAAGTACCGTCCTCGGTGACACTGCCTGTAGTAGTGCCAGTAATCGTGGCTGGATCATTTTCTGGCGTGACACTGACAACGATCTGACCAAGATTGCTGGTAGCGCCTGAGCCGTCAGTCACGCTGATGGTGACAGTGCGTACGCCTGATGGATTGTCATTGGGATTTAGGTAACCCAATTGACTAAGTAATGCACTGGTTGCAATAGGTGTGGCATTACCATTCAAGCTAATGATTAAATTATTACCATTACCACCACCACTGAAGCTTGCAATGCTAGTGCCATCATAAGCGATATTGGAACCACTCACACTGATAGTGTGGCCACCTGCTAGTGTTGTACTTGAAATGACCGCGAGTCGACCTTGACTTTGATTTGTACTGTAACCTACAGTGATGACACCGCCATTAAAGTTAGCATTATCCATATCTGTGATTGTGATGCCATTAGGATCCAAGAGCTGTAGATTGTCATTCACCGTATTTTCAAGATATGTGATAGGACTATCTACACCACTTAAGACAGGGGCATCATTGACGCCAAGCACATTGATGGTGACAGTGGCAGTACTCGTGCCGCCGTGGCCGTCAGAAACGACATAGGTAAAGGAGTCAGTACCTAATTGGCCAGTGGTTAGGCTTTGATAGAACGTACTGTTTGTTGCATCATAGGTAAAGGAGCCATTCGCAGCCACTGAGATGGAAACGCCTTGGGCGGTGACTGTGCTGGCGGATTGTACCGTTAAGGTATCGAGTGTATCGACATCGGTGTCGTTTGCTAAGACATTGCCAGTGACAATGCCGGTCATATTGTAAGTTTTAACGCTAAGCGCATCAATAGCCCAGGCTTCATCAACATTGGTACCGCTAGTGCCGCTCCAACCCGCACCGCTTGCAAAAAAGGTGATAGTAAGGGTGCTGCCCGTATGGGCTATGTATTGCATGCTTGGGTCAACACTCATGTCGTATAGCGAGTCGCTATAGCCTGGGGTTGAGTCACCGGGCACAGTGTAGTACTGTCCAGCAGCGAGTAGCAAACTATTAGCAGGTGGATTTTGCGAATAAGTGCCGGTATCACTGCCTGGGCCTCGATTAGAAAAAGTTTCTGAGAAAATGTTAACGCCATCAACAGTCACGTTGAAATAATCAGGGCCGCCGTCAGTAGAGCTACCATCCCATGAGTCTATGAGTAGTAGGAGATATTGCACACTGATAGCCGTGTGTGGCGCCAGACCAGTTAGTGTTAATGTGACTGCAGGTTGTGTTGCACCAGAGAGAGATTCTCCATCATAAAGAGCAGTACCTGAAAATGTGCGTTGCCCATCAACACTGGTCGCACCCGCCAGTGGGGCAGTGAAGCTACCGGTTGTTGTTCTGATACCAGATATTTGTGCGGGTACGCTGCCGTTAAAATTATTACTAAAGGGGGTCTGTACCGTATTGCCAAATACATCATTCTGAGCAACTGGATTGTCGTTAGAGCCCGTGACATTCATGGTAACAACTTTGGTGGCTGAACCATCAACACTGGTCACGGTGAAGGTATCGGTTACAGTTTGGCCTTGGGCCAGTGCTTGGACATTGGCTGAAGCATTGTTGAGATTATAAGTCCACACACCCGCAGTAGTGACACTGAAAGTACCATAGGTGCCGTTGACATTGCTTAAGGCTTGGAAGCTATTTTGTCCAGCATCTGGGTCATTGATAGTGAGCGTACCTGTCGAGCTGGTGGTGCCATCTTCAGTCACTATGCCGACACTGGTACCACCTAGGGTTGCTGTATCATTGGTGCCGACTATATTGACAGTAATTGGTTTGGTAGTACCATCGGCGCTGGTAACGGTAAAGGTATCGGTAACGGTTTGGCCTGCTGTTAAAGCCTGGACATTGGCGGAAGCATTGTTGAGATTATAAGTCCACACACCACCTGTGGTGACACTGAAGGTGCCATAGGTGCCAGCTGCACCGTTTTGGGCAGTGAAGCTATTTTGACCGGCATCTGGATCGGTGATGGTGAGGCTACCGGTTGTAGTCACTGTGCCATCTTCCGTGACTGTGCCGACACTGGTACCACCCAAGGTGGCTGCATCATTGGTACCAACAATGTTAATGATCAAGGTGGTGTTGCTGGTGGCGATACCATCGGAAGCGCGGTAGGTGAAGGTATCATTGGCGATTTGGCCTTGGCTTAAAGCTTGGACGGCGCTGAGGGCATTGTTGATAGTGTAAGTATAAGTACCATTGGCATTGATAACGACCGAGCCGTAGGTGCCAGTGACGGTAGTGCCGACGTTGGTGGTGGGTGCGCCGGTGCCAGCAATGACGCCAGTCACGGTTAAGACGGCACCCGTATCAACATCAGAATCGTTAGTTAGCACGTTGCCAGTGGCTGTTGTTGTGGTGTTATCTTCTGTAAGCGGGCCTGTAGTATCGGCGACGGCAACAGGGGCATCATTCGTGCCAATGATGTTAACCGTAATCGGTTTGGTTGTGCCATCGACACTCGTAACGGTAAAGATATCGGTGACGGTTTGGCCTTGCGTTAGTGCTTGAACATTGGTTGAAGCGTTGTTGAGGTTGTAAGTCCACACACCTGCTGTAGTGACGCTGAAGGTACCATAAGTACCGATGCTGTTAATTTGGGCAGTGAAGCTATTTTGACCGGCATCTAGATCGGTGATGGTGAGACTACCGGTTGCAGTTACTGTACCATCTTCTGTGACTGTGCCGACACTGGTACCACCCAAGGTGGCTGCATCATTGGTACCAACAATGTTAATGATCAAGGTGGTGTTGCTGGTGGCGATACCATCGGAAGCGCGGTAGGTGAAGGTATCATTGGCGATTTGGCCTTGGCTTAAGGCTTGGACAGCGCTGAGGGCATTGTTGATGGTGTAAGTATAAGTACCGTTGGCATTGATAACGACTGAGCCGTAGGTGCCAGTCACGGTAGCGCCGACATTGGTAGTGGGTGCGCCAGTGCCAGCAATAACGCCAGTGACTGTTAAAACGGTGCCGGTATCGGCATCCGTATCGTTAGTTAATACATTGCCAGTGGCTGTTGTTGTGGCGTTGTCTTCTGTGAGTGGGCCTGCGGTATCGGCGACGGCGACAGGGATATCATTGGTACCGACGATGTTAATTTTCAAAGTGGTATTACTG
>CAMFJL010000017.1 GCA_945957175.1 uncultured Legionellales bacterium
CGGGGGCAGGATTTGAACCTACGACCTTCGGGTTATGAGCCCGACGAGCTACCAGACTGCTCCACCCCGCGACAGCATTGTACGATAGCTAAATAAAATATACAAGCATTATCACGCAATTAATTAAAATAGTAATCTAAACCACCCGCAATGATATTACTTTGTTGAATACCGCCGCCACTTGGAATTTGCTGCCAATTGACAATAGCAGTTAAATTAGGGCTTAAGTCATAACCCGCACCCAAACCATAAGTGAACTTAGTGACATCTTTATCACCAGGATTCATGCTATGCGCTTTAGCGACACCATTAGCATTACGATCAAGGGCAACATAGGCTAGACCGGCGTTGGCATTGAGGTTAAATGCGCCCAAAGGAAGCACAAGTTTAGCGACAACATCACCGGCCTTTTGATTATAATTAGCGCTGGCACCTTGAACACCTTGTAAATTTTTAAAATGTGCATCACCATAATCGTAAAAATCCGCCTGTAACGCAAGATTACGCGCAACCTGATAACCGGCCTGCGCATTCCAGCCAAATCCCGAATTATCTTCCGTTTTACCTGGCGTAAAATGTTGGTTGCTTGCTGTATAGTCCATGCTTGAGTGCCCAAGCAGACCACCCACATAGAAACCGTTGCCAACAGCATAGCTATTTTCCATAAATAAAAGACCTGCCGCAAGCGCTGATGCTAAGGCTAACCACTTCATTTGCTTTGGTATTTGATTCATAGCAAAACCCCTTGTGCATTGATAAATATAGGTATACTCGCGTATTTTAACCAGTGACGTTGTCATCGCTATGGCGATGGTTTTATTACATCTCATCCGGCCCTCATTCACATTCTTCTGCAAAGGGAGAAGGGCCTTTTATCAGCAGATAGACGCAACGTAAAAAATCGGTACTTCCAAATGACCTGTTGTTTTGCAGTTTACCAAGGCATTATAACTTTGCCAATATTTTATTAGCTTATTTTCAATAAAAATACGAAGCCAGGTGAATTTGAGTTATAATCGACTATGAAAAGATGATGGAGAATAAGAGACCATGCAAACACCTTGGTTTCGCTGGTACTATGCGCTTGCTTTACTCTTGTCGGTCAGCGCATTGACTGCAGCTTTGATACTACAATATCAACAAGGCCTCATGCCTTGCGCATTATGTCAGCTACAACGTGTTGTTTTCGTACTGCTTGCCTTGAGCCTCATTATTGCGCTGGCTAAACGAACATCGTATCGATTCATTTACAGTTTGGCACTCGTCAATACCGTTTGGTGCACTTTTGGGCTATACTTTGCCCTAAGGCAACTATGGCTCATTGCTCATGTGCAAAGCGAGTCTGCCATTTGCGGCGCTGGTATTGCTTTTTTGTTTGCCCATTTGCCTTGGGGAGAAGCCATGAAATCTGCTTTTCTTGGCACTGGCGATTGCGCCATCAGCACATGGACTTGGCTTGGCATTAGCCTGCCTGGTTGGTGCGCCATTAACTATAGCGCCATCTTATTTCTTTCTTGGCTGCCTGTGTGGTGCCGCGTGATACGACGTCGGCTGCATTTGCAGCAATCGCCGCCAACACCTTAAACTATCCGTGCGAGAGACAATGACAGAGAACCTTAGCAAATCACATAAATGCTTGCACCCTCGCGGCTTTACACTGATTGAATTATCACTAGTCGTTGTTGTGATTGCAGCATTGATGCTGCTCGGCACACATTTTTATAAACAACAACGTGATATGTTAATGGTCAAACAAACGGCCGTAGAAATGCAGCAAATTGCCCAAGCTGCACAGGCCTATTATGTCAACGATACCAATAACTATTGGCCTAGCAATGTTAATCAATTGGCTGGCGTTAAGCGTTGTGGCCCCTTATTTTTGAATAATGGCGGCACCTGCGCAGGCCTTAATAGCTATCAAATCAGTGTACCCGCCGGTTACAGCGCCCAAGGTGCTACATTAACGGGTAGTAAAAGTATCAGCAACCCACCAACAGTCATAGGCTCACCTGTTTGCCCAAGCGGCCAACCTAGCCTTGATTGTTATTGTCCACGCACAGAACTCAGTATCAATTGCTTGTGCCCCGATCCCAATTATCCTGGGCATAATTGTACGCGCGATGTACCGCCATCCCCCGCACCCAAAAAAGCCAGTGCGCTGATCGTATCAACAACCGTACCTAACAGTTATATCGCGACACAACTAGCCAGCTTGCTTCCTATGGCTAAAGTCAACGGCACAACCGTCAGCATGACACAACCCGCACCTAATGAAACCTTTAAAGACATTAGCCTAAGCTTGCCTGAGCTTTATGATATGATGGATGATGAAGGTGTTATCATGGTAAAATCCATTTATCTCGCGCTTGTCGGCGAATCGCGTATGACCAATGCTAAGGTCTCTGCCGAAGATCGATTAAAAACGAACAGCAATCGAGTCGAGGTCACTTTACCCACATGTCCTCAAGGATGGTACCCAGGTTACGATACTGCACTCACCCAAGTTATCGCCAATGTTGGCTCGGCTTCTATGGGATCGCGTGGTATCTACATCTGCCGTCAAGACTATGACTTTTATCCAAACCAAACTGGCGCAACTTACTTTGTCGCTAAAACCAATCGTAGGACCGTAACAGATTACTATTCAGCTGTCGCGCTGGTTATCACCTACTGTGTGCCGCCCAAAGTTGCTACCTGTTCAGGTAACAGCTCCGTTTGCAACTTAGATATGAAAGATAAATTTACAGGTTACACCCAGATAAAACCCATACCACCAGGCCTGCCAAAAGCAGACACCTGTCAATTTGCCAATTTTACAGGGTAAAAGCCATATGATGTTAACCATATTAAATAAAACATCTTGGTCAAAACAGCGTGGTTTTACCTTATTGCAAATGATACTGGTTATTATTGTGTTAGCCATTGCACTTAGTTATAGCGCAACCTTATTAAAACAACAGCGAAACCTTGACGCTGTCGATAACACGTCAGGCGATATGTTGGCACTGATGGAAGCAGCGCAAGGTTACTACCAAACCTACCGATACTGGCCAAATAACATAGATACGCTGGTCAGTGGCGCATATCAGGGTTTACCGCGCTGCGGCACCGTTTATTTGGGTACCAATGCTAACAATGCGAGTACTTGCGCGCACAATAATGCCTATACCATCAGTTTTCCCACAGGTTACGGTTCTGGCGCACCCCAAGGCAGTAATAACCTGCCAACAGCACCGACCATTCTCGTTTCAACCACCGCTACCAATTCCGATATGGCCCGCGCCATCGCAGCCAAACTGCCTAATACCACAACCCAATCAGCAACCGTACAAACATCCATCGCACCTGCCGGTACACTCCAGGGTGCAGACTTTGCTAATCTCATGTCAGCAGGGCGCATGATCATGCTTCGGAGCATTTACACCGACTTACTCGGTAAAAAGCAAGCAGAAAACAAAAATCTGCCCAGCAAAATGGGCGATCAACGTTTTCTAGACGTTTATTTACCCCAAGATTGCCCCAACGACTGGACACCCGATTATGATGCTGCACTGATGCAATATGAAGCCAATAAAAATAATACAATTTATAACGTCGCTGGCGTATATATTTGCAAAAAACAATATCGTTTTACCCCACAAAATGGCGGTGATAAAACTGGGCTAACGCTTAAAATTAGCCGACGCACCGGTCTTTTTGCTAGTCAATACGACGCGTGGTATACCGGGGGGCTTATGATCCTCACATATTGCCGACCACCGACATTGCCACAGACCATACCAGCCTGGCTTAATAACAATAAACTTAATCAGCTTCAAAATAATAATGCCAATGCTTGTCAATTTGGACCCTTTACCAATACGAATGGGGACGTATAATGCGAACCATAAAAAACCAGCGCTCTGTTTGTATTACACATTCATTCAGTCACCACAGTACCCAAAACCATATGCAAAAAAGCCGTGGTTTTACGCTGTTGGAAATGATGTTAGTGATTATTATCATCGCTGCCATTATTGGTATTGTTGCTTCAACTTATAAAAAACACACCGCTGAAGCTGCTGCCGAAAAAACTGCAGCGGAAATGCAAAGCTTAGTGATAGCTGCCCAACGTTATCATGATGTTTATGACTATTGGCCCAGCAGCATTAGCAGTATTACTGGCACAAGCTCACCTTTTCAATTAAACGCCTGTGGCACTATGCTAACCGGTAATACCAGCACCAGTTGTGGTAATTACAATAGTTATAACTTGGGCTTCCCTAATGGGTATAGTGCGGGCAGTGCGAATACGGCCACAAAATCCGGAGTTATTTACATAAGCACCGTCGCACCGAATAATGAGATGGCAAAATTAATTGCATCCAAACTCCCCGCAGCACAAGTCAATACAACGACGCACGAAGTCAAAACAACCGCCACCGCCCTCATCATTCCCCTAGGCAATACCGATACCGATCAATCCTTGCCAGATATGATGAAAGCTCAAAAGATGATTATGGTCAAATCGATTTATACTGACCTTATTGGCAAAGATGTTATCCGCGACGGTAAAAAGCTCAAGGACAATATGCAGAAAAACAATCTATTGACGATCCAGTTGCCTATCTGTCCTAGTGGATGGACGCCAGGCTATGATGTTGCACTCGATCAATATCAGGCAACCTTTGATCCCGCCATTCAATCGACAGACTTAGTCGCTATCTGTAAGCAAAACTACAACTTTTCACCCAACGAAGTCGGAGAAAGCAAAATTACTATCACCGGCAAAGGCAGCCAAAATTCACCGTATCATGCAGGCAGCGTGCTTATTATCACGTATTGCGCGCCACCCACCTTAGACAGCGCATCGCAAAAAAACATCGAAGCACGTTATACTGGCTTTAATGAAAGTGGTAGCGGTAGAGCAAGTAGTTTTAAAGCAGAGAATTGTTACTTTGCCAACTTTAAGAGTGTGAATGGTTATTAAAATCTGCCTTCTATCCTAGCCAGGCCTGCTTAAAATGGCGATGGCACATGGCAATGTAACGTTCATTACCCCCAATTTCAATTTGGGCGCCTTGCTTCACAGCTTGCCCCTCAGCATCGACACGTAAATTCATCGTAGCTTTGCGTCCACAATGACAAATGGTTTTAATTTCAATAATTTCTTCAGCCCAGGCTAATAAATATAAACTACCCTCAAAAGGTTCACCTTGAAAATCGCTACGGAGTCCATAGGCAAGTACGGGTGTATGTAAATGATCCGCGATGTCCGATAATTGCTTAACCTGTGCTTTTGTTAAAAATTGCGCCTCATCAAGCAATATGCATTGAATGCTTGGCTTTTCTGTCAAGCAAGTCTCAACATAATAATAAAGATTTGTATCGGGTGCAAAGGCATAAGCTTCTGCAGATAAACCAATACGTGAATGAATGTGATGCTTGCTATGGCGGGTATCTAACTTGGGTACAAGTAATAATGTATCCATACCGCGTTCGCGATAATTATAATCCGACTGTAATAGGGTTGTGCTTTTACCCGCATTCATCGCTGAATAATAAAAATAAAGCTTGGCCATAACAGTTAACTCAACGTAAGAAAGAACGCTTGGTACGCCACATCACTCGCCCTATAAGCAACCCTACAACCAGTCCCAAGAGAAAAATAAAGACGCCAGTCAACATGGCAGATTTAGCGATAGGATCGGTCCACAAACTGATATGCTGGTTCCATTGGGCATGTACTAAACCTTTTGCAATTTTCGATTGCGCATGCGTCATTGCCGCATCAACCTTGTTGCTTGCATTAGAAAAGGCTGTATTTAATACCTCTTGTACTGAATCATCCTTATTCGATGCATTGCTGGTATCGGTCACACTATTCGCTTTAATCCACGCTTGCTGCTGTTTATACTGGATAAGTAAATAACCTTTGGTCATGTCTGTTGCTACGACCTCTACTTGACTACCACCGGGCAGTGTTCCTATTTGCGCATCACTATCGCTAGGGTGTGCATACACAGCCACATTACCCTTATTGGCAAGCTGCACAGGAATCGCCCAGGCACTCACCGCTAGCACACACAAACACATCAAAAAACCTACTCGCCACATCACTTGCGCCCTCGCCATCAAATCCAGCATGTCATTTTTCTTATCATACCGCAAATAACCACATGAAACTATACCTAAAATCAGATAAGATAATAGGCTCATTTGACATGCGAGTTTATCAATGACCACCAAACACACCCCCATCAAACACATCAGTGTCTTTGGTTTAGTGATGATTAATGTCATCGCAGTCGATAGCCTGCGAACACTCCCTATCGGCGCCGAATACGGTTATTCCGTGATTTTTTATTATCTTATTGCGGCATTGGTCTTTTTTATTCCCGTCGCCTTGGTCGCCGCAGAACTTGCCACTGGCTGGCCAGAAACAGGCGGTCTTTACATTTGGACACGAGAAGCCTTTGGCAAGAGAATGGCTTTTCTCACCATCTGGCTGCAATGGTTTTATAACATCTGTTGGTATCCTACTATTATGACATTGATAGCCGCAACCATTGCTTATTGCATTCACCCACAACTGGTCGATAACAAGCTTTATATGACTAGCGTTATTATGATTATCTTCTGGCTATCTACCCTATTTAATTTTTTAGGTTTGAAAGTTACCAATATTTTATCTTCTTTAGCAGCTATTATTGGCACTATTTTACCTATGTTATTTATCATAGCGCTTAGTGTTACATGGATTTTTATGAATAAGCCTGTAAGCATAACACCATCGTTAGCTAGCTTTTTTCCAGATTTGAGCAGTATTAATAACGTGGTATTGATATCAGGTCTGCTCTACGGCCTTGTAGGCATGGAGATGTCGGCATCACATGCAGCTGAAGTGCGTAACCCACAACGAGATTATCCTAAAGCTGTGTTATATTCTGCTATCATTGTCTTAGCCACTATGATTTTCGCATCATTAGCCATTGCCATCGTTGTACCGCAACAACAATTAAATATTGTATCAGGACTTTTGCAAGCTTTTACTATCTTTTTCAAGGCTTTTCACATGTTTTGGTTTATGCCTTATTTAGCCTTACTCATTGTCTTGGGTGCATTAGGTGGGGTGAATGCGTGGATGCTAGGACCCAGCAAGGGCTTACTGATGGCAAGCCGTGATGGAAGCCTGCCCGCAATATTGCAACATGTCAATAAGCATAACGTTCCAACTCATATTTTATTATTACAGGCTATTATTTTTACCGGCCTTTGTTCTGCTTTTATTTTTATGCCGACTGTTAGCAGCGGATTTTGGATGTTATCAGCCATCACAGCTATTCTTGCCCTGCTCGTTTATGTCATTATGTTTGCTGCAGCCATTCGACTTCGTTATAAGCACGCGGGTGTTAAACGAGCGTTCATGATCCCTGGTGGAAAATGGGGATTATGGTTAACCTGCACTCTCGGCATACTTAGCTGTTTATTCACTATGTTTATCGGCTTCTTACCACCAAGTCAAATTGCTATAGGCAATGTTGTGCATTATGAGACTATACTTAGTGTGGGTGTTATCGTGAGCTGTGTTGCGCCTTTGTGTATATACCATGTGAGCCGCACCACCTTGCGTTAGTATCTACGCTTAAGAGGTATGCTATTATGAAATGGATTTATATCGCGTTTTTATTAGGAGTTATCATGACCACACCTAGTTTTGGCGACAATGCTTACCAAAAGCCCGATGAGGCTACGCTGCGTAAAGAACTTACCCCACTTCAATATGATGTGACCCAAAAAGCAGGCACAGAAAAAGCTTTCCAGAATACTTATTGGGATAATAAACAGCCCGGTATTTATGTCGATGTGGTCAGCGGACAACCTTTATTTAGCTCTACAGATAAATATGATTCCGGAACAGGCTGGCCAAGTTTCACTAAACCCATTGATGCACATGCCATTGAAACGCGTGAAGATGATAGTCTATTTGCCAAAAGGACTGAGGTACTATCCAGTGGCGCGCATTCGCATCTAGGACATGTATTCGATGATGGCCCAGCCCCCTCTCATCTTCGTTATTGTATGAATTCTGCTTCACTCAAATTCATTCCAGTCGCCGATATGGCGCGATTGGGCTACGGTAAATACCTTTATTTATTTGAATCGTCTACATCTCAACCTAAAAAATAAGAAGGCTTATCATGTCCAACATTGAATCGCTTTCGCTTGAACATCGCTCATTTCCACCCAGTGAATCTGTCGTCAAACAGGCTCGGATCTCAGGCATGGCAGATTATCATCAACTATGCACGAAAGCAGCAGAAGACTACAAAGGATTTTGGGCAAATCTCGCGCGCCAACATCTCTTTTGGCATAAGCCCTTTACCCGTACGCTGGATGAAACACACGCCCCTTTTTATACTTGGTTTGATGACGGCGAGCTTAACGCTAGTGTCAATTGTTTAGATAAACATATGGGTACGCCAGTACAGAATAAAACAGCCATTATTTTTGAAGCAGACGATGGCAAAGTCACTCACATCACTTATCAGCAATTACTAGAACGTGTCTGTCAATTTGCCAATGCACTTAAAGCACACGGTGTCCATCAAGGTGATCGCGTCATTATTTACATGCCCATGAGTATAGAGGGCGTAATAGCTATGCAGGCTTGCGCACGCATAGGCGCCATTCATAGCGTCGTATTTGCGGGCTTCTCCGCGAATGCATTACACGAACGTATGGTTGATACAGAGGCCGTTGCCGTGATAACTGCCAGCCATCAGCATCGCGGTGGTAAAATCCTGCCGCTGAAAACCATTGTTGATGAGGCATTAAGCTTAGGTCACTGTGACGCTGTTCAACACGTTTTTGTGTATCAACGCAGTGAAACACCGTGCCCACTTACACCTAAACGCGATAAAACCTTCGCTGATATATTAGCAAACCAGCCCAATACCTGCGAACCTGTGATTGTTAACGCTGAACATCCTTTATTTATCCTTTATACATCAGGCTCAACGGGTAAGCCTAAAGGCATACAACATGCTACCGCTGGTTTTTTATTATGGGCAAAGCTGACTATGGATTGGGTTTTTGATATGCGTCCCGAGGATATATTTTGGTGTACCGCAGATATCGGTTGGATCACAGGACATACTTACATTGCATACGGACCATTAGCTGCTGGCGCAACACAAGTTATCTTTGAAGGCACACCAAGCTATCCTCATGCTGGCCGTTTTTGGGAAATGATAGAAAGACATCGCTGCAGTATTTTTTATACAGCACCCACGGCCATTCGCTCGCTGATTAAAGCATCTGAAGCCCATCCTGAAGTCCATCCAGCCCATTATGATTTATCAAGTCTACGATTACTTGGCAGTGTGGGAGAACCCATTAATCCTGAGGCGTGGATGTGGTATTACCAACATGTCGGCGGCAAACGTTGTCCCATTGTCGACACGTTTTGGCAGACAGAAACCGGTGGCGCGGTCATCAGTCCGCTGCCCGGCGCAACTCCCTTGGTGCCAGGTAGTTGTACCTTGCCATTGCCGGGTATTCTAGCAAGCATTGTCGATGAAACTGGACACACAGTACCGCATGGCACCGGTGGCATGTTGGTCTTTGAAAAACCTTGGCCCGCACTTGCACGCACCATCTGGCGCAATCCCGAGCGTTACCAGCTAGCCTATTTTCCAGCGAGCCTAGGCGGTCATCGCTATCTTGCGGGCGACAGTGCCGTACGCCGTCCTGATAATGGTTATTTTTGTATGATTGGCCGCATGGATGATGTCCTTAATGTCTCGGGGCATCGCCTAGGTACCATGGAAATCGAATCCGCTCTCGTAGCACTCACTGAGCTCGTTGCAGAAGCGGCCGTTGTCGCCTGCCCCGATCCCTTGACGGGTGAAGCCATTTGCGCCTTTGTTGTGCTAAAAGGGGCTTACCCAAGCGATCATGAAGCTAAACAGATTGCTGTGCGCTTACGAGAAGGCGTCACCCAAAACATTGGAGCCATTGCCAAACCCAAATATATTTATTTCGGCGAAAGCCTACCCAAGACCCGCTCTGGTAAAATTATGCGCCGATTATTACGCAACATTGCCAAAGGCGAATCGATCACTCAAGATACATCCACATTAGAAAATCCTGATATTTTGGCGCAATTTGATCGCGTGTATTAAAAATACTTACCACCTATTTCAATACAACATCAGCGCACGATATTCAACTTAGCAAAACAGTCCTGTAAAAACGCAATAAATAATTCTGTTTTTTTAGGTAAAAATCGCTTGGATGGATAAATTGCGTGAATACCAAGCGGGGCTAGTTGATACTCACTTAATACAGGCACTAACTCACCCGAAGTGACGGCATGATGAATAGTAAAATCGGGTAATCGCGTAATACCAAGCCCTTGTAAGGCCATATCTCGCATAATCGTGCTCGAATTTGCTCGAAGCATTGACTTGATCACTTGCTCACGATACAGACCTTGATGAAGATAACCCCAGCCGCGATGATAATTATCTGCATGGTCTATACACCAAAAATGGCATAAATCTTTTGGTTCTTTAGGTATACCATAGCGTGTTAAAAACGACGGTGACGCGACAGTCATTTTAGACCAGTCAGCAATATGCTTACTGTAATAATTTGTATCTGGTAAATCACCACTATAAATGATTAAATCATATCTTGATGAAATCATATCATACAAATGATTACCCTGAATAAATTCAAGCTGTAACTCAGGATACTGATAAAACCAAGTTGCTAAATTCGGAACAATCCACTCTTGAAGGATGGAGTAAGGCACTCCCATACGAAGAACACCTGTCACTTGATTTTGCTTTTGTTTAAGCTCCGTATAGGATAATTCGAGTTGTTGTAATATCTCCGTAATTTGCTGTAAATACTCAGCCCCTAACTCTGTCAGGCTAACTTGCCTAGTGCTTCTTTGCAAGAGCTTAATTTGCAAATGTTGCTCCAGTCTCGCAATTCTTCGAGTAATAACTGAGTTTGATACCTTAAGCTGTCTGGCCGCTTTGGCGAAGCTTTGAAGCTCAGCAACCGCACGAAACGCTTGTAAATCTTCTAACATCTTTGATTCCAGTTTATTATTGCAATAATAGCAATAATTATTTCATATTTATGGCTATTGTTCTATAAAAAATAAAAGTTAAACTTGATTCTGTTAGTTTACATCGATAACGAGGTTCCTCATGAACAATACCGAACGTTACCAGCAAGGTTTAGCACTATTACAACAACTACATGGCGGTGAAGCAGGTCAAAAAATAGTAGCGGATTTAGGTGATATCTGCCCAGAAATTGTCGATATGACGATTGAATGGGGATTTGGAACTGTCGTTTCACGCACAGGCATTGATCTGGCAACACGAGAACTAGTCACTATTGCAGCCTGCACAGCTTTAGGTCACACGACATTACAATTAAGAGCACATATAGCGTCAGCACTAAAAATAGGTGTGAGTCAAGAAGCCATTATAGATACTTTATTACAAATGATCTTTTACGCGGGTATGGCTGCTGTTGTTAATGCCATGATGATTGCGAAACAAGTTTTTCAAGATTTTGATCAGAAGAAAATGCATGCATAGACTTTTAATAGGAGGATAAGAAAATGTTAACGACACATCAATTTGGCAGAATTGGCATGGGCTGCATGGGGCTATCAGGTAATTATGGTCATGGACTAAGCCATCATGATTTTGTGGCGCTTATCAAAGATGCTGTATCCCTTGGGATACGGATATTTGATACAGCTGATTGCTATGACGAAACAACTAATGGAAAACAATCCTCGGGCGCAAGTGGTCATAATGAACGCTTATTAGGACAAGGACTTAGAGAATCGAATATTGTAAGATCAGAGCTTTATATCGCTAGTAAATGTGGTTTCTTAACGACTGACTGGTCACTCGATTTAAGCCCCGAACACATTCGCAAAGCATGTGAGCAATCATTAATTAACTTAGATACAACCTATATCGATACGTATTATTTACATCGATTACCAAAAACCAAGTCTGAATTAATCAAGTGTCTTGACATGCTGGCCACGCTAATGCACGAAAATAAGATTAAGCAAATTGGCCTATCTGAAGCCTCTGCGAAGAGCATTGAGTATACCCATCGTTATTTCAAAAATTTAGGTATGCCTCATGCAATTGGCGCAATAGAAAATGAATTTAGTTTATTTACCCAAGATGTCCTGCATAATGGCGTACTGGCTGCTTGCCAAGCCCTTGGCATTGCTTTTGTACCCTACAGTCCATTATGCCGAGGATTACTTACAGATACCATGTCTAAAGATTTTACTTTTAGCAATGGCGATTTTCGTGAGTTTTTACCAAGATTTCAAGGGGATAATTTCTTAGCTAATTTAAAAATTAAAGAAAAACTTGCATTATTTGCTAAAAGTAAAGGCTTTACTTTATCTCAACTAGCACTAGCATGGTTAGTTTCACAAGGCGACTTTATTTTTCCTATTCCCGGTAGTCGCCATTTATCCCGATTACAGGAAAATCTAGGTGCACTCGAAATAACGCTACATGCAGATGATTTACAGCACATTCAAGAAATCATTGCAGACCAAGTTCAAGGCGATCGTTACACTGCCGATATGCGTGAGGCACAACATTTATATCCGTGATCGTTAAAAATGCTGAGAGTCCTTGTTGAAACGTTTTTCTAACGACAAACAAGTTACTGAAGTCAGTCTATACTTAACGTGCATCAATTGAGAGCGCCGCGTTCTTTTGTGAAATCTTCCGAACAAGCACGCAGCAACGAAATAAACCGTCATAAAAGAGAGGGATATATGCTAAACATAGGTATTTTAGTAGGGAGTTTACGTCGAGATTCATTCAACCGAAAAGTGGCCGAAGTATTGATGGCAGTAGCACCGGCCTCACTGAAAACTTCGATCATTGAGATTGGTCAATTACCCTTTTTTAATCAAGACGATGAAGCCAATCCCCCGGCAGCATGGCTTGAATTTCGGCAACAATTAAAAAACATCGATGGTTTTCTGATTGTGACACCAGAATATAACCGTTCCGTGCCAGCTGTCATTAAAAATGCTATTGATGTTGGTTCGAGGCCTTATGGACAGAGCCTTTGGAATGGTAAGCCTTGTGCTATTGTGAGTGCATCGATAGGTGCTATCGGTGGTTTTGGCGCGAATCATCACTTACGTCAATCCATGGTATTTTTAAATGCGCCGTGCATGCAACAACCCGAAGTTTATCTTAGCTATGTCGATAAATTATTCGATGAACACGGTCAGCTCACGAATCAAGGTACGCGTGATTTTCTAACGCAATTCATGGAAACTTATGCCAATTGGGTCAAAGTAAATGCGCATCCGCGTTAATAACCTCATTTGCTGTGATTGATTTCTAGCGCCTCAGTCTGCCTTCGGGCATTCGTAAGGCGCTCAGGCGCTACAATTGACGATCAGTTTTCGTGCATACTCAAATCACCTGACTACATGCATGTGATAAAACGTTGTCATAACGACAGATCACAAAATAATATTGTGTTTTAGATCCATAATAGGTCTTGACAACCTGTTATGAGAACCTTATGATGCATTACAAGACCTGAAAAATATATAATGAGGATACTATCATGACATCATGGCAGAAATTATTATTAATCATTACGTTTTCCTCGGGTATTACCGTGCCGCTGACAAACGATTTATTTGTAGCTGGCATACCTGCCATGCAACAGGTATTTATAAGCCATAATATTACCTTAGTTCTCAGTATGTCTTTGTTAGGTTTAGCGATAGCTCAACCGATTTACGGCCCTCTATCCGATCACTTTGGTAGAAAACCTGTACTTATTGTAGGATTACTCATTTATACCTTAGCCAGTGCGGTTGTTATGCTTACCCACTCATTTCATACCTTGCTTATTGCCAGGATTATTCAGGCAATTGGTGTATGCAGTACGATTACTTCAGCATTAGCTATCGCAAGAGACACTTATGAAGGCCATGAGTTGACACGTGCAATGAGTTTTCTTGCTGCTTTAATGGCGGTAGGTCCAGTCACTGCACCACTTTTAGGTAGTTTTTTAAATACTTGGTTTGATTGGCATGCAAGTTTTGAATGCTTATTCTATTTAGGTATTTTTTATAGTATTTTTGTTATCTGCTTCTATCAAGAGACACATCCACTTATCAACAGAAAACCTCTATCCATTAAACATACTTGGCATGTGTATCAATCTCTCGTAAAACAAGTTGCATTTTTAAATTTTTGTGTGACCGCCGGATTCACCTATGGTGTACTTTTCAGCTTCATTGCCATGGCATCTATTTTTATTATTGATGTATTGCATTTATCGATATTAACTTATGGTATTGTTATGGCTATCAATGGTATTATCATCATGATAGCGTCTATTTTTGTACCCAAACTGTGTAAAAAAATATCTCATGCTACAGCAAGCAACATAGGTCTTATACTTATAGCGCTTGGTGGAATCCTGATGTTTATTGCCAATACATCCTTCATCAATAGTCTCTATACGTTTATGTTGCCTATGTTTATATGCACACTAGGTATAGGATTTATTAGACCTGCAGCTAGTACTGGAGCCATGAGCTTAGCTGAAAAATCTTCAGCAGGTACAGCCGCATCTTTTTTTAACTTCTTTTCTTTTGTTTTAAGCGTCATTGCTATGACCTTTTGCTCGCATATTATTCATTCTATATCGTATCTTGGCATTTTCTTTGCTGCATTAAGTATAAGTGCTTTAGTTTTAACAAAACTAATCTATTATTTTCTCAATAAACCCTCTTTTCATGTAAAAAAATATGAGATAACACGACAATTACTCGATGGTTCTGAAATATTATTTGAGTTAGAAAATATAAAAGACAAAACAAAAATATTAAAAAAGTCTCATGAAATTTATAAAGACAAAATACTGCTTAAATCCTTAAGCCATGACAACATTTATCTGATTGGATTCGTACATGGCTCAGAAAGCACACACCTTCCTTGTAGACATTGAATATACGCACCAGTTTACAGTCTGCTATTTATCCGTTATCCTGTCTTTTTAGTTGAAGTTTAGGTATGGCAGATTTAAACAAAAGTTGCTACGTATTGTTAGGTTTATTGAGCAAATCAGCCTGCTCAGGCTATCAAATAAAGGCGCACTTAAGACGCGTTTCTGATTTCTTTTGGTCAGAAAGTAATGCTCAAATTTATCCTAATTTAAAGAAGCTAGAAGCTTTACAATTAGTGACTTCTTCCATCGATATCCAAAGTGGAGCAAGACAAAAGCGTATTTATACCATCAGTGAAAAAGGCATGGATACACTAAAGCGCTGGCTACATCAAGATTGTGAAGTTGCTGTCGTACGCGAAGATTTACTACTACAATTATCATTGGGACAACATCTAACTCACCCAGAAATATACGAAAAAATAACCATATATAGAAAAAGTATCATTGAAAAACTTAGTGCATCTGAAAAAATTATAAGGCATTTTCATAAAGAGCACGTTAATCTGCCCGATTATCATTACTTATTGCTTGGTTTTGATCACATTCAATGTATGCTAAATGCAAAACTTGCTTGGTGTGACAAAGTATTGCTAAAGTTTACTTCTACGAAGTCCATATACTAAAGTGTGAGTTGCTTTTTTAGGCTATATTGTTTACAGTAGAGCCCTTATGAATTTATTATGGATCCTGATATGAGCACCTCAGAATTTATTCACGGTCGTTTTGCCGAGTCAGAACTTATTTTAGATAAGCAACAACGTATTTATCACCTTAACTTACATCCTGAAGAAATTGCACATACAATTATTACGGTCGGAGATCCAGATAGAGTACCTTTGGTATCCCGTCATTTTGATAGTATTGAGCTGAAACGTAGTAAACGTGAACTCGTAACACATACAGGTTATGTCGGCAATAAACGCGTTTCTGTTGTTTCAACGGGTATGGGTACAGGCAGTATCGATATTGTGATGCAAGAGCTTGATGCTTTAGTCAATGTTGACTTTCATACACGTCAAGAAAAAGATACATTAACCAAGTTAACGATTATTCGTATCGGGACAGCTGGTGGCTTACAAGAAGATATTCCTGTAGACAGTACCGTTATTTCCTCGGCCGCTCTGGGATTTGATAATTTATTGCATTATTATGCCCATGAAAGCCAAGAAGCTGAACTTGCACTCAGTCAAGCAGCACGTGACGAATTTGTTGGCTTGTATCCCTATGCTGTTTTGGGCAATCAAGCATTGATTCATCATTTTGCAACGCCCGGTATTTTTAAAGGTATTACCGCAACTTGCACGGGATTTTATGGCCCCCAAGGTCGGCAACTGCGTACCAACCTCCAATTTCCTGACTTCATTAAACACTTACAACAGTTTAAATTTCGGGATTTGCGCATTACCAACTTTGAAATGGAAACGGCAGCTATTTATGGCTTGGCCAATGTACTCGGACACCGCGCACTTTCCATCAGTGCCATTGTTGCTAACCGCATTAGTCAAGTATTCACGCAACAAGGTGAACAAACTGTCAATAAACTGATTGAAAATACCATTGAGCGTTTGTCTGAGTTTGAAGTATCTGAAGAGACCGTTGGACTGTAGAAACTAGGTTCTGAAAGGTGAAGCGTATAGATCATTGCTACGCGATAGTTCCCCCTTCACCCGGTTCTTGCCCTCTCTCGCTGTGAGCGAGAGAGGCAATGTATACTAGGACGCTAGTTACGACACTGGCGATATGGCAATCAGCTGTTGCTCAAGCAGCGCGAGCGCTTGTGAAAACCCTTGTAATCGTTCTTGTTCTTGCAATACAACAGCAGGTGGCGCTTTATCAATAAAACTTGCATTTGCAAGTTTCTGTTGGCATTTTTGAATCTCAATCTTGAGTTTTGCCATCTCTTTTTGTAGTCTCGCTTGCTCAGCCTCGACATCAATGGCGCCAGCTAAAGAAACTAAGACTTCAACATCACCCACAACCTTCATCGCTGCTTGTGGTATATCTGCTGACATATCAACCCATGCCAATGTATCAAGCTTAGCTAAACGACTAATCAATTGGTGATTATCCTGTAAATACTGTTGATATTTAGTATCTTGACTACGACAGTAAACACTGAGCGCCTTGCCCGGATGAATATTCATCTCTCCACGGATGTTGCGGATAGCTAAAATAATGGTTTTTACCCATTCTACCTGATTTGCTGCCTGTGCGTCTCTATAATATTCATCCAGACAAGGATATGTTGAAGCTAAAATATCTGTATTATCGCTGCCAATCAGTGGCGCTAGTCTTGACCAAATAGCTGCCGTAATAAAAGGCATGAATGGATGCAGTACACGTAGTGCAGTTTCAAGCACCATGACTAGGGTAGCCCTTGTTGCAGGCGCGCTTTCATCCGTCAGCTCAACTTTTGCAAACTCGAGATACCAATCACAATACTCATACCAAATAAACTGATAAATTGCCTGCACTGCAAAATCAAAACGAAACACGGCTAATTGTTGATGCACAGTTTCAATCGTATGCGCAAGGCTATGCCAAATCCACTTGGCTGCCTGTGATAAGGTATGTTGATCACGCTTAACAATGCCATGCCCTTCTGTATGCATTAAGACAAAACGTGCTGCGTTCCAAAGCTTATTGCCAAAATTACGATAACCCTCTAAGCGGCCAATGTCAAAACGAACCTCACGCGGCATACCCGATAAACTATAAAAAGTCATACGCAATGCATCTGTACCATAAGCAGCAATGCCGTTAGGAAAATGTGTCATCGTATCTTTTTTAATTTTTTCCGCCATTTGCGGCTGCATCAGTCCCTGGGTTCGTTTTTCAATGAGACTATCCACATCAATGCCATCAATTAAATCGATAGGATCAATAATATTACCTTTCGTTTTTGACATTTTTTGACCGTCTTGATCACGAATTAAGCCCGTGATATAAACTGTGCTAAATGGAACTTTTCCGGTAAATTTAAGCGCAAACATAATCATGCGTGCAACCCAGAAGAAAATAATATCAAAACCAGTCACTAGCACCTGTGTCGGATAGAAGCGATTGACATCAGATAAATCTGCTGGCCAACCCAACGCAGAAAAAGGCCACAATGCAGAAGAAAACCAAGTATCAAGCACATCATGATCTTGCGTCAATGAAATACAGGGATCTAACTGATGTTTCTCACGAACCTGAGCCTCATTTTCACCCACATATATACGACCATCGACATCATACCAAGCAGGAATACGATGTCCCCACCAAAGCTGGCGGCTAATACACCAATCTTCAATATGCTCAAGCCACTGAAAATAAGTTTTATCCCAATTTTCCGGCACAAAACGAATCTCGCCCTGCCGAACGGCATCCATCGCAGGCTTTGCCAACGACGTCATATGTAAAAACCATTGATCCGTAAGATAAGGCTCAATCACAACACCGGAGCGATCGCCACGAGGGACTTTGAGTTTATGCTTCACTGTATCAACCAGTAAACCGGCCTGTGTTAACGCCGTCAGCACCGCTTCACGCGCAGCAAAACGCTCAAGTCCACGATACGCCTCGGGTACGTCTTCGTTTAAATGTGCCGTAGGTGTTAGGATGTTGATGAGCGGCAAACCATGGCGTTGGCCTAAAGCATAGTCATTAAAATCATGTGCTGGCGTGATTTTGACACAACCTGTACCAAAATCCATAAGAACGGTATCATCTGCAACGATAGGAATGTGTCGGTCGGTTAAAGGTAAACAAAGCGTCTTGCCTATCATCGCTTGATAACGTGGATCATCTGGATGTACTGCAACAGCGACATCACCAAACAGTGTTTCTGGTCTTGTTGTCGCAACGATAACTGAATCGGTGCCATCTGTTAATGGATAACGAATATGCCATAACCAACCATCTTCTTCTTCGTTTAAGACTTCTAAATCTGAAATAGCCGTTAAAAGTTTGGGATCCCAATTGACTAAACGCTTACCGCGATAAATAAGACCTTCTTCATATAGTGTAATAAAAGCCTTTTGTACCGCTTGTGATAATGAGGCATCCATCGTAAACCGCTCACGTGACCAGTCTACACTCGCACCTAGCCTTCGCATTTGTTGCGTAATGATATCACCTGACTTTTGTTTCCATGCCCATACTTGCTCTAAAAAAGCCTCTCGACCTAAATCATGCCTTGATTGACCTTGTTGTTGTAATAATCGTTCAACAACCATTTGTGTTGCAATACCTGCATGATCAGTACCACACTGCCATAAGGTATCATCACCCATCATTTTATGATAACGCGTCAGTGCATCCATCAAACTGTATTGAAAACCATGCCCCATATGCAAAGTACCTGTGACATTGGGTGGTGGAATCACAATACAAAAAGGCTTACCCTGCCCACTTGGTGCAAAAGCACCTTGTTGTTCCCATTGTTGATATAATGTTGCTTCTATAGCCTGGGGCTCGTAAGTTTTATCCATTATGGTTTACTCGATTCAATATTATTTTCGGGGCGGGTTATCACCACAGCAACATCACTCGCATGACCTAAGGCCTGTGGCTTATGTACCGTTAAACGAAAATGCGTAAAACCAAACTGCGCGGTTAACGCATCCGCCATTAAACTGGCTAATCTTTCAATAAGGCGGCATTGCTGGTCTTTAGCAAAATGCCGAATATAATCGCCAACTTTTGCGTAATCGATGGCGTCTTGAATATTATCTGAATTGGCTGCAGCTTCAAGATGATAGATCACTTCAAGATCAACCCATAATGTCTGCGGGATTGTTTGTTCCCAGGCATGCACGCCAATAAGACTGGTAATCTGCAGGGATTTAATTTGTAATAAGCTCATAGATAGTAACCATTGTTTTAACGCAACACAGAGTATCAGTATATACGCTTCGTCAATAAAAATACCGGTTTTGTCGTTGCTGCGCGATAGTTTTATTATCCCTCATTTGATCTTCAGCCACTATCCTACGCAAGGGAAGAAGAACATTGTATCGACATAAATGCAGAACCAACAGTCCGCGTTCTGAAAGGTAAAGAGTATATACTCAAATGGCGTCAAAATGCTAGGCTAGTATCGCTGTACAATGGTTTCCTGCCTCCTTCATCCACGACTGTTCAACATCACCGAATCGATGAAGGAAAGCACATGTTTTAGGTAAGCGATGCAGTTATGACAACAGTGTGACTAGACTTTGATAAATTAATGCAGCAACTTGCTGCTGTGCGGTTGGTTCTAATAATAAAGCTTGATTGATTTCCAACTCAAAACCTATGTAATCTTTGGGACTGAATAATTGCCGTAACGCTGAGGTCAATCCATCACTGGTACCACGATATGGATAATTACACCGCACGCGCCATGAGGCTGCGATGTGCTGCAGAATATTTTTCCATGTTTTAGCCATCGCTGCTTCCATATTACGACTTGGATCATACAATAAGCCTAAATCTGCAGTACGTAAAATATCATGCCAAACGGGTGTGAATGAATGCACCGATATATGACATACTTGCACGCCTTGATTGATAGCTTGTTCAACATGCTTTATTACATTATCACGATACGGTTGATAATAATTATCGATAAGTAGTCTTTTTTCTTGTTCGCTTAATCGTTTACGCCATGCTGAAAAAACAGAACGGTTCGTCAAAGAACGATTCAAATCAATTAACAATCGAGTTATGTTGCCATATACAGCATGGTTAGCCAAGCCTGCACATTGCTTAGCAACAACGATAGCACCTATGTCATAAGCATGATGAGTTGTTAATATCGTCGTATTATCTAAAAAAAGTGATTGAAAATCTTTGGGTACATGTGCGCTTGCATGTTCACAACTAATCAAAAGATATCGATTTTTCAATGACATGAATTATATTCCTACAGCAATCGCCTTGTCATCGCTAGGCAATGAGATTATTACCCTTGGTCTGACCTTCGACCATCTTCTCTCGCAAGGGAAGATGGATAAATACAGATTCAAAAAAAAAAAGATTATATTTACGGTATAAACAAACGTCCCTCATCAAGACACTCAGCTAATTCACTGTAAATACTGCGTAAATGCGGTCTTCGCAGATCGCCACTCGTTGCCTTTAAAATACGATCAGCAAGGCTACCCTGCTGCGTTATTGCTTGTAATACAGGGTAATAGTCGGTAAGTTCCTCTGCATAGCGAGCAAGCAAGCCTTGCCAAACTTCTTGCATGGATAAAGTAAGGTCGGTAAAACCTAAAATGTGCAATAGACGCTGATCGGATAGAAGTGCATCACCGGTATATTTTGCATTATCATGTAATATCTCTGCTAATGCATCTGTAGCGATATATTCGCGTATCAGTAAATCCGGCTGCGCACGTATAACATCTTGCAAAACAGCGACAATCAATGCTGCAATAGCGATATCTGCATAGGGTGTCTCTTGATTATCAACAATGCGGATTTCAAGTGCATGACAATCAAATTTAGGAATAACGCCCCGTGAATTAAGCCATGGCTCGCGCAAAATGCCTTGCGGATCGAAAGGTGCAATAGCTCGATACATCGGCTCTAAAATGATATGCTCATAATCTGCGATACTACCTACCCATTCAGGAATAATTTTTCCTGTAATTTCAGGTATTCTCTTCTGATTATATTGATAATGCCATAATCTTGCATTCTTCCATGGAAATAGTTCACTGTCGAGAATAGGACTACTTGCTGTTAAACTGGGTAATAACGGTAAAATCAGTCGAATCGCATTATGCAATAAAACAAACTCACTCTCGTTAGCAAAGGGCAAATTGATATGCATACTCTGTAAATTAGACCATCCATGACCTTGACAGTTGAAAATACTGTTATACGCTTGATAGATATCACGTTGACCATTAGGCCATAATACCGTATCTGTCTCAGGATTCATCCATGGATGCGCAGCTGTTGGCATAAGCTTTGCTTCCATCCTCTCCAAATCTTGATTAATCTGTTTAATATGTCGAGTAAAGTTGCTCGCTAATGATGATAATGATGCAGCTGGACCATCGGTTTTTAACTCAAGCACATGCGCAACTAATTCATTAGACCAAGCAATTTCGCCATCTAATGCAATTTGATCGGTGATACTGCCATTGACCTTAGTAAATAAATCAGGCACCAGTGGTGCTACGTTCAAATCATTATCGACTATCATGTACTCAAGCTCGATACCTGTCGCTTCAAATAAACCTAATATCATTGCATCACTCGCTGTTACAATCTCAATGTCGTCCATGATACCCATCTCCCTTTAATGACTGAGGATCTCGATAAGCGTACCATAAATTGGCACAATATGCTGTAAGGTTGTGTCAGGTTCTGGCTGCATGGTTAATTGTGGGTGATGCACCATAGGTGCAAACTCCATGAGATCTGCGGCAACCACTGGAAACGCCGCACGAATACGCTTCATCAACACTATCACATCCTCGGCCACCAAACCTTTGATGGCCGGCGTACCTGTTGCGCTTGCCTGCGACAGATCCAGCGCATCGATATCGAACGTGATATAAACACCATCAACGCCCCGCTGCGTTAAATACTGGATAATACTATCTGAAATAGCCGCAACGCCTTCTGTATGCCAAGCATCTGCCCAATATTGTTTAACGCCTACTTGTTGTTGCCAGTAGGCCTGATTATGGCCTGTTTGACGAATACCCAATTGAATCCATAAATCTGATGATGACATATAAGGTAGGGCATGTGACACCCAAGAGCCAAAAGTGATGGGAATCCCCATTCTATCATGTAGCAAGTCCGTATGTGCATCAAAATGAAGCACCGCTATACGTTGAGACATCGCACGAGCTGCGAGCAGTTTCGCTTTGATTAATGGATAACTTGCAGCATGATCGCCGCCAATGCCTAATAGTCGAGCAGAAGCATTTTGTTGATACAATAAAGAAGCTACTTCAAATGCAATAGAAAGTGGGCTTACTGGATAGTTTGCTGAGTGACCATATAAATGTGTACGACATGATTTTAAGATATCGTTATTGACATACTCATCCAAAATGAGCTGAGGAATCACGCGCACATCACCAAGCTCAGTCAGTATTTTTGCATGCGTTTGTTTGTAGTACGCTAAACGTAAAAACAAGGGCCCCCAGTTAGCACCTCGCAAAATACCACCACCCGCATCTTCTGGAATCCCAAGAATCCAAGGTGAGGATGCCTTATCAAGTTTGGCAAGTTGATGTTGCCACTGGCTTTTTGCTTGCGCAATATCGGTTGTGCCATATAACTGTTGAAGTAATTGCTCACGCTCAGCAAGCGCATGACTTACGGTATACACACCACTACCTGGCAAAGCAAGCATCGCTAAAAGTGCTTCACCCGAATCTTGTGTAGTCTGAATCGTCATGAATGCCTCTCTTGCTTAAGATGTTGGCCAAATGCTTGGTGGTAGATTACGCAGTAAAAAGCTTGTCCAATGCTCGCCCACTTTAGCCTGCATCGTTTGGCATAACTGGATTCGTTCTGAGAATGTTTGCAGCTCATGCGGCTTAATCATAATCTGATTATGCTGTTTTGACATATAAGCAACATCTACCATACATGTATTTTGATCGTGAAGTGCCTGTTGATTGATTTCGATGGCAACTGTTTGTTGTGATCCAAGTGTCGGCTCTAGGGTGCGTGAAAACGTTTCTGTTGCAAACATGCAGGTTTTACACACTGTTTTTTTCGGTTTGATGGTATTAGGGTCTATCTGCACTAATGAAAGTAAATGTGCTATTGGTAAAGACACCGTATAAAAAAGTGTATTCGCTTGCTGTTTAATGACTAACACTTCGCCATCACCAACTTCGCCACCGTAAATATTACGGATATGAAGACCGCTGCTATCGTATCCCACATAAAATAAGGATGATAAGGTATTATCGCCCCCCAATGCGCAACGAGACTCGACAATAACACCATCTGGCATTTTTGCAACAATTTTATAATAAGCAGCCCCTTCAAGCGTGTTACCATCTGCGATAAGCTTGTAGGATGAGCCAATATAACCTGCACTTATCATGTCAGCATCAGACGTAGTTGCTATGGGTGTCTTATCACTGGCAAATGGGCAAAACAAACGGGGATCGAGCGCAGTATTTTCTGAGTATGTAGGCACTGCTGTATTATTTTCTACAACAGCCGATGGGGTTACCGCAAAGCTGTAAGGTGCCAATAACGCCAACAACGCTATCAAAGCAAGATGGGGCAAGCGTAATCGCCTGAACCTCGCAATACAATCTTCCACAGCTATCCTTTTCATCTATATTCCTTAAATCCGAAAGTACTACTATAGTATATACTTAACTAACTTTAAAAGGAGATAAGCGATGGATACCATCAAGCCTCTGTTTACTATCACAGCAAGTGTAAGTGGCGGTCGAAACGGCCATGGTGAAACCAGCGATGGTGCACTCAAGGTTGATCTTTCAGTGCCTAAAGATTTAGGCGGGCCAGGTAAACCCAACACGCTCACCCCAGAACACCTTTTTGCAACAGGTTACGCGGCTTGTTTTGGTGGCGCGCTCGATTTTGTTGCCAAGCAACACAAAAAAGATGCAACACATGCTAAAGTTGATTGTCGTGTTGGCATTGGCTTACGCGAAGCCGGTGGTTTTGCGCTTGCCGCAAACATGCGTGTTGAAGATAAGCATTTACCGCAAGCGGAGCTAGAAGCGCTTGTTAAAGAAGCGCACGAAAAAATTTGCCCTTATTCTCACGCAACACGCGGCAATATGGAAGTAACTTTTGAAGTTGTCGGTTCGTAACAACGATACCTATATCATCACTGATGCGATGATTTTACTACCGGCCGTTGGTCACCTTCCCCCTTGGGGGAAGGACATGCTTTGCATGAAACAACTTATGCAGAAACCAATAGCTCATCAAACAGCGCGCTGGCACCCACACGAAAACGCTCTGGACAAATAAATGCATCACCCATGATACTTTTAGCTAGATTCACATAATCAAGCGCTTGAGATGTCGTGCGCACACCACCAGAGACTTTCAATCCGACGGGACGAGAGCTTGCCTTAATCACCTCAAGCATGGTTCTTGCTGCATCCAATGTCGCACCTGTGGCGGTCTTACCCGTTGAGGTTTTAAGAAAATCAGCACCGCCACGAATAGCCTCTTCGCTGGCTTTGGTAATATGTGCTGGTTTCACAAGCTCACCTGACTCAATAATCACTTTGACTAACGTCGGGCCCGCAATCGCTTTTATTTGCCGAATCAGGGTCTCTGTTGTACTCGGTTTATCGTCAAGGTAAGCATGATAATCAATCACAACATCAAGCTCATCAGCCCCATCATTAAGTGCAAGAAGGAGCGTATCGCGCAAATCTACCACTGACGAACGACCGCTTGGAAAATTAATCACCGTCGCCACACGTATGGGGGCATCACCCAGTAACTCTTTGACTAAAGCGACCCATTCCGGATAAACACAAATCGCAGCGACAGATACAGGCGCCGCCAAAGCACGTTCACACAAGGTAACGATAGCCTCACTATCATCTTGTTCAACTAAGCGTGTTAAATCCAATAAGGGTAATAACGATGACATCATGATCGACCCAGCTTTGTAAAAAAAGCTTCCAGTAATTGCGCCATCGCCACCGCCGCTTGCTCGCCATAAAACAAAGTACCTTCGTGACTTAAACTTTCATTTGTCATACCTGCAGCAAGGTTGGTTACCGCAGAAATCACCATGACTTTCATTCCCGCATGACGCGCAACAATAACTTCCGGCACTGTCGACATACCGACTAAATCAGCACCTAGCACCCGGTAAGCGCGAATTTCCGCCGGCGTTTCAAACATAGGGCCTAACACTGCGCAGTAAACGCCTTCTGATAAGGGGATGCCTGCTGCCTTAGCCACTTGCATAAGCTCATCGCGAAGCGCCTTATCATAGGCATTTTCCATCCCCACAAACCGTGGGCCAAACGTTGCATCATTAGGACCCGCAAGTGGATTGCCAGGTTGTAAATTAATATGATCGCTAACCGCGACCAAGGCACCAGGCCCAACATCTTCGCGCAAAGAGCCCGCAGCATTCGTACCTAAATAAAGCTCACAACCCAAGGCTTTGAGCGTTCGAATTAAGGTCTTTACAGCCTGCGGCGCAATACCTTCATAGCTATGGGCACGACCTTGCAAGCAAGCAACCGGTACCCCATATAAATAGCCTAAAATAAGCTTACCTGCATGCCCCGCTACATGACCTTCTGGAAACCCAGGTAAATCATGGTAAGCAAAGGTTTTCGCCTCTTTAATCGCATCCGCGACACTACCTAAACCTGAACCCAACACCAAGCCAACTTTGGGCGTGAAACCGGGATAAGCTGCCTGAATTTTAGCAACTGTCGATTTAAACCGATCTTCATTCATGATGACGCTCCCAAATGATTAGGGCCAAATGAGTAGGGTAATAATTCATCGAGACGATGCACACTGACAACCCCATGTTGATTCGCGCAGTAAATCGGCGCATCATCACTTGCGAACTCTCGAATCAACTGACGGCAACCACCGCATGGCGTGCAAGGCGTATCGTTATTGGCAATGACCAGTACACTTGCAATCTGTTTGCTACCACTCACAATCATTTGACTCACGGCACCAGCCTCAGCGCAATGGCCTAAAGCAAAACAGCTATTTTCGACATTACATCCCACATAAATACGCCCATCCGTTGATAAGATGCTGCATCCAACATGATAGCGAGAAAATGGCGCATAAGCACGCTGCATTGCAGCATGCGCTTGTTCAAATAATCCAGAAGGTACTGTTATGGTCATGATTGCTATTACCTTAATGTAATAAACCTGGTTGTATACCCAGTAATTTTGCAGATCCCATTGCTGCAGAAGTTCCCATATTCTGTGCAAATGCATTGAAAAGATCGGGACCCACGGTGTAATCTACCGTGGTAGTTTGCTTAATCACGTTTCTTAACACTTGCTCTGGTGTGTCCGTACCGTCAATCAGACCAAGCGGTAACGCTTGTTGCCCAGTCCACACTAAACCAGTAAACAACATCGGATCATTACCGAGCCGTTTGCCACGACCTTGCTTAACTGCATTAATAAACTGCGTATGAATCGTGTCTAGCATCGTTTGCATGTAAGCCACATCTTGCGGTTTTTCAGGTGAAAAGGGGTCTAAAAAACCTTTCTCTGAGCCTGCTGTTTGAAGACGTCGCGCAACACCCACTTTTTGTAGCGTATCAACAAAGCCAAAACCATTCATTAATACACCAATGGAACCGACTAAACTGGCTTGATCGGCATAAATATAATCCGCACCGGCTGCAATATAATAAGCACCGGATGCACACATATCAGTGCAAACCGCGTAAATTTTAACTTTAGGATGTTTATTACGCTCAATACTTAAATGTTGGTAGACTTCATTCGCTTGCACCGGGCTGCCGCCAGGGCTATCGATAAGCAACATCAATGCCTTGGTATTAGGATCATCGTATGCATTATCAATGCCTTCATTGATGTCTTCGGCATTTGCTTTACCGCCATCTAACAATTCGCCGGAAATCCGCACAATCGCTGTGTGCGGTTTTGTTCGATTGTAGTAATCATCCGAGCGATTGCTCATGAAAATGAACACCACTGCCAATAAAATAACAACCCACAAGCAGCGAAAGAAAATTCGCCAATGGCGTGTTCGTCTCTGCTCTTTTAAACCAGCAAATAAAAGCTTTTCAACTGTTTCTTGTTCCCAAGACGCTTTGGGGTTCTCTGAACTCATGACCGCGATCCTCATGCAACGAGAGTTTATGAAAGAGTCATGTATTAGACACGGTTTTCCTCGGAAACGCAAGGTAGACCTGGAGTGACCGCGCCCACCTTATGAAGGCAATCATGTTGCGCATTAATGGAAATAGTTTGCTTCGATAAAGCGTAAGCGTTGTTGTAAGCCCAAACACGTAATGATATGGGGATGCGCAGCAAGTACATGCTTTAATACATCGGGATGCAATACCGAGCGACCTGATGCGTCGACAGATACCATGCAATGATAGCTCGGGGGCTGATTAGCATGACTTTTCATCCCTTGTCTATTTGATTCGGATGAGGGTATATGCCCTATGTGGCTCACGGCTTCATCAAGAATCTGAGCAAGCACTTTTCGATCCTCGGCACTTAATGCCATTAAACAACGGTCGAAGTACGTAAGCCCTGCATTAATATGATTTAATTCATGCTGTAATATCACTGCAGCTAAATCAATATAGATTTCTTCACACGTACGCAGGTGACCTGATTCAAGTGTTAAATAGGATAATGTTATGGTTTTTGGCGTTATAATCTCAGCACGTAATCCACTAGGAATACTAAGACAAGCATGGCGAAATACTTGCATGGTTTCACTTTCGTTAATGACTTGAGGATTTAGAATAAGCCGTGCCTGTGGAAATATCAAATCAGGATAACGCTGCTTTGTTCGAGCAACATGCGTTTTAATCTCATGATAAACGCCAACAATGATGAATCGATAAGGCTTGGCAATATCTGCACATTGATTTGCCGCAATACCCAGACCACCTGCTGTGATTAACACTTCTCGCGCGATGGCAATTTGGCGCTCGAGCTCTGTCAACTCATCTATGGTTGGTAATACTGGAAAAAGAATGCCAGCTTGGTGCAATATGGGATCACCAATTATCCGCAAAGACGCAGCACTCATCAATATCCCTTAAATAAAGAGTAAGCTATCTTAGGATTTAATTTCTTCGAAAAACTTTTTTACTTTATCAAACCACCCTTGTGTACGTGGGCTATGATTTTTACCATCCGTCGTCACTGACTGCTCAAATTGCTGTAATAACTCTTTTTGTTCTTTGGTAAGACCCACTGGCGTTTCAACAACAACTTTACAAATAATATCGCCAAGCATAGCACTACGCAATGATTTTACACCTTTGCCACGAATACGGAAAAGCTTATCGCTTTGTGTCTCAGCTGGTACTTTTAACTTCACTCGACCTTGTAGCGTAGGTACTTCAATTTCGCCACCTAATGCCGCTGTTGTAAAGCTGATAGGCACATCACAATGTAAATCATTAGCATCACGTGTAAAAATAGGATGGGGTTTCACGTGCATTTGCACGTATAAATCTCCGGCAGGACCACCATAAGCGCCTGCTTCACCTTCACCACTTAGACGAATTCTATCGCCATTGTCAACACCTGCAGGCACTTTGACTGATAAGGTTTTGCTTTCTTGAATACGACCACGACCGTGGCATTTCACGCAAGGATTGGTAATCACTTGCCCGGTACCATGACAACGTGGACATGTTTGTTGAACTGAGAAAAAACCTTGTTGTAAATGAATCTGTCCCATCCCTTCGCAGTCAGGGCATTTCTCTGGCTTGCTGCCTTTGGCTGCACCTGAGCCGCTACATTCAGCACAAGCAACGAGCGTTGGTACACGAATCTGCACACTCTTACCAAGCACGGCTTCTTCGAGTGTCAGTGTTAAGTCATAGCGTAAATCGGCACCACGTTGTGCTCGACTTTGACGACCACCTGCACCGCCGCCGCCACGGCGTTGACCACCAAAAATGACATCAAAAATATCACCAAAATCACCGAAGCCATGTGCCCCAGGTCCCCCTGGACCACCAGGGCCTGCATTCACACCAGCATGACCAAATTGATCATAGGTCGCACGCTTTTGGCTATCGCTTAAAATTTCATATGCTTGTTGGATTTCTTTAAATTTCTCTTCTTCCGCTTTATCACCCTGATGACGATCAGGGTGATGTTTCATCGCTAAGCGGCGAAAAGCCTTTTTAATTTCATCCTCAGAGGCATTTTTAGCAACGCCTAGGACTTCGTAATAATCACGTTGAGTGGCCATCGATTACTCTTATTTCTTACCTTTATCATCTTTATCGTCGACTTCTTCAAACTCTGCATCGACAACATCACCTTCGCCACTGTCACCACCTTCGCTTTCCGCTTGTGCTTCCGGTTGTGTTTGTGCGTCAGTTTGTTGCTCACCTGCTGCATACATTTTTTCAGTCAGTCCCGCACTTACTTCCGTTAGTGTCTGAATTGCTGCTTCAATTGCAGCCTTATCTTCAGTTTTCAGCTTTTCTTTTAAGTCTGCAATGGCTGTTTCAATAGGTGTTTTTTCAGCTTCTGAAACTTTATCGCCGGCTTCTGTCAACATTTTGCTGATAGAATGCACTAAATTATCGCCTTGATTACGCGTTGCAACCAACTCATGGAATAATTTATCTTCCGCAGCATTTGCTTCTGCATCTTGAACCATGCGTTGAATTTCTTCTTCTGATAAGCCACTTGATGCACGAATCACAATAGACTGCTCTTTGCCTGTTGCTTTGTCTTTAGCTGATACGTGTAAAATACCATTCGCATCAATATCAAATGTCACTTCCACTTGTGGCATACCACGAGGTGCAGGTGGAATACCCACTAAATCAAATTTACCCAGTGATTTATTCGCACTGGCTTTTTCACGTTCACCTTGTAATACGTGTACTGTAACTGCTGTTTGATTATCATCTGCAGTCGAGAAGACTTGGCTTTTCTTTGTAGGAATTGTGCTGTTTTTCTCGATAATTTTTGTCATTACCCCACCCATGGTTTCAATACCCAAAGATAAGGGGGTTACATCCAACAACAAGACGTCTTTAACTTCACCTGATAATACAGCACCTTGAATAGCCGCACCAATCGCAACAGCTTCATCGGGATTCACATCTCGGCGAGGTTCTTTATTAAAGAAAGATTTAACCGTATCTTGCACCTTAGGCATACGGGTCTGACCACCTACCAAAATAACATCGGTGATCTTATCAATGCTAAGACCTGCATCTTTAAGTGCTGTTTTACATGGTGCAACCGTGCGCTCAATTAAATCTTCAACTAAAGATTCCAGCTTTGCACGGGTAAGTTTGATATTTAAATGCTTAGGACCTGACGAATCTGCCGTAATATACGGTAAATTAATGTCTGTTTGTTGTGTAGATGATAACTCAATTTTGGCTTTTTCTGCAGCTTCTTTCAATCGTTGTAAGGCTAATGGATCATTACGTAAATCCATACCGCTATCTTTTTTAAATTCATCAATCAAATAATCAATGACACGCTGATCGAAATCTGCACCACCTAAGAATGTATCGCCATTTGTTGCCAGTACTTCAAATTGATGTTCACCATCAACTTCTGCAATTTCAATAATAGAAATATCGAAAGTACCACCACCTAAGTCATATACGGCAATCACAGAATCGCCACGTTTCTTATCCATACCAAAAGCAAGTGCTGCCGCTGTGGGTTCATTGATAATACGTTTTACATCGAGACCAGCAATACGGCCTGCATCTTTGGTCGCTTGGCGTTGTGAGTCATTAAAGTACGCCGGCACTGTAATAACAGCTTCTGTTACAGGAACACCTAAATACGCTTCTGCTGTTTCGCGCATCTTTTGTAAAACCATCGCTGAAATTTCAGGTGGCGCTTTGCGCTCGCCATGCACCTCGATCCATGCATCGCCATTGTCCGCAGAAAATACTTTAAAGGGAACTTGTTCAGCAAATTGTTTAACTTGTTCTTCGTTGTATTTGCGCCCCATCAAGCGCTTAGCTTCATAAACAGTATCTTTGGGGTTAGTTACCATGCGACGTTTCGCAGGTAATCCGACCACAATGCTATTTTCTTCGTAGGAAACAATCGATGGTGTTGTTCTTGCACCTTCGGCATTTTCAATAACACGTGGGGTTTTGCCTTCCATGACCGCGACACATGAATTGGTCGTACCCAAGTCAATACCTATTACATAATGAGTTGCCATGCCTATTCTCCAAGCGTTTATTCGAATGAAAGCAGCAAACCAAACGCTACTTTCGGTTAATGTTCATTGTTAATTCTCATATGGGGGAGAACTGGCGCATTTCAAGCCCCACCCCTCTCATTATTGTGCGACAATCACACGCGCAGGCCGCACCAAGCGCCCATTAAGCTGATACCCTTTCTGTATGACGGTAAGAATGATGCCACTTGGCTGACCACTGTCTGCTTGCATCATCATCGCTTCATGTAAATGTGGATCAAACTTTTCGCCCTCAGGCGCGAGGACAACAAGGCCAAACTTATGAAGCACGGTATAAAGCTGTTTATGTGTCAGCTCAAGTCCTTCATAAACCGACGCCACCGTCGCATCAACAGCATCAGGGCGCGTCGCTGCGAGCAAGCCCTGCTCGATGGCATCAAGCACCGGAATCAATTCACCCATAAACTTTTCTAATGCGAATTTACGTGCATTATCGACGTCGTTATGCGCACGTTTGCGCACATTTTCCATCTCTGCGGTCACACGAATGAATTTTTCCCAGTTAGCTTCGGCTTTTTGCTCAAGCTGAGTCATCGCTTCTTGGCTGGCTGCAAGCGCTTCTGCTAATGCTTCGGGCGTATCCGCCGTAGGCTTAACATGGGCTTTGTCCTGTTGTTCGCCATCTTGGTGAGGGTGGCCGTGGTCATGGTGTTTCTTAGTCATCAACGTTCCTCTAAAACATGCTTAGGTTAGGATGTATATGGGGATGATGTCACAAATTTCAATATGCCTTTCGCCTTTCAAGTTGCAACGCGGCACAAAGGAAGAGGCTAGGAAGCGTACGCGTAGTATATGACCAACGCCGAACCTTCTTTACAACAAAGTCGCAACTTGAAATTCTGTGGGAATATATACCCCGCATCAAATAGAAACGGGTAGCGCCATGCTCACACAAAGCAAAGTAATGAGGATAATAGAGAAACCAAAAACCTTTTTAGCCCAAGGCGCGTCTTGGGCTGTTTTAAAGCCTTGAAGCCCTAAATATAACCAGTAACAACTTGCGAGTATAGCAATCACAAAGTAGATATGTCCGGTATAGCCGAATAGGCTCGGGGCAACAGCAGCCACAGCAAACAAGAGCATATAAACTAACATGCTCACTTTGGTATAAAACATCGTGCGCTTAAGGGGCAACACAGGAATGGCGGCTGCTTTGAAATCACTCATTCGATAAATAGAAATTGCATAAAAGTGCGGCATTTGCCATAAAAGTAACATCAAAAATAAGAAAAGCGCACCCAAATCAAGTCGATTGGTTGCAGCAACATAGCCAATCACAGGTGCCACGGCACCTGCAATACTTCCAATAATCGTACTGTATGTCGAGCGCCGTTTGAGTACTAGACTGTATACCACCACATAAACAAAGAAACCCAAGGCCGCAAAAAGCAAAGTTAATGCGTTAGTGAATGCATAAAGTAAAGCAAAACCCAATAATGCAAGGGTTATGGCATAAAGCAGCGCTGTTTTATCAGAGATAAGTCCTAATACTAGCGCGCGCTCTTTTGTGCGTTCCATCATGCCATCAATATCTTTATCAATCACATTGTTAAAAACGCAGCCCGCACCGATGACAAGGGCCATACCCACCATGGCGATAAGCCACATGAAATAGTTGATATGCCCCTCAGAACCTAGAAAAAAACCACCTGAAAGCGTAACAAGATTACCAAAGATAATGCCAGGTTTAGTCACCGTGAAAAATTTCACCTATGACCCCATGTTATAATTTAAGTTATACATAATCCATAATGACCCGCCCACAACCACTAACATCACCCCAATAGTGAATAAAAATGATAGGGTATTCCAATCTCTGTCTTCTTCACTCGTATTAAGCAACAGAAAACAAAAAACCATGATGAGTGCTTCAACAACTGCAAAAATAGAAATGGCAATGACAAGACCCGACGGACTTAACATCTGCCCTTTTACTAAGGCAACAATAGCAAGAAGGAGGATAACCGAAGCAATAAACCCGACAATATAGCGCTTACAACCGTTTTGTTCTTTAGCATGGCGTGTAGTCATGTTAGATAGCTCCCATTAAATAAACAATTGCGAAAATAAAAATCCACATGATATTCAAGAAATCCCAAAAAAGGCCTAAACACGCAAAACGATTCTTCATTCGCTCGTTAATACCCTTCAATGAAACTTGACCTGCAATGATGAGTAGCCACAATAACGCTGCTACCATATGGATAAGCTGCAATCCAACTACAGTATAATAGGCTGATAAGAATGCACTGGTTTGCCAGGTATGGCCGTCGCGATAAAGATGAGCTAACTGCTGATAATCCATACCTACGAATGCCAAGCCTAATACAAAGGTTACACCAGCCCAAGTCAATAATTTTTTATGATTACCCCGATGCATGGCGACAAGACCAAAACCATAAGTAAGGCAGCTTGCCAATAGCAACAAAGTTTGTGTAGTGATAAGTGGTAAATCAACAATTTGTTTTATCGTAATATCACCAAAACTATGATTTCTCAGCACCGCATAAGTTGCAAATAATGCCGAAAACATAATAAAGTCACTTAAAATGAAAATCCAGAAACCAAAAATAACCCGAGGCCCCGCATCATGATGATGCGGGTGGTGATGTTCAGCTTGTGTTGATGTTAATGAGGTCATGAGTTTACTCCGCTAGTTTAGCTGCTGCTTCAATGTGTGCAACTTCCGATGCTTTTACATCATAGTCAGGATGGAAATTAAAGGTTCGGGCAATCACGCAAATAACGATAGCAATACCTGCTAATAACGCGGGCACAGCCATGTCCCATACCATCGCAAAACCAAAGATGCCACCAAAGAAACCGATGAGTACGCCAATACTCGTATTTTTAGGCATATGGATATCAGTATAATGTGGCGTTTCAACGCGACCTTGTGTTTGTTGTCTTTGCTTTTGCACCCAAAATGCATCGCGTGAATCCACGGTAGGTTCAATCGCAAAATTATAAAAAGGCGCTGGCGATGCAATCGACCATTCAAGCGTACGACCGTCCCAAGGATCATTGGAAACACGATAAGCTGGTTCATGACGATGTTTAATACTCACAATCAGCTGAGCTACCAAGAAAATAATACCCAGAAGAATGATAGCCACGCCAGCCGCTGCAACCAATAGGAACGGATGAAACCCTGAAGCCTCGGAGTAATGGTTAAGTCTGCGAGTCATGCCCATCAAACCTAAGGCATAAAGCGGCATAAATGCAACGTAGAAACCAATGACCCAACACCAGAATCCATATTTACCTAGACGCTCGTTGAGTTTAAATCCGAACATTTTGGGAAACCAGTAAGTGTAACCGGCAATAAGTCCAAAGACCACGCCACCAATAATGGTATTGTGGAAATGGGCAATCAAAAATACGCTGTTATGTACTTGGAAATCGACAGCAGGGACCGACATCAATACCCCAGTCATCCCACCGATGGTGAAAGTGACAAGAAATGCAATCGTCCACATCATCGGCAATTCAAATGTAATCCGTCCACGATACATTGTCGCCAACCAGTTAAATATCTTCACGCCAGTAGGAATAGAAATGATCATCGTGGCAATACCAAATGCAGCATTGACATCGGCACCCGCACCCATGGTAAAGAAGTGATGTAACCAAACTGTAAAGGATAGGAACGCAATGGCAATGGTTGCCCATACCATCGCTGTATAACCAAACAAGGTTTTTTTACAAAACGTAGCCACTACCTCTGAATAAATACCGAAAGCTGGCAACACTAAAATATAAACCTCAGGATGGCCCCAAGTCCAAATAAGGTTAATGTACATCATGGGATTACCACCAAACGTTGTGGTAAAGAAATGCATACCCATAAATCTATCAAGGAATAGCATACCCAACGTGATATTTAAAATAGGGAAGGAAATAATAATTAAAATCATACTGCAAAGCACAGACCACGTAAATAATGGCATTCTCATCAGAGTCATGCCAGGGCAGCGCATTTTAATAATGGTAACAAAGATATTAATACCACCAATAAGTGTACCGATACCAGATAATGTCAGTGCCCACAGATAATAATCTACACCAACTGTTGGGCTATAGGCTAATTCTGACAAGGGTGGATATGCTAACCAACCTGTTGCAGCAAAATCACCAACGACTAAAGAGATGTTGACTAACACCATCCCTGCAACAGTAAGCCATAGACTCAATGAGTTGAGGTAGGGATAAGCCACATCACGCGCGCCAATTTGCAATGGCACGATGATATTAACCAAACCAAATACAAAGGCCATCGCCATAAAGAAGATCATGACCACGCCGTGTGCTGTAAAAATTTGGTCATAATGTTCAGGTGGCAAGAACCCCATATGACTACCTACAGCAACAGCTTGTTGTGTACGCATTAAAATAGCATCAGTAAATCCGCGCACGAGCATAAGCAAGGTAAGGATAAGATACATAATACCAATTTTTTTATGATCAACTGATGTTAGCCAATCTTTCCAGATCCACATCCACTTTTTGTAGTAGGTAATAAGACCCGCTGCAATTAAAACGATAAGCGCCATAAATATACCTGCACCCATAATAATAGGTGTATGAATAGGCACAGCTGCGGGCGTTAAGTTACCAAAAATAAGTTGTTGTAACATAGCATTCTACCTTATGTTATTGTGCAGTTGCAGAGGTTGATCCCATGGCTTGCATCGTTGCCGATGCGGGCTGCTGTGGCGGCATGTATTTCATGATGATGTCATGGAATATATCGCCATCAACAGACGCAAAATATTGAGCCGTAGCATCTTCACTCGGCTTAGCGAGATCATTATAAGAACTCATGTTAAGTGCATTTTTACCCTGTTTAACGGTATTAACCCAGGTATCGAAATCCGTCTGGCTGCTTGATTTAGCAATGAATGTCATACCTGAGAAGCCATCACCGCTAAAGCTAACTGAACGACCGTTATAGCTGCCTATCTCGTTAGCGATCAAATGAAGCTGAGTTTCCATACCTGCCATTGCATAAATTTGTCCGGCAAGCTGCGGAATTTGGAATGAATTCATCGGCGCATCTGCCGTAATTAAAAAAGTAACTGGTTTGTCCACGGGAAATTGGACATAATTGATCGTAGCAATACCTTGGTCTGGATAAATAAACAACCAACGCCATTGCAATGCAACCGCTTCAATGGTGATGGGTTTAACATTTGAGCTAAGTGGTCGATACGGATCTAATCGGTGTGAGCTTGTCCAAGTAATCGTTGCTAAAATCGCAATAATCACCATCGGTACGAACCACCAAATGGCTTCTAACCAATTGTTATGAGACCAATCTGGCGCATAAGTTGCCTTGGTATTCGAAGCACGGTAGCGTATAGCTAGCACAAAAGTAAGAATGATAGCAGGCAATACAACAATTAACATCAATAATATGGCGACAATCATTAGATGTTTTTCATCTGCTGCAATCAGACCTTTCGGATCTAACACAGCTAAATCACAACCGCTAAGCAAAAGGCTTAATATGCCTGTTAGCGCAAGTGCAAAAAGAGAACGACGTTTAATCACAGCAGTAAATTCCTCTGTTTTAAGACTAGCATAAAGCGAGATTATACGGGTCTGATCTCGGTCAGCCAAATACTCTTCGCCTTTCAAAGTCCAGCTTTGTTGCAAGGGGGCTATCAGCTCCAGTCATGTGCTACGTGCGCACACCTGCTGCCATTATCCACTTGCACCAAGCCAAAATTTGAAACGCTGTGAGTATCATTAGGCAGTCGCACATACCGCTCACAGACTCATCGACGGCCATATCATAATCCCTTCAGTATGTTTTAGCAATGGTTTTTAGGACATGCCTAATCACCCATGCGGTTTGTGGTTCGTGTCGAACTCAAGTAAAATGATGGCAATTAGGCAAGTCTTCTATTGCCTTAGCCTTCTTGACGAGAACTGGACACTTGCATGAATAACACGCCTATCCAATTTAAGCGCATTGGCATTATGGGACGCTATCGACGTATTTTGCCTCATGATACCGTACAGGCAATCATCACTTTCTTGAAGCCGCACGTTGAAGAGATTATAGTGGAAACTGAAACTGCGCGTCTGTTACAGATAGATCATATTAACATTTTACCAAGACAGGCACTTGCAAAAGCTGTTGATCTCATCCTTGTGGTAGGCGGTGATGGTAGCTTATTAGGCGCAGCCAAAGTTGCTGTCACCGCGAAAATACCTGTTGTTGGTATTAATCGAGGTACGCTAGGCTTTCTAACTGACATCCACCCTGATCATTTCGAGAAGGATTTACTCGCTGTATTGAATGGTCAATACTACCAAGAACAACGTACGCTCATTGAAGCACACTTATTTGATGAAAATAATCAACAGCTGCAAAATTTTTTAGCTTTAAATGACATTGTCTTGTCGCCTGGTATTATTCCCCATCTTGTCAAATTCGCAACCTTTATCGATAATCATTTTGTATGCCAACAACGCGCTGATGGTCTTATCATAACGACACCGACAGGCTCAACAGCCTATGCCTTATCTGCTGGCGGCTCCATTTTACATCCTGGACTCAATGCCTTAGCCCTTGTACCTATGTTTCCGCATAAGTTATCAAGCCGACCTATTGTTGTCGCTGGACATAGCGAAATACGATTAGAAATAGGTGCAGACAATGATGGAGACCCTACAGTCAGTGCTGATGGTCAAGAACGAGTTACGATTCCTCGTGGCGGAAGCATTGTGATTAAAAGCTTGTCAGCCAAGCTACAGCTATTACACCCACTTAACTATGATTATTATGAAACCTTACGTAGCAAGTTAGGCTGGGAAACAACTTAGGGATCATTATGTTACGCCATATCTATATTAAAAATTTTGCAATTATTCAAGAACTTTCACTTGAATTAATGGAGGGAATGACCGTGATTACCGGCGAAACTGGCGCAGGTAAATCTATTATCATTGATGCCCTTGATATGGCTTTAGGTGAACGCGCTGATAATCGTTGGATACGTCATGGTAGTGAGCGCTGTGATATTGCTTTAAGTTTTGACATCTCACATATTCCTCTAGCAAAACAATGGTTACATGATCACGATTTAGTGGATGCTCAAGAATGTGTTATTCGTCGTAGTATTACTAAAGATGGTCGTTCACGTCATCTAGTCAATGGCCAGCCGGTGACCTTATCTGAGCTAAAAGCATTAAGCCAACAGCTTGTTCAGATCCACGGACAGCATCAACACCAACATCTTGTCAAACGTGAACAGCAACGACATTTATTAGACGAATTTGCTGAACATCCCCTCTTACTTGCAGAAATGAAGCACACATTTCTTCATGTTAAACAAATAGAAAACCAAATAAATGCGCTGCATGAACAATCACAATCGTCTGCTGAAAAAGAATTATTACGATACCAGTTACAAGAGTTGGATATTTTGGCACTCCAACCAGGTGAGTTTCATATGCTTTCAACACAACAAGAGCAACTGACACATGCGGAAAGTTTGTTACATGTTTTAGCTGAAGCTGATAATATTCTGACACAGCATGAGGATGGCTTTCACGTAAAAGCCATGCTTGAAAAGACCATTCATATGTTAGCCTTGGGACAAAAGCTGTCACCGACTATTGCTAACGCTATCACTATGTTAGATAGTGCGCTTGTTGAAGTAAGTGAAGCCAGCAGTGAGTTAAAGCAAGCCCAAACATCCATTGCAGTTGACCCTGCTAAACTTGCAGATATTGAGTCTCGACTCAGCCAAGCCTTTCAGCTTGCCCGCAAACATAAAACAACACCAGATGCCTTACCTGCACTCGCAGAACAAATGACCACACAACTTTCACAAGACGAAACCCATGCTGAAACATTAGCAGCATTACAAAATGAATTACCTATCGCAAAAGCTGCATTGACGAAAGCTGCTGCATCGCTTTGTGAAAGTCGAAAAAAAGCCGCAAAAAAACTCAGTAAAGCTGTCACAGAAAGTCTACATCACTTACATATGCAAGATGCAGCACTCACCATTGAAGTTGACCAAAATGCCGAAGCGCCAAGCGCATCAGGGACCTGTCGTATTGAATTTTGGGTGGCGACGAATAAAGGTCAGCCGGCACAGCCACTTGCCAAAATTGCATCTGGCGGTGAAATATCAAGGATAAGTCTTGCCATTCAGGTTGTCACTGCAAAACATGGACAAACCCCGACACTGGTATTTGACGAAGTCGATGTTGGGATAGGCGGGGCAACCGCCGCTGTTGTGGGTCAGCTACTACGACAGTTAGGCGCTCACGCACAACTGCTGTGTATTACACATTTACCGCAGGTCGCCGCATGTGGACATCACCATGTTCGCATCAGTAAGTTAACCGAAACAGACACGACACATTCCACACTTATTCCGCTTGACGCGGCTGAACGTATCGATGAAATTGCACGCATGCTAGGTGGTGAAAAATTAACAACCGAAGCTTATGCACATGCCCAATCCTTATTATCAACCGAGGCATTGCCATAATTGAGTTGTCACAATTGACACGTTGGACAGCGTCCATAAATTGTGAGTGCGTGTGCTGTAATAGTAAAACCAGCTTCTTGTGCTATCTTTTCTTGCCGCGCCTCAATCATATCATCAACAAATTCTAATACTTTACCGCAAGCAACACAAACTAAATGGTCATGATGCTCATCTTTTGCTAACTCAAATACAAAATGACCCCCTTCAAAATTTTGACGTGTCACCAAACCCGCCGCTTCAAATTGTGCAAGTACACGATAAACTGTAGCAAGCCCAATATCATTACCCGCGTCAACCAGTAAATGATAAATATCTTCCGCACTCAAATGATGATTTGGCGCCGCTTGTAAAAGCTCTAAAATTTTAATACGTGGTGCCGTGACCTTGAGGCCTGCCTCACGTAATTCTTTATTACCCATGACAGCTGTACTCCTTGACTTGAAAGGCAAAACGAATTCTTGTTAGAATACCACACTTGTTCCTTTCGAGAATTTAACCTATGCTATCCATTCGCCTATGTTCCCGTATAATTGCCATCATGCTTAGCACCGCGGTGCTTAGTGCATGTCTTCATCCCTATACACCACCAGTACAACAAGGCAATGTGCTAACACAAGCAGAAATAAGCCAGCTCAAAATCGGGATGAGTAAGGATGAGGTTCAATATCTCGTTGGCGCGCCGGTGTTGAATGATGATCTTAATCCAGACGAGTGGAACTATGTCTACACCTTTAAACCCTCTTATACCAAACCGATGAAAACACAGAAGCTAACCCTTCACTTTAAGAATGGGAACTTAATCAGCATCGATGGACAGGTTGATAAGCCGCTTGGTAAGGCGCAAGCACCTATCGCCTAACATACGCTTCGTCTTCCAAAATACTGTGTGTCGCCAGCGCTACGCGATAGCATGGTCACCCCTTATCCGGCCTTTCGCCACCTTCCTTTGCAGGGCGAGCACGCGCAGGTGCTTTTCGGCTACGAAGACGGCGAGCGGTTTTAGGATCAATGATAAGTGGCGGATAAAGCTCTACTCTATCGCCTGGTTGTAATACCGTCGCCTCATCAACAACCTTGCCCCAAATACCTATCGAAACATCCGTCCAGTTAAGTTGTGGCCAACGTGTCGGCCACTGTGCCAGCGATAATAAGTTAGCAACCGTGAAACCTGGCTGATAAGGAAAATCCTGCTCGTATTGTTGTGTTGAAGTAGCAAAACCAAGACTTACGGTAGACATATACTAACCATAAACGACCTTGGCACGATCGATGAAGGCATCAACTAACATATTCGCTACTTGATTAAATAAAGGCCCAAGGGCCATACCCATCATAAAATTGCTGAACTCAAAGTCGAGATGCAAGCTGACTCGACTACCTTGCACCAAGCTTTCAAACAACCAAAATCCTTCTAATTGCTTGAAAGGACCATCGATTAAACGAACTTCGATCATTTTATCAGGCTGCAAGCGATTGAGCGTTGTAAAACTTTTTTCCATGCCGCCTTTAGCAAGAGTTAATGAGGCCCTTACTTCGTCTTCGGTACGCTCATGTACTTGGCTAGCTACACACATGGGTATAAACGAGGCATACTGCTCAATATCATCAACTAAACGATACATCTGCGCTGCCTCATAAGTCACTTCGGCACTGCGTCTAATGATTGGCATAAATAGGGTCCACTCTGACAACAAAGTGAGGCAGTATATACCAAAATTTCTTCAAAATGCGAGTTTTTTGGCTTTGCCTACACAAGTACAAAAAATACTCTCCGCTCCTGATGCGCCATCATGAAACTCTCGCATCGCGATGACAAACATGCCTGTTGAAAGGCGACGCATATCCATTTACGCGCACTGCAAAATTAGGTATGATTAGCATACGCGCATCGAGAGGAAAGGTGATGACAACACAAACAGCAGAGAAAATCACCCCGACAGTAGAAACGCGTATTGACTATTTTCCAAGCCATCATAAATCTCGTGAACCGCTACCAACCAACGTCAAATCATTTAAGCGCACCCGCACTTTTATGACAAGCACCGGTGTAAATCCACTCGTTGCTGCCGCATCAGCCTTGTTTGCGCTTATGGGTCGTTTACAACTCACCCAAGATTACGTGGATTTAGCGCAGCTTAAAGCCAACCTTATTCACGAAATTAAAGCTTTTGAAAGTGAGGCTTTGCAACGCGGCTACGCCGCCGATGATATCCTTATTGCTCGCTATGCCCTTTGTGTCAGTTTAGATGAAGCCGTTATGCGAACGCATTGGGGGCAAGCCAGTCAATGGCACGAAGCCAGTCTTCTCTACATTTTTCAAGGCGAACTTTGGGGCGGCGAACGCTTATTTGCTATGCTCGAACATTTATTGATTGAACCCAGTAAACATATGGTGCTTTTGCAGTTTATTTACATTTGTATCTGCCTCGGCTATGAAGGTAAATATCAACACGAATCATATGGTCAAGCCACCTTACAAACTTTAATTGAACGGCTCTATCGCGTGATTCGACAACACAAACAAGTCGAATTGCGACAACTTGCCAAAAGCTATCAATCAACGACAAAAACTTTGATAAAGCCCGCGCTCAGCAAAACCATTACAAAAATCAGCGCTTTAACACTTGGCGCCATGTTATTATTACAGATTGGCCTCACAATTGGCCTTCAAGCAGGCCTCGCACCTATTGAAGGTAATTTGGCAAACATCAGCTCACAAGCGCTATCATGATAAAGATAAGCTCGCTATCCCAAGCATTTCATGTTGTGTCGCACCCCCCATGTACGATAAGAGGATTGCACACATGTCATTCCTAACCGACGCATTTTCCGATAAATTCAACAACCGTCGCTCAAAGAACGATGGGACTATTCAGGATGTAGAATCCACAGGTGAACTGCAGGATAGTCGCATCAGCCACTTCCAAGCAGCTGTGGCTTTTCTTAAGCAAACTCTGGTACCACAAACACAAACAAAATTGTTTGATTTGCCCTGGTTCCTAGTCATCGGTGCAGCTAATGCAAATAAAACACAATTATTAAATGATAGCGGCCTAGATTTTTTGTTGCGAAAAAAAAATCCTAAACGCACTGAACGATTTTGTGATTGGTGGGCATCGCCAGAAGCTGTTTGGCTCGATATTCATAATGATTATGCACTGTTTAACTCAACGCAAACAGAATATGAAACAGCATGGGAATTGTTTCTTACCCAATTGCAGCAAACAAAAAAAACAGCATTGGGCGGCATTTTACTCGTCATCGCTTTAGATGATTTACTGTTGCCAGGTAGCAACTCACAAACAACTGTATTTGATAGGTTATCTGATAGGCTACTCACGCTTGCCCAATATACCCATGGCGTAACGCCCGTTTATATTGCTGTGACACATTGCCAGCATTTACTTGGTTTTATCGATTATTTTGATGATCTCAACGCTGCAGAAAGACAACAAGCCTGGGGGGTGCGCTTTACCTACGCCCAGCAAAGTAAACAACGTCTTGCTGATGCTTTTGAATTTGAATTTTCAGATATTTTAACGCGCTTACATGCGCGTGTGATTATGCGCTTGCAGCAAGAACGCAGCCTTGCCGTGCGCGCACTTATTAAGGACTTCCCACTACAAGTAGACAGCCTTAAACGGCCCTTAGCTGTTTTATTACAAGCCCTTGTGGGTGCAGCCAATGAAACGCAGAAGTTTCTGATTCGTGGCTTATACTGGACTGCTTTTGCTGATATACCGCAAGGGCACGATCGCCTTATGCAGCCACTCAGCCAGCGTTTTGCATTACAGCCCCAATATCCCGCACAAAAAACCTCTGAGCTTTGTACCTACTTTATTGAAGATTTATTTGCAAAACATATGTTGCAAGATAGCCAAGAGTTTAGCTTGTCGCAGCAAAGCGTCTCAGGTAAACGTCATCAATATTGGTATTATGGCATCATTGCGGCAGCCGCACTCGTCGTACTTTCAGCGACAGTAGGCGGTGCCCACCGCTTTATTGTAGATATGCGCATGCTTAATCAAGCAGAAGCCGCTATTTCTGCCTATCAAACCTTACGGCAAGAAAAAACAGCAGGAACCCTCAATGATTGGTTACCTGCGCTTAATCAATTACAACAAGCGAATCAAGTACTAAAAAGCACACCATTACCGTGGCTATTAAGGCATTTGGGACCACAGCATGATATTAGCAATTATGCTGACAATGCTTATCAAGCAGCCTTGCGTGATATGCTTGCACATTTGCTCACAACCGAACTTAACAATGCATTAGCAAGCCCAACCACACCTGACTTGGCAACCTTATATGGCTGCTTAAAAGTCTATTTAATGTTAGGAGAGCCTAAGCATTTTCAAGCTGCGTATATTCAAGATTGGTTGATGAATCATTGGCAACAGCAACAACGACTAAGTCCAGAGGCCTTACAAGCATTATCACAACATTTAACTGCAGCATTGCAAGCGTTTAAACAACCGCTTACTTTAGACGCAAATCTCATTGCCAAAGCAAGAGCAAGGCTTATTAGCGCAGATATTCCTGAACTGACTTTAGCATTATTAACAAATAACACACCCACACCGCTATCGCCGGTTATTTTAGAATTACAGCCACCGGGCCAAAACCCTGGCTTATTACAAGCACCCATGCAACGCATTGTGATTTCTGGCATTTATTCACGTGCAGCATTTATGAATGTTTACAATCACGTCATTCCCGATGTTGCTAATACGCTAAGTGCAGGCGATTGGGTTTTGGGTGAACACAGCTCCATGGGACCAGTCACGAATAATCTACTACAAGTTATTCGTAATTTTTATGTGGATGCCTATCAGCGCACTTGGGACAAAGCACTTAGTCAAATACATCTAGCACCCTTAAATGATTATTCAAGTGCCAGTCAGGCGTTAATGCAGTTTGCTAGCCCTGATGCAAATATACAAACCCTATTTAAACAGATTGCTGACAATACCAATATTATCTATGGCCGCATGCCCACACCCATCAGTCAACATTTTGCTTCTCTTAATAATGCACTCTCGCGTCTTGGCAACATTGGACATGACGATTGGTTAAGTCTTGCGACACAGCTTAACAATCTTGCTCATGCAAGTGATCGCTACATGGCGGCACTCGATGCAGCAAAAGCTCATGCACTACTACCCGGTTCTGGCGATCCGCTCTACACACTTGGACAACTCGCTAACAACGCGCCCGCACCACTGAATCAATGGATGAATGAAGCACTAGCTCAAAGTTGGCAATTAGTACTGAATGATGCCAGCCAAACGATCAATGTTGCATGGCAGTCCACTGTTGTACCTATATTTAATGCAAAACTTGCGGGTAAATATCCGCTTGTTGCAGGCAGCACTGATGAAGTATCACCAGCTGATTTTGCAAGCTTCTTTGGCTTAAATGGTACGGTTGATGATTTTTACCAGCATTATTTATTGAATTTAATTAGTATTCATAATAGCCAAGTGTTTGCGCGAAATTTTAATGGTGCTCAATTAATGCTATCACCTGAAGCTTGGCAGACTTTTTCTCGTATTGTTGCCATTCATCAAGGTTGGTTTTATAACCCAGAGCATCCATTTAACTTACAATTAGCGCTCACCAATCAAAATATACCGAATGACATCAGTGAAATAGATGTCGCGATAGCTGGTCAGCATACGAGCTTTTCGCCTAATTATCAAACATCTATGCCTATACACTGGCCAAATGCCGAAACTAACCTCGATATTCAAATTGACATATCCGCGGGAACACAACCTAATATCAGCCAAAACTACCAAGGTTTCTGGGCACTTTATCATTGGCTGGATACCGCTGTATCCGTACAAATGGAAAATCCTCAAGCCTTTATCGCCAATTTCAATGTTGGATCATGGCAACTGAGTTATGAACTAAAAACAACAAATGGTGCCCCAATGCCATTAGCGCCAGAAATCATCCATGGGCTGAATATCGCTTCTACTCTGATCTAAGATGGATAATACTCTTCTGCCTTGCGAGGGAAGATGAGCAAAGGCAGAATGAGAGATAATAAAACTATCACGTAGCAATAACCTAAGTGTGTTATGAAGTGTATCCTACAACCATTCACGTCGTTTGAAGAAAATAGCAAGCACAACGCCGAGTATAGCCATACTACCAATCGCGATAAAAAAGCCATAAGTCCATTCGGTTTCCGGCATATTCGCAAAATTCATACCATAAATACCCGTAATAAATGTGAGAGGTGCAAATAACATGGCCCAAACTGTTGCTTTTCGCTGAACTTCATTAGACATAAACGTTTTTTTGTTAACCAATGATAAGTGGACATCCAACATATTGGTGGTCATATCTCGGTAGATTTCTATCATATCAATTAAACGAATGACATGATCATAGCAGTCTCTTAAATAGAGTTTGGTTTCTTCACTTAAACGATCATTATCATCACGAAGCAATACCCGAATCGCTTCACGCTGTGGTCTAACTTTTAAACGCAGTACCAATAATTCTCGCTTAATGGTATACAAGGTCTTAAAAGTATCAATGCCTTCTGGCCCCAATAATTCCAACTCTACTTTTTCAATTTCATCATCAAACTCATCTAAGATAGGAATACCATGATCAATCACCATATCAATGAGTACATAGAGTAAATAATCGAGTTTACGATGACGTAGTGTTGCTTGAGGATGATGTAATCGCCGGCGAACAGCTCGGAAAGGATCGTGCTCACCATTATGAAAACTAATTAAAAAATTATTACCTAAGAAAAAAGTCACTTGCTCATTAATGATTTTATTGCCATTTTTAATAGGCATCCCTAAAATAACCATGACTTGATCATCATAGGTATCCGTTTTAGAGCGTCCTTCGCTTTGAATAACGTCTTCTAACGCCAGAGGATGTAAATGAAATAAACGTCCAAATTCGAGCAATAACGCAGGACGAGGCTGGCCTTGCACATGAATCCACGTGAATGGTGCTGTTGACATAGAGGCTTGGCAGTCAACCAATGTCACATCGTCGGCCTCAGTCATACTGTCTGGACCGTAATTAACAAGACTTATGCTAACTGCTGTCACTGGCGCTGTATCAACGACTGCTGATAAATCAGGGGTGTAGTCATCATCATCTTCTGGATCGTATTCCATGCCACCTCCTCAATAAAACCGCTTTATTCTACCTTATTTGCGCGCATACAGCTATACCCAAACCACCATCCGTCATGATGGCTAGAAGTATACGCATTCTTAGTCAAAGCTCTCAATGGATAACGCAGCCAGGCGTTGCAAGGCGAAGCTTACTTATACGCACAGCATTTCAATGGCTGGCAAGGCATCCGAGGGGGACA
>CAMFJL010000018.1 GCA_945957175.1 uncultured Legionellales bacterium
CGGGAGAAGGTGGCCGAAGGCCGGATGAGGGGTAATCACACCATCGCGTAGCGATAACAAAACGCAGGCTGGTTAGTTTGTCTGCTGAAATGAAAATACCCTTCTCCCCTTGCGTACGATGGTGGCCGCAGGCCGGATGAGGGGTGATCATGCCATCGCGTAGCGATGACAAAACGCAGGCTGGTTAGTTTGTCTGCTGAAACACAGAAAATACCCTTCTCCCCTTGCGGGAGAAGGTGGCCGAAGGCCGGATGAGGGGTAATCACACCATCGCGTAGCGATGACAAAACATGCATGACATGCATTTTCAACGATCACTGGTATATAATGGGCTCTTGGAAATATAAGAAAGGATTATCGTCACATGCCACATGTCTCTCCACTTATTAGCACGATTGTTATTAGCCTTGTTTTAGCGTTTATCTTAGGCTCACTTGCATTTCGTTTAAAAATGTCTCCCCTGGTTGGCTACCTCATCGCTGGCATTATCGTAGGGCCATACACCCCTGGCTTTATTGCTGATCAGCCGCTTGCTTCTGAACTCGCAGATATTGGTATTATTTTGCTTATGTTTGGCGTCGGCTTACACTTTTCCCCACGCGATTTGCTTAAAGTCAAACACATCGCTATCCCTGGCGCTTTAGCGCAGATGGCCATTGCAACCGTATTGGGCATGGGCTTGTGTACATTTTTAGGATGGTCCATTATCTCTGGCCTCATGTTTGGATTATCACTTTCAGTAGCAAGCACCGTTGTCTTGTTGCGTGCCTTGCAAGAATGGCAGATGCTAAAAACACCCGCGGGTCTTATTGCTGTAGGCTGGCTCATTGTCGAAGATTTAATTATGGTTCTCGTCTTAGTGTTATTACCTGTACTGGCCGCTGTTTTAAAACCAGGAACAGATTTTTCACTCATTAATTGGCCTCAAACATTTGGATTAATCTTCTTAACCTTAGCTAAAACCGCGGCTTTCGTGATAATTGTATGGTATTTGGGTAAACGTGTTGTACCCTGGGTGCTTCATTATATTGCCCATGGTGGCTCACGCGAGCTCTTTTGTCTTGGTGTATTAGCCGTAGCGTTAGGTATTGCTTACGCGGCAACTGCTATTTTCGGCGTATCTTTTGCTTTAGGTGCTTTTTTTGCAGGTATGCTACTCAATGAATCCCCTTTAAGCCATCGCGCCGCAGAAGAATCTTTGCCGCTTCGTGATGCATTTTCTGTATTATTTTTCATATCCATTGGTATGTTATTTAACCCTGAAATAATACGAAATCATCCTTGGCTTGTTCTTGCTACGTTCTTTATCATTATTTTAGGGAAATCCATCGTCGCTTATCTGATTGTCAAGGCCTTTGGTTACTCACGTTTTACTGCATTGACCATTGCTGCAAGTCTTGCGCAAATTGGTGAATTCTCTTTTATTTTAATTGGGCTGGCCATTAGTATGGGATTACTCCCCCAAGAAGGTCGTGATCTTATTCTTGCAGGTGGTATCTTATCGATCATTGTGAACCCCACCTATTTTGTTATGCTTCACTGGTTTAAAAAACGTCGCAGCGATCATACGCATACAGACGATAGTATGCTTCAAAAGCGGGAAATTGAGACGATGATGCACGGTGGATGATAAGCTAATCCACCGTGCATAACAAACGCTAGAGTATTATTCGCTTATTGCGTCGATAACTTATATTTATATAGGTATATAACCACAATTAAAAAATAAACACCTAAGGTTATGATAAAAGCATCTAGCACCGGTATCGGTAAATAACCCATCACCCATACACTGACAACAGCAGCAGCCATATTAATAAAACTCATCATGCTAGAAGCACTTGCACGATCTTCTGCTGCATGTGAAGCAAGAAAAGAAGCACTTGGAAAAACCCAGCTTGCAAAAAAATACATGACCGCAATCGTTATAAAAAACCAAAGCGTACTGTGACTATGGGTTAAAGCCATGAGTATTAAACTTAAAAGGCTTAAAGCAATGCATACAAGCGACAGATAAAGCACGTGCAATATCTCTTGATGTTTTAAGATCCACGCAGCACTCAAACCGCCGGCAAGCATGCCTATCATATTACATATATTCCAATAGCCATATGCTGCTGGCGATAGTTTTAATAAAGTATCAGCAATCAGCGGTGCACCAGCTGAAAAAGTATACGATATTACAGAGACTAAACCTACAATACATGAAAATACCAGTAATGATCGTGTCTTTAGTGCATGGGTATAGCCCTGCCATAATTGGCGAATATGCAAAGATTTTTTTACAAACGGCGCCTCTTGAAATAACCACGTCGATAATAACGCTAAAATACCGTGAATCATCAGAAGTCCAAAGCAATCTGACCAGAATAAATATTCTGTTATCAACCCACCCACTAGTACAGATAAACCAATACCTAGCGTAAATGATACAACCGCAAAAGACATCATTAATTTAGCTTGATGTTGATCAAATAAACTATTGATTAACATAAATGTACAGCTTAATCCTGCAGCAGCACCCAGTGCCGTCACAAATCGTCCCAAGAGCAATAGATGGAAACTATGTAACGGTGCAGCTAAAAGACAAATAACAATACCCACAAGATTCAATGAAAGCCCGGCACGTAAAGCTATCAGTTTACCGAAACGATTAGCCAATGGGCCATAAATAAGCTGCCCAAGCATATAGCCTACTAAAAAAATCGTGACAACCCAAGCCAAGGCCCCGTGAGTAATGTGAAAATAAGCCTGAATATCAGGCAAGCCGGGGGTGATAATGGCAGCAGATAACGAAGCGATGGAAATATAGCTAAGTAAGATAGTCTTTTTTATAGGATGCATAGTCATGATTTCCCGTGATTAAGAGCTTATGCGTATAGCATACATGTTGATTTATAATTAATCAAATGATATATTATTAAGATTAAATAACTTTTTGTAAACTATGAATAAATACGACTTAGCCATTGCTTTTCTTAGCGTCGCAGACGCCGGTTCCTTACAAAAGGCTGCCAAGCAGCTTCATCAAACAGAAGCTGCTATCAGTCGCAAACTATCCAAGCTTGAAGACTACTTGGGTGCGCAATTACTATGGCGACATCGTAGTGGCGCTCAGCTAACTGAGCTTGGACAACGTTATTACCATCAGGCCAAGCTTGCACTACAGCAGTTTAAGCAGGCTGAGCTTTTAGTACAAAATCAAGTACGCAAACCCAGCGGGGTATTAAATGTTGTGGCAAATGCATTTTATGCGCATCAACTTATTTTACCTAAACTTCAGACATTTTTAGAAACTTACCCTGATATCGAGCTCAAACTTGATATTGCCGAAGTATTACCTACTTTTCATAAAAAAAGTATGGATATTTTGTTTGGTATCAATTTAAAAAGCTACGATGATTTAATGAAAAAACCGATAGACATCATGCGTTATACGCTATGTGCTTCAACTGATTATTTAAATAAGCATGAGGCAATAAAATTACCTGCTACATTATTACAGCAAGATTTTATTGTACATAGCACACGTGAAAATCCAGATGTCATTACCTTAGATAACGAACAAACGATATATATTAAACCTAAACTTTGGCTGAATCACTCGGCATCGATTATTGAAGCCGCAAAACAAGGTCTTGGCATCATATGGATCCCTCATGCTTTTGTTAAACATGAATTAGAAAAAGGTGCGTTGGTCGAAATATTAAAATCCTACACGCAACAAACATACCCTGTTTATATGTATTATCGCGATGAACGTTATATGGCGAGTAAAATTCGTGCTTTTGTTGATTTTTTTAATCGTGTTGGAGGCTCAGAAGATCCAAGCTAAATTGATTATCGTCATCAATTTTAATCAAAGATGAGTACCTAAGTATCTGACAAACCCAACAAATCAGCGACAGCATTGATACGAGCATATATAGTTCAATCAAAAACTTTAAAAAGACGAAAGAAAAACTATGCATAAGGCATGCGCCTAAAGATACACGGAGAGTCGTATCGCTCTCCATCCAAGTTTTTTATAAAAACTTCAGTCTCTCAATTTAGCTGGTAATAATATAAATTAAGCCTCACAGTCAAATGCTTTTGGATATTTATTACCTTTAGCAACATTCATAGGAAATATGCTTTCCAGCTTATCAAGATCTTCTTGAGATAATTTAATGTTTAACGCATTTATATTATTCTCAAGGTGCTGAATGCGCTTTGTGCCTGGAATAGGAATAATACCTTCAGCCTGTGTCAATATCCATGCAAGTGCTAATTGGCTTAAACTGCACTGCTTTACTTCTGCCATTTTTTTTAACTTAAGAACAAGTTTTTGATTAGCAACAAAATTTTCTCCCTGAAAACGCGGTAACATCGGTCTAAAATCTTCTGGGCTTAACGTAGATACATCAGAAATTTCACCTGTTAAAAATCCTCTTCCCAAAGGACTATAGGCTATAAAACCAATGCCTAATGCTTGGCAGGTAGGTATAATTTCATTTTCTGGGTATCGCTCCCATAAAGCGTATTCTGTTTGTACCGCCGCGATCGTATGAACTTTTGCTGCTCGTCTAATGGTTGAAGGCTTCACTTCTGAAAGGCCAATGTGGCGAATTTTTCCTGCTTTTACCAAATCTGCCATCGCACCAATTGAGTCTTCAATAGGCGTTTTAGGGTCCACGCGATGTAGATAGTATAAATCAATCACTTCTACGCCTAAGCGTTTTAAACTCGCATCACAGGCTTCCTTCACATAAGCTGGTGAACCATCAATACCGTAATCCAAAGTACCACCTTTATCTCTCCTGGCAAATCCCATCTTTGTTGCTAGCGTAATTTTATGGCGTTGCGCTTTTATCGCTTTACCAATTAATGTTTCATTGTGTCCCCAACCATACATATCCGCGGTATCGATGAGTGTTACCCCTAAATCCATCGCTCTATGGATAACTTTCATTGATTGGGCATCATCGCCTAGGCCATACCCCATAGACATGCCCATGCAGCCTAATCCCATGGCTGAAACCAAGGGGCCATTTTTACCTATACGCCTTTGTTCCATCAATTTAGCCTCCCGAGGTTTTATAAAATACTTCCCAAGTTTTAACACAGGACTGAGTCTCATGACAAGCGCGAGGCGAATGTGTTATTTCTATTATCGGCCTGCATGAAGGGTGATCACGAACAGCATTTATCACTACCCGTAAACGCAATGACAAGTAGTGATTTGAATTCACGATTACGTTGGGATGTCGTAGGCAACAGTCTAAAGAGAACTTTACAAAATGAGGGAGTGATGGTAACGTAATTCATCGCATCTAATCAGATTGTATGGCCTTGAATTTTTTAGCGTTTTAGTTGCTCTTATATGCTATCTATTTCTTGTAAAAATGCATTTAGTTCTCAGGTAACATAAAAGGTCTTTTTTGTTACTGCCTAATTTAAGTAGTATTCTATTGTTCAAAAGAATGGAAACATGGTGCTTAATTAAAATGATGTAGCTCTAAAAATCATTCCTGGCAATTATTGAAATCATAAAGGAGATATTATGACAGCAGAGAAACGTACAAAAAATCGTCATGGCTATATGTTTCCACTAGCAAAATATACAAATGCTTTCCTTGCTTATGCACGTACAAATCGCGGTACCTTATTGGATATTGGTGCAGCTTATGGTGTTACCACCATTCCCGCATTGTTAAGCGGCGCAACAGTGATTGCTAATGATCTTTCCGTAGAACAATTAGAGATTTTAAAACAAGACACGCCGGAGAATTTACGCCCTCATTTGACAGTACTGGCAGAACGTTTTCCTGATTTTGATTTACCTGAAGATTCTTTAGATGGCATTTTAGCTTCACATGTCTTACATTTTCTTGACCCAGATACACTTCGTATTGCTATTAAAAAATTATACACCTGGCTAAAACCTAACGCTAAAATTTTTATACAATGCTTCACGCCATATCATAAATTTATGGCCAAAATGATTCCCGAGTATCATAAAAAAATTTCGCTAAAGGACCCCTATCCTGGCTACATAGAAAATTCCGAAGAATATGTTTTAGAGCAAGATTTATTACCCAAGAAAATTCATATGATGGATCCAACTGTATTAGCTCGCGAATTTATTGCAGCAGGCTTCCAAATTGAATGTGTTGAGTTTATTGCCTGCCCACCAAATTTAAACGTTGATTTTTTTCCTTTGGATGGTAGAGAATGGGTAGGCTTAATTGCACACAAATAATATGCTTATCTATTTAGCATAATGATTTGAGGTAGCTAATCTGAACCCTAAACTCCTAGCCTGTATTTATCTAGTTCAATCAGGAACTAAGCTATCTCTAGTTGAATCCGCCCCGCGCCATCAATTACCAACCGCCGATAACAAAAATTATCGGCGGTAGAGTTTGTAAGAGTAGGACTTTTCACTGCGAATACCATCTTTTGATGACATTCTGATGTGATATCATACATATTCTAATCGACCGATTGCAACACATATATGTTAACGTTAACAAAAGGACAAACTTAATTATGCCAAATATATTTGAACGAGGTTTAATTGATGCGGCAAAAACAGGGAGCATTACAGCTGCGGAGCAAGCGTTAGCAAATACAGCGTGCAACATTAATGTTGTTGACGATGATACCGATCCTCTTGAAACAGGAGAGCGGCTAGGCTCTACGCCATTACACTACGCAGTGCGTCATGGCCATGTGGCTATGGTGGACTTCTTACTACGACATGGCGCAAATCCTAATGCGACTAATCGTTATGGCCAAACAGCATTGCACATTGCAGCAGCCACACAAATGGATGATACATCTACTCATGCGCCATCAACCAGCTCAAGCTCTTCAGCACCTACATCTTCGACAGCGCCTGCGGGCGGTACAGAAGCACAAGAAAATGAGTTATTGGACTCACCACAAGTTCAGATTGGTAAGTTGTTAATTAATGCAGGTGCAGCGATAGAATCAATGACTTTTCGGCCCATGCAATGGCCAACTCGGCCCCATAGTGAGAATACGTTCGTAGATGGAACAGCATTGCATTTCGCTGCAATTTTTGGATATATGGATTTTATTAAACTGTTACTAGACGCGGGTGCTAACCACAAATCACTGAATCGACATAATATGACACCAGCAGATATCGCTACTGTGACTGAACATCTTAGACAAAACCCCAAACTAGCATTTGTTCATGGTTATTGGAATCATTGGCGTGGAGGTCCAGTTCAAGGTATTTTTCGTTATCAAGATACAGATGAAAGATGTTGCGATACACGCCGGGGTGCGCCGGTAACCGGATTAGACATTGCTCACCCAAGTAATGCACATAAACTTCCTATCCCTACATTTCAACCAGATGTGAGAGACTATAGAGACTATGATGAAATTGCCCGTTTTATAACTAATTATTATCGGCAATTAAAACGAGGTTTATTACGTGTTAATGTAGAAGAAAAATTAAGAGAAAATGCATTGCAGCGCACTGAAATTGCCACCAAAGATAGACAGATTCAATCACTAACGCTCAGCAATAATATTCTTTATGGTCGTCTTAACAGACAGCAAAGCGTTTCACCAGAGCTAAAATTTGCTCTTGGCGCAGCATCCGCTTTTTTATTAATTATGTTGTTAGTTTATGAAGACTCATTAACGATGAAAAAAGCAGCCATTTGTTTTGGCCTTAGTGTGATCGTTGGCTCTTTCTTTCATTCCGGCGCTAAAGAATACAAGCAGCTTAAGGGCGTTGCGGATGGTGTGGTTAAACGCGTGGAAGAAACCATCGTTGCTGGTAGAGATGCTATTATTGCAGGCACTAATACCATTCAAACCATTGAAGCTGCGATTCAAGAACTGAGTCATGTGACTGGTGAATTTATAGTTGAGGTCCAAGAGTTTACACGTGATGGCCGCCATACCCTTAAATCTATTCAAGGCGATAGCCATTTAATTGCCAGAGCTTTAGCAGATGGGATAAGGGAAGGAAGATTTAAACCTGATGTAATGGTAGACGTCCATCATAATACTGCCCGTGCAAGTTTAGTTGAGATCATGCAGGGCTGTACAGTTATGTAAATAAATTAACTTGGCATTTCGGCTCTTAGGATATATGTGACAAAAGGTTTTATGTCATTTTTAGAACGTCACCACCTGTAACTTTTTTTACAGGTGGTACGAGACACTAACTACATCAACTACTTTCACCGTAACAGTTACCCTATTTGATATTTAGTGATGATTTGATATTACTCCACTCTTCGGAGAGTGATGAGTTTAGTTTTTCAAAAACTTTAGATGACAGGGTAATGCTTGCTGCTGATTTACTAGTCTCATATGTAATTAATGACTCCAATACACTCACATTAAAAAAATTTTCATTTGTTCTAAATAAACTGTATAACTTATCATATGTGAAATTAAATCTAATCCTAATCCATTCTGCATTTATCCATTTGAGTATTATTTGTTCACCAAATAGTACTTGTGAAGCGATGATAATAAAATCCAAGTCTGTTTTTCTATATAAAATGCATATTAACCATAAAATGGCATATATACACGTTTTAATTCGTATATACACCAACATTTTAGATATTATTTCCTTGCTAAAAAAGCTATTTTCTAATAATTGTGCGGCCATCTTTTTATTACCACTTGACATATCATTATTATAATATCCAGATGTTTTCTCATGTGTTAAAGATTCACCATATGCATGACTTAAAAAATCCTTAAGTCTTTTATCGTTAGCTAATGGTGTAAAATATAATCTAATAAAAATACCAATTAAAGTAAATGCCATAATCATAATTACGAAAGAAATTTGCAATACGCTATAGGTTATAGGCCATGAATATCTATCTAAAAATATAAAAATAAAGGACATAATAGCTGACATATAAAATAAAATTTCTGAAATTTTATTTACATTTTCTAATCTTGAGAAATATTTCTTTCTGATTGGATCGCTTCTATTATCTAAGTTATCCATATGTTGGAAATCCTCTAGTAAAAACTTTCCCCCATGTTGACATGGCATCAATCTGCTTATTATTGGCTCCATATGTATAATTCCATGCCTCGCGACTCAAATCACGTGCTTTTATAATTTTATTAATAATTGTCTGCCTATCTAAATAAGATATGTAACTATCTACATAACTAAAGCTATGCCACATTGGTTCTTTAAGAAGATCAATTGCTTTATCGAAAAATTTAAACACATTCCAGGTGAGATCATCTAGGCTGTTATTAAATATTTTCAATGCTAACACTTCTATATGATAACTACTTAAACATTTATTATGACATAAGCTCCAGTGCTTTATCATTTTTATTATCCGTCGGAAATTTTGACCACATTCAGACGACTTGTTCTCTATATCATTCGCATGGTTTTTAGGGTTCGATTTAATCCAGCTGTTTGTGGCAATATCGGGTACATTGTAAATTATGCTACCAAATACACCTTGCTCTTGATAGACTGGCACAACATCTACATTAGGCCAAGTTTGATAATATAAAGTTACAGCTTGTCCATTTTTTCTAACATTTGTTTTGTATTGAGCAAGCGCATCTCTGATACTTTGTATTACCTGTACAGGTGTTTTGCCTCTTACATATTTTTCATAATTAAGAACCAGCATAATATCTAAGTCTGCATGTCCACTTAATGCCGTAAATTTAGGGATAGAGCCCATACTAAATGAATCAACTATAGAGAAACTATTGCCTAATAAACCAATAAGATGCTCCCTCCTTGAATTAGCAGTATCTCTATGATTACCACTTAAATTTATGGTATCAAAAAATGTGTTAAACGCAGCGTCAACAGTAAAAGCCAATTTTTTCTCCTATGTAGTCATTAAGATATAAATTAATGTGAGGATATTAATATGTACGTAACTCACCATTTGGCGATAGATATCTATACAATGTCTGCTTACTAATGCCCAGCTCCTGACAAAGCGCACCGATCTTAGTGTCAGGCTGCCCCATCGCAGCTGTAGCCAGCCGAAGCTTTGCTGGTGTCATTTTAACTGGTCGTCCACCTTTTCTGCCACGAGCGCGGGCAGATGCAAGACCTGCAACAGTGCGCTCTCGAATCATCTCACGTTCAAATTCAGCTAATGCTGCAAATATACCAAACACAAGCTTACCAGCAGCAGTCGTTGTATCAATAGCAGCACCGTGCCCCGTTAACACTTTTAAACCAATATCTTTTGAGGTTAGGTTATGGACGGTATTAATGAGGTTACGCAGATCACGCCCTAGCCTATCCAGTTTCCATACCACTAAGGCATTACCATAAAATCACAAATATCAGGTTGTAGGGGCCGGTCTTGTGCCGGCCATTAGACGGGTGACCACAAGGGCCCCCCTACAGATAAGCATCTTCGCATTTTGAAGTTACTTGAGTATATACTCGTGAGCTTTCAAAATGCATGTTTTGTCATCGCTGCGCGATGTGTTTTGTCACCCCTCATCCGCCCTTCGGGCACCTTCTCCCGCAAGGGGAGAAGGGTATTTTTTGAGCATAAGTAGATCGGTATTTTGTGAACCATCCGATTTTGATACTCGTACATATCCAACGAGCACTAGCCTACCCCTTCAGAATTAATTCAGTATACCATAGTCACAAAAACGGTCGGTTTTGTGACTTTCAAAATTAACCGACGAATACAACAAAAAATAGTCACTAAACAAGTCACTTAAACTAAGTATTAAAAACACGCTAAGAATATGATTATGTTACCAAACATCGACAAAAAGTAAATCACATTAAAGTCATATAAATTATATGACCCTTATCTTTATTATCAGGGCTATTTAAGATGGCGATACGCATTTCAAGTCACATGACTCTAGAAGTCATGATAGACCACCTACCATAATACGAAATCGATCTTATTGATAGACTTTTTAGCATAGCGAAATTTCTATCTTTAGGGCAAGGTCTATTAATAAACTGTTCCCTTGTATAGTAAAAGTGTTAATTAATAGGTATGCTCTGAAAGGAACGCTTTAAAATCACTAATTTTATTAAGAGTGCCGAAAGTGTTATTTTTTAATAGTCCATCGAAGGGATTCACCACAGCAAGATAGTATGGCGTTTGTTGTTGCAACTCAAATATCGCTTGCTCGTTATCAGTTTTAACATTAAATGAAATATGATAATGATTGTTGTAAAGTTCAGCTTTATCATATATTAGAGGTCTTGATGTGATGATAACTTTGGCCTTTGGTATATAATTGAACCCCTTGTATAGAGACTGCTTCAGAAAACCTTAAGCTTAGTCAGTTATAATAGGCTTAGTACCAACGATAATTGAGATTTAATTTAACAGAAAAGGTAAAACCATGAGAAGTCCAGCTGATATGATTCGTTCGTTAAGAGAAGATGAAGATCGTCTTTTACAGCAGTATGGTCTGCTGGAAAAAAAGATGATGCCGCTTCGTAAACTCGCCGATAATTCGCGTGACCCTGGAGAAAAGTCGAGCTATGCGGGGCAGCTTGTGGGTTTACAGACCCAAAAGGGTAAGATAGAGGACCAGCTTTCACTCATTCATGCAGAATTGAGGGGGTTAGGACAAGAATCTCGTCCACATGATACCTATTGTCCAGCAGAACCCCCTATTCCTTCCTATTATTATCCACCACATTCTCCACGTCAATCCGTTTTCTCAAGCCCGATGCCTACGTACGGCTCAGTCTCGCCATCAGCAGAACGCGTACAGCTACAACAGTTAGAAGCTCAGATAGCCGCGATAAAGACTCAACAACGCATAGATGAACTTGGCATACAGCAAAAACAGGTGTCTTCAACAATAAAGCAGCTAGAATCAGATCCTTCTGATGCAGCCCGCACCACAAGACGCGAATTGCGTGAAAGGCTTGAAGCTATAATTAAAGAACTCATAGGGTTGAGGTTTCACCAAAGCTCCAGCCAGGCAGGCTTACAACCCGTTGTTAGCCCAGCATCGGCTACTACTGCTTACTCACATGTTCCACCAAGTGGTTTACCATTTTTTCCGCCTCCTGCCAGCCATGCTGCAAGCTTATTAGGCGCCGCTTCCACTGCCCCGATGATATCTGAATCGTCGCACAGACTTAAAAGCCCGAGCGAATTATTGCGCCAGCAAGACAAATTGATGGCAGACATGCGGCGACCTGGTGCAGATGTCACAGGCATCAAACAACAATTGGATGATATAAAAAACGATGTGGTTGATGCAATCGAGGCGTGTAAAACAGCCGCACAAATGCAACAACTCGCCTCCACCTATAAAAGTGTAATTGAAAAAACACCACCAAGTAGAACAACTGCAGCAACCACGCCAGCGCGTATTGCAGAATTAATAGAAACACGTCAGCAGCAAGAGAAGGCCGTGCTTACTCGTCGATTTGTTTAGATATCAATGACCCGCATTTTGCGGGTTTGTTGTTCTGATGAATTATAGACTAATTGACAAGCAGAATATGATCCATATCCTGTGCATCAATATCGCAGTCGATTAAAGCTCAAGCCTTTAGCGATTATTAAAACAGCGTTTGCATAATCGCAGCTATCAAGCGCACGATTAAACCGAATTTATTCATTTAAAACCTTACCAGATTGAATGGCTTCCTTCATAAAGGCCGTATGAAAAACATTATTACAATCAATACTGATATACGCATTTTGGGTATTAAATATGCGACCACATAGCTTTTTGCCGCCATCCCAATGCTGCCAGGTGATATAAAAGGTACCATCAGGCTCTACCGTGTATACACCTTTGTCCATTTGAGGTTCATTTTTTGGTTTTTGCGACATTCGTCCTAAAACATTGCCGTTATTATCCATAAACATCGAAAAAGTATTGTCGATGGTGTGCCCATTTAAATTGTCTGTTGCAACGGATATGACAGTCTTACCTACAAAAGCTTGTTTAAACTGAGGACCGTTAAGTGAGTCTAATGTCATTGCGTAAGCAAGCGTACTTGTGACGGTTAACATGAGAACATTAAATATTGCTAGTCTTTTCATATTGAGTATAAACATTTTAGCGCCTCTCCCAGATTAATATTGATTTATAATCACTTTGCGTATCGTGATCATAAAAACTTAAAATAAGTTTATTGTCTTGCAAATTGTAATGTCTTACCTGATTAGTACCAATCCAACTTGGCTTCCACGCCGATTGGATATGATGAATAACCTGATTCTTTGTTACTGTGTAAGTGCCTGCATAACTAAGCATAGAAGAACTATTGAGTGACTTAGTGAGATCTTTATTAATAATAACGACAGACATATAACCATTAGGCAGATATATTAAATATCCTTCAGGATTTTTCCCATAAGGATATTTAGTATTGCCATCTTTTAATATTGTCCTAGTTGCTGAAACAAGCTGCCAAGTTCCATCAATATTAGTGTTTAATGCTATCGCAGGATCTGAAAGCAATAGTATAAAAAATAAAAATATACACCGTGTTAAATTATTAATACTCATATATTTATTAAGCCTATCTTTTCCTTGTTATACCAAATAAGCTTAAAGCCTGCCCAGAACATCGCTTCTTCTGTATGTCTGGTAATACGGCGCCCACCCGTAAGATACGCTAAACAACGCTGCCATTGATAATGTTTTGCATTATGCGTTGCTGCGACATGCTCAATGGATATAAGTTTGCCTTGCGGACGTAACACACCTAGCTATCATAATATAAAATAAAATTGAGTAACAGGCATTTTACATGTTTATTTTTATGCTATGATGATTTTTCATTGGCATCTAAATAAAGAGGCATTTATTTTTTAATGATATTTAAGGATTATGATGGAAGACGAATTGTCACTCATTGATTCTCAAGGCAATGTGACATTAAATAAATATTTTTACTCTGATACGGAAGCAAATGACTTATTTTTACTCATGCAGAAAACACTACCATGGAAACAGGAAATCATTACTATTTTTAATAAGTCAGTTGCTTGTCCAAGACTTATTGATTGGTCTGGTGACCAAGGTGTTAATTATACTTACTCAAAAAACAAGCATATTGCCTCAGGATGGGATCCTATTTTACTTTCAATTAAAGAAAAAATTGAGTGTCGTCTTAAGTACTCATTTAATTTTGTTTTATGCAATCTTTATCGAGATGGTCAAGATTATATGGGATGGCATGACGATGGTGAGAAGTCACAGGGAAAAGAACCCATTATTGCTTCTCTTAGTTTCGGTGCAGAACGAAAGTTTGAGTTTAGAAATAAACAGAGTAAAGCACTCATTAAACTAACATTAAATGCTGGCAGCTTGCTCGTTATGTCAGATGAAACCCAAGTGTACTGGCAACATCGCTTACCTAAAGATAATAAATGTCATACACCAAGAATTAACCTAACCTTTAGAAATATTGTTGACGCTTGAGTGATGCGTATTAATCATGTTGTCATCGCTGCGCAATGTATAATTACCCCTCATCCGCCGCTTCGCGGCACCTTCTCCCGCAAGGGGAGAAGGGCGATCAAGAGGTTTTCTTGCACAGAGGGGAGAAGGGAATAGCTTATTTTTTGCAGGGAGAATCACCCATAGGCTGATCATCTGCTACATTCGTCGCAAAAATCCAGTGATAACCATCGAGATCTTTCACGCGGCAGGTTCTATCGCCCCAGAACATCGTTTCTGGTTCATCTAAAATTTCTACGCCATGCTTTTTCGCATTTTCATACCAGCTATCCACATCGTCCACATACACATAAAGGCTAATGGGAGAATCGAGTTTACTATGCTTGGGCGTGGAAATTTCTTGTCCAAACGCATGCTCTGCCAGCATCATGAAAACAGCCTGGCCTTTGTACCTGACCGCTGCGTGAATAACTTTGCCTTCATGCACTGCTTCATCAACTTCTTCGCAACGCTCAAAACCAAAAGCATCCACATAAAAAGCAATGGCTTTAGATAAATCCATAATCGTTAAATACGGTGTCAACCAAGCAATATGGCCTGGTTTAGCAGGACGTTGGGTAGTCATACAGATTTCCTCAAAGTTGGTTAAAAAATTAACTGGACATCATGGGATAGTGTAACAGAAATATGCACTCATTTTAAACTCTATAGTCCATGGAGACATTACCGATATAATTCATGTGACTTTTTATTTAGATAACCATACTAACCCCATTCATTGTAATAAAATCATCTGATGCGTATGCCTTTATATATGGATTAGCCTCTATAAACATATGTGTTAAAGCACGTTGTGGTCCTAATTCAAGCCAAGTATCAATTTGATAATCGCTTGCCATGTGCATAATCTTATCCCAATGCAGTGGTTGAGATAATTCTTTTGCTAAAATAGCTAACATGGATACCGTATCTTCAACCCTCTCTGCTGTCATTGCATTTAAAATAGGTATAGTCATCTTGGCAGATTGCACATAAGTTTGTAAATATTTGTGAAATTCAATACTTGCGTTTGCTAATAAAGGTGTATGTGATGGAAATTTAACCTTAATCGATTTAACTAAGCTAACACCTATTTTTTTAGCTGCTGTCTTAAGTTTTTCGAGATCAGCTAGAAACCCACCGATAATATAATGATCATTATCATTGATAATGGCAATATGGCAATTATAGGTTTGTATTAGCTTCTTGGCATCATTTAGATTGATATGGCCTTTAAGTGCTATCATCCCCGCATCTTTGTCATAATTATCTAGTGCAGCTTGCATACACTGCACACGCTTTTCTACAATGTCGAAAATAGATGTCAATGGTAATGCAGTGCTGGCACAAAAGGCACTTAGTTCACCTAGACTATAACCACATAATAATGCTTGTAATGGTCGCCGCTGTGCTATGGCTCGAAAAGTACCGACCGATAATGAAGTAATGAAGAGCTGAGAATATAAAGCGTCATCGCAATATTTTGCTATATTAGCTTCATGGCTAAGATCAAAACCAATGAGTTTGCTGCATGCTTGCAACCACGATTGCCCCCAGGTATCTTGCTTCAGCAAATGAAACATTGCCTGATATTGCTGACCTTGTCCAGAGAACCCTATGAGTAATGACATCGTAAACGCTCATGAAATAGTTGCCCAGCAAACAATAATACCGCAATCAAATCACCTACACCACCTGGACTTATTTTTTCTGAAGAAAATAAATGATGAACATAGATAGCGTAATTGTAGCGCTCCTCCATAGAGTTTAGCATCAATATTTCTTTTGCATAGTTTCTAGCATACATAAGACCATTCCATTGTTTTCTATATAAAATATTTGTGTCATCCACATGACATAATAGCTCTGCATATGCATATAAACAGCTCATATCCAGTGATAATGTTTTATCATACATCGCAAGAAAACTAGGTAATAATTGAAAAATAATAGGATACGCCTGAGACGCCATTGCTTTCGCGTCAGTAATCTGATACTGCTTGTTAACTTGACTGCCATGGCTGTTGGGCTGATTTTTATGCCCTTGCAAGTGGTCATACCAGTCATCAAGAATTTGCTGTTGTAACATATCTGGTTGACATATCTTTTGTCTTGCTATAAGTCTTGCAGTAGAAATAACCATAATACCTAATGCAAAAATAGCACCTCGATGTGTGTTCACACCCTCTGTAACTTCTAGCATTCGCATCTCTGCCTGCTTTGCCAGTTTAACCACGTAGTTAAAATCAATACTTTCTATAGATACATAAATAATCTTATAAAAATAATGACGTAAGCTAAATAGGCTACGATAAAATAACTTACCATCCATATCATCATGAGCACCTTGACACACAAAACTTACTAAACCCGGCTTAGGATATGCTTTAACTTCAAAGTAAAGCGCACGCACCGCAAGTTTCGTGATCTCTCGTGCTAATTTTTTATCTGCTACACAAGCTGGGGTAATAGGCATACAGTTTTTTTCTCTCAATTAACATTGCTGCTTGTGTCTGCTTTACTAATAACTTGGAGGAATTTGAACATAATTCTGAAATAGCTATATCACCAAGTTCTTTAAAGCGCACCTCTCCATCCACCTGCCGGGCAAGTACTTTATTTAATTGTATTATTTTATGATTAAGCTGATTAATTGATAAGCTCTTATAAAAAATCAATATATCAATATCTGAATCTTGATTAATATATGAATAATTTGTTAAATATTGCCATAGAAATGATCCATACACTGCCACATGCTCGCAGTCATTAAAGTTTAATACATTATTTTTATTTACATCATATGATAGTGCGTTTAAAACAGTATGAATAATTGGTAAATTATCTGTTTTTTCCACATACTTTTGATCAACTAACAATGTTATTCTATGTGATATATTGTTTAGCTTAATAAGTATACCCAGTTTAATATGGGGGTATTTGACATCATATTGACTGGCTACAATGCATGGTAACCCACGCGAGAACCAGTCATCGATTGCATGAGACAAGTCCAGCCTACCCTCCACCGTAGACATAAAAGTAAATTCTGCCTGTTTTTTTAAATACACAAGTTGATGCCTTAAAAACATCATAGACCCTGCTGTTCAATGGCTTGTATGATCTGATATGTCATATGACGTCCACCACGCTCAAAGGCAATGTACGCTCTTTTATCCCCCTCTACTTTTTGCTTAAGTATTTCGAGCAGCTCATGACTAACATCGGACAATTCTACAATCTTATCAATTCCACCTAACTCATAAAAATTTTTTGCACCAGGTGCGAATACGGGTGATGTTTGACTTAGTTTGTTTAATAAAGCCAAGTCTAATTTAGTAACTTTTGCCATGGCATCTAACCACATGACTGCTATTTTTGCGTGTGGTAAAGCTAATACAACATCTGCAGCAAGACCATAGGCAATAAAAGCACCACCAATTGCTTGATTATACACTAAAGAAATAAGACGATTTCCTTGTATACGTAAACAAGCTAAACATAAAAGTAGATGTGAGAAATATTGATGCATACCAATCCACTCATCATGCATACTCAATTGCTGACCAGTCACATCAACTAACAATAATACAGGCTCATGTGATTTTGATTCAAGCAATGCCAATACCTTCTCTGCCATTAACAAAGCCTGTGTAACACCAAAATCTGTTGATTCTTTAACACCTAACAGATGAAATTGTTGCTTATCAATAACGCCTTCACCAAAAATGACGTTATCTTGCTCATCTATTTTATAATGTTCAGCAAATATCTGTTTTAAGACCTCGTTAGCAGTGACTATGGACATATTATTTAATCTCCTTAGCCGCGGCTATAAACGTTTCAAAATCCATATCAAATAAATGATCAGCATATTTTGGAAAATATGCATGAAGATAATCAGCTTCTTCACGACATTGAGCGCCATCATGAAAACGTTGACTTAACATAGCATGGTTATGTTTTGCTTGTGCCAACAAACTTTTAGGCTTTCTATCAAGCCAATACTTGAGGCTTGTCTTAATATCAGGCACCTCAGTCTTGACAAAATCCATAGCGATTCCTTGTAAGTAACGGGTTTTTCCACCATACACGCGCCATACTAAGGATCTATCTTGCGCATTGAAAGCTTCAATGCCTTTGACTGTTTGAATCACTTCGGCGCCAGAGACACCTGTCCGTCCTATTTCATCCATGATAATGTAATCCAGACACGTTGAGATAATACCCATACCACCATAAGCACCATTTTTACCGCAAATAACACCTATAGTGATAACACCTCGCTGACGTACTTCCCAAATTGCACGAATAATTTCAGAAATCGCAATTTCACCCGCATTTGCTTCTTGTAAGCGCACACCGCCACTATCAATTAGTAAAATCACGGCATCGACATTTAATTGTAGAGCACGTCGAAATAATCCAGTTAATTTAGCACCATGCACTTCTCCTACAGCACCACCCATAAAATCTTTTTGTTGTGCACCTATTAAAATAGTTTTATCAAATAAACTTGCGCTACCGATGACAATACCATCATCTGCTTGGCAGGGTAATCCTAGGTTTGGCAGGTGTGGACTCATGTATGCATTGTCATCAACTAACCACTCTTTAAATGTATGTTTATCGACAAGTGCATGAATGCGTTCACGTGCATCTAATTCTATATAATTAAGACCTTGATGTGCATAACCTTGAAACATTTCAAAAGCTTGACGCAAGCGTAATGCTACAACTGCTGGGGTTGCTCCATTGTCATGAATAATAAATTTTAAATTGACTGGCTTAAATGCTTGAACAAAATCGTCAATAACCAATTTCCAAATTGATTTGTAATTTATAATTGTCGTAGTAATGTCAAATAACGTATTACTATTTTCTTCTACGATAACTTCGAGATTATTTGAGCCGTCAACACCACAAACAACACGCTCTCCTTTTAAGCTTTTACCAACCAAATGATATATAAATGAAAATGTTTCCATAATAAGTTACCAATTTCTAAATTTAACAGGTGGATCATATAAACCACCAGAAATATCAACGAGATCTCTCATGGATTTTGCAGCTAGCAAATCACGTGTTGCCTCGCTAAATTTTATATTTAAATCTTCGGGTCGTTGAATTACACCACGATCACGCAGATTTTCAACTTGCTTTTTGTCTCGTTTTTGTCCAACAGTTGTAAATCCAGCAACACCACGAATAGCTTGCTCACGCTCTGCCATATTTCTGCATAATAATAAATTAGCAATCCCTTCCTCTGTCACAATGTGACTAACATCATCACCATAAATCATAATAGCGGGAATATCAGCATTCATAATTTTTTGTAAATCGCATGCATCTAATGTTTCAACAAAACTAGGTTGTGTTGGATTCCGAAAGGTTTCTACCATTTGTACAACAAGCTTTCTTCCACGCGGCATATCACTTGACAGTGCTTGCGCGCGTTCTTTGCCCGCTTTTAACCAGGCAAAAGAGCTATGACGACGCCCTGGCGCATCACATCCCATATTAGGTGCACCACCGAAACCAGCTATTCGCCCTAATGTTGCTGTAGAACTATTACCTTTAGGATCTATTTGCAAAGTTGAGCCAACAAAAGCGTCACATGCATAATGACCCGCAAGCTGTGCTAACATACGATTAGAGCGTAATGATCCATCCTTTCCAATGAAAAAAACATCCGAACGTGCAGCAACATAGGCATTCATTCCCACTTCGCCACCAAAAGAGCTGATTGACTTTACAAAGCCTGATTCAATGGCTGGGATGAGTGTTGGATGTGGATTTAACGCCCAGTGCTGACAAATCTTATCTTTTAATCCTAGTGATTTTGCGTAAGTAGGAAGTAAAAGCTCAACCGCTGCTGTATTAAAACCTAAGCCATGATTGAGTGCATTAACTTGATAGGGTGCATAAATACCTTTAATCGCCATCATAGCCATCAAGATTTTAATTTCATCGATACCCGCAGGATCTCTTGTAAATAAAGGCTCAATATAAGCAGGTGTCGGACCTTGCACAACGATATCGACCCAATCCCCTGGAATGTCGACTCGTGGTAAATGATCAACGACCTCATCAACTTGAACAATCACAATACCATGTTTAAATGCAGTGGCCTCAACAATAGCTGGTGTATCTTCTGTATTTGCACCTGTATATAAATTACCTTTCTTATCTGCTTTTTCTGCCATTAGTAAACAAATTTGTGGTGTTAAGTCAGTTACAAGTCTAGCAAAAAGCTCATTATATGTATGAATATTACCTATCTTAATTTTGCCGCGTTCAATCATATTGGCTAGACGAACTGACTGAGGCCCTGAAAAAGCAAAGTCTATTTTAGATGCAATACCTTTCTCAAAAATATCTAAATGGGCTGGTAAACTGATAGCAGACTGTAACATATGCAAGTCATGAATCACGGCAGGATCGAGCTCAGTTAGAGCACTCGCTAAAAAAGTAGCCTGCTTTTGATTATCGCCTTCAATGGCAACTAAGTCCCCAGGTCGTAGTAACTTACTTAATACAGAAACAAGATCTGTGGGTGCTATCATTTTTCCATTTTTAAGATAAGGTTTGATGGACAACATCCGCTGCTGATAATCGCGTCTTTGCACATCCCACATCATCTGTACCCTTATCTCAATAGCAATAACTTAAATTTATCATAGACCATGATAACATAAGACACAAACAGCTGCTCATCATACATACCACACCTAGTAAGAGAAAAGTTGCCGAAAGTTGCCGATTGAAAGGCAACGGGTATATTCGAATGCGAGAAGATCCTTTATACTACCGGCACATTTTATGAAGTCACAACCAGTGAGGCGTAGAAAACATATGGCTACAGTTAAAACCGGTGGTTTAGCGGGCATTACTGCCGGGCAAACCGCAATTGCAACCGTTGGCAAAGAAGGCGTAGGCCTAACCTATCGAGGTTACGATATCCACGACTTAGCAGAGCATGCCTGCTTTGAAGAAGTCGCTTATTTACTTATCTATGGTCATCTACCTAATGAAACCGAACTTGCAGCTTATCGGCAAAAACTCATACAATTACGTGGTCTGCCTGCGGCACTAAAAACTGTGCTTGAGCAAATTCCTGCAACCGCGCATCCTATGAATGTACTAAGTGTCGCAACAGCTACACTCGGAACACTTGAATCTGAAGCTAATTTTGATGAGCAATACGCTATTGCAGATAGGCTTTTAGCCGCTTTTCCTGCTATGTTAATGTATTGGTATCAATTTCATCAAACAGGTAAACGCATTGATACTGAAGTGAGTGATCCCACATTAGCGGGTTATTTCCTCCATTTATTGCATGGTAAACCACAAGAAGAACTCATACGTCGCGCTGTCGATGTTTCTTTGATTTTATATGCAGAGCATGAATTTAATGCTTCTACCTTTGCTGCAAGAGTTACCGCAGCCACCCTATCAGACTTTTATTCTGCCGTGACTTCAGCCATTGGTACTTTACGTGGCCCATTACATGGTGGTGCGAACGAAGAAGCCATGGCGTTGATCAGTCGCTATCAAACCCCAGATGAAGCTGAACATGGCGTAATGGCACTATTACAGCAAAAAGCGCTTATTATGGGCTTTGGACATCGTGTTTATCGTGATAATGACCCACGCTCTGATATTATTCAATCATGGGCTAAGAAATTATCTGAAGCAAAAGGCGATAAGGTTTTATATCCTGTTTCTACGCGTATCGAAGCTATCATGCGCAAAGAAAAAGGCATGTTCCCTAACTTAGATTTTTACAGTGCTTCTGCTTATCATTTCTGCGGGATCCCAACACCGATGTTTACACCTGTCTTTGTATTCGCAAGAATCAGTGGTTGGGCCGCACATATTATTGAGCAGCGCTCAAACAACAAACTGATTCGTCCCAATGCGGATTATACTGGGCCTGAAAGAAAAGCTTGGCTACCTATAACTGAACGTGAATAACTACCATCGAATCAAGAGGACAATTATATGAGTCACTATCACGCCGATAAAAATGAAAAACAACCATTTGACACGGTTATTCAGGCGATTGCTGATTATGCATTAAGCGATTTGAAGCCCAGCGAAGAAGCTTTAACGACTGCGCGCTATTGCCTATTAGACACGCTGGGTTGTGGGCTATTAGCACTTCGCTATCCTGAATGCACCAAGTTATTGGGACCGATCGTTCCCAATGCAAGGCTTGAAAATGGCGCGAAAGTGCCTGGTACAAGTTATGCACTTGATCCCGTGCAAGCTGCTTTTAACATCGGCGCGATGATTCGTTGGTTGGACTACAATGATACTTGGCTAGCCGCAGAATGGGGTCATCCTTCTGATAATTTAGGCGGTATCTTAGCCGTTGCGGATTATGTTAGCCGTCAACGTCTTAGCCAAGGTCAAACACCTATGACCATCCATGATGTCTTAATTGCTATGATTAAAGCACATGAAATTCAAGGCGTATTAGCCTTAAATCACGCCTTTAACCGCGTCGGCTTAGACCATGTCATGCTTGTGAAAATTGCAACAACCGCGGTCGTTTGCTCACTGTTCGGTGCAAACCGCGAACAAACCTTGAACGCGGTATCGCTCGCTTGGGTTGATGGTCAAAGTCTTCGTACTTACCGCCATGCACCTAACACCGGCTCACGTAAATCATGGGCCGCGGGTGACGCAACTGCACGTGGCGTTCGCTTAGCGCTCATGGCACTTAAGGGCGAAATGGGTTATCCCAGTGCCATTACTGCGCCGACTTGGGGATTTAGCGATGCTCTATTTCGTGGCCAACCTATTGAACTGACCCGACCTTTTGGCTGTTATGTCATGGAAAATGTGCTATTTAAAATTTCATATCCAGCAGAATTTCATGCGCAAACTGCAGTTGAATGCGCGTTAAAGCTTTACCCACAAGTCAATGAGAAATGGGACACTATCGAGCGGATTGAAATCAGCACCCAAGAGTCTGCTGTACGCATCATCAGTAAAGATGGTGCCTTGCATAATCCAGCGGACAGAGATCATTGTATTCAATACATGGTCGCCATTGGTTTACTGTTTGGCGAGTTAACCGCCGATCATTATGAAGACAAGATAGCGCAAGATCCGCGCGTTGATGCCTTGCGCGCTAAAATGCATGTTAAAGAAAACAAAGACTACAGCCGTGATTACTTAGATGCTGACAAGCGCTCCATTGCAAATGCGATTGAAATCACCTTTAAAGACGGTAGTAAGACCGAACTCGTGGCTGTCGAATACCCTGTAGGCCATCGACGCAGACGCGCAGAGGGTATTCCTTTGTTAGTCGAAAAATGCAAGCACAACTTGCTTACATGCTATACCAAAGCCAAAACGGAATCTGTACTAAACTTAGGATTGGATGCTAAGCAATTAGCAGCAACCCCAGTTAACCAATGGCTTGATATGTTGGCATGTTAAACATTAACATTGAGTCACAACCTAATGATGTGACTTGCGGTCCCACCAGCTTACATGCGGTGTACCAGTACTTTGGCGATACTATTAGCCTTGAGCAGGTTATCACCGAGGTACAATATGTAGAAGGCGGGGGCACGCTTGCCGTGCTCCTAGGCTGTCATGCCTTGCGTCGAGGTTATCGCGCCACCATTCATACCTGCAACTTAAGTATGTTTGATCCCAGCTGGTTTCATAAACAAGAAAAAGTCGACCTTATAGAAAAGTTAAATGCGCAAAAACAAGCGAAGACCGCCCGTCGCTTTGTTAAAGCTGCTAACGCCTATATCACGTTTCTACAATTAGGGGGACAGTTGGCCTTTGATGGTTTCTCACCGACGACTTTTTCAAAATATTTCCGCAAACACTTGCCCATTTTAAGCGGCCTTAGCGCAACCTATCTCTACCAAGCCAAACGCGAAGTCGCTATCAGCGAATTCAATATTCTCCCTGATGACATCATGGGTGAGCCCAGTGGCCACTTCGTTGTACTCTGCGGCTATGATGAGACCACGCACAATATCGTCGTGGCGGATCCTTACGCGGAAAACCCCGTTTCTGGAGAAAACTACTATACTGTTAAGGCAAACCGATTAATCAATGCAATCATGCTTGGCATCTTGACTTATGATGCCAATTACCTCGTTATTGAACCTAAGGAGAGAGTAAAATACTATGGCACAGAGTCTCATCGTCGTTGATAAATTAACTGATTGGCCCTACACTATCCAAGATACGCAAGTAGTCACTGCAAAACAATACTTGAATCCACCCGATGATATGGACGGAAAGCCTGCTAGAATTGTGAATCTTTGCCGCTCTTATCGCTACCAAAGCATTGGTTATTATGTATCTTTATTGGCAAAAGCCAGAAATCACAAAGTTTATCCAGGGATCACCACGATTCAAGACATTAAATCACTTGCCATTAGTCGGGTGATTTCTGATGATATTGATGAGCTTATTCAATCAAGTCTAAAAAAACTCAAAGATGATCATTTTACCTTAAGTGTTTATTTCGGAAAAAACTTAACAACACATTATGATAAATTGGCTAGCAAACTATTTGCTCTCTTTCCAGCTCCTTTACTGCGTGCTCAATTTGTATTTAAGAAGAAGTGGTTATTACAAGACATTTCCGCTGTTGCCATTTCTGATGTGCCTGAACATCATCGAGCCTATTTAAATAAATTTGCAGAACTTTATTTTGCTAGAAAACGCATTACTGCTTACCGTAAACAAATTGCAGCCTATGATTTAGCCATACTGATAAATCCTGATGAGCCTACGCCACCTTCAAATCCTAAAGCATTGGATGCCTTTGTCGCGGCGGCAGAAAAACTGAACTGTCACGTCGAGCTTATTACAAAAGATGATTACGATAGACTTCGAGAATTTGATGGCTTATTTATCCGTGTCACAACAGCGGTCAACCATTATTCTTATCGATTCTCTCGAAGAGCGCATGCGGAAGGACTTGTAGTTATTGATGATCCAGACTCTATTGTTAAATGCACTAATAAGGTTTATCTAACTGAATTATTGCATAAAGCCCATGTGCCTGTGCCCAAATCCATGATTTTGCACAAAGATAATCATAAAGACGTTTTGCATCAATTTGGTTTTCCTTGCGTGCTTAAATTACCTGATAGCGCTTTCTCTCAGGGTGTCGTTAAAGCCCACTCGCAAGAAGACTTAGAAGAAAAAATGAGTTTATTTTTTGAGCGCTCAGAACTTATCATTGCACAAGAATTTCTGCCAACTGACTTTGATTGGCGTATTGGTGTCATTAATCGGAAACTCTTGTTTGCGTGCAAATACTTCATGGCCAAAGATCATTGGCAAATTTACGATTGGTCTAAAGATAAAGGCGATGAATTGGGTCTTACTCAGGCCGTTGCTCTCGAAGAGGTACCTGCTGAAGTATTAAAGACAGCGCTGCGTGCAGCTAATTTAATTGGTGATGGATTCTATGGTGTTGATTTAAAACAGATTGGTAAACAAGTTGTTGTCATTGAAGTCAATGATAATCCCTCTATTGATCATGGTTTAGAAGACAGCTTATTACAACACGATTTATATTTTAACATCATGCGCACGATCATTGAGCGTATCGATGCTATTCGAGGACGTCAAATCCCAAAGGAGGTCGTGACGCTGCCGCAGCGTGAGCCGGCTTTGGCTTAATGACGATGTCATCTCCTTATAAGAATGACCTTAATCATTGATGATTAAGGTCATTGTGAATCATCTAAATCCGAGCATGAGAAGCTAACAAGTACACTGCACCGGTGCCACGAGACGGCTGGCGCCTGAGTGGATTGGTATAAAAAATTGTCAATATTTGACCTTTCATGAAAAATATTCTATAGTATCTACCTGATTTTGCGAGAAAATCTAAGCGCGCTCGCATAGCGAAAAACGCGCTACCTGTAACGCAGCCGATGTTTGATGCCGCATTGTTTATTCCAAACATACCGTATATATCAAAAAAAAACCTGGTGTGGTATCACTCATAACGTTTGATAAGTTACAACTATTAACCATAGTTCATATGCTTATTAAGCATATATAGTCCTTTTATTAGATTATATATTCATATTAAGTAGTTATGCACTTTTATATTAGTGACAATAAAATATAAAAAATATCTAACCATTTATGGAGATATTCAATGCGCATCTTGATGGGGCAATCTGATCTTCAAATTTTCAATTTATTGCCATCATCTATTAGTGAATAGTTTATGTCAAATGAAAATCTGACAAATAATAGATATTTTTTAATACTATTAAAGAAAAAATTTAATTCATTCATCAACAGATTATTAATTTTAATAAATACAATAAATCTTTATCAATAATGTAAAAATAGAAATCAGTATTCATTTGAAGTTTATAGAAAATAAACTTATCCAGTTGATTAGGACATTGGAGGTAATATGGAACATCATAAGAGGAGAGATTTAAGCTTCTCTGATCATGGGGACATAAGGGATTATTTAGAAAATATTATATCTCTCCTGCCAGGACACATTTTTTGGAAAGATCTAAATTGCAGACTTATGGGATGCAATAATTTACAGGCGAAAGCAGCTGGGCTGGAATCCCGTGATGACATTGTCGGATTGTCCGCTTATGATATTGTAAATAAAAATCAACCTGAGCATATGAGAAAACAACAAGCGGATGCGATTGATAAGGTAGATAAGGAAATTATGAGAACGGGGCAAGCTAAAACCATAGAAGAACCGTTAATTGATAATGATGGCCATCAAAGAATTTTTCTATCTCAAAAAATACCACTTAAAAATAAAAAAAATGAAATCATTGGTCTTCTCGGTGTGGCTGTTGATATTACAGAACAAAAAAACATTGAGAAAGAATTCATTGAAAATATGCAACATGATATACGCACACCCATATCTGGCATATTCTCTTTATTAGATGCTGCTTATAAAAGTGGCAACTTGGAAGATCTTAAAAAGTATTTACCACACCTTGTCAATGCATCCAGAGAGCTTCTTGACATTCATAATGCTGTTATCGATTTTGAAGATCACGAATATGGTGAAAAACCCATTTATAACAGAAAATTTTCCCTGTTAGAACTTTTACATAGTATTATTCATGTTAATAGTGCCGCAGCATTGGCACATGATTCATCACTTGCATTAAAAGTCGATGATGATGTCCCTGATGTGATCAAGGGTGATGATTATAGACTCAAAAAAATATTACTTAATCTTATTGGTAATGCGATTAAATTTACCGAAAAAGGCAAGGTTATTTTGCATGTTATGCTGATTCATTTAAAGCATAAAAAAATGACTATTCGTTTCTCCATTCAAGACACAGGGATTGGCATACCGGAAGAAAAAATACCCGCCATATTTGAGAAATTTACTAAATTAAACCCATCGAACCGAGGTAAATTCAAAGGTTCTGGGCTTGGACTACATATTGTTAAAAAATTTGTAAGTGAGATGGATGCTGAGCTTGATGTAAAAAGTATCATCAATGAAGGCACGATATTTACAGTGGATGTTGCCTTTGAATTACCTTTAGTACAACAACTTGCAGGCGAAGATATACATAAAGAAGCCGAGAGAGCCCTCTTAATCGATGCGACAAAAATGGAAACAGAAACTTCTCATATTGTTGTATCAAAAGAAAAAACATTCAATGCATCCACTGCGCCTACAAACGCCGTTTACATCTGCTTAATCGAAGATCATGAAATGGCCATGATGGCAGCTGAACGAATATTAAAAAATACCAATGCGGCTTTTCATATTGAAAAAGCCGTCAATGCCGCTGAAGCATTAGCGCTACTTAGCCAACAAAAATTTGATTTAGTCGTGTGTGATTTAGGGTTACCTGACCGCCCAGGGTTTGATATCGTTGAAGAAATCAAACGCGATAAAAATCACTTAAATTATCAGACACCTTTTGTTGCTTTAACAGCACACTCAGATGATGCGAGAAGAGAGCAAGCGAAACAAGTAGGTTTTTTGGGCTTTTACAATAAGCCATTAACGGAAGATATGGCTAAAAAAATAGCAGCCGATCATTTGACCCATGAGGCTACACTTATTGATATTGCTAGTATGACAGATATGTTTGGTGGTAATGAAAAGACTGCATTGGACATGATTAAAATTCTGACATCCTCTTTTAGAGAAGACAAAATTTTGTTTAAAGATGCGTTTAATCATAACGACTATACCCGAGCACGCGAATTGTTTCATAAATTTCGTGGTGGTATAAGTTATATTATGGCGCCTGAGCTCAGCAAAGTTGCGATGTTACTTCATGATGATGTCAAAGCCTTTGGACAAGCGGATAAACCTTTAAGCGATTTAATACCGCAGTTAGAGGCCTTATTTAACATTATTGACAACCTTGGGCATTGGTTGAATACTTATAAAGCATCATAGAACCACCGCCATTTAGCTTTAGATCTTTTATGTATATTGTTTAAAAATATAGCACTTTGTGTTACAATACTGCTTTAGCCTACCTTTATTGTACTAAAAGAGATGGATTCTTATTCATGATGCTTAATCAAAATATCGAGGAGTGATAGTGAGTACTCTAGCTTTTAATTCCATAGAATTTCTATTTGCAATAGCACTTTTTGCTAACGCTATGCTTTTTCTTCCACAAGGTTGGAAGATATATAAAAAGAAAAAATCAGATGAGGTATCACTCATTACATTTATTGGCTTTTGGTTAATTCAATTGTTAACTATTTTTCATGCTATAATAAGGCAAGATTTAATTTTATTAATAGGAAATATCATATCACTTATCACTTGTGGTTTGGTTATATTTTTTATTATACGATATAGACTTTTATAAATAAAAATAATATTCATGGAGGATAAAAATCTTAAAAAAGGATTAAATAAATGTATAAAGTAAATAAAGATATGAAAAAAACAAACAGCACCATTGGAAAATCAATTCTTAGCTTTTTACCACAAAGCCCTAATGCTATCATTAGAGATACAAACATGTGCTGTGGCATATTAAAATTCACATATCACTCGGTTAATTTTTTGATAGAAGCACTTGATAATTTTTATATAAAACATAATTATAATTTTTTTGATCCTCATGTTGGAGAAAATGCTTGCCAAATTAGAGCATATATATTTTTAATTTTATCAAAAAAGAAAAACATACATAAAATAACTGAACGCATTAATTTTTTAAAGAAAAAAAACAATCAAATAATTGATGCCATAAATTTAGGAATTAATCACAAAATAAAAGGCAAAAAATCTAGCATATATAATATTTATATAAAATATGATCTATATTTTGACATATCAATATCTGAAGAATTTTTATATAAATCTTATTTTTTAACCATATTTAAAAAAATAATAAATATCGATTTTTATATTGATAAAGAATATATATCAAAATATTTTAACATATCTAAATACATAACAAAAAAAATAACACATGAATATCAAATAACCTTATCAGAATATTCTTACAATTTTATAAAAAAAGCATCTAACTTTTATGGCATAAATAATACTACATACCCTAACTTATTTAAAAATTTACTATATAATGAAGGAAAGCCAGTTTTTCCTTGCTATTTTTATTCTAAAATAATATTTAATAACTTATTAAAAAATAAAGATAACTTAATAATAAAAATAGAAGATATGAATAATAAAAAAAGTATTTTATTCACAAACTCTAATGAATCAAATCAATTAATTACATTAACAAATGATACATTCTTAATAGATAAAGTCCGCATGATTGTTATATGTGATAGTGAATCTTTATTAATGAAATCACCATTAGCAATTCAAGAGTCCTTGAACAGATTGGGTATATATCATATACTTCTCATGTGTATGGCTGCACATCCACAGTATAGTGGTACTCACTTGTCAACTTGGACTAATAAGCTATTTCCTACTGATAGCCACCTGCTTCCAAAAGAAAGGGAATTATTGAACGAATTTATTACATATAAAGAAAAAGCATTTAGCTACGGATTTTGTAGAGAAAATCCATTAATGTTAGTAGTACGGCATATTTTTATAGATACATTATGTAACTATCATAATATGCAGACTAATCATTCTTTTTTAAAAAACAATGGAGAATATGTACTGTAGTATATATAACTGGAGATTTATACTATGATATTTAAAGAAAAAATTACTATTTCTTTAGAAAATACGAGCTTAAAAGAAATATTTGAATTACTTCCCGTACATATTTACTGGAAAGATTTTGACGGCATCTATGTTGGATGCAATAAAAAACAAGCATTAGACTTTGGTTTTCTCAGTAGCGATGAAATCATCGGTAAAACTGATTATGACTTGCTTCCAGAAGCTGAGGCTGACTTATATAGACTGAACGATCAGAAGGTTATGAGATCAGGTATTCCCATGACTGTTGAAGAACACGGCTATCTATCAACGAAGATACCCCTACGACAAGATAACGGAACTGTCGTCGGTATACTTGGCGTATCCGTAGATATTAAACAATACAAAAAACAAATTGAAAAAAATACAAAAATGCTAGATGAAATTATAGCATCTATGCCTGGACACGTTTACTGGAAAGGTAAAGACGGCATCTTCTTAGGCTGTAATGATCAACAGGCTATTGATGTTGGACTTAAATCGCGTCACGACTATGCTGGAAAAACTGATTATGACATCATTAATAAAAATTTGCCCGAACATATAAGACAAAAACATGCAGAGGCTATCATGGCCGCTGACAATGAGGTTATGGAAAGCGGTACACCTAAAACCGTTGAAGAATTTGTAATACGGTTAGATGGTACAGAAGCAGCTTATTTATCTGAAAAAAAACCGCTCTTTGACAATGATGGACAAATTATTGGACTTCTTGGTATCTCTGTCGATATAACAGAACATAAAAATTTTGAAAATCGACTAAAACAAGCAAATTTATTAGCGGAAAAAGCGAATTGTTTAAAAACAGAATTTATTGAAAACATGCAGCATGATATACGTACCCCCATATCTGGCATATTCTCTTTATTAGATGCTGCTTATAAAAGTGGCAACTTGGAAGATCTTAAAAAGTATTTACCACACCTTGTCAATGCATCCAGAGAGCTTCTTGACATTCATAATGCTGTTATCGATTTTGAAGATCACGAATATGGTGAAAAACCCATTTATAACAGAAAATTTTCCCTGTTAGAACTTTTACATAGTATTATTCATGTTAATAGTGCCGCAGCATTGGCACATGATTCATCACTTGCATTAAAAGTCGATGATGATGTCCCTGATGTGATCAAGGGTGATGATTATAGACTCAAAAAAATATTACTTAATCTTATTGGTAATGCGATTAAATTTACCGAAAAAGGCAGGGTTATTTTGCATGTTATGCTAATTCATTTAAAGCATAAAAAAACGACCATTCGTTTCTCCATTCAAGACACAGGGATTGGCATACCTGAAGAAAAAATACCTACCATATTTGAGAAGTTTACTAAATTAAACCCATCGAATCGAGGTAAATTCAAGGGTTCTGGACTTGGACTACATATTGTTAAAAAATTTGTAAGCGAGATGGATGCTGAGCTTGATGTAAAAAGTATCATCAATGAAGGTACGATATTTACAGTAGACGTTGTTTTTGAATTACCCTTAGTACAACAACTTGCAGGCGAAGATATACATAAGGAAGCCGAGAGAACTCTCTTAATCGATGCGACAAAAATGGAAACAGAAACTTCTCATATTGTTGTATCAAAAGAAAAAACATTCAATGCATCCACTGCGCCTACAAACGCCGTTTACATCTGCTTAATCGAAGATCATGAAATGGCCATGATGGCAGCTGAACGAATATTAAAAAATACCAATGCGGCTTTTCATATTGAAAAAGCCGTCAATGCCGCTGAAGCATTAGCGCTACTTAGCCAACAAAAATTTGATTTAGTCGTGTGTGATTTAGGGCTACCTGATCGTCCCGGGTTTGATATCGTTGAAGAAATCAAACGCGATAAAAATCACTTAAATTACCAGACACCCTTTGTTGCTTTAACAGCACACTCGGACGATGCGAGAAGAGAACAAGCAAAGAAAGTAGGTTTTTTGGGCTTTTACAATAAGCCATTAACGGAAGACATGGCTAAAAAAATAGCAGCCGATCATTTGACCCATGAGGCTACGCTTATTGATATTGCTAGTATGACAGATATGTTTGGTGGTAATGAAAAGACTGCATTGGACATGATTAAAATTCTGACATCCTCTTTTAGAGAAGACAAAGTTTTATTTAGAGATGCGCTTAATCATAACGACTATACCCGAGCACGCGAATTGTTTCATAAGTTTCGTGGCGGTATAAGCTATATTATGGCACCCGAGCTCAGTAAAGTTGCGATGTTACTTCATGATGATATCAAAACTTTTGAGCGCGAGAATAAACCCCTAAGCGACTTAATACCACAATTGGAAATTTTATTTAAGGTTGTGGATGATCTTGAGCACTGGCTGAGTGCTTATAAGGCATCAAGATGATGGCTATCGCAGCAAAGACTTGTGTGCTGCTACAACCATCATCAACATATTACATATGACTAGAAGAACCGGCCGTTAGACTTGGAAACTCACGTTGAATAATCTCACCTTTTTCGTTGAGTGACCAGTTATTATCCGAAAAATTGCTAGAAACCAGTTGACTCAAAAGCTCTCCGCTAACAAGACGTAAGCTTACAATCGAGTACGTTGATTGTTCCACAACCTGGCTCGCCCATAACAATGCTTTAGGTAAGATAGATATATCATGCGTTAGCTTATATGCGTTTTGTAAAAGCGCAGGTAAATAAGTAACTGTTTTCCCTGCATTAAATACATCCGCATGATTCTGTATGCTTTCATAGTCAATACCCTTTATCACTTCTCGTAGCTCAGATGCAGCCTTAGGATTAAATAAATTGGCCATATTCAGCAACCTCACCATAAATAAGGCAATGAATGGATTTTGAATATCAAGTCCTAATGCTTGTACGCAGGCTTGACTATAGTTAGCAAGCACATCTGAGTCAGATGCATCGAGAGAGTTAGTCAATGCCTGATTAAGCATGTGTAAACGTTGGTAGACCGACTCAGTCATGAATAAAGAACCCCCAAAAGGTTCTATATGTCCTTCGAAACCAAGGGTATTAATCATCCAATAATCGAGCCACATTGACATATCAGCCTTAAGCCTATCCTTATTTACTACGTCGCACGCCACAATTTTTTGCTTCCATGGCCCCAAACTCCCTTTATTTTCAAGAAAAAACGCATGACGCCAATGACTTACATCATTAGGGAAACAGGCACGGATCCACAACTGCACAGATTCACTTGCTGTAGCAAAGCTTGGGTACATATCACCACTGTTCGATATTGTAAAACCACTAAACATAACACTATCGTAGGAATAGCCTTCCCCAGCTAATTCTTTTGCCCGAGGAGAAAGCGTTACGGAGGCAATAAGGCTTGCACGAATTTGAGCGTCCATTTGCTCAGGCGTTAGCTGCTTGATTCTCTCATGCATTGCGATAAAAGATGCAATACTAAGCTTATCTGACTCCGGTTGCTTTTTTGTAAACTGTGCATACACGGCTTCTAGCTGAGAGAGATTCAGAGACCACAAAGATAAAAGACATTCAATTCGACTCAAGGCTCGAAACACTTCACGATGTAAATGTTGCTGCCATTCACCTCTTGGTTGATACAGTATTTCTGCTTGCGGCGTAAACTGATTACTCTCTTGTACCCAATAAAGCTGTTCGATAATCATATCACTTATGTCTGAGTCAAGTCCCCATAGCTTTGGATAATGCTCGCTCATAAGTAGCTGTATGTTTTGCTTATATATATCAAAATTCATTGTTTTTATCCTGATTTCTAATTAAGTACCATTTTTATAGCCAAATACCCATTTACTGCATATATTCCAGAATTTTATGATTGGTATTATATTTGACCAATGTTGCTACGTCAACATTTTATGTCATTTATTTCTCTAACATGCATGTTTATCATCGCTACGCGATGGTTTTATTACCCCTCATCCGCCGGCACTTTCTCTCGCAAGGGGAGTGGGACATTTTTATATTTGAATGAACACTCGCATTGTGAAACAACTTAGATGATATACTCGTGATCATTGAAAATACGGAAAAATTACGACTATATACTGTTAGATGCACTAAGTCCTAGCGCCTGCGCAAGTCGCAAGGCGTTGGTAGGGTAGAAACGACGGCGTGCGTTTGTTTAACAATGATGAAACGAGCTGCTCGATGAAGCGGTACTTAATGCAGCAGATGCAGTGCTTGTTGAGGCTTCACCGCTTGCAAACATCGCCGGTGAAGAAGGTGACGAGTAAATGCTCACTGGTGTGCTTTCGGTATTGACGCGTTGTGCATCGACTGTTGTCGCGCGCATGCGGGTAAGCGTCTCATATAGCGTTAACAATCTCGCTTTTTCTGGGTGAGCATCATCCATCTTGCTGGTTAAGAGATGTAAACTATGGATGAGTATGGTTTGGCTTGATCCGGGTAACTTTGCTAAAAAATCAATAGCAGATGCTTCCCCTTCCAGGGCTTGTTTCAAATAATCAGAATCTACGCTAATAAAAGGTGCTAATGGCGCCATTTCTAAATCACTAGAAGATTTGGCTGATATTTGTTGTGGTTGCGGTGACGAGAACTGCGACAAAGTCTTGGCTGCCATACGTTCAGCTTGTAATCGCTTTTCAGCTATATCTTGTCGCACCGCAGTGATTAATATTTTAGGTACTTCGGGTATATCTATAATGACGATCCCCGAGCTCACAAGACATTTTACCGCATCATAACATTTACCGTATCGCGCTGCAGCGACATAGGGATCCATGCCCTGCATTATTAAAAACCGCACAATCACTAATTGTTGATGCTCTGCCGCCAAATTTAACGCTGTACGCTCGTTTTTAGCCTGTAGATCTCGTAAATCTGGTGATCGTTGCAAAAGATATTTAACGATATTTAAGCGCCCAAATTTTGCTGCAACATGAAATACCGTGAGCATCAAACTATTTCTTACCTTCACTGAAGCACCATGATTTATCAGGTTTTCAACCACAGATAAATGCCCATATTGCGCTGCTAAATGCAAAGCCGTGTCACCAGCTTTAGTGCGTGCATCTAAAATACGAGATTTATGACTTAATGCTGCAATGATTCCTATCAGATAATTAAACACAGATACATGCCCATGCGAAAGAGCCAAGTGTAGTAATGTTTCATTTTGATCTGTTTTTTCATAATAAAAACCATGCGATGCTATGAAATATTCAACAATTGTTAAATGTCCCTGTTTAGTGGCAAGCTGTAGTGGTATATAACCCTGAGCATTTTTTTCATATAGCGGAACTTTAGCATTCACAAGTGCTTCCACGACATCTAAATGGCCTAAAGCCGCAGCCAAGTGTAATGGAAATGCCTCTCTCTCAAAGCCTATTTCAATTTTCATGCTTAATAATGATTTATCGCATTCCATTAAATACTTAACAATATCCAGCTGACCTGCCTTGGCAGCGTTATGTAGCGCGGTTGCTACTAGCCTTCCCTCTGCGTTATAAACACATGTTTTTTTGCTAGCTTGCGCTTCAGCTGTAAAATACTTAACAATATCAAGATGTCCGTTTAAGGCTGCTGTGCAGCAGATCTCGGAAAGATCTTTTTGTCCAAGATTCGATGAAGTATCGAATGCCAAGAGATATTGAATGATATTTAAGTGTCCAGCAGATGCAGCTAACATACATAAAGCTTTTATATCTTCTTCGATATTTATATGTTTTTGCTCAACATAGTATTTGATGATAGGCATATGGTTATGCACAATTGCATTATATATAACCGTTTTTAAGAAATAGGGATTTTGTCTTGCTTCTTCTAATAGGCTTGGAGGATTAATAAATATTGATATTAATTGTGCCTGTTGCGTGGAAAAAATAACAGAAACCCACAGATGAAAAGCAGAGTACGAGTCTTTACATAGCTTGACGGAAGCAATCGTATTTATTATCTCAGATATATCATCGTCAGATAGTGGCAGTCTCAGTACCAACTTCCAAATAGCATAGCTATGCTTTGTTAACGTTGCCTCAAAAGAAGATTGACTTAATCGATGACATAGATCAATTTTACTTGCATCGCTTAAATAGCAAGATAATAAATAACATAACGGTAAGCGTATTTTCATATTTAACTTACCGTTGGCCAATGCTCTTGCCAACACTGATAATTGTTTATCCGTAGCCTCGAGTAGACCTTGCTGCTCAGGCGGATAGCTCAATATCGGTAATAACCAACTTACATTTACCTGCGTTTGCTCTGAAAGTGTCTTGATAAATTGAGGTAATGTCTCTTTTCGATAAAACCGATACCATGTATCCAAATCTGACATACGTAACATAGAAAAAGAGCTTGTCACAAAAAACCCATGAAGGAATCGTGCCCATAATTGGTTTTGCGACGCTATTGGCGAGCTTACATCGTCGTCCTGTAATGGATGACTTGCGCTACTGGAACTACTCACATAGCTTGAAGCGCTGCTTGCACTACCTGAGTCACTTGTTACGCAAAAACCATCAGCTGTACGGTGTCGTTTAGATGTTACTTTTTCAGTTTCTTCATCAGAAGGTAAGGTATGCTTATATGGCATAAATACGTTCCTAAATTTATTATTGATAGAAATATGTGGCCGTGTTTTATGGCTTTATTAGGAGTCTATTTTATCAACTTAAACTTAAGGAAATATGATGTTTATAAATTAAGTGTTATGGATCTCTGTGAGAATGAAAAGTAACAATTGTCATTGAAAAATAATAGAAAAAAATAATTCATGAAACGTATGATTTTTCACTGTGTTTTATTGATAACAATAAAAATTATTATCATTTTGATATGAATGACAGCAGGAATGAGGTCATAAATATTTTTGTCATCGCGATGCGATGGTTTTATTTACCCCTCATCCGGCCTTCGGCCACCTTCTCCCGCAAGGGGAGAAGGATATTTTTTGTACTTAAGTGAACAGAACCAACGAACCCGTATTCTGAAGTAGCTCGAGTATCTACACCTCGCCTTTCAAAATACAGGTTTATCATCACTACGCAATAACTTTATTTACGCCATCATCCGACCTTTGGCCACCATCGCACGCAAGGGGAGAAGGATATTTTTTGTACTTAAGTGAATGGCATCCTGCGAATACGACTAATTCAGCGGTGTTAACTTAGCATATGCGGCAACTAACCATTTAACACCGGCTTTGTCAAAACGTACTTGTAAACGTAAATGCTCGCCACGTCCTTCAAAATTTAGCACAACACCGTCACCAAAACTTGCATGATGTACGCGCTGACCCAATCGAAACTGGCTGTCTTCTGTGCTGGCTGCTGGAAGTGCTTGAGAACGGTATGCGCTTGGACGCACAATGCGTGAATTCATACGAATTTCTTCAATATATTCAGAAGGAATCTCGGCTAAAAATCGTGAAGGTCGCTGATAGCTTTCATTGCCGTGTAACCGTCTAACTTGTGCTGCGGTTAAATAAAGCTTTTGCATGGCACGCGTCATCCCCACATAGCATAAACGTCGCTCTTCTTCTAATTGATTAGCATCTTGTTGCGTCAAATAGTGAGGGAATAAACCTTCTTCCATACCACACATAAATACCAGTGGAAATTCAAGCCCTTTAGCAGAATGCAATGTCATGAGCTGTACCGCTTCAACACCAACATTTGCCGCAGCTTCACCTGCTTCAAGCGCTGCATGTGTTAAAAAAGCAGCAACTGGTGACATGCCTTCTTCTACGCCAATATCGTTAAATTCTCGCGCAGCAACCACCAATTCACGCAAGTTTTCTAAGCGGGCTAAGGATTTTTCGCCACGCTCTGCTTGAAAAAAGGCTTGTAATCCCGAATGCTCAATCAGATAATCCACTTGTTCTGATAGTGAAAATGTTTCTATTGCTTGGCTTAACTGATTGATAAGCTCAATAAAGAGCTTAAGGGCATGATTTGCACGTGTGGACAAGGCTGATTGTTGAATGAGATCAATTGCTGCAGCCCATAAACCCACACCTTGTGCTCGTGCAAATGAACGCAACTCATCTAGGGTTTTATCACCAATACCTCGTGGTGGTGTATTCACAATGCGCTCAAAAGCGGCATCATCGTTGTGATTATAGATTAAACGAAGATAGGCCAATAAATCTTTAATTTCTGCTCGTTCATAGAAGCGTAAGCCACCATAAATACGATAGGGAATATTTGCTAATAATAAGGCTTCTTCAAGCACCCGCGATTGAGCATTACTTCGATACAATAGGGCAATTTCTCGCCTTGTTCCACCTTGCTCAAGCCATTGCTTAATTCTTGCAACGATAAATTGCGCTTCATCTAAATCATTAAATGCTGAGTAAAGTCCAATAGGCTCGCCTGCATGAGCTTCAGTCCATAGCTCTTTTCCCATACGGGTTTGATTTTTAGCAATAATTGCATTGGCTGCATTTAAAATAGTAGCGCTTGAGCGATAGTTTTGCTCCAAGCGAATTGTGGTTGCATCAGGAAAATCTCTGACAAATTTGCGAAGATTCTCAACTTTTGCACCACGCCAGCCATAAATGGACTGATCATCATCACCCACAACAGTTAAATAATTATCATGTGTCATTAATAAAGTGATCCAAGCATATTGGAGGCTATTTGTATCTTGGAACTCATCAACCAGTATATATCTAAATCGTTGTTGATAGATAGCAAGCAACTCTCTATTATCACGAAACAGCTCATATGCTCTTAGTAAAATTTCAGAAAAATCAACTAACCCACTTTGAGTGCAAGCACTTTCATAAGCTTGATAAATTTGAATCTGCGTTTGCTTAATGATGCAGCCATTGGCATGCACATCTTTAGGCCTAAATCCTTGCTCTTTTTGTTGATTGATAAAATACTGTTGCTGTTTAGGAATCCATTGCTTTTCATCCATATTTAAACTACGCAACACACGTTTGACTAAACGTAGTTGATCTTCACTATCAATAATTTGAAAATTTTCAATAAGCCCTGCCGTTTGCCAATGCTGACGCAATAGACGATGGGCAAGACCATGAAAAGTACCTATCCATACACCCTGTGTCGGCAAATCAAGTAATTGTTCAACTCGGTGACGCATTTCACCTGCTGCTTTATTGGTAAAAGTTACCGCCATGATGTTATACAATGATATATCGGCCACTTCCACAAGCCAGGCAATACGGTGCACCAATACTCGCGTTTTACCGCTACCGGCACCGGCTAAAATTAACTGATGACCAGGAGCTGCAGCCACTGCTTGGCGTTGTTGTGGATTTAATCCGTGCGTTAAAGCATGTTCTGTTACCATCGTCATAACCTAATGTACCTTATCTGTACTCTTCACCGTTCAAGTAGTATACTTGTTTTTTTCATGAAAGAATCAACCTTATGGCTTTATTATTATCGAACGCGACCTTTTTAACCAGTGCTGCAGAAATTCACCAACTTCCAAGTGATATTGGTAGAGAAGTTGCTTTTGCAGGTCGTTCAAATGCCGGTAAATCAACCGCCATCAATTGTTTAACACAGCATAAACAGCTTGCAAGAGCAAGCAAAACACCTGGCCGAACACAACTTATTAATTTTTTCACACTGGATGAAACACATAGACTCGTTGATTTACCTGGCTATGGTTTTGCTAAAGTGCCTAAACAAATTAAAGAACGATGGCAAACGACAATGACACAATATCTTGAAAGCAGACAATCCTTATCAGGACTTGTATTACTCATGGATATACGCCACCCACTAAAACCAGAAGATATGACCTTGCTAAACTGGGCTCAATCAAGTCATCTGAATACTTTAATTTTACTTACAAAAGCCGATAAGTTAAGCCGTAATCAGCAAGCACAAACCGTAGCCGCTGTTAAACGCGATGCTTTAAGTTTACATACAACGGTCATGGCCTTTTCTGCTACGGCAGGGATTGGTGTCATAGAAGCTCAAAAAACCATACTTTCATTTTTAGAAACGAAATAAAAATTTCTTTTTGCCTGCATTTGGCGGTAGCTCGGAATCCTGAGGCTTGGGCTTCGGTTCATAAAGAGACGAAGAGCGAACTCTAAACCCTGTATGTCTGGCTGGAGAATCAGACGGAACCTGTCTCGGTACTAGAGGGGGGTCATAAAGTCCGGCACTATGAGAACTCGACGTTAATGTATACACATCTTGGAGCGCTTTAACAAGATGGTTAAAATGCTGCGATTTCCATTGCATCAACAATGCATCACGCTGTGATGAAGACAAATACCACGAAGCATCAAGTTTAGGAAACAAGCCAAATAATGTATCTAACGGCTGCCAAACAGTTTCTTTTCTGATTTGTACTCCTTTAATAAACATCTGAACAGCCTCATCAATAGGTATTGCAGGCTGATCTTCAAGCTTAGCCAGTCGCTGCAGACGCTCTGCATACATCAGTCTTTCACTTGCATCAATCATGTCACCTTTCAAACAAGGCTTTGTTGTTAAAAAACTTTTCCAATCTGTCACTGCTTTAGGTATTTGATCAAATTGAATCGACTTGCAGGCTACACTTTCTAATATTTCTTGAATAGCGTTGACATGCATTGGTGCGTGCATGACCCCTTCTCCCTTTGAAGCAAGATAGCGATATAACATATCAATATCTGGCTGTAGCACTTTAAAAAGATCAGCATGTGTGCATGTTTTATTTTCACGTTTCAACGCATGTAAATAACTATGCATCTCTCGAATTAAAGAATAAATATAATTTAATACACCTGACTGAATGATAAATGGTATATGAATAGGCTCACCTCCGTGGGGGTCTACCAGATCTTCAGCATCTAATGCACCACTATCAAACATATGTTGATATACTTGATACTGCTCACCCAATTGAATAAGCCATACAAGCATCCATGTCATTGGATCTTTTGTTAAAACTCTATCAATGACATTTGGATGAAGTGCTAAATCCATCCACGCTTTTAGTAAAAACAGCTCATTTCTAATATTTATTTCTATTGTATCTTTTGAAGTCGATATAGGTGCTGTTAAACTCTCATCATTATCAAAGGCTACCAGTGTTGATTGTATAATATAACCATTGCTATCGTATTCTGGCACAAACATAAAATTGACAAACCTTGCATCTTTGGGCAAACTTAAGATAAGCCCAATATGTAATGCACTTGCAGCTTCACCATCAAGTATATTAATCAGATCTGGTATTTGTGCGTGTGCAATTGTTACCGTATTGCTTGGAAAAAGCTTAGGCATGATTTCATGAAAAGACTTATACAATAATATAATATCTTTACATTCCATCGTTTGTGCAAGTTCTGGGTAACAATTAAAAACACCTAACATTGTTATAAGATAATGCTCATCTTGACTTTGATAAAAACCAATAAATTCATTTTCTCTAAGTGATGGAAATATTTTTTTATATGCTAGAAACAATGTTTTGTACTTTGATTTATCATCATCGCTTTCTAAAGCTAAATCTACAAGTGATTCATTTATAATGCTGCTGGCTTGTTCATAAAAATAATCTGGACTCAGCATCTTATTCATAAAATTTAAGATATTTGCTTCATCGCTAATCGTTAGCCTTGTTTTCACATGATTGAACAAATATTGCAGCATGAGAACATCATGAAAACTCACACCTTCGATAGAAAGACTTGCTTGAATCATTACATTTTTATCCGTATCTAACAAAGATACAGATGAAAATGAAGATGATGTTGAAGAGGAGGGCGACGATGTAGCTATCGAAAGATCTTTCATCACCATAAAGGTCGACAGTGCCGTGATTCGCTTGGTGCCCGCGAATAATCTTAGTAGACTGGAGGCAGCTTCTTGGAAAGCTGGTTGAAGCGGTATCCTATTTCGTCCCGATTTATAATGTACACCCTTATGAGCGGTGACCGCACGACCGCCACTCGCAATCGTTTTAATCGTTCGACCATCAGCCGAGATACTAGCGAGCACACGCGCCTGGTCTTGGTGAACAAGGTAAAATCCCTGAGCTACGATAAATAAAGAGACTTTACGTGCCAATAATTGACGTTTAACATCGGCATCAGTATCTGCTAAAATACGTATAAAATCGTCATATTGACTTATTAATGTCTGTATATATGCATAAGCATCTTTGGGTAACGATGGCATATATTTAGTAAGCATTGTGGATAATAAAATTTTTATCCTAACAATTTCGTGAAGCCCTGGATTTTCTTTATCATATGTTTTAGATAATGCTTGTTGTGATGCTGTATCAATGTATTCGGTCGGTGGTTTGACACACATAAGTAATGTGCTTATTTCTTTTTTAATAGGCACTTCGAGTGTCGATGCTCTTATGGAGGTTAAGCATTGACCTCTGATATTACGCCAGCTGTCTTCTTGCATTTCAACATGATGAATGTAATCAAACAGTTGTTGCTGACCCTCAACATAGGACATGGTATCCACCTTTTTTATTTTGTACTTATTGTTATATAGGACATGCCCTCGTTTGCCTTAGACAACCAAGCACGGGACACAGCTTAGCCCGCCCCATTAGTCCAATTAATGAACATTGTACCATAGTATTCAGTTGATGAATAATGCATCATTTTTGGCTTCTATCCCCTTCAAAAAACTGTTACAATCGCAAATCTTAAGATAGACGTTATTATAATAATTACGTTTGCGTCCTTTGGATTCTGGCGGCTTAATCAGATCTAGGAGGGTGGCAGTAATGAATGGGAAACATGTTGTGGCAGAAATTATCGTTGTGACTTCGGGTAAAGGTGGTGTTGGTAAGACTACGACAAGTGCAGCTTTTGCAACTGGTTTAGCGCAACGCGGCAATCGCACTGTCGTGATTGACTTTGACGTGGGTCTGCGTAACCTTGACCTTATCATGGGGTGTGAGCGACGCGTAGTTTATGATTTTGTGAATGTTATCAACGGCGATGCTACATTGAGACAAGCACTTATCAAAGACAAACGCTACGATAACTTATTTATTCTACCGGCTTCGCAAACGCGCGATAAAGACTCGCTAGATAAAGAAGCAGTTGGACGCATTCTAAACGAGCTCAAACAAGAGTTTGATTATATTGTTTGTGACTCGCCCGCCGGTATCGAACGTGGTGCTTTTTTAGCGATGTATTATGCAGATAGTGCAATCGTTGTGACCAACCCAGAAGTCTCGTCCGTTCGCGACTCTGATCGCATTCTAGGTATTTTATCGAGTAAATCTAAGCGAGCAGAAGAAGGCTCCGAGCACATCAAAGAACACTTGTTATTAACAAGATATTCGCCTACACGTGTTGAACGTGGTGAAATGCTAAGTGTTAACGATGTCCTCGACATTTTATCCGTGCCACTACTTGGCGTTATTCCAGAATCACAGGCGGTATTGCGCGCATCGAATAGCGGTACACCTGTGATCGTCGACAGTGAAAGTGATGCTGGTCAAGCTTATACCGACGCTGTTGCGAGATTCCTTGGCGAAGATAGACCCCATCGTTTTATTGAAAACACCAAACCCAGTTTGCTCAAACGTTTATTTACAAAAAAACGGGAAGGAGTTAGCGCATGAGAAACTTACTCAAGTATTTTCGCAAGGATAAAAACCCTTCTGCGGCACTTGCCAAAGAGCGCTTACAGATCATCATTTCCCATGAGCGAATCCATAGCAGCAACCGCGCTAATTTACTTACCAGCATGCAAAAAGAGTTGGTTGAAGTGATTGCACGGCATCTGAACATCGATACTCACAAAGTCCGTGAACAAGTCAAATTTGATTTTGCTCAAAATGATGGTCATTCCGTACTAGAATTAAATATCACGCTGCCCGATGAGGACATCGTCGCGGCACGATAATTCAGCTAAGAGGTGTCATGAAGTCTTATTTTCAAACACTCGCGCATTATAATGCATGGGCTAATAATAGACTTTACACCGCTTGCCGAGCTTTAAGTGATCCTGATTATTTCCTTGATAGAAAGGCCTTTTTTAATTCGATTCACGGTACACTCAATCACCTCTTAGTTGCTGATCGGATTTGGTTAGGCCGCTGGTCTGGCGTGGATAGTGGACTTTCGTCACTGAATCAAATACTTTATCCTGATTTAGCGAGCTTATCTACCGCAAGAGTGATAGAAGATCAGAAACTCATTGATTTTATCGATGCTTTTGACGCGAGTCAGATGGAAGACTTACTCACATATAACAACTTATCTGGCAGTACTAAAACGAATCCCTGGAAATTTTTGATGGCCCATCTTTTCAATCATCAAACCCACCACAGAGGCCAAGTACACAATATGCTGTCCCAAGCAGGGCAAGAGCCGCCTTCGCTTGATTTGCACTACTATTTATTAAGCATCTAAAGTCTATTTGTCATCGCTACGCGATGGTTTTATTACCCCTCATCCGGCCTTCGGCCACCTTCTCCCGCAAGGGGAGAAGGGCATTTTTTGAAGGATTGTGAGTAAACATCACCACGATGCGATGGTTTTATACCCCTCATCTGACCTTCAGCCACCATCGTACGCAAAGAGAAAAGGGCATTTTTTGAAGGATTGTGAATAAACATTACCACGATGCGATAGTTTTATACCCCTCATCTGACCTTCGGCCACCATCGTACGCAAG
>CAMFJL010000019.1 GCA_945957175.1 uncultured Legionellales bacterium
ATGATGATGATGATGATGATGATGAGGAGGAGGAGGAGGAGGAGGAGGAGGAGGAGGACCATGGTATCGACCCATGATCATATAAGCTTTCGCTGACCTCATAACGCTGCCATATCATTTCCAATATACGTGCAAAAGCATGATTCTCTAAGATACGTTCAGCAGCATCAGTCGCTGACCGTAGGCTATTATATTTATTTTGAATATACGGCAACATGTTTGACCAATCATCAACGGTAAAGGATATTAACAATTGATAAACATCATTAACTGTATATATAATGCTAGAAATTTTCTCTTTTATCATAGAGAAAAAATATCTTTTCTGTGTTATATCAAAATCGTCGATAAGAAAAATGAAAGATTCGACTGAGCCCACTAATTGCTTAAATAATGTTTTACTACTGACATCGACTATAAGATCCTCTTCGCCCTCGCTGCATGAGTCAGGATCTGAGCTTCCAAGACTAACATAGTCAGTATGTGATCTAGGTGAACTAGGTGATAAACTACGCATGGATTGAGATACATGTGGCCTATTGCTAAATAAGCGGCTTAACAGCTCAACTCTAGCGAGCGCATCATAATGCCCCTTTAATTGTTTAATAAATACATCTTGTTTAGGGATAATATCGCTGAGCCTAGGCTCTATGATTGTCAATAAATCCGTATCCTTGAGATCAAATATATGGTGGATATTTAATCGCAACACGAGCAATAAGGTATTCAAGTCCAAAATAGCATGGGACCACCTTTGATATTGCACCCGTTCAGTTGATCCAGAGCGCCATATGGATGCCGAGAGTCTCTCCCATAATGTGACTATATCACTGAGGTCCACGTAACTCAGCTCTCTTCTTATAACATCTGGGCCGATACTGGCTATTTCTTTAGAAAAGTCCCTCATAATGCTTGAAGCAATGCTTGAGGCATGTTGATGCAGACATCGCGTTAATATAAACCAAACGCTATTGCCTGCTTCACATTCCGCATCTATACGTGGTAAAGCTGAATAATCGAGAAGCAGTGTAGCCAGCTTATAAAACTGGACCATTTTTGATAGCCACTCATCGGAAAGTAAAACTGTCTTTGACGGCAAATCATCAACAAGCTGAGACCCTAAGGCAGCGATCAACTTCTCGTGCGATGAATGTTGTGCCTGTTTAACTCTCATTAATAAATTGGTTCGGCTCACCTCCGCCTGCTGCAGTTGTTGCAATGCCTCGATGTCTAGCAAAGCAACATACCCTGTACTCAATGCCAGAGGCGAAACACTTGGAGCCGCAGGCAATGTTTCATCAATAGGAGGGCTGCCAACAGGGCTGCCAACAGGACTGCCACCAAGGATTTGTACCGTCGTAGAGCTACTGGGGGATAAGCGGGTTGTTATGGGAGAATCTGGCATAATCGCACCTATAAGTTAGTATGCATTTAAAATGCAAAATTGATAGATTATTCCTTGTATTTTCATTTTTTATGGACAAAAAATAGCATTCTCCTTTTTTTGCTTTTGAATCCTGATTGTTTTGCATTTTAAATGCATATTAACTCATTGTCAACACGAGAAATATCGCCTGATTAAAAATGATTCAATGCCCTCCTCTCCTTGTGCGGGAAAAGATGCACACAACGCGGGTAACAGGGTGATAACATCATCAGATGGCGATGACAAGATAAGTATTTTTTAAGGACTTTCTATCGGCTTGATGTCTTTCCAGATGCGCCTTTACCTATAGGCCTTCTGGTTTTTTGTCCCGTTGTGGTTTTCCTCGTATTTGTACTTTTTGTGTTTACTATTTTTGTTGTTCGGGTTTTTCCAGCAACGGTTGTACCAGCCGTTGAACGACTTGTCTTATGAGTCGGTTTGGCTTTGGTTTTTGTGCCAGATAACATCTCTGAGATCCGACTCGTACGACGGCTATGTGCATTATTCGTTTTCGTCTTCGCACTATGACCTGGCTTAGCTGCGCCTGCATTATCTTGAGCATGGCCGGCCGCTTTTCTTGCAACTTTAGCACGTTGCGTTGCCTGTGCTTTGGTCTTAGCAGCGCGCTTTATTTTGGTTTTTTCAGCCGCTTTAGCTTTTGCACCTACTTTTGCTGGCTCGGTTTTTGGTTTAGCTACCTTAGGCTGATAGGGATTTTCCCCGGTTTTAAAGGTTAAATGTACGGGGGAACCTTTAATATCGAGTGCTTGTCTATAAAAATTATTGAGATACCGTTTATATGAATCGGGTAATTTACTTGTTTGATTACCATGAATAATGATAGTCGGTGGATTGTGACCACCTGGATGGGCATACCGTAATTTAACACGACGCCCCTGAACTAAGGGGGGCTGAAATGCTTCGCTAGCTTTTTCAAGCAAGCGAGTCAATTCGGGTGTTGACATAGGTACCATGGCGCTTGCATAGGCCTTATCAATCGCTTCATAGAGTAATCCAACCCCAGTACCATGCAATGCCGAGATCATTAAGGTATCAGCAAAATCAGCGAATCCCAAGCGTCTATCAAGCTCAGCGTGAATCCGCTCACGCGCATAAGGGGACAGGCCGTCCCATTTATTAACGGCAATCACCAATGCTTTACCTGCAGAGATAATGTAATCTAATAAACGTAAATCTTGATCGCCTAAACCCGTTTGCGCATCAATCACTAAAACAGCAACGTTGCTAGCGCTGATCGTTTGTAAGGTTTTAATGACTGAGAATTTTTCTAAGGTTTCATTGACGCGGCTGCGACGTCTCACGCCCGCCGTATCAATCAGTACATAATGCTTATCTTCCCGTGTAAAGGGAATAGCAATACTGGTCCGCGTTGTACCAGGCTCATCAAAAGCAACAACACGTTCTTCACCTAAAATGCGGTTAACCAACGTGGATTTGCCAACATTGGGACGACCGACGATCGCAACTTTAATACCCTCAGGTAATGCTTCCAGCAAGGTCTCTGTATCTAATGCAGGAAAATTAGCAAGCGCTGCATCAGCCACAGCATGAATACCGCGCCCATGTGCAGCTGCAATTAAGAATATATCTGGAAACCCTAAGCGACTAAAATCTGCCATCACTGCATCAGCATCTAAACCATCGCATTTATTGACAAGAATATAGGTGGTTTTTGCTAGCCGTCTTAGTTCATGCGCTAAGGCTTGATCTAATGCGGTGAGCCCATCTCTTGCATCTAGCATCAATAATACGACGTCCGCTTCACCCACAGCTATGCGCGCCTGCGCCGCCATTTTTCCATCTAAACCGACCTCTTCACCACCAATACCACCGGTATCGACGACGATATAAGGCCTGTCACCAACTTTACCTTGGCCATACTGTCTATCGCGAGTTACCCCTGGCTGATCTAAAACCAAAGCATCTCGCGTTCGTGTCAGCTGATTAAATAAGGTAGATTTGCCCACATTGGGACGACCCACAATGGCAACGACCGGTAACGGTGCGGTGTTTATCATGCGTTAGGCGTCCTTAAATCAACAAGCAATCCTGTTGCTGTATAAATCCATACATCCTGACCTTTTGTCACTGGATTGGCATAGATAGGTGTCTTACCTAAATTAACGCGTGACACAAAGGTGCCATCACTGGCATTTAACCAATGTACATCACCCGCATTATCCGCCACAACGATATAGCGACCCAGCGCAACAGGCGCTGTTAACTTACGGCCATTTAATGCTGTTTGCTTCCATAACGTTTTGCCACTTCGTTGATCAAGTGCGATCACATCGCCAGCAGACGTACTAACAACTAAAGCATTCTGGCTTAAAGTAAACCCAGCATAAGAAGAAATAGCTTGCTGCCAAATAAGATTGCCACTACTGATATCTATCGCAGCAACGTTGCCTTGATACGCTGCAGCGTAAACTACACCATGGCTTGCTATTAAATTGGCATTCACCGATACCATGCGTTGGATAGGATTCAGGCCAATATTATTTGCAATGGACTGTTCCCAGGCTAACTCGCCATTATTACTTTGCAATGCTGCAACCGACCCATCATCAAAACCAAGAATTACACGCCCGTCAGATAAGATGGGGAAACTACCGCCCTTCAGTGATAAATCCGGCACCTGTCTCTGATATTGCCACACCGTTTTTTGCGTCGTCGGGTCAATTGCAGTAGCACTATTATCCAACTTTTTCACGACAATGACTGCTGGCGTCACTAACGGTCCGCCTTGAAGTAAGTTACCCAATGGCAAAGTCCAAAGATTTTGGCCATTAGCTGCGTTAAGTGCGATAAGCGTAGCATTATTCGTGCCTACAACAACACGATTAGCATCAGCACCCACATCACCAACCAATCCACCTTGGTATTTCGTTTGCCACAATACCTGACCTGATGTTGCATTAAACGCAATAAGCGCACCATCGCTACTATCAACATAGAGTCGATTACCAACCAACATAGGGCTCATAGGATTATAGGCTTTACCTGAACCATCACCGACTTTCAAAGACCATGCAATGCTCGGTTGAAATAAGGGTGTAATTGGTGCAACGGTTGGGATCGCATTACTTTTGCTTGAACTACAGGCAAGCAATAACAAACTTGTGCTAAGTGATATAAGGCGTAAAAAATACTTCATTAGGCTTGTTCTCCTGCCGTCGTAAGTTGTTGTAATTGATAAGGTAGTAATGGCAGCAACTGACTTGCATTCGGACTTGCTGCTAATGCCGACTGATAAGCTTGTATTGCTTTAGCTTGATTATGCTGTAACATGTAAAGATCACCTCGAGTTGCATCGACAAGCACAGTAAAACCTTGTGGTGTTCGGCTATCTAATACCGATAGGCCATCGTCTATTTTACCTTCTGCACCTAAAACCCGCGCAAGCCGGATTTTTGCAATCTCTTTTAATCCATCATCGCGACCTTGACGCACCACTGTCTCTAAAAGCTGGCTGGCTTTAGCGTAGTCTTGCTGGTTTGCTGCAAGTCCAGCAAGCGCTAAATTAGCAAAATCAGCGTATACGGTTTTAGGATATTGTTCTACAAGTTGGCTGGCCATTGTTTGCTTTTGTAAAGCAGAAGCATTCACCCAACTCTGGGTAATTTGCTCGTATAATGCAGCAGCATTTTCATTTGTTTTTACCTGCCGCTGCTGCCAAAATTGACCACCATAAATTAACACTAACCCTAACACAACACCCACAATGATAGGCATAGCATATCGGCTTAACCAAGCCTTGATCTGCTCAACACGCTCTATATCTTCAATATGATCTGCCATATACTCTCCACCTCAATGCAACTTAATCTATATCCAAAATCTTTAAAAATGCAAAAATATTTATCTGTAGGGACAACCCTTGTAGTCACCCGCCGGTGGGCAGACATAAGACTTGTCCTTACAATCGAACATCCGTGATTTTCTCGCATTTTCAATGATCACGGATATATACTCTGTGCCCATGTTTCTTGCAGCCAGTGATGCACCGCATCCTCAGGCCATTGTTGTTGTTCACCTTGCCCACGTAAGGGTTTACACAAAATATCACCCGTTGCTTGGATGATAAACGCATAATCAGCACCACGTTTATCTGCTCGTTTTAACAAGGTAGATAAACTCGCATGCTCTGCATCTACCCAAAAACAAGTACGGGGCATAAGTGTACGCCAGTGCTCAACCAAACGCATGAGCCTTGCATCTGCAGTGTCCGTTAAACTTGCGACAAAAATACATGACTCCTGGGACTGTTTAACATAACCTTGCTCTTGCCATAAAGTAATCACCCGCTCCATACCCAAGGCCATACCCACAGCAGGCGTCGCTTTTCCGCCTAATTGCTGAACCAAACCATCGTAGCGGCCACCGGCACAAATAGTACCCTGCGCACCTAAAGCTGACGTTACCCATTCAAAAACCGTATGAGTATAATAATCAAGCCCTCTTACTAATCGCTCATTAAATATATAAGGTATGGCTAATGCCTGTAACTGTTCACAAACACTATCAATATGTGCGCGCGATTCTGCGCCAAGACACTCACTTAACAGCGGAGCCTTTTGATTAAGCTCTATGAGCAGCGGGTTTTTGCTATCTAAAATACGCAGAGGATTGGTTTCAAGCCGCCTTACACTATCTTCATCTAATGCGTGGCTATGTGTTTGATAGAATGCCACAAGCTTCTGACGATAGATAGCTCGCTCCTCCACAGTACCTAAACTATTCAATTGTAACGTCACTGCATCGGTCACGCCTAATATTTGCCATAAACGATAAGCCAATGCCATCAGCTCAACATCAATCGCTGCGCTTTGCAAACCAAAGGCTTCTAAACCCACATGATGGAATTGACGATAGCGACCTTTCTGGGGTCGCTCATGACGAAACATCGGCCCTTGATACCAAAATTTTTGCTGTTGATGATACAACAGGCCATGTTCGATGCCGGCACGCACACAACCTGCGGTACCTTCAGGTCGCAAAGCCAAACTATCGCCGTTTCTGTCTTGAAAAACATACATTTCTTTTTCAACAATATCGGTCACATCACCAATACTGCGACGAAATAATTCTGTCATTTCGACAATCGGCAGCTTTATTTCTTGATAGCCATATTGGCTTGTTAATTGCATCAATTGTTGCAAAAGATACTGCCACGCGCTACTTTGTGGCGGCAAAATATCATTCATACCGCGAACGGCTTGTAGTGTTGCCACGACGCTAACCTCTTAATAACATTTATTCTAAATCGGGATTACGCCAAGTCGATGTTGCTTTCTTCGCCTTAGGCGCACTGGATACTGGCACAGCGGCCGTATTCGGTGTTGACACATGAGCGACAACTGGTGTTGGGGTATTACTCAGTGTTTGCGTCGCTGGCGTATTTGCGCTTGCCGCTGCTGGGGCAGCACTGGTCGTAGACACTGCTGTAGCCGTTGTTGGTGCCAAGTTTTGAACATTGGTATTAACGATGTCTTGCGGCGAATTCACCTGGGTTTGTTGGGCTGGTCCATTCGAGGTTTGCGTTGTCATCGCCTGCCCAGCCGTCGGCGTATTAGGACTCGCTTCATTACTCGCGGCCGTTGGATTGGTATTGTCTGAATTGACAGGCGAGGAAGACACTGTCGTTGGCAAAGCTGTGCTGGTTGTGCCATCTGCAACCGGTTTTAACGTAGCCAATGCTGCAACCGTATTGGTATCTGTGCTATTACTTTCGCCACTGCGCCCGTGCCACCACATCAATAATAACACGACAAGTCCTATAAAAATAATATAGCTCACCCACCGAATGGGTTTTTCACCACCACCCCTTACTTCTTTAATCACAATATGCTTGCTTAAATCAAGCTTTTTAGGCTCGGCCGGTGCGCAAACAGCATTAAATGCCGCTATCGCTTTGTCAGGATTTGCTTGGACGAGCTTGGCATACGCTCTGATATAACCGCGAACAAAAATGGGATCGGGTAGTAACGCTAACTGTTCATGCTCAAGATGTTCAATTAAATCTTTTGCTAAATGCAGCTCAATTGCAACTTCATCTAAAGAAAAACCTAAGGTTTCTCGTGCTTGTTTTAAATAGCGGCCGTAGCCACTGGCTTCTGCCCTGTCGTCATTGCTATCATTAGCATCGATAAGCGCTTCATGGTTCATGAGGTAGTTCCTTGCTTAAGATATTGTTGATACTGACGTGACTCAGGGAAATCATGAGCCAATGCCGAGCCAGCATCGCGTGCCAATATCTGGTTGTTTTGCTGTCTAGCGAGCAACACAGTCAGCCACAAAGAGTCAGCTGAGGGTTTGGCTACCTGATTATACCGATTTAGATAGTCTTGTGCACGGTCTATCTGATGTTTATCCAAGGCCATTTGCATCAGCGCCAGACAGGTGTTTGGCAATTGTGGCTCATTGGCTAAGGCTTTTGTAAAAAATTGCTCGGCACGCGCTTTATCTGGGATCTTCAAGGCACAGAAACCTGCATTCTCGTACGCTTGCCCAATATTGGCATAGCTCGGATCGCTCACAGCTTGTTGGAAATAATTCACGGCTTGCGCGGCTTGTCCCTGTTGGCATAAAAACACACCATAATTATTAAGTGTTTCACTTGAGTTTGGTGCAATAGCGAGCGCTTTTTGATAAGCTTTTCTTGCTGCGTCGTTATTATGCGTCGTTTGCATGAAATAAGCCATACCATTCCATGCAACAACAGAGTTTGGATCTTGCTTAGTTGCCAGCACAAACTTTTGTCTCGCACGCGCCACATCGCCCTGTTGCAAATAACTGACACCAAGCTCAACATTATATTGTGCCGCCAATTTAAGATTTGGCGCTTGTCCACTGATATTTTCAGGCGTTGTAGACATCGCAGTCTGACAGGCCGATAATCCTATTGCCAACATAAAACTCGCGATCATATGTGAAACATATTGACGTTGCATATGACTTATCCTTTACTCTCTTATACAAGCTCAGGCTGCAAATCTTGTTTAACTTGCGCTGCCTTTAGCATTCGCTCACGCCGTTTGGTTTTATCAACAAAATCACCGACAAGCTGACCACAAGCGGCATCAATATCATCGCCGCGAGTTTTACGTATTGTTGCTACCAAATCAGCAGCAAGTAATGCCGCTTGAAATGCTAATATTGTGCTGCGTGAGGAACAGCGGTAATGGCTTTGAGGAAATGGATTAAAGGGGATTAAATTAATTTTAGGTGCAGGCATGTTATTAAATAAAGCAATCAGCTCTTTTGCATGAGCTAGACTATCATTAACGCCCTCTAACATAACATATTCGTAGGTAATACGCCGTCTAGAGTGTTTTGGAAAATAATCACGGCAGACGGAAAGTAGTGTTTGTAAAGGATATTTCTTATTAATAGGCACCAGCTGATCTCGCAGAGTATCATTGGGCGCATGTAGTGACACCGCGAGTGAAACATCACTCATGCCTTTTAAGCGGATAAGTTCAGGCACGACGCCTGAGGTACTCAAAGTCACGCGGCGCTTAGAGAGGCCATACGCAAAATCATCCATCATAATTGCCATGGCTTTGACGACATTATCTGTATTGAGTAAAGGTTCTCCCATTCCCATCATCACAACATTGGTGACTTGCCTATCGTGCTTGCCATTATCTCGGGATAAACGACGTACAGCGACATAAACTTGGCCGATAATCTCAGCAACTGTTAAATTACGACTAAAGCCTTGCGTGGCAGTTGAGCAAAAACTGCAATTCAGTGCACACCCAACTTGCGAGGAAACACAGAGCGTTCCTCTATCATCTTCAGGGATAAACACGGTTTCAACATGATTATATGGCCCAACTTTCATGAGCCACTTATATGTTCCATCTTCTGAGCAGTGTTCGCTAACAACTTCAGGATAAGCAATAACCGTATTTTCAGTTAATTTTTGCCGTAATACTTTACTTAAATTTGTCATAGCATCAATAGGCTGGCCATATTGATGCAACCACTGCATCAATTGATTTGCCCGATAGCCAGGCTCGCCCATATCTGTGAGTAACTGTGCTAAGCCATCTCTATCGTAATTCAGTAAATTGAGCTTATCCGTCGACATAGCATTCACACTATTCAACAAGTTCACGGTTACTGAAAAAGAATTGAATTTCTTGTTTCGCGTTTTCAAGACTATCAGAACCATGTACTGCATTGGCTTCAATACTATCAGCAAAATCTGCACGGATAGTACCTTTAGCCGCTTCTTTAGGGTTCGTTGCACCCATGATATCGCGATGAGCCAACACAGCATTGTCACCTGCCAATACGGATACTAAAACAGGACCTTGTATCATAAAAGAGACTAAGTCTTGAAAAAATGCACGATCTTTATGTACTGCATAAAATTGTTCTGCATCATGCGTCGATAATTGCAGCATTTTTGTCGCGACAACACGCAAACCTGCTTGCTCAAACCGTGATAAAATAGCACCCACCACGTTCTTTTTGACGGCATCAGGTTTGATGATGGATAAAGTATATTCGTAAGCCATAGTCATCCTCAGTATCTAATATAAATCGGGACCCAGTATAGCAAAAAATCTGTGCAATGCCTATACTCTCTGACGCTTAACTAAGACATCACGACAAGCCGCGGCGCAAAAATCAGGCTATTGCCAAAATGGCTAAACTACGTTACCGTCATCACTTAAATTCATCTATACCAAAGTTTCTTCAGGCCGTGAGTTTCTGAATTTGACTTACAATCATTCAAAAGATGTGCTTCCCCCCCGTAGGAGAAGCTACCGCGAAGCGGCGGATGAAGCGTGATAATCATCGCGTAGCGATGACAACATACGCATGTTGAAGAAACGTTGGTATATGTCCATTTGTTTTGCCTTCCGCAACAGGAGATCTCATCGATGATAACATTCGCTGTCATTGCCGTCATTGCCATTATTTTGCTCATGAATACTTTCTTTACCGTCGAACAACAGTCAGCTGCCATTGTTGAATCCTTTGGTAAATTTGCCCGCGTCGCGAGTCCTGGCTTACAAATAAAGATGCCCTTTATCCAGCAAGTGCGCGGCCGCATTAGCCTAAGGGTACGACAGCTCGATGTACCTGTGGAAACAAAAACCTCTGACAATGTCTTCGTACGTGTTGCGGTATCCGTACAATTTCACGTGATCCCTGAAAAAGTTTATGAAGCTTTTTATCGCTTAGACAATACCGATCAACAAATCACTGCATTTGTATTTGATGTTGTTCGTGCAAAAGTACCTAAAATTAATTTAGATGATGTATTCGAGCGTAAAGATGAAATTGCTGATGCAGTCAAAACTGAGCTCTCTGAGCTTATGTCCGATTTTGGTTATACCATCATTAAAGCACTTGTTACTGACATTGAACCCGATGCAAAGGTGAAAGCCGCCATGAATGAAATCAACGAAGCTCATCGTTTGCGTATTGCCGCAAATGAACGTGCAGAGGCTGAAAAGATTATTCGCGTTAAACAAGCTGAAGCAGAAGCTCAAAGCAAAGCACTGCAGGGACAAGGTATCGCTGAGCAAAGACGTGCCATTGTCGATGGCTTACGTGAATCTGTCGGTGGTTTTCAAAAACAGGTACCAGGCACAACAACACAAGATATTTTGAGTTTGGTGCTCATGACACAATACTTTGATACACTCAAAGATATTGGCGCACAATCGCGCAGCAACACGATTTTAATCCCACACTCGCCAAGCTCATTGCCTGATTTAGCAGAATCGATACGCAATGCAATGATTACTGCCAATCAAGTTAACGTATCAACAGCCACCGATGATAAAGCTTAGGAGAGTATTCTATGTCTCACATATTAGTTTTATATTATTCTCGTAGCGGCGCGACCAAACAAATGGCGCATTTTATTGCGCGTGGTATTGAAATGCAAGGCGATTTTCAAGCACTGATTCGCACAGTTCCCTGGGTCTCTCCAACGCATGAAGCAACAACACCCGTGGTTCCTGATGAAGGTGATTGCTATGCTACGATTGAAGAATTGCGAGATGCCGCAGGACTTGCATTAGGTAGCCCAACACGTTTTGGCAATATGGCAGCGCCTATGAAATATTTTTGGGATACGACCACCCCCTTATGGCTTTCTGGCGCGCTTGTTGGCAAACCTGCCACTTGTTTTACGTCAACCGGAAGTTTGCATGGCGGGCAGGAAACAACGCTCATTTCCATGATATTACCCTTGCTACATCATGGTATGCTCATTATGGGCGTCCCTTATACAGAACCCGAACTGACAAGTACACAATCAGGTGGCACACCGTATGGGACCAGCCACTTAGCTGGTGCTAAAAGCGATTTAGCCATTACCGATGAAGAACGCAATCTTTGTATTGCGCAAGGAAAACGCCTAGCTGTATTAGCGAGTACCCTAACAACTTATTCAAAATAAACGGCTATCCCCTTCTCCCCTGGCATATGGATGGTGACCGAAGGCCGGATGAGGGTAGTAAACCCATCGCGCAATGATGGCACAACGTACATTTTGAAGAAATTTTGATATCTACATTTGTAGAGCGTAAGCAGGAAGAGAAGCGATAGTTATTTGCAACCGTGCTGCACGGGCGACCACACGGATCGCCCTTACAGATGAACATGTGTACACGTTGCAAGATCTGGGCAGATGCCCGCGATCATTCAACATGCATAGACATACTTTTAGTTTGTAGCTGCTGAGGTTGCAGCTGGTGCTTGCATAGCACTTGAGACTTTGTTAATCAACGTTTGTTGTTGATCTGGCGTCATACTGTCCCACTTGTTTTTAGCTTGGGTTTTCACTTGCGTTTGCTGTGCTGGCGTTAATTTATTCCATGCTTGCTTAACTGCTTGTTTCTTTTGAGCCATTGTCATCGTTGACCAGTTTGATGGCATGCTTGTTGATGACATAGCTGTGCCGTTACTTGACATACTGTTACCAGTTGCGCCTGTCGCAGCAAAAGCAACACTACCACCGATTAATGCAGCAACAACTACAGCTGTTTTCATGCTATTTCGTAACATATTGAACTCTCCTAAAATATTGATAGAAATATAACGCAGTAACCATCGAACACAGGACAAACTGCTCCAAAAACTATGCATGGACACACCTTGTCCTTCTGCCTATTAAGCATCTCTCAGCCTCTGTAGGTATCGTGATAATAGTGTTATTTATAGGTGAAAGCAAGCTATTGTTAAAAAATCACTTGCACTTGGTTATCGGTACGTGATGGCTTTATGATCCTCATCTGGCAGTCATCCGCGCCCGCAAGGGGAAAGGGCATCTTTTATAGTGAATAAAGCAACAAAGTGACTGATTGAATGATGACAAGTACGTTGCTATGCGTTAGGTATGGGCACTAACTTACCTGCCACAACGGCTTTTTGCATTTGTTCGACAGCACTTGCCGGCGTTTTTCTTGGATCAGCGCTATAAATAATAGAGTATTGTCCGTCTGGCGTATCAAAGACTTTGAAGATTTGCTGTAGCGCTTTGCCATTATCGCACTGATTAATCAGGGTAGAAAAAACTAAAGTATCTTCTTTTTGTGAAATAAGATGTGCTTGTTTTTGCTTACAATGAATTTTTTTGAAATTATCGACCACTTCTCGCATAGACGCTTTAGGTGATGTATGAATATGTTTGCCATAACTGATGGTCACACTTTCGGGTAAAGCATCACCTGTTTGGGGTAACATATAAGTTCTCGCATATCCATTCGCATCAAAAACATTCTGAACCAGCTGCCATTCCGATGAACGCGGCGGATTAAAGTCAAAGGTATAGGCCTGGGTCTTTTTAGATGGTGTCTTTGTTTTGGGTGTATGTGCTGTTTTCTTTGTCGATGACGTTTTTGTTGTGTGCTTAACCGTTGATGTCTGTGTTGTGTGAGTTGCAGGTTTTGTAGACGATGTTTGTAAAGGTGTAGACGTTCCTGCGCCATCGCTTGACGTTGTCGCCAACGCAAACGGCACGAAGAAGCACAACCCTATCAAACCCAATGCTTGTCGTATCGTACCCTTCATATCACACCTCATTAATGGCATATCCAAGGTATTGCATCTTAACATAGGCACGTGACACACTCAATGAAACCAAGAAGGGTCTGAAAACTTACGCGTATACGATTCGTTGACGAACATTTCAGGTATAATACCTATCCATGCATTTTGAAGTAACTTAAAACATATAGCTAAAGATATGACACCTATTGAATCACGCACTATCGCCGCCATTGCCGGGATTTATGCCTTTCGCCTTCTGGGCTTATTTATGATTTTGCCTGTTTTTGCTGGCTTTGCCATGACACTTGGGCATCATAATGCAGTGTTGGTTGGGCTTGCGCTCGGCATTTACGGCTTAACCCAGGGCTTATTACAGCTGCCCTTTGGCATCTGGTCAGACACCATTGGACGTCGCCCCATCATCATCGGCGGCTTATGTCTATTTGCGCTAGGCAGTATTGTTGCAGCCATGAGCCATCATATGGCTGGCATCATCATTGGCAGAGCACTGCAAGGCGCTGGTGCCATTGGAAGTACGCTCATGGCAAGTTTAGCTGATATTATCGTAGGTACCCGTCGAAGCAAGGCCCTTGCTTATGTTGGCATCACAATTGGCCTTGCTTTTGCACTTGCCATGATAATCGGACCCGTCATAGCAAGTGTCGCTGGCATTGCGGGTATTTTCTGGACAACGGCAGGGTTTGCGCTGCTTGCCATGCTATTATTTCAATACTGGGTTTTCCCACAGCTCCCCGTTAAACCAAACACACACGCGCATTGGCTAATACCCTTGTTTGTGGTCATACGACTACCTGCCTTATGGTTACTCGCCTTAGGTATATTTGCCATGCATGCGAGCCTTACCATGATCTTTGTAGAAATACCCCTACTATTGCAACAAACACTATTACTTAAGTTATCGCACACCTGGCTTTTTTATGCGCCCATTGTTATAGTAGCACTATTGGTGGTCTTCCCATTGATAGGCATCATTGAGGTCAAACGTTGGCATGCTAAAGCGTTACTGCTTGGTGCATTGTTTGTTGTTGCCGCTATCTTATCCTTGAGCCAAGCACACACAGCATGGCAACTTGGCATAAGCCTCTGCGTATTTTTTACCACATTTATGCTGCTTGAAGCGCTGTTACCTTCATTACTAACCCGGTTGGTACCAGAAAATGCCAAAGGGGCAGCAGCTGGCTTATTTTCCAGCCTGCAATTTTTAGGGATATTTGTTGGTGGTTTACTCGGTGGGATTTTGGCACAGCACAGCGGCCAAATGGCAGTATTTACGACAGCGGGTCTTTTATGTTTATGTTGGTTCTGCTTGCTCTGCTTTGGCCGTTCTTATTTATTATTACATGAGGGGAAATAATTATGTCACGTGGCGTTAATAAAGTGATTTTAGTCGGTAATTTAGGTGCTGATCCTGAGGTTCGATTTATGCCTAATGGCCAAGCAGTTGCCAACATTTCATTGGCGACCAGTGAAGCTTGGCGCGATAAACAGAGCAACGAGTTGCAAGAACGAACCGAATGGCACCGTGTTGTGTTATATCGACGTTTAGCTGAAGTCGTTGGCGAGTACGCTCGTAAAGGCTCAAAAGTCTACATCGAAGGTAAAATTCGCACGCGTAAATGGCAAGACCAAGCGGGTGCAGATAGATATACCACCGAAATACACGCGGATGAATTGCAGCTGCTCGACAGAGCCGCAGGGGCTGCCGGTGAATCCATGCAGGCAAGTGGTGGTTATAGTAAGCAATCATCCAATCCACCGGCCGCTACAACGGATGATTTTAACCGCAATGCGCCTGCAGCAGCTGATTTTAACGATGACATTCCGTTTTAAGAAACAATATGCGTGATCGTTCAACATACGAGAAATCACAGAGATTCAAAAATTGCCCTTCTCCCCTGGGAGAAAGTGGTCGAAGGCCCAGATGAATAGAAAATACCCTTCTCTCTTTACGGGAGAAGGTGGTCGAAGACCGGATGAGGGGTAATCACACCATCGCGCAGCGATGACAAAATTGGAGATATTTCATTCATGTCAATCCTCGTTCCCCATCTAACCACCGCGCAAAGCGGCCCCCTACAAGAAATCGAACAACGCTTCTTAGACGAACAAGCCAAAATTGAAACCTGGTTTCGTAAAGCCTGGCAATCAACACCCGCACCTATTTACAGCTCAGTTGATCTTCGTAATGCTGGCTTTAAATTAGCACCTGTTGATACCAATTTATTCCCTGCTGGTTTTAATAATTTAAATCGTGATTTTATGGCTTTGTGTATTCAAGCGGCACAAGTAACCTTGGAACAAATGTTTCCAGGTTGTGATCGACTTTTGCTGATTCCAGAGAATCATACGCGTAATATCCATTATTTTGAAAATCTCGCAACGCTACAACGCATTCTGATTGCGGCAGGTTATGAAACCCGGCTTGGCTCGCTTTCGCCTGAAGTCACAACACCCTTGCCCGTCGAGTTACCCTCCGGTGCAAAACTGTTACTCGAACCACTTCAGCGAACAGCTGATGCGGTTCATGTTGGCGATTTTAAACCCTGCATTGTCGTGCTTAATAATGATTTAGCCGAAGGCGTGCCTGAGATATTAAAAAATATCAAACAAATCACGACACCACCGCTCACTTTGGGCTGGTCACATCGGTTTAAATCCAATCATTTTAAACATTATCAACAAGTTGCTAAAGAATTTGCCGATACTTTAGCTATTGATCCTTGGTGCATTGACCCTTTATTTAGCTATTGTGATCATGTTGACTTTCAAAGTGGTGAGGGCATGACTGAGCTGATGCAAAAAACAGAAATCTTATTGCAAAAAATCCGCGAAAAATATCAGCAATATCAGATTACTGATAAACCCTTTATCATCATAAAAGCCGACGCAGGCACTTATGGCATGGGCATTATGACCGTGTATGAACCTGAAGATATCATGAAGCTCAATCGTAAAGAACGCAGTAAAATGTCTGCATCGAAAGGCAAGAAAACCGTTTCGCGCGTCATTTTACAAGAGGGGGTTTATTCATTTGAAACCTTAGATAACAGCGTTGCTGAACCGGTGGTCTATCATATAGGTCATCATGTTGTTGGTGGTTTTTATCGCGTACATAAAGATAGAGGCCCAACTGAAAACTTAAATGCCCCAGGTATGACCTTCTCTGCGCTTGCTTTTGCAGAATGCTGTAATAATCCCTGCCAAGCAGATACCCAGAAACCTAATCGCTTTTATGCCTACGGCGTCGTCGCACGCCTAGCCGTGCTTGCCGCGGCAAGAGAAACGCGGGAGGTGATATGACACTAACCATTGGTGTCGTGATGGATAATATCCATCACTTAAAACGTGATAAAGATACAACCCTTGGACTGATTCAAGCGGCCCAGACACGGGGACATCGTGTTATCTATTTCGAACCACAGGCCCTTTTAGCAAAAAGCGCGGAAGTTTGGGGTTGGGGACAAACAGTCACCGTTGATTTAAAAGCTGACGAACAATGGTACCGTTTGGGTGACCCGCAATGTTATCCTTTGAGAGATTGCGCAATTATCTTAATGCGTCAAGACCCGCCATTCACTGTCGATTATTTACACGTCACTTACTTACTCGAGCTTGCAGAACAACAAGGGGTTCTTGTTGCTAATAAGCCTCAGGCGGTGCGTGATATTAATGAAAAGGTCAGTTGCGCCTGGTTCCCAGAATGTAGCCCGCCCAGTCTTATCAGTGCACAAGCCAAAGATTTACGGGACTTTATTGAGACTGAACAAGTCGTCATTGTCAAACCCTTAGATGCCATGGGTGGCCAAGGTATTTTTAAAGTAACGCCCATGGATCCCAATCTCACCATGATTTTAGAGACCTTAACGCATCAAGGAAAACGGCAAATCATGGCACAACGATTCTTGCCCGAGATTGCGAATGGCGATAAACGTATTATCCTTATTAATGGGGAACCCATACCTTATGCCTTAGCAAGAATGGCGAAACCCGGTGAGGTACGGGCCAATCTCGCCGCCGGCGGTACCGGTATCGCCCAGCCTTTGTCAGTACGAGACAAATGGCTTGCAAACCAAGTAGGACCTGTGTTGGCTAAACGTGGTTTGTGGTTAGTGGGCTTAGATGTGATTGGCGACTATATCACCGAAATCAATGTCACCAGCCCAACTGGGATTCGCGAAATTGAAAAGGCTTACACCATAGATATTGCAGGACAGTTTTGGAGGACACTCGAACATACGCTGTCAAAGCGACAATAGGCACTCGCTCGTATCCTTACAAACTGGGGGACAAAAGATGCCCGGCTCCCTTTGTGGGGGACGATGACTTGAAAGGCTGGTTAGAGATGATAAAACCGTCGTGTAGCGATGACAAAACACGCATTTTGAAGAAACTTTGGCATATACAAAAAATTTCGTAGGGATGGAATAGGTATGTTAACACCCAACAAATCACTGCTAGCCCCCTCGCTTTTGGCTGCAGATAACTTAAACCTCGGGACCGAGGCCGAGGCAGCCATTCAAGCGGGCGCTGATCTGCTACATTTAGATATTATGGATCAACACTTTGTCCCTAATTTAAGCTTTGGGCCCGCCTTATGCCAAGCATTACACAAGCGGTTCCCCAAGATCCCTATCGACGTACATCTGATGGTCATGCCAGTTGATGCCATGATTTTGGCTTTTGCTAAAGCTGGCGCCGCCTGGATCAGTTTTCATCCTGAAGCCAGTATGCATGTAGATAGAAGTTTACGGCTCATCAAAGATGCAGGTTGCCAGGCGGGTCTTGTGTTAAACCCCATGACACCACTACATATACTCGAACACACGCTTGATTTAGTCGATTTTATTTTAGTGATGAGCGTCAATCCTGGCTTTGGTGGACAAACATTAATACCGTATGTTCCTAAAAAAATTCAGACCTTACGTCACATGCTTGATACGCAAGGGCACAGCGACGTACGCATTGCTGTCGATGGGGGTGTGGATCTACATAACGCATCTTTACTCAGCGAAGCCGGGGCGGATACATTTATCATGGGTTCTGCCTTTTTTGGAAGTCATGATTATCAGCAAACCGTCAAGCAATTTCACAAGGCAGTCGCTCATGGATGAAATAACCTTTAGTGATTTTGCAGCTGCTGGTTATAATTACATCCCCGTCATTCGCAAACAAACGTGGCATGACTCGCTGGGCGCTTTACTTCGCTGTTTTCCAGAAAGCTCAGTATGGAAGCTAGCGTTCAAACACCGTACTTATGTTTATTTAACACTTGATTATCAACATAAGATAAGCGCCTTTGGTAACACTATTGTGGCACAACAAGGTCAAACCGTACATACCTGGCCAGACACTCCGCTCTGGCCTTATATCGAAGATTTACGTGCCGCTTACACGGTACCGCCTTTACACAGCATATACGCCGATTTACCACCGCTGATGGGTGGCATGATTGGTATATTACCACGCGCCCCTAGCCAGAACAGCACCACAAGCTGGCCTGATGCCACATGGTTGGTCATGAAAACAGTTATTATTTTAGATACACATGAGAAGACACTGTGGTTACTGGCTTATGATGATCCGATCCATCGCCATACTTGGATAACACTCAATCAGCAACTCGATGTGATTACCAAACGCTTAGCTGATGTGCCAGAAGAAACTGCGCTGATGCGCGCGCATGCACAACAGGCAAAAATCGCTTTAGCTCATCAAACAACGCCTGAGGCCCTCATGACACTGGCTCAAGCACAAACACAGGCACTTGATGCATGCTATGCTGCGATGCGCTATGTCAGTACGAATACCGTTCATTCAGCGCTAATGCCAGAGCCCGCAGATTTTTTAGCCTATGTTGATAGTCATACTATCGCCTATTGGTTACACTCACCTACATTTCAGTTATTGGGCGCGGCGGATACATGCCATATCACCCTCAGTGGACAAACGCTTTGTGGCTATTTGGCAAGTCCTGTACCCTCGCCAGATGAAACCCTTGCAAGTTTATTATGGGATAGCTTACGCAACGATCTCAGTCAAGTTGCACTACCTGGCAGCATGCGTATCGTTGATCCTGCAATAGCCGATGGCAAACATCATTGGCAGCAACAATATCTACAAACACAAATCGCTGAAGATACCAGTGTATTTGACGTATTGCGTGCCTGTCACCCTGCAAGTGCATTTCTTGGATGCCCTAAAATTGATGCACCATTCAAGCTTAATAACACATCGTCTGAGCCATACCTGCTCGGCTGTCAAATTGCAATCATCGGTTGGGATCACCAAAGTGTGATGTGGGTAAGTCAAAAAGCCAAACATTGGCATTCAACCTCCGATATTCACGTCAGTAGCGGTGAAACTTGTGAAGAAATTGGCATACCTGTTATTGCAGGATTAACGCCTAAGCTCGCGAAGGACAAAGCATGAGTGTATTATTATTAGATCATGATGGGCAAGGTACGCATACCATCGCTCAATATCTTGGTGAGTTAGAGATAGATGCTGACGTTTACAAATCGCATCAATTAAGCATTGATGATATCATAACGCTTGATCCTAGCCATATTATCTTATCACCCAGTGAAAAAAATCTCGAAGAAACGATAGCTATTATTCAACATTTGGGCCCTGATAGGCCTATGTTAGGCATTGGCCTTGGTTTTATAGCTGTGATTCAAGCATGCTATGGCACACTTGAATCTATACCTGGGTTTTATGCTGGACAAGTGCATCAAGTCAAACACACCGGCACCCGCTTATTTCATGGACTGCCAAATCCCTTAGCCGGTGTTTGTTATCAACACCACAGTGTAACTGTCGATAATTTACCTAAAACACTCGATGTCATTGCCTGGACGCCATCCTCATCGAAACTGACGGATGTCATCGTCGCCGTCAAGCACCAAAGCTGGCCGCTTGAGGCCATCTTATTTCACCCTGAAGCGATGTTAAGTGAATACGGCCATAAGCTTTTGCACAATTTTGTGCATAAATAACGCTAAGCCGCTTGCTTGGTTGTTGCCAACACAATCTCGCGAATATTAACTGACTGCGGCTGTTCATATGCAAATAACATAACGCGCGCAACATCATCAGGCGATAACACACCACCCATGTCTCGTTTCCATGCATCATAGCCTGATTTAATTTCATTCGACGTGGTATGACTCAAAAGTGGGGTCTCAACAGCGCCTGGCGCAATTGTTATAACTCTGACATTATAAGGCGCAGCTTCTTCGCGCACATTATCTGTCATACCGTGAACCGCAAATTTAGTACCGGTATAGGCGGCATGATTAGGAAACGGCTTAATGCCCGCAATCGAACTTACATTCATAATCGTACCGTGTCGACGCTGTTTCATACCCGCTAAAACAGCTTGCATGCCATTTAACACGCCCAGCACATTGACATGAAACATGGTTTCCCATTCCTTCGGATCTTGGTCAGCCACATCCCCTAATAACATGACACCGGCAATATTAAGCAACGCATCTGCTGCCCCATAAATATTTTCAGCCGAGGTAATTGCTGCTTTGAGTGCAGTGAGATCGGTTACATCCACCGTCTTAATGATGCAATTAGGCAAATTTAATGTGGCCAGTTTCTCAGAATGACGACCTATCAACAACAAAGGATATCCCGCTTCACTAAAACGAATCGCGGTTTGCATACCGATACCTGATGTTGCACCCGTAATAACAACTAAAGGTTTGTGCATCTTACTTCCTCAATATGAATTTAAACCGTGATTGTACACCGAACTACTTTGCACTTGAAGCTTACGACTCACGCCGCCCAGTGTAAACGCAGCCTATGGCTATACACGTCCCTAGCAATAACATAAGCGCCAAAGACATTTGGTTTTTATTAGGGACAAATGCTGATATGCTACTGAAAAGACCTGCGATAAGCATTTGTATACTCGTGTATAAAGCACTTGCAAGCCCTGCTTTATTAGCTAATGGTTCAAATGCCAAAGTAAATGCATTTGCTAATGCGATACTTGTTGCCATGACATAAATAGCCATAGGTACGATAACAACTAAGACATTAGAAAATCCCAATAACTTCAAGAGCATCATCATTATCGCAGAAAACAGTGCCAAATAAAGCGATAGGATAAGTAATGGATAAATATTTATATATTTTATAATATACACATTAATACATGCACCTATTAAAAATCCCATCGCAATAATAAAAGAAAGATAGCTAAATTGTTTTGGTGATAGCTGAAAAACATGCTGATATAAAAATGGAGTGATAGTTAAATAACTTATGAATCCGCCGTAAATGAATGCCGCTAATAACGTATACCGCATAAATGTGCCACACATAAGAAGATTAGCATACTGGGATCCTACGGTTTTCAATGTGTAGCTTGTACGGCATGCTGTTGACAGTGTTTCTGGCATCATTCGACATAAGCAGCCCATAGCCACCATAGCCAAACCAAATACCGTCCAAAAGTTACTTTGCCAGCCCCAATAAGTACCCATCCAAGCGCCTACAATATTTGCAAAAGGTGCCATAAATACCAAAGTCATATTTAAATAAGAATCTACTTGCGCTAAACGCCTATCTACATAACAATCTCGTAAAATAGCCCTAAATAAGCAGGCAATCGCACCAATACCTAAGCCCTGAATAAAATGCCCTAACAATAATAAAGACACGTGCTGGGCCAATGCTGCTAATAATGAGCCAAAAACAGCAATACCAAGGCCCCATAAAGTGGCTGTTTTTCGGCCGATATTGTCGGATAATGGGCCATAAATAAGCTGAGACACGCAAAGCGCTATTAAATAGACGGAAACCGCTAATTTCATGTGACTTGCTGATACATCAAAAAAACTGGCCATTGCCGGTAATGTGGGTAATAAACTATTCTCAGCAAAGCGGCTTACCATACCTGTTAACGTAAGCACCATTAAGATAGCCAGGGTACTTTGCCTAATCAATTCACAGCTCCTACACTAACTGTTCCCATTGCAATATCAGCTCGGCTAATTCAGTTTCTACTTTGGCAAGACTTTGTTGTAACATAGTCAGTTTAGTGTCGTGGCCATGATAAAGTTCAGGATCAGCTAACGCATGTTGCAATGACTGCTGCTTTTCTTCTAACTTAGCGATTTTTGTTTCCAGCTTACGCAAAGCTTGTTGCCTTTCACGAAGTTCTCCACCGCTGGATTTGTTTACTTTTTCCGAGGGAATCGTCACGGTCGGTGTCTTATTAGCTTTAGCCTGAGAACGCTGACGCAACCAATCGTCATAACCACCAACATATTCATGAATCCCGTCATCTTCAAAAACCATTGTACTGGTGACTACATTATCAAGAAATGTTCTATCATGGCTAACAAGCAATAAAGTGCCTTGATATTCAACCAATAATTCTTCTAATAATTCCAAGGTTTCCATATCTAAATCGTTCGTTGGCTCATCGAGCACAAATAAATTAGCAGGCTGCGTAAATAAACGTGCAAGCAAGAGTCGATTACGTTCACCACCTGACAAGGTACTCACCGGAGCACGAATCTGATCGGGCGTAAATAAAAAATCTTGTAAATAACGATTGATATGAATCTGGCGACCACTCACTGTGACATGTTGATCGCCATAGCTGACCTGAGATGCCACTGTTTTATCAAGATCTAACTGTTGGCGCAATTGATCGGCATAGGCAACCACCAGCTGTGTACCCATACGCACAGTACCTTGCGTAGGTTCAATTTCCCCTAGCAATAATTTAATGAGTGTTGACTTGCCACAGCCATTAGGGCCAATAATACCGATTTTATCACCACGCTCAATTCTTGTGGAAAAACCCTGAATCAGCGCTTGGTCTTGGTAATGATAACTCAAGTTCTTGGCTTCAATCACGAGTTTACCGCTCTCTTGTGCGGTAGAAAGCTTCATATTGGCAAGGGATTTAGCGTCTCTTCTTGCGGCACGATCACGCCGCATCTGTTCTAAGGCACGCACTCTGCCCTCATTGCGTGTTCGTCTTGCTTTGATACCTTGACGAACCCATTGCTCTTCTTCTGCTAAGCGTTTGTCAAACAAGGCATGTGATGTTGCCTCACTCGCTAGTTCAGCTTGTTTTCGCTGTTGATAGCTCACATAATTGCCAGGATAGCTGCGCAAAATGCCTCTATCTAATTCAATGATACCTGTGGCCAGCCGATTTAAAAAGCTTCTATCATGTGTCACAAATAGAATACTGCCAGAAAATTCAAGCAATCGTTGCTCCAACCAAGCAATCGTTGGCAAATCCAAATGGTTAGTGGGTTCATCTAATAACAAGACATCTGGCTTGGGTATGAGGGCTTGTGCTAATAGCACACGACGTTTTTGTCCACCGGATAACGCATGAAACGGCGTATCCAACGCAAGATCTAAGGTGTTGGCCCATACCTCTAATTCGTGCGCTTTAATCGCTTGGCTATTCGCAGCCAACACTTGGGCCACAGGCAAAGCGCCTAAATCTGGCACTGTCTGGGGCAGTGTACTAACAAATAGATTTTGGCGACAAACTAACTCACCACTGTCATAGGATACTTGCCCCGCCAGCAGCTGTAATAAGGTTGATTTACCAGTACCATTACGGCCAACCAACGCAACCCGCTCATGTTCAGTTAAAGTAAAATCAACCTTATCAAGAATAGGTGGCCCACCAAAACTTAAGGTGATATGCTGTAGCCGAATCAGAGTTGACATAAACTATTTTCCCAAACATAGAGAGCCAGCGATTATACCATGAGGTCCTTATTTTTTCATGAATCTACGTTATTTAAGTCTTAGTCTGCTTTTACTGCTTGCACTTTGGCAAATGCTGGTGTGGTTAGGTCATTGGCCAAGTTATTTATTACCAACCCCCTTTGATGTGGCTCGTAGTTTTGGGCAATATTACCATACATTGCTATTAGCTGCTATACCCACATTGATTGAAACTGTGCTTGGATTTATACTCGGTGTTTGTTTGGGCAGCTTATTTGCCTTGTGTTTGGCACTGCTACCCTGGCTCAGACAATTATGCTTGCCTCTTTTAATTATTAGCCAAGCGCTGCCTATCTTTGCATTAGCACCATTGCTCGTCTTATGGTTTGGCTTTGGCATGCTAAGCAAAATAGCCGTTATTATCTTAATGCTATTTTTTCCTGTTGCCAGCGCACTTGACGATGGTCTCATGCGAACACCCAGAGAGCAATTAGAATATGCTGCTAGTGTACATTGCAGCAAATATCGACTACTTTATCACGTACAATTGCCCAATGCCCTGCCCGCTTTTACAACAGGATTAAAACTTTCGGCCTGTTATGCCCCCATGGGCGCTATTATTGCAGAATGGGTAGGCGCTAGCCAAGGCCTAGGGGCCTTGTTATTACAAGCCAATGCTCAGCTAGATATTCCGCTAGTCTTTGCCACAATGATACTTATTGTATTATTTACGCTATCGATTTATGTGGCTGTTCATGGCCTTTGTCGTTATCTACTGCGGCGAACATGATGTATGCTGATTATTTTAAATAACATGCATGCCAATCCGTGAACTGTTGCCAACTTTGCAAAGCAGGACACAAAGCGAGCAAATCTTGCGGATCGCCACAAAAACAGCCTGGCTTTTCTTCATGACTTATTACCCGTAAAACCACACCCATTGCTTCGATATCCAACATAGTTGCGATAACATTTGCAGGTAATGCCGGAGTATACATGTGTGATGGTGCCAGAGAAAACGGTAAATTTCCCTGCGTTTGCCATAACACTAATGAACTTATATTGAGCGCTTGCCACGCGTAGCTAAGACTGACCATGGCCAATCCATTGCGATCATCAGTCAATAATAAAGTCGGTTCTATCTTTTCGGGAGCTATCCATGTCATTTTTGTTATTGTTAACAAGCTTGATACCGGTAACGCTAAGAAAGTGGCTGCTACATGCGTAGTTGTAGGCACACACAACACATCAATACGCCATGGATCAAGCTGCTGACGCATCACAATGCCTGACATATGCTGAGTTTCATCGGTGATTGAGAGATAATCAGCTGGCCAAATAGCCGGGATCTCATTTGCGTCAGCGAGCCCAAATCGCAGCCACACGACTTGTGGCTGCGAAGCATAACCAGCTAATAGACTTAATTGATTTTCGATGGTGTCACCGCTGCCGCTACCTCTTGTGGAGCTTGTTTATTATTGTCTTTCGGTAAATCAAGTAAAAGCTTACGCCCCATATCCACGAGCACACCATTAGGTATATAGCGGTTCATTAACAAGACAATACCTTTTTGTTGTGATGGAATCACGGCAATATAGGCACGAAAACCTTCTGTTGCGCCTGTTTTATCAATTAAAAAATTAGGATTAAACTGTTGTTGTGCTTGTGATAGCCAGGTTAGTGGTAATGGGCCAAGATTCATTTCTTTAGGCGCATCTAATAAATCTTTCGCATCTAAAGCTATCAACTGCCATCCCATACCAACTAAAACACCATCTGGTAATTGCGCGCGTGGTGTTTGAGCTACTTGCATACCTATATTAATCTCAGGATTGGTATCAGGTGCACCCGCTGCTGCCGCAAGGAAATAAGATAAATCAGTAATAGTCGATTTCAAATCACCTGCGCTCGGAAAAAAACCATATTTTGTGGGAGGCGCCGCATCACCCGTTGCTGAATAACCTTGAGCATATCGCGTTTTCTGTTCATCTGAAAGTAAAATACCGCTGGAAGTCATATGCAAAGGGGTAAAAATCATTTGTTGAAAAATAGCATCGATAGGCTGATGATACTGACTTTGAAGCACTGCACCTAATAAACCAATGCTTGCATTAGAATATTGCCATTGAGAGCCTACGGGATAAGGCGGCTTCCAGCTGTTTAAATAGCTAAAAATTTGTGTATCCGTTGTTGTTCCGTCTGGCAAACTAAACGGTAAACTCGCGCTAAAGGTTGCTAAGTTCAATAAGGTTATATTGCTAAATGCCGCATTTTGCGCATACGCGGGTAAATACGTAGGTAATGTACCATCTAGCTTAAGCTGAGGTGGGACATCTTCATTGGCTTGATAATGCACGATACGACTGGCACCTTCAGCAATCAACAAGGTCGTCATCAACTTAGTCAGTGAACCAACTTCAAAAATCGTATTGGCTGTCACCGGTTTTTTGGTTTCAAGATTTGTGACACCGTAAGTATAGGTATAGGTTTTACCCTGATCATAGATTGAAACAGCAGCGCCAGGTATCGCATTTTGCTGCATAAATGTAGCCATGGCCTGATCGACTTTTGATTTATTCACATCATCCACGGCCCACACCGACGTGCACGCCAATGACATCAAACTAAATCCCAATAATACCTGCAACTTTTTCATGAAAAGACTCCTATTCATCACCCTGCCCCACTCTGACTCATGCTAAACACTATTTCTTATTTTTTCAAGGTAACGTTGCTCATCTGGCATATGTCCACGCTGCAGGGCTTCATGCAAAACCTCCGCCATGATTGGCAGTAAGATATGCTCGGCTGCTACCCTATCTTGATAGCGTTGTAATAATTGTTGAAATAACGCTCGTATACCTTGAGGCTTATCCAACTGAACTTGATCACGAATCGCTAAATGCAGTCCCATATGCATAAACGGATTTGTATCATCTTGCGTAAGCTGAAGGCTTGTTGCCATCTGGCGCGTTAACGGCTGCAGATAGCGATGAAATTCAGGGTGTTCTAAAATAACATCTGCTAGTTGTTGCTCAAAAGGTGTCAGTACAGCTTTTGTTTGCAACTTATCCCACACATCATAATAATGTTGTCGTAAGCTATCTCTATTGGTACCGTACATTAAACTAATCCTGCAGAAGGGCATAAATCAGCTAAGAAACAAGTTTGACACTTAGGCTTTCTTGCAGTACATATATAACGGCCATGCAATATCAACCAATGATGTGCATCTTGATGATATTCTTTAGGTATATGCTTTAGTAAATCTTTCTCAACTGCAAGCGGCGTTTTACCTCGGCTCAAATGAAGGCGGTTAGCAACCCTGAAGATATGCGTATCGACAGCCATGGTTGCTTGGCCAAATGCTGTATTTAAAACTACATTGGCAGTTTTTCTACCTACACCCGGCAATGCCTCTAGTGCTTCTCGCGTATTAGGCACTTGACCTTGGTGCTGTGCTAATAAAATTGCCGACATTTTAATAACATTTTCTGCCTTGGTATGATAAAGACCAATCGATTTAATGTACGTTTTTAATGTTTCAACGCCCAAAGCCACGATAGATTCAGGTGTATTGGCCACAGGAAATAATTTTGCTGTCGCTTTATTCACACTCACATCAGTCGCTTGCGCTGACAGCATGACTGCAACTAACAGTTCATAGTTAGATTGGTATTGCAATTCGGTCGTTGGATGAGGGTTTTGTGACGAAAATCGTTCAAAAATACGATGTATCTGCTGTTGCTCAAGTACTGTCATGTTTAATCACTACTGCTATTCCGTACACTTTGTCATCGCCAAACGATGGCATGATTACCCCCCATCCAGCCCTCTCCCGCAAGGGGAGAAGGGCATCTTTAGTATCTTCGTGGACAAAACCAAAAAATACGCATGTTGAGAGAACTTGAGTATATACTCAAATGGCTTCAAAATGCTATGGAGACTAATGTAGCGAGGGCATAATATCTCTCAACCAAGCTTTGGCTGTCTCACTGATCTGCGTGTCCTCAAGCGCAAGCGCATAAAGTGCTTTTTTACGCGCGATGTCTTCGCCATACATCTCATCAAGGAGTTCATACCACAGCGTTAAGCTTGTAGCATTAGGCAGTTTTTCTAGCTGCGAAAGCAGACCATAAATCCTATCTCGCCAATACGCATCTGTGGCCTTTTCCAGCCATGATACCATCTCTTGGGTCAAGCCAACCTCTGCAAGCCCCTTCCCTTCCGCAAATCCTTTTTCAAATTTTTTAGTACGTAAATGGGCATACTTCTTACCATATAATCCATTGATAAGCGTCATACATTTGCTTGCAAGCATTCTACCTATCTCAGAGTTCGGGTCTTGATATAAATTATTTTTAATCTCCGAAACTAAGCTTGCCCAATGATTTTCAAATTCAGTCTTTTGCTCTGGACTATACCGATTTTTTAGTTCAGTCTCAAAAGCCGCATACTGCTTTAGCTCATTCGGGGTAAAAATATCTTTCACCCATGCATGGTCAAAATTCTGTGTCATACGATATACCTCTATTAGTTGAATGATAGTTTCCCATGAAATAGATTTATCGTCCGAAACATCTGTTATAATACTTCTTAATACTTGGCTTGCATCAAGTAAAGCCCGTGATTTCTGTTCTAACAACTTAGCTTGAACAGAAAAATGCTTAATCATATCCGCATCGTTAGTTAAAAAAGCTTTAATTTGCGATAACTCAAAACCAAGAAATTTTAAAGCAATAATCTGTTGTAACTTCAATAAATCTTTTTCGGTATAAACGCGATAACCATTGGAAAGACGTACAGATGGCTTTAACAAATCAATACGATCATAATGATGCAAAGTCTGCACCGATATGCCAGTGAGCTTGCTTAAGTCTTTTACGTACCATTGTGTCATCGGTTTACCTCCTCGTTATGCAAGATAAGGTATATAGTAAGTATAGAGTCAAGTGCTTTTATCTGTATCTACTCGATTAATTTCAAAATGCATATTTTGTCGTCGCCACGCGATGGTTTTCATTACCCCTCATCCGGCCTTCGGCCACCTTCTCCCGCAGGGGAAGAAGAGCATCTTTTTTAGCCTGGCGGCGACTCGGATTTAGCTTTTTTACGTGCCACCGCCGCTGCAATATAATCTAAGGTACTATCGTGTGTGGGTTCTGGTGTGAATTCAACGGTAGAATGTGGTGATAGCATATCCGTATTAAGACGTGCTAAATGACGCTGATGTCGCACTCGCCAAACATCACGCTTATGCTGACTTGGCTCAGGCGCTGATACCAGAGAAATACAATCCATCGGGCACGGTGGTAAACAAAGCCCACACCCCGTGCAGGCTTCTGTCAAAATACCATGCATTCGTTTAGGGGCGCCAATGATAGCATCGACGGGGCAAACTGCAATGCATTTGGTACAACCAATACAGAGATTTTCATCAATCACCGCAAATGTCGCAGGTTTTGTCTGTGCTTGCATCATCTCGACATAAGGCTCGGCTGCCTGTCCCGTAAGCTCGCTTAACGCTTGTAATACTTTGACACCGCCCGGCGGGCAGCGGTTAATAGCGGCTTCGCCAGCAACAATCGCTTTGGCATAAGGTAAACAACCGCCATAATGACAAAGACCACATTGTGTTTGCGGCAATACAGCATCAATCTGTTCAGCTGATAACTTAGGCACGGCTGGCACTCGCCTGCGCTTCTGCTAAAATTGCCTGCACAGATTCGGTTGTTACTCTGGCAAGTAAGGGGGTAAAGGGTTGAATTGTCACGCCCAACATAGGTGTACTGAGGTTATTCAAGGCCAACGGCTCACACGCTAAAAAGCTTTCTGAACGTGCGGCAAGACCAGGCACGATAGGTTTTAATAGGCCTATCAAAATACGGAATAAATTTAAGCTTTGGGTGCTTACTTGCTGCACTAACGTTAGTTGTGTTTCATCCTTAGCTAAATGCCATGGTTTGTAGTGATCAACAAATTGATTAGCTAAATCTGCCAACTCCATGATATGTCTTATGGCTTTTGCATAATCTAAAGCTTGTAAATCTGCGATAATAGCAGGTATCGCTTGCAAATATTTGCCCCAAAGCGTCTCGTCAATAAAATGGCTCGCCAGTTGCCCATCGAAATACTTATGAATAAAACCGGCATTTCGACTCGCCAAATTAACAACTTTACCCACCAAATCTGCATTGACTCGACTCACAAAATCTTCTAAATTCAGATCAATATCTTCTACGTGTTTCGTTAATTTAGCAGCCATGTAGTAACGAAGATAGTCAGGATCTAAATGTTTAAGATATGAAGCTGCATTGACAAAAGTACCTCTCGACTTTGACATTTTCTGCCCATTAATCGTCAAGAAACCATGCACAAAAATGCCTGTTGGCACACGAAAACCACCACCACTCAACACGGCAGGCCAAAAAAGTGCATGAAAATACGTAATATCTTTACCAATAAAATGATATAATTCGGTTTTACTTTCTTGATGCCAATCGATGAGGTAATCATACCCTTGCTTTTTAGCATAATATTCACTGCTGGCAATATAACCCATTGGTGCATCTAGCCATACATAGAAAAATTTATCTGTTGTACCCGGTATGTTAAAACCAAAATAAGGTGCATCTCTGGTAATATCCCAAGGTTTAAGTCCTGCTTCGAACCATTCCGCAAGCTTATTGCGAACCTCAGGTTGCAATGTTTCATGGTCAAAAAAGTTTTTTAGCATTTCTGTATATTTAGGTAAGTCAAAGAAAAAGTGCTCTGTCTGCTTATAAATAGGTTTAGTGCCAGAAATCACAGAAATTGGTTCAATTAACTCAGCTGGACTGTACGTAGCACCACAGCATTCACAGCTATCACCATATTGCTCAGCCGCTTTACACTTAGGACATGTACCCTTAATAAAACGATCGGGCAAAAACATTTGCGCATTATCATCGTATGCTTGCTCTATTGTCTTACTAAAAATATCGCCTCGTGCTTGCAATCTTTCAAAAAACAACTGCGCTAACGCTTCATTTTCAGGCGAGTGGGTCGTATAAAAAGAATCAAAGCTAATAGAAAAGCCATCATAATCTCGCAATTGTTCAGCACGCACTTCCGTTACTAATTGTTCTGGTGTTATCCCGCGTTCTTTTGCCTTAATCATAATCGGCGTACCGTGTGCATCACTGCCACAGAAAAAACGGCAATCCACACCTGACATGCGTTGTAACCGCGCCCAAATATCAGCTTGAATAGCTTCCACCAAATGTCCTAGGTGCAAAGCACCATTAGCATACGGTAACGCGATAGTCATTAGAATGCGACGTTGATTAGTCATTGCTTTTTTGCTCAATAATCGTTAAATTGCTAGGGTATCGATTATTTTACGTGAGTTTCTGCTGAACAGCAATCACACGGCTAGGAAACATCCTTTTTATGACCATTGAAACTGAAATCACTGACATTTTAGCGGCGTATCGTGATCCTTGTTTTCCAGAGGGCATGATTGCTGCCAAAATAGCTTTTAACATAAATACTGAAACCACACCTGTTTCACTTCATTTGACTTTAGGTTTCCCCGCAAAACATTATGGCGAATATTTGCGTGAACAATTAACCACAGCATTAGCCAAAGCTAATATCGCACCTGTCGATATCCATATACGCAGCCACTTAAAATCTCACACGGTGCAAACAGGTTTACGTGGCCTTGATGGTGTAAAAAACTGTATTGCTGTCGCCTCAGGTAAAGGTGGGGTTGGTAAATCGACAACTGCTATCAATCTAGCTTTAGCATTACAGTATGAAGGTGCTACCGTAGGTTTGCTCGATGCCGATATTTATGGGCCAAATCAACCACAAATGTTAGGCATTTGTGAACGCCCAACAAGTCAAGATGGCAAACGCATGCAACCCATCATAGCGCATGGTTTGCAAACCATGTCCATCGGTTATTTAGTAGATGCCAAAGCACCCATGGTTTGGCGTGGCCCCATGGTCAGTGGCGCGCTACAACAGCTCATGCAAGACACCGCTTGGGACAATCTCGACTATCTTATTATTGATTTACCACCCGGCACGGGTGATGTGCAGCTTACATTAGCTCAACGTATCCCTGTCAGTGGCGCAGTGATAATCACCACCCCTCAGGATATTGCACTATCTGATGTGCGCAAAGCCGTTGCTATGTTTCAAAAAGTGAATATTCCTTTACTTGGCATCGTCGAAAATATGAGTCTACATACATGTAGTCAATGCGGTCATACCGAAGCTATTTTTGGGGAAGGTGGTGGCGAACGTCTTGCCGACGAATATCATAGTCAATTACTGGGACAATTACCTTTAACTAAAATCATTCGTGAACAGGCTGATATTGGCATTCCCATGATGATCGCTAACACGGGCCATCCCGCCAGTCTTGCTTATATTAACATCGCACGAGCCATGAGCGCACAATTAGCCCGTCTTGGGCAAGATACCAGCCGTAAATTTCCCCGTATCGAAATTCGCAACCAATAGAGGTCTGTATGAGTATTAAGTCTGATAACTGGATTCGCCGCATGGCAGAAACGCAGCAAATGATAGAGCCCTTTGCTTCTGAACAAGTGCGCACAGCAAATGGCAATAAAATTATTTCTTACGGCACATCAAGTTATGGTTATGATGTAAGGTGTGCTAATGAATTTAAAATATTTACCAATATTAATTCAGCCATTGTTGACCCTAAACATTTTGATGCCAATAGTTTTGTCGATATCACCGCTGATGTTTGTATCATTCCACCTAACTCATTTGCACTAGCAAGAACCGTTGAATACTTTCGTATCCCGCGCAATATACTCACCGTTTGTTTAGGAAAATCAACCTATGCCCGCTGTGGTATTATTGTCAATGTCACGCCGCTAGAGCCTGAATGGGAGGGCCATGTTACCCTAGAGTTTTCTAATACAACGACATTGCCTGCAAAAATATATGCCAATGAAGGCGTTGCTCAAATGCTATTTTTAGAGTCTGATGAGATATGTAAGACATCTTATCGTGATCGCGGTGGGAAATATCAGGGACAACTAGGCGTTACCCTGCCCATTACCTAGAGAGATTTACTATGTTTCAGCCATTAACCAAGGAAAATCCCCTATTCAAAAGAATGATTTTTCTATTGTGTATCATGTCTGCGCTCACACAAGTAGGCTTGGTATTATATACACCGGCTTTCATTCAAATAAGTCAAGCATTTCACATTGATCCTGCTTTAGTTAAAATAACGCTGACAGCTTATTTACTGGGTTTTAGTATTTCTCAGCTTGTTTACGGACCGCTATCCGATCGCATGGGTCGAAAAACAATGGTAGTTGGTGGGCTTGTTATTTTCACGCTGGCTTGTTTATGGAGTAGCATAACAAATAATTATGAACACTTTATGATAGCCCGAGTGATTCAAGGCATTGGTGCAGGCTCATGTATGACAATGAGCCGCGCTATTTTAAGAGATAGTTTCGACGGAAAAAATTATATTTACGGTGCTTCCTTCTTATCTGCTGGTTTTGCATTGGGATTAGGCGTAAGTCCAGTGATTGGCGGACATTTACTAGACTTTTTTTCTTGGCGCTCCGAATTTATTTTTTTAACGATACTCGGAGCTATACTGACCTTTACATTTCAATGGTTATTACCTGAAACATATAATGAAGAAGTACCCAAAATGTCAACACCTGCGTTTATTAAAAAGACGCTTGTGAATTATGGTAGCATTTTCAAAAATCGCTTATTTTTACTTTATCTTTTGGGTGGTGTAACGGCTTATGGCATTATCGTTACTTATACAACCATGGGACCCTTTCTGTTTGTACAGACATTACATTTAAGTGCTACAAGCTATGGTTGGCTAACTTTTTTTGTTGCTGCCGCTTATTATGCCAGTACTTATAGCAACCGCAAACTTATGCATTACTTTAAACCCATACAAATCATTGCCGGTGGATTGATATTGATTTTACTAGCTGCATGTTTATTATTGCTTCCTGCTTGGCTGTTTTATACTCAAAATATTTATATGATAGCCATTCCATTGTTAATCGCAGCCTATGGGCAAGCATTCGTTTGGTCCAATACATTTGCATTAGCCCTAAAAGATTTAGGTCATATGGCAGGCACAGCCTCCGGTTTATTCAACTTTCTGCAGATGGCACTTTCTTCTTTGCTTTCTGCGATTCTGGCAACATTTTCAGATAACACGCAAGTACCCGTCGGACTCTCTGTCTTAGTATTGGGATTATTATCTACTGTTATTTTCTATGGCATTGCACGGCTAGAAAGGAGATCTTAAAATGAGCCTAATACGTTTCGATAATACTGATTGGGAAGATGCTTCGTCGTTGCAACAGACAACAGCAATAAAAGCTTTAGAACAAGGTCAGTTATTATTATTCCCCAACCTTTATCAAAAGCTCACTGAAACACAATACATATTGCTTGATCCTAAGTGCTTAGCACCCAACGCTAAAAATATTAGCTTAAAACCCAATGCCGCGTTAGTGGATGGTGCTATCGCTGATACAGCGATGCAAACACAACTGACAACGCTGTGTCGCACGTATGCAAGTCACGCAACTCGCTTAGTACAACAATTATTACCTAGCTATAGTAAGGCCTTAATACCAGGGCGCACCAGTTTCCGACCTGCTGCAGTGGATCAACGCAAGCAATCGCCTCGTAAAGACGATAGACGTCTTCATGTTGATGCATTTCCTTCAAGCCCAAACCAGGGGAAACGAATTTTACGGGTATTTTGTAATATCAACCCAAATGGTGAGCCAAGAATATGGCGTCTGGGTGAGCCATTTCCTGAGGTTGCTAAGCGTTTTTTACCAACAATTAAGGCACCCTTTCCGGGCAGCGCAAACTTACTTAACACTTTGGGCATTACCAAAACCAAGCGCAGTCGCTATGATCACTATATGCTACATATTCACGACACCATGAAAATGGATGAAACTTATCAACGTCAAGTTAACTATGAAGAAATAGCATTACCCGCATTATCTACGTGGATAGTCTTTACCGATCAAGTTTCCCATGCCGCCATGTCAGGGCAATTTATGCTGGAACAAACCTTTTATTTACCGCCCCATACGATGCAGCGACCTGAGTTAGCTCCGATACACGTGCTAGAGCATCTCCTGGCGCAGCGATGACAACATATGTATATTGAAAGACTCGGTGTATGGACCCAGGCGACCATCAGAAAGAACAACACTCATGGATTTGTGGCCCTTTGTCTCCTTCTGTATTCGAATGACTATCCAGCAGCGCTGGAGCAATGACTGGCCCATCGTTTTCCTGCGTATTGGAATGACAATAAAGCGCACTTGAGCAAGACGTTACAGCAATCATTGGTGATAGCAGAGATATAATCGCTGTATACCTTAAGTGTTGGGCAAGTTCAAGCAATGTATACCCCTCAGGGGTACGCACATCCGTATCCACCTTAGCCACCAGCAAGGCCTCAACCATTTCTGTTTGATTCAAAGTAATTGCCATCATGATGGGATTCATACCTGCATGATAAAAGGTATCTCTACCCTTATGCGGCGCTAACTTTTTGACAAGCGTCAATTGCCCCCATTCCACCGCATGCATGAGCGCCGTACGACCATCTCGATCGACAGCATCTGTTTTTACACCGTAACAAAGAAATGCATCAACCAAGGTTTCAGCTCCGATATCAACAGCCATCATCAACGGAGTTATTCCGTCTTTATCTGGGATATCAACAAGCGTTTTATCTTGCTCAAGCATACCGATGCACAAATCAAATGCCCTTGTTGTTATCGCTAAATGCAAAATGGTATAACCATCTGAGTCTCCTATACCGAGATCAGCACCCTTATCCATGAAAAAACCGACCATTCCAGGATTATTAGCCAATACGGCAAGCATACAGGGGGTAATACTATTGCGCATTGTCATTGCATTGAGCTCTGCACCACGCGCTAACAGCAATTCTGCGAGTGGCTTTGCATCCGCTGATTTCAATTTAGCCGTTAAATGTAGCGGCGTGTGCCCCAATGAATATCTTGTGCGTGCACTGGCGCCCCGCTGCAGCAACATCTGAGTCATCGCCACAGAGGATTGTTCAATAGCAAAGAAAAGTGCATTTTGTCCATTTGCATCCACAACATCAACATCGACATCAAATTGCAGCAAGTATTCAAGCATTTCGACATGCTCGTGCTTAGCAGCAAGCACTAATAGTGCGTTCTGCCGGTTTGCCTCCACAACATTGATACCCAATTGTCGCAAGTACTCAAGCATCTCGATACGCCCATACTTAACAACAATCATAAGCACTGTTTCAGGCGGGTGTGTTATAGATTCTGAGTTTTCCTCTCTAAGCCTCGACGCTTGAGCATAAATATTAGCACCATCACTTAACGCCTCTAAAAAGCGAATATAATCACCTTGTATAACTGCATTAAGTAACTTCATGCTAGCCGTCGCTCGCGCAAATGGTGATGGCTTCAGATTAAGTGCTGCATCATACCTGTCACTTTTTCGACTATTGCTCAATGCTTTAGGCTTTGCTTTAGCCATGGGCAATGCTAACAACCATTGTACCGTTCCAATCTTACCATCACGGGCAGCGACATAAAGTTCGAGTTCACACGCGCGAATAGCAACATCTTTGAGTGGCTGATGCATGGTCGTCATGGTAGGCAATTTATTCGAGGAAGATGCGTGACGTTTCTTTTTAGAATTTGGCATAGATTTTCTCTTATCGTTTTTTTTAGATGATTGCCCGTAGCGTCAGATCGATGAGACAACAGGTAGTTTCATATAGAACTGTTTATTTTAGCATATTGTTCAATGATGTTACCACGCCCATAATCAGCCCTATTTAGGTAGGCTAATTCGAAATCGCAAGCAAAAAAAAGCCCGCCAAGATGACGGGCTTTTGCAGCAAAAAGCT
>CAMFJL010000020.1 GCA_945957175.1 uncultured Legionellales bacterium
CAACAGCTTAGGTTCACCGGTTTCTTCATCTAGCAACATGATAAAACCGGTGATGGCAGGTTTTTGCTTCTCTCGATTATGCGGAAAAACAGAAACCATTTTTAGTCCCAGAACTTTCTCTGCGGCAAGATAAGCGGGCATCGTTAATGCCTGAGCCTCTTGCTCAGCGACAGCGATATTAGACCGTAAAGGCAACTGTACCTGTTGTTTGGCAAGTTGTATAAAAGCCTTCTCTGCGGCATCAATGGCCTGCGTCATCGTAATGCTTTTCTTAATATCTGATATAGATAACAATCGAAGACTCACTATCATGCTCCTCTTGTGCGATTTTTTAAAAACTGTACGACATCATGCGACAAAGATATCCAAGTTTGCCTATCTTCAGTCCATACATGCATGTCTGGTATAAAATCTTCGGCTTTATCTAACGTGCTAGCTGAAACCGTGCGAATGCTAGGCCAAGCCTCAGGACGTCCAAAGAGGGTTGTTCCACATTCGGGACAAAAACTGACATGAACGTTATGACCACTGTCACCTTGCCTCGTGATGTATTTCACTTGGCCGTGAATTTGTAAGGATTCACTTTTGACTAATAAAAATGGCCAACACGCACCACCTGTGAGTTTCTGGCAACTATGACAGTGACATACCCCCTTCTTAAGCACTGCCTCCGTGATCTCATAGGTAATATGGCCACAATAGCAGCCACCACGAAGGAGTAATAAATCTGTTTGCTTCATCGTAGCTATGCCTCATCATATTGATAAGCTATTTACAAAGAAAATCTCCTTTGCTTCAAGGTTCAAAATTGAAACCGTAAAAATTAAACTTGATTGCCGCGCTAAAAGCAACTTAAAATCCCAAATTATTTTCAGCTTATCCGTATCTATTTCATATATGCACGACCTGGCACTTGCTCATTCGAATCACCCGGGTTGATGAGACTATGCACAACAACATCTTGATTATTTTCGGTATTATTTGACGTTTGTGTGTTGTCTTGTGACTTATCTGTTGTATGACTTGTATCCTCAGCATGCTTAATCAAAAACATGGTAGCACGCACTTGCGATGCATTGCTTTGTGTCGTTTGCGCACTTGCATAAACACCGCTACCAGCAGCAAGCGCAATGCTTGATAAGCTCATAAAGGTAACGACGATAGATAAACAAACTCGCTTTTTCATGATAATCTCCTCTACGTAGCCTGAACTTCGTCAATACATCGCGGGCATCCTCCGCGAGAACACCTATTGAAAGACATACCCTCGTGCGTTGATCATAGCACTGAGCGTTTGATCAAAGGTTCTAGCTTAAACGCAAGTATAGCAGATAGTGCATAAGCCTATGCTTTGACTAAAACAGTAACCTGACACATCCATACCTACTTTACTCAACTATACTGTGGTAAAGGAGTCATACCCGTGGGAATACAACATTTAACTTTGCCCCCTGTTTATAAACCTGGTCTCGCTATCAGCGAACTTGCCAGGGATTTGCATATCGATGAGGCAAGCATTATCAAGCTTGCCAGCAATGAGGCACCATTAGGCCCAAGTCGAAAAGCGATACTTGCTGCAACACAGGCAGTTGAAAAAGCCCATATTTACCCGGAAAGCTTGGCATCGCCATTACGAAACGCTTTGGCAAAAAAGTGGCATGTCTTGGGCGAGCAAATCACTTTTGGACCTGGCTCTGAAGCGGTCATGGCACTTATTGCGCAAGCTTTCTTGCGAAAAGGAGATGAAGCCATTGTGAGTCAATATGCTTTTATCACCTATGAGTTAATCATCTCAGCCTATCATGGACATATCATAAAAGTGCCTGCTCGTCATTTCGCGCATGATCTTAATAAGATAGCGAAGGCCTGTGGCCCCAAAACCCGTCTCATTTTTCTTGCCAATCCAAATAATCCGACAGGTACTTGGTTTGCTGAAAAGGATTTGATTGCCTTTATGGAAAAGATACCACCTCGAATCAAAGTCGTACTTGATGAAGCCTATCTTGAGTTCGTCGAATATCTGCCCAGTTATCCTCAAAGCGTCCCTTTATTAGCAAAATTTCCTAATCTTATTATTACTCGCACTTTTTCAAAAGCATATGCATTGGCGGGTCTTCGCGTAGGTTATGCAATAAGTACTGCAGATATTGCTAAGCAGCTCGAGCGGATCCGTCTACCATTTAATGTCTCTGCACCCGCTATTGCCGCTGCAACGGCTGCGCTCAGTGATCATCACCATTTGGCAAAAATTAAACTCACTGTGACCCAAGGAAGAAAACAGCTTGCTGCGGGTTTTGACAAGCTTGGTTTAAGTTATCTGCCTGCATATGCTAATTTCTTTTTGGTTAAGTTTGGAAAGCAAGCTGAGTCGCTTTATCAGTTTTTATTGCACCGTGGCCTGATTGTAAGACCTGTTGATAATTATGGCTTACCCACATATCTAAGAATCACTGTGGGTAAAATACGCGAAAATCAAAAATTACTGCATGCTTTGACTATTTTCCTTCAAAGTACTCATATACATTAAAGCATGTCATGATTCAATCCACTGCATCAGTCTCTTGGCAATAAGTTCGTTATTTTTATCTAGCATAAGTGCATGCGAGTTTCCCTCCATGCCTTGCGCGGGCAAATTCCAAATTTCTGCGTTAAAACCAAGGTTCTTAAGCGCCTCTTGATATGCTAGATTGGCTTTGTAGATAGATGTCCATAAGGGATCTTGCGTTAAGTAATCACCCCAAAGCGTCAATAACCGTACATCTGATTGATAAGACCCTTGTGGCAAGTAACAACTGGATGGTTCGAGTAAAATCAGATGACTGATGTATTGCGATTGTTGTTCAAATAGACGCATGACTAAATCACAACCTTGACTATGCCCTAAAACGATGCAGCGCCTGTCTATCTTTTGTAGTAGTTTATAAAGTCCTGTGACAGAGGCTTCCGTATGCACATCCCATCTTGGCACTTGATAACACACAAAGTTATCAAATGCTGCCACCGGAAATTGTTGATGTTCAAAGGGCTTTCGTGCTAAAAAATTCTGTGCGGTACCTATTCTAAATGCGGACCAAGTGGTTTCAGCTGTACGAGACTCAGCTGCCTCAGGCCAAATTTCTGGGACAGCGCACCACCCTGCTCGACCGCGTTCCACAGTATCAACAACATAAACCGTATAAGCATTTTCTAAAAAAAGCTGCACGAAACCTTTACGACCATCTGGTGTTGTATGCCAAGCGTGACCACAAAGTCCACCGCCATGAACCAGCACCATGATACCTCGACTATCTTTAGGCACGTAATACTCTACATAGGTATTTTCCACGGCATACGTACCATTCGGATCAATCTCAATGGTCAACTGTGGATTACGCCGCACATATTTTTTATCTTGTCCATCTATGCTTACGACACGTCCTGGTATCATAAAACTACCGAAATCTTCGAGCATATACATAGGACATTTACCCTTTTAGCGTTAAAATCTCTTAAATAGTGAGATGTTGACAGGCTGCATGACTCGCTTTAATGAGGGAATGTTTGATAAGGCTTCACTATGAGATCTCATGATTCTAGCTTATTTTGCCAGGGCCAACGGCCATCGACCTCAAGTTGTAAGGTCATACTTAAGATAGTACGGATAATGATAATGCCTGCCAAAACCGCAATGTTCAAAAGACTTGGAGAAACAGCTACCGTACGTACGATATCGCCCGCAACTAAAAATTCAAGGCCCAATAAAATAGCGCGGCCTACATTTTGGCGGTACGGCGTATAGGCTGCTCCCATAGAAGTCCTCAGGCTCATGCGAGTAAAAATCGCTGTCGCACCGATACACCCCAGAATGATAATCATGACACCAAAGGCATCGATGCCATCACCCACGTATTGCATGACAGTAAAGAAATTCATATCTACGCACCCTTCATTTGCTCAAAATAAAGTGTAGCAGAATGCTTAGTACACGCGAATCGTAAGACAAGCAAATTTAACAAAAACATATATAAAGCTTGAAAAACAGCCAATGCATAGCGTAGCATGGACGTTTTACTCTCGTTGTTTGCAAGGATAACTGATACATGAAAGATCTACAGCCCGAACAAATTTTTGATGATGGTCGTGGCATCAATCCAGACAACGCGCAACAGCCTTCGTTAAAGCGCGTGCTTACTGCATTTGACCTCGTATTGTTAGGTGTAGGCGCCATCATTGGCGCAGGTATCTTTGTATTAACCGGCATTGCAGCCGCCACGAAGGCAGGGCCTGCCATCATGCTCTCCTATGTGGTTGCAGGTATTGCCTGTGGTTTTACTGCCCTCTCCTATGCAGAGCTTGCAGCGGCACTGGGCGGCTGTGGTAGTGCTTATGGTTATGCGCGCGTCGGTTTTGGTATCACTGTTGCGTGGATTATTGGTTGGGCGCTGTTGCTTGAATATGGTATTAGTTCTGCAGCCGTTGCCGTAGGATTAAGCGGCTACGTTAACAATTTGATGCAAAGTATTGGCGTACATATCCCTACGGCCTTGCTTAATGGTCCCACGCAAGGCGGTTTCATGGATTTACCAGCCTTTATCGTCATCTCACTTATTGCGATGGTATTGATCATCGGCGTCAAAACCAGTGCTCGATTAAATAAAGTCGTGGTTATCACGAAACTTATTGTCATTGGTATCTTTATTTATCTTGCAGCTCAACATATCAACACCAACTATTGGAAAAATTTTGCACCTTTTGGCTGGCAAGGCGTGATGAATGGTGCTGCATTTATTTTCTTTGCTTATATTGGTTTTGATGCCGTATCAACCGCAGCTGAAGAAACCATTAATCCTCAACGCAATATGCCCATTGGTATCATTGGTTCACTTATCATTTGTACTGTCTTATATATTGTCGTTTCCGCATTGCTCACACTGATTGCCCCTTATAATACATTGGATGTCAGCTCACCCATTGCTGATGCGCTATTGGGAATTGGTTATCGTATAGGCGCGAGCATTGTCTCGGTTGGTGCAATTGCTGGTTTAACAACCGTTATTTTAGCGATGTATTATGGACTCACGCGGGTCATTTTAGCGATGTCACGGGATCGATTATTGCCACGTCAGATTGCAAAGGTAAATCACCGCACGCATACACCCATCAGAATTATTCTTGCAACTTGGCTTATCATTGGATTATGCAGCGCTTTTGTGCCATTAGATGATCTTGTCAGCATCGTCAATATCGGCACCTTAGCTGCTTTTACAATTGTCTGTGCGGGTGTGCTAGTGCTTCGCTACACGCAACCCGATATGCCAAGACCCTTTAAAGTCCCTGGCGCACCTGTTGTGCCTTTTTTAGGGGTATTATCTTGTCTTTATCTCATCTACCATTTAGAGCCGGAAACGTGGTTACGTTTCTTCATTTGGCTGGTCATCGGATTAATCTTTTATTTTTCTTATGGCTTCAAGCGCGCAAGAAAACCCCATTAGCGCTTCACTTTTATCCGGGCGACCGCAAGGTCGCTCTTATTCATAATACGTTAATGATGCGTTAAGTTATTCACCGTATAATAGAAAGATAACAATAACGAGGTGCAGTCATGCCACTAAGAGAACTATTGCCGTCTGAAAAAACAGAATTATTGGCTAGGCATGCGACAACATCAGAGCTTCTGCGCTCGCCTGCAGCTTATGAAACGAAATTGCAAGCTATCGAAAATTTTGGACAATACTTATTTACCCTTTATCCTGGCATACCTTCAACTGACATTAGTGCAGGCATAGCAACAATCCCGATAGACGAAGTCCTCAGCGAAGCTGATATCAAAGCGCATGATTTTGTAGCCTTAGATCAAATCATAGAAGAGGGCCTTCGAAGAAGAGCCTCGCTTGATATTAACGAAAACCATGGTGCACAAACACTCAATTGCGGTGTCGATAGCTTTTTAACGCTGCTGCATCATGACAATTTAACACAACATTTATTAGCTGATGTAAGCTTATTGGCTCGGCCAGGTCAAATCTTACAGATCTTAGCATCGCCTCACTGTAATCCTGAAAACGATCTCAATGATGCGCGGGCGCTGCGTCTATACCGTGCGCATAAAACACAATTTAGCGCTTTAGCTGCCATGAAAAATGCCGTGCTCGAGGGTAATCTAGACGCACTTTATATGTGTTTTAGCAATTTATTTGACGCTTACAACAACACGACGATAGCCGCATCTTGGGTGAGCAGATACACGGATACGCATGGCCACACCCTGTTGCATGAGTTGGCAGAATCTCAAAATAACGCAACTATGGCAGCCATGACACAGCAACTGCTGCGCTGGGGTATCGATCTTAATGCAGTGAATCACGATAATCAAACAACATTGCACTTAAGTGCAATGAAAGGTAACACATCCTTATGCACCGAATTGCTATCGCGGCTAGATAACCTTCAACTTAACATAAAAGATCGCCATGGATACACCGCTATAGGCTACGCTATAAACTACGCAATGTACCAAGATAATTATGACGGACTCACGGTATTCTTAAGGCATGTAAGAAAAAAAATGAGTATCTACGATGATTTCATTTTAAGTCTATATACAAATATTTCAGATATAAAGAAAGATATAGCAGAAAATATCTACGCATTTTGTATTTATCAGGCAATAGACCTTTATGATAAGATTTCTCATGACGATAACATAAAATGTGCAACACTTATTTTGCAAACGCAATTATGCCATTACTTACGTAGCTTTAACATTTTAGAAAGTATCTCAAGCTTTTTCTCTGATGTATCAAGTGAAACAAAAGAATTTACAATTCGTCAACTTCAAGATTTCTTAGAGGGTTGCTCTGTTAAATTCACGGATGACATGCTCTATGCCTTAAAGAATGACACTAGATTAGTGGAAATCTTACAATCCCCCATCGCAAAAAGGGTCATTGATGTTGATAACATCAAAGCCAATACTCAGATTTGCTTGTCCTCTACAGCAGAAATCATGCCCAGCACAAGCAGTAGCACGAGTATATCGAGCCTCTCAAGGGCGTTCAGTCCGGCTTATTTACCAAATTCTTCATCAAGCTCCTCTAATTCGAGCCTATCCAGTTCGAGTTCATCTAGCTTAAGCGCATCTTGTGTCAGCTTATTTAGCAGCGTGGAGCTAGTCGCGAAACCACTTCCGTCAGAGGCCCCCAACCTTGGGACATCGACAACCTCCCCCCATAGAAGCACACGGTCCTTTAGCACATCCAGTATTCCTGTACCCAAAAAAGCTGACGACTTTGATTGGAACTCACGGAGCTCATTCAGTCAATCTATGTCCGGTCTACCTTCACCGTAAGCATATCGGAGGCAAAAGCGGTACAACGAACGCTGTGCATATAAAACACATCATCAAAAAAGCTTGACGTCTTAATTGTAATGACGTACCATTACAAAATAACAAATTCACTTGGATGCTTCGCTATGTTACAAACCATGACCTTAAACGATTTTTTATCCTTGGCCAAACAACATCAACGTGTTGTGGTTTATCGCGAAATCCTTGCTGACAAGCTCACACCCATTGGTATTGCTGAAGCCCTCGGTAATAAACTGAATGATGGTGCTATACTTGAGTCCGGTATCCAACATACCGAAGCCGGTCGCTATTCCTTTATTGCTTTTGGTAGCATGGCGGCTTTGCAGGTTCGCAATCACGAAGTCACAGTTCGTATAGGTGAACAGACCAAGACATCATCACAACCACCATTTACCGCGTTACGTGAACTTATTAGCACCCTCGATTGTTATGCGATGTATCCGCACATGGATTTTGTCAATGGTGCGGTTGGATTCCTCACCTATGATGCGGTACGATTATTTGAAATGATTCCTGATCAACATTGTGAAACTGATCCCTTACCCGAGATGCAATTTCATTTTTATGAAACCACATTGATGTTTGATCATGTTAAACAAACGTTATTGATAAGTTTTATGGTTGAGACTGGTGCGAATCCTGAGCAAGCCTTTGCACAAGCGCAAACAAACATTGATGCCGTTATTGCTAACATTGCCAGAAGTCCTATGAAGACACAGGATGACGCTATACCCACAGCACCACTCGAGCCTATGGTGTCTGTCAGTGAAAACGATACGACTTTCATTGCCATGGTTGAAAAAGCCAAAGATTATATTGCCAAAGGCGATGCCTTTCAGATTGTATTATCTCGGACCTTTACAAAACAATATAGCGTAAGCCCTTTTGATATTTATCGCATCTTACGTCGCGTTAATCCCGCACCATACATGTTTTACTTACCAACACAGCAAGGCATCATCGTCGGCGCTTCGCCAGAAAAATTAATTAGCGTACGCCAGGGTGAAGTATCCATTAATCCTATTGCTGGTACCAGAGCACGTCATGTACAAGACGATACTACTATTGAACGATCCTTGCTTGCCGATTCTAAAGAACGTGCTGAACATATGATGCTCGTCGATTTAGCACGTAATGATCTAGGTGTTGTTTGCGAACCCGGTAGCATCCGTATCGATGAGCTTATGAAAGTTAAACATTACAGCCACGTAAGCCACATCAACTCGATTGTGAAAGGTCAGTTGCGCACAGGTAAAGATGCATTTGACGCTTTAGCAGCTGCGTTTCCAGCTGGCACATTAAGCGGCGCACCTAAAATTCGTGCCATGGCCATTATCGATGCACTTGAAAGCTCAAGACGCGGCATGTATGGCGGCGCTATCTGCCGTATTGATTATCAAGGCAGCTTAGATAGCTGTATTGCTATCCGCATAGCGGTACTCAAAGATGGTGTTGCCAAAGTCAGAGCTGGGGCAGGTATCGTATTTGATTCTGATCCAACGGCAGAAGCGAATGAAACCAAAATCAAGGCAAATGCCATGTTAACAACCTTACAACTCGCTGAGGAGACTTTAGCATGATCCTCATTATCGATAATTATGATAGTTTTACTTATAATCTTTATCAAGCCGTTGCACCGCTCACAAAAACCGTGCACGTGATTCGCAATGATAAACTGAGCGTTGCTGACATACAAGCACTTGCGCCTGCCGGTATTATTATTTCACCAGGTCCAGGCCGTCCTGAAGAGGCTGGCATTTGCATTGAATTGATTCGCCGCTTACCTGAACATACACCGCTTTTAGGCGTTTGTTTAGGCCATCAAGCAATTGTCGCAGCTTTTGGCGGCCAAGTGATTCGCGCACCTCAGATTGTACATGGCAAGGATGATAATATTTTTCATCATCGTAAAGGCCTTTATCAAGCAATGCCCTTGCCATTTAAAGCTGCTCGCTATCACTCACTCATTGCAGATAAAGCAACATTACCCGATGAATTATTGATAGAAGCGGAAAATGCTGAAGGTTTAATCATGGGGGTACGCCATCAAAGCAAGCCTATTTATGGCATTCAATGCCATCCAGAATCGATACTGACGCCTGATGGTCCATTGCTATTAAAAAGCTTTGTGTCTCTCTGCCAATGCTAGCTGGATAGATTATGTTATTAACCACATGCATTCAAAAGCTTATGAATCACGAGTCTTTAGACAGAGACACCTGTGAGGCAGTATTAGCAGAGCTATTAATACCTGAAACCAATCCCTTGCAAATTGCAGCATTTCTCGTGTTATTGCGCGCAAAACCAGAAACAGCAGAAGAGTTAGTAGGCCTTGCCAAAGGTCTACAACAAGTCATGATTACCGTGCCTATGAAGCATCGCGTACTAGATATTGTTGGTACAGGCGCTGATAATACCCACACGGTGAATATTTCAACGGGCAGTGCTCTGCTTGCTGCTAGCTGCGGCGTCAAAGTGGCTAAGCACGGTAATCGCGCTGTATCGTCGCAAGCGGGTAGCGCTGATGTGCTCGAAGCGCTTGGCGTCAATATCCAATTATCGCCTCATCAGGTGGCTGCCTGTGTTGAAACCGTTGGCTTTGGTTTTTGCTTTGCCCCTCTATTTCATCCAGCGTTGTTAGCCCTGCGTCAATTACGCAAAGCCTTGGGCGTCCCTACTAGCTTGCATTTATTAGGGCCACTGCTTAATCCGACAAAACCTTCGCATCTATTACTCGGCGTATTTTCCGCTGATCAGCTCGATTTGGTGGCAAAGGCCTTGCAACAACTTGGCACTGAGCGCTCGATGATTGTGCATGGCCAAGGGCTTGATGAGTTAAGCTGCATAGGGCCTGCAGAAGTACGTGTCGTCACGCCCCACACGCGTGAAACTTTTCATTTAAATCCAACACAATTTGGTTTAATCCCATGCCAGCCAGACGATTTACGAGGTAGCAATGCCAACGAAAATGCCGCATTACTCCAAGATACTTTCTCAGGTGTTCATACCCAAAAACATCAAGCCATCGCTGATACATTGATATTTAACGCGGCCGTTGCCCTTTATCTTTACGGTTTGCATGACACGATTTCTGACGCCGTCCAAGCTGCACGTGAATCACTTCAGACCGGGAAAGCCATGCAATTACTAAGACACCTCATCGAGTTTAGCCATGCATAATCGACTTGAACCTATCATTGCATCTAAACGCAAAGAAGTCGCCGCACTGTATCAACACATACAGCAAGAACCGGATGGCTCACTTGCTATGCTCATGCGGGATGCTTTAACGCTGCCGCCCTGTCAATCTTTCAAACACGCCCTTTTGCGCGAAAAACTCAGCATTATTGCGGAAATTAAACGCAAATCGCCCAGTAAAGGACATTTAGCAACGATTGCCGATCCGATGGCTTTGGCAACGCATTATGCGCAAGGCGGTGCGAGTGCTATCTCCATATTAACTGATACGCCTTTTTTTGGTGGCCACTTATCCGACTTGCAACACGTTGCTAAGCATTTAGCCACCCAATCTATCCCGCTACTTCGCAAAGATTTTATCATTGACAAAATACAATTAGCTGAAGCAAGATTAGCGGGTGCTGACGCTGTTTTAGCGATTGTCGCGGTATTAGGTGAGCATACCGCAACGATCATTTCACAGGCGCATGCCTTGGGTCTCGATGTTTTAGTCGAAATTCATGACAACACTGAACTTGACATAGCACTTGCCGCTGATGCCGACATGATTGGCATTAATAATCGTCATCTGGCAACGATGGCTATTGATACTGAACAAGCCTTGCGTTTAGTTACGCGACTCCCTGACCATGTTTGTAAAGTGGCTGAGTCTGGGATTTTAGAACCTACACTTGCAAAACGTTATCGGCAAGCGGGGTTTGATGCTGTCTTGATTGGTGAAGCACTCGTAACAACCGAAGATCCCCGTCGATTTATGGAGGCTTGTCATGATGACTAAGATAAAAATCTGTGGCGTTAAAAGCCCCCAAATTGCAGAAGTCGCCATTGCACTTGGTGCTAACTATATCGGCCTCGTATGTCATCCACATTCCAAACGATATGTGGACTTAGCGCTGGCCAAAACCATTGCAAACGCAACCATTCAAGCAGGCGGCATACCTGTCGCTGTTTGCGTGGATCAAGATGCTGTGGCCATGCAGGCTATCCTTGATGCAACTGACATACAAACACTACAATTACATGGTCATAACGCTAAAGCAGCACACCATCAATTAGATGCGCATTACGTACGTATTTACGCCCAAGTCGTCAATTCTGATGGCAGTTTTGCACCCGATACCAGTCATGGACTTAATGCTTGTCTGCCTTCCCGAGATTATCTTTTACTTGATAATCTTGAAGCCGGCGCAGGCCTCACCCTACCCTGGCCACAGCTAGTCGTGAATACACCTTTTCGCTATGGCTTGGCAGGTGGCCTAAATCCAAATAATGTCAGCTCAGCACTTGCTCATATGCACGCTGATTTTGTCGATGTTTCAAGCGGCGTTGAGTCTATGCCAGGTGAGAAAGATCTAACACTGATCGCCGCTTTTATTGGACAGGTACGAGGAAGTAAACATGCACCATAAGCCAGGCTTTTATGGAGATTTCGGCGGCACTTATATGCCGGAAGTATTATTTGCCCCCATTCAAGCATTACAACAGGCCTGGACACAACTGAAATATGACGCTGCTTTTAAGCAAAGTCTTGATAAAGCGCTAAAAGATTATGCAGGACGCCCAACCGCTTTAACTGACGTTCCGCAGTTTGCTAAAGCCATTGGTGCTTCACGCGTATTACTTAAACGCGAAGATTTATTGCATACTGGCGCCCATAAACTCAACAATGCCTTGGGCCAATGTTTATTAGCTAAAAGGCTTGGCAAACAACGTATCATTGCTGAAACTGGTGCCGGACAACATGGGGTTGCAACGGCCGCAGCCTGTGCACGTTTAGGCTTAACTTGTGTGGTGTACATGGGTAGCGAAGATATACGCCGTCAAGCACCTAATGTACTTCGCATGCAACTTATGGGGGCAACCGTTATGCCTGTCGATCATGGCGCTGCCACGCTAAAAGATGCTATCAATGAAGCACTGCGGGATTGGTCTGCACATTTTGAAGAAAGTTATTATTGCTTGGGTTCAGCGCTTGGACCCCATCCTTATCCGGACATGGTCGCAAGTTTTCAATCTGTCATTGGCACAGAATGTCAAACGCAAGTTCAGACTTTATTAGGCAAAAATCCCGACTATATCATTGCTTGTGTCGGTGGGGGCTCTAATGCCATTGGTCTGTTCTCTGCTTTTATCAACGATCCTAAAGCCAAACTGATTGGCGTTGAGGCAGGTGGCCATGGCAAAAGGCTCGGTGAACATGCTGCGCGCTTTCAAGCCTCAACCAAAGGTGTGCTCCATGGCTGTTATACTTACGTACTACAAGACGCGCATGGTCAAATTGCGCCAACCTCGTCGATTTCCGCCGGACTTGATTATCCTGCTGTTGGCCCGCAACACGCTGAGCTTTATGCCAATCATCGCGCAACTTATGTTGCCATCGATGATAAACAAGCACTTGAGGCACTTTCTCTCTTGGCCAAAACTGAAGGTATTATCGCTGCATTAGAATCTGCACATGCACTGGCTTATGCTCGCGTACTTGCACCTAGCTTAATGCCGGATCAAACCATCCTCATTAACTTATCCGGCCGTGGTGATAAAGATTTACCGACACTGATGACGCAGCCCGCATTAACCGAGGTGTTATCATGAATGGTATTCATCGCATTGAAACCCAATTAGCAAAACAAGCTGCCTTTGTTGGTTATTTAACCGCGGGCGATGGCGGTATAGACCGAAGTTTTGAGGCAGCGATGGCGCTTATCCAAGGTGGCGTAAATATCTTAGAACTTGGTGTGCCCTTTTCCGATCCTATCGCTGACGGCCCCGTTATTCAACGTGCCGCTAACCGCGCATTGCAGCAAGGTACGACCCTTGAAGCAATATTTGGACTTGCCCATCGCCTACGTCAACAAAGCGATATCCCGTTAATTTTATTTAGCTATTTAAATCCTTTATTAGCTATTGGCGCCGAGAAAGCGATTGCTGCTGCCGCAAGGGCGGGTATTGATGGCTTGTTGTTAGTCGATTGTCCACCTGAAGAAGCTGGCGAGTTCTACGATGCCTGTTTAAATCATGGTATTGCACCCATTTTTGTCGTTGCGCCATCGACACCCCCGGAAAGAATTGCTTATTTAAGCCAACTAGGGCGTGGTTTTTTATATTATGCTTGCCGTAAAGGTACCACAGGCATCAAAGCAGGTCTTCCCGAAGATTTCACCCAACAAATGGCTTACATAAAAGCCAAAAGCCATTTGCCAGTTGTCACCGGTTTTGGAATCGCAAGCTTTGAGGCTGCTGCACAAGTCTTAGCACATTGCAGCGGTGTTGTTGTTGGTTCTCTTTTTGTTAAAGCCTTAGAAGATAACATAGAACTTACGGCACTCACTCAACTTGCTCATACTGTTTTTGAAGGAGATAGATCATGATATTAGTATTAAAACCTGACGCATCTCAAGAAGATGTCGAGCAACTCGTTGCTAAACTTGCATGGATGGATTTACAAGGCATTGCTTTAGAAGAGGAAGGTCGTCGCACTATTGCCATTGTTAACGGTGATGATGCCAAAACTGACTTGAAACAATTTGCAGCCTTTCCTTTGGTTGAAACCATACTACCACTCACGCAAAAGTTCAAACTTGCAAGCCGGGAGCTGCGGAAACAACCCACTGTGATACAAATAGGCTCCGTTGAAATTGGTAACGGCACCTTTGCTGTCATGGCCGGTCCTTGCTCCATTGAGTCTGAAGAGCAAATCTTTGAAACCGCAGCAGCTGTGGCTAAAGCCGGCGCAAATATTTTACGTGGTGGTGCATTTAAGCCAAGAACTTCGCCCTATGATTTTCAAGGATTAGGCGTGCTCGGCTTACAATACATGCAAAAAGCGGCTAAGGCCCACGGCTTACTCAGCGTATCAGAAGTCATGGATCCTCAGGATATTGATACGTTAGTCGAGCATGTCGATATTTTACAAATTGGCGCGCGTAACATGCAAAATTTTAGTTTGCTAAAACAAGTAGGCAAAGCAGGTAAACCCATTTTATTAAAACGAGGATTATCCGCCACTTACATGGACTTTTTAATGGCAGCTGAATATATTCTGCAAACGGGTAATCCTAATGTCATGTTGTGTGAACGCGGTATTCGTACCTTTGAAACCTATGCGCGTAACACCCTAGATATTGCTGCGGTACCCATTTTAAAAGCATTATGCCATTTACCTGTCATTATTGACCCAAGTCATGGCACTGGTATTCGTCAAATGGTAGCGCCAATGGCTTATGCGGCGATTGCAGCTGGCAGTGATGGTATTATGGTTGAAGTCCATCCAACACCTGATGCCGCATTATCCGATGCCAAACAAACCATCTCACCACTCATGTTTGATGAGATGATGACAAAATTACGCGCGCTTGGTAAAGTGGTTGACATGAACGTTTTATAGAGGCAAGCACTGACTTGAAAACACTGAATATTCGCGCATCAACACCCTACCCCATTTATATAGGGCAACAATTATTGACACAAGCTTTGCTTGCTGATCATATTAAAACCTTGCAAAAACGCGTGGTACTCATAGCCGATAATCAGGTTGCTCAGTTACTTGCCCCTGCTGTTTTAGCCTATTTCAATACACATAGCATCGATACTGAGCTACTGACGTTTCCCGCTGGTGAACAACATAAAACCCGTGAAACCAAAGCTGCTTTAGAAGATAGTTTATGCGCTAAACATTATGGCCGTGACACGTGTCTTATTGCTTTAGGCGGCGGTGTGACGACGGATTTAGTTGGATTTATCGCGGCCACTTACATGCGCGGCATACCGGTGATTTATATACCAACAACATTACTTGCGATGGTTGATGCCAGTATTGGCGGCAAAACAGGGATCAATACCTCTTTTGGCAAAAATCTTATTGGCAGCTTTACACAACCGCATGCGGTGTTTATCGACACACATAGCCTAGCAGGCTTATCTAAGCGTGAATATATCAATGGTTTAGCTGAAGTGATTAAACATGCTCTCATCGCAGATGCCAAACAAGTTACCTTATTAGAAACACAACACGACGCCATTCTCGCGCGCGAGCCCGCATTATTGGCTGAGCTTATTTTACAAAATTGTCGTGTTAAACAACGCATTGTCGAGCAAGATGAGCAAGAGCGTGGTATAAGACAGCATCTTAATTACGGTCACACAATAGGACATGCAATTGAGCTGATTGAAGCATATCGCATAGGTCACGGTGAAGCCGTTGCCATCGGCATGCTAGTCGAAGCTTATATCGCTGTACGTCTTGGTATCCTAGCTGAACACGCGCTAACACGCCTACAAAAGCTTATGCAATTATATGAATTGCCACTCACAACCCAAGCTTTTGCTAACCCAGCGCTATTTATCCAGACACTCACTTTAGATAAAAAAGCCAAAGCCAAAATCCCACATTTTGTTTTATTAAAAAGCCTCGGCGAAGCATACGCATCTAAGAAAGATTATACAGTTGCGGTTTCAGACAATGTATTGCAAGAAGCCATTGCTTGGGCAGCTAAGCATTATACTCACAAAACCATCTCATATTAATTGCCCGATCCCCAGTAGTAACAAGAATAAGCCCACTAAGGCCAATATACCTAAGGTAAGACGATGGCCTAACCAAGACCATTCACATCGTGTTTGTAATTTATTCTGTGCTTGCCAAGCCAATAGTACAGGAAATATCACTAGCAAAATAACACATAATAAGCCTGCGTAATTTAAGGCTAAAATAAATGCTGATGGATAGAAGATAACAACAAGCAAAGGCGGTAAGAATGTTAAGCATGCAAGGCTTACGTGACCTTTGGTATTTTTTACGATCTTGGTGCCATCCGCTAGAAAATCTTTCAGTGACAATGCAACACCTAAAAATGATGTGACCACACAAATCGAAGAGAACAAGCCCGCCAAGCGCGTAATCAGTTGACTGTTGATAAGCAATGCAATAGCTTGCAATAATTCGCTGGTTACACGCCCTGAGGCTAAAATAGTATCCAGCCCCTGTGGTCCTGTTGGTGGAATAGTCCCTAAAATAGCAAGATCCCAAACAATATAGCAAATCAGTGGAATACCACTACCCCACAAAATCACTCGACGCATCGCTTTTGCATCGCTGTTAAAGTAGGTGCGTAAACTCGGGATAATAGTTGAATAACCAAACGCAGTTAACATAATCATAAGTGCCACAGGAAAAGTTTTGGGCTCGCCTTCACTCAAATAAGCACCATGGACCGCAGGCAACATGAGTGTCAGCAAGACCACCAAACTTATCAACTTGACACTCATTAAGGCTCGATTTGAATAATCCACCCAATGTGTACCTGACATGACCACCCAGCCTAAAAGCGCGGTAAACAATATCGCAGTTAATACCTGCGGTAGTTTAATATGGATCAATGCCAATAAGTGATTCAGTACGTCACTGCCACCCGAAATATATGCCGATAATAAGGCATAGAGCAACAGCAACATACACCCCCAGGCAATGACTTCCGCTTTAACACCAAATGTTGCACGCACCATCGAAATATAATGGCTGCCTTCTGGAAACCATAAATTAACCTCTAACATAATCAACGCACAAAGGCTCATTAATAACCAACACACCCATAGGGCGATAGATGAGGTGATAAAGCCACTCGCAGAGGTTGTCACGGGTAATGCAAGAATTCCTGCACCAATGGTTGTACCAACGACCATGAGTATGCCGCCAATGAGTTTATGATTCACTTGAAACTCCATGATTGTTATGTATCGTCACATGTTCTGGTCTAAAACCCATGGCAATAAGCCGTGCGGGTATACGTCGTAAAAATCGATAGCGATTGAGCCAACGTACTGGCAACGGTACTTGCATTTCCATGGTGTCTGTTTGGCTCAAAACATTGCTGAGCACTCGTTTATGTAAGAAAATCTGTAGCTTTTGTATCATCCGCACGGGCCATTCACGCCGATGTTGGACTTTTGCTAAATCAGCTGTTGTCAGCTTACGTGTTCGCAAAGGTATTGCCAGCAAATTCGCTGTCGCAACAGCATCTTGTATCGCTAAATTAATGCCAACACCACCCACAGGCGACATCGCATGTGCGGCATCGCCAATACACAATAACCCAGGTCTAAACCAATGCATTAAAAAATCAACTTTGACTGTTAACAATTTAATCTGTTCCCAATCTTGTAGCACATTTAATTTATCACCAAGACTTGGCGCAACTGCTGCAATCGCCTCGCGAAAAGCAGCTAGACCTTGTTCTTGTAGCACGTCTGCACCACCTTTCGGGATAATATAACCACACTGCCAATAATCACCTCGATTGATTGTCACCATCATTTTACCGGGTACTATCCGCCCTAAGGTATCCTCCGTTGCGCTGGGATCGCGACTTAGGCGAAACCAAAACACATCAATCGGTGCACCAAAATCAATCACAGGTAAATCTGCTTGCGCTCGCACGGTTGAATGCCTACCATCAGCGCCTACGACAAGTTGACTACGAATGCTAATCGTTTGTTCCATATGCTTTGCAACAACGCCCACAATCTTATTATTTTCTTGAATCAGTGTTATGGCTTCCGTCGACATACGTAAATGAAAGTTAGGATATTTTTTTGCTTCTGCCGCCAAAAAATTAAGAAAATCCCATTGTGGCATCACCACGATAAAAGGCACTGAAAGATGAGAAAAATCGGCAAGCTTCACATGCACTTTACCGATATCACCACCAAGTTCCGTCAATTTTTGATGTGGCAATGATAAAAAGGTATCCAGCAAACCCATTTCTCTTAGCACCATAAGCGTTGAACTATGCACAATATCACCGCGAAAATCCCGCAGAAAATCTGCGTGTTTTTCTAGTACTAACACATCAACCCCAGCCCTTGCTAATAAAAGGCCAAGTAGCATACCTGCTGGCCCGCCACCCACAATACAGGTATTTATATCAAGATTGGCTTGTGTCATGGAATAACCCTCGTTGTCATCGCTATGCGATGGTAATATGACCCCTCATCCGACCTTCAGCCACCATCGTACGCAAGAAAAGAAGGGCGTTTTTTTGTACTATCGCTAAAAACGAGCATGATACGCATTTGATTAAAATATAATCAGCCTTGCATCTGCAACCTCATGTCTCTATAATAATAGGCATCTTAGTTACTTAGCATAACACCCTTGGACGAATCAGAACAGATGATAACCTTCATACCAAGCGATAATTATCGCCTGGGCTTGTTCTGTCGCGCAAATACTGAGGGTAGACAATGAAGACCACACGCATCTTATTTAACAGCGCCAGTACGCACGCTCACCCGGACGCAAAACAATTTAATACTTGGGTGAGCCTAGCGCTGACCCAACAAAAACAGCGTGGACAAGTATCTGTTTATTTAGTCGATAAGACCGAAGGTTTAAGCCTTAACAAACAATATCGCGATAAAGATTATGCAACCAATGTGTTGGCTTTCCCAGCCACAGCCCCTTCTAAACGCGTGCCTTTATTGGGTGACCTAGTCATCTGTGTCCCTGTTGTTTTAGAAGAAGCCTTGGCTCAACATAAATCTATGGATGACCACTTTGCTCACCTCACCATCCATGGCACTTTGCATTTACTTGGCTTTGACCATATAGAACCTGATGCTGCTCTGCATATGGAGCAACTCGAAATCCAAATGCTTGCGCAACTAGGCATTGCCAACCCTTATGACGATGAGCGCACGTCGCACCTATCTGACGGAGTATTAACACACCATGGCTGAAGAAACCCCCAGCAAAACCTTATCACGCCGTAGCTGGTTTGAACGTCTCACGCATTTATTCAGCTCAGAGCCTGAAAATCGTGAAGAACTCATGGAAATGCTGGCCGATGCTTTTGAGCATCAACTGATTGATGCCGATGCCCACACGATGATTCAAGGTGTACTCAATATCACCGAATTACATGCACGCGATATTATGGTACCCCGCTCACAAATGACCGTTGTTGATATCGATGCAGAGCCCAGTGAGTTTATTCCCATGATTATTCAATCAGGGCATTCACGCTTTCCCGTCATTGGCGAAAACAAAGACGAAGTTGTCGGCATTTTACTCGCAAAAGATTTACTTAATCTCGCATTTTTAACCGATCATCAACAACCGCCTGCACTTGCTGACATGATTCGTACAGCCAATTTTGTACCTGAAAGTAAACGCCTCGATGTACTACTTAAAGAATTTAGGCAAAGTCGCCATCATATGGCTATTGTGATAGATGAATTTGGTGGCGTTGCGGGCCTGGTCACGATTGAGGATGTGCTTGAAGAAATCGTAGGTGACATCAGTGACGAACACGATATCAACGAAGATGCTTGTATTAAAAAATTAGAAGGTGAACACTATTTGCTTAAGGCGCTCACACCGATTGATGAATTCAATACCTATTTTAAGGCCAAGCTTAGTGACGAGGCATTCGATACTATCGGCGGTCTTGTCACGCAAAGCCTAGGGCATATGCCAAAAATTGGTGAAAGTGTCATCATTGACGATTTTGAGTTTCGCGTCACACACGCCGATAAACGACGAATTCGCACACTCGAACTAAAACCGCTGAAAGAAGACGCTATCTGAGGGAAAAAATAGGCGCGCATGTTATCTTAAATGCAACAAGCACGCCTTTGTGAGCGACCGATGACGATCGCCCAAAGACTTCATATTTAAGCGGTGACGATAGTCCAGCCCGTCATTTCAGCAACTGCGTGGCCAATTTGTGCAGGTGAGCGCACAGTATGAACACCCGCTGCCTCTAATGCTGCAAACTTCTCAGCTGCTGTACCTTTACCACCCGCAATAATTGCACCTGCATGCCCCATACGTTTACCTGCTGGCGCAGTTACACCTGCAATGTACGATACAACAGGTTTGGTAACGTGATGTTTGATAAACTCTGCCGCTTCTTCTTCTGCAGAGCCACCAATTTCACCGACCATGATAATGGCTTCGGTTTGTGGATCGTCTTGAAATAGCGCCAAAATATCAATAAAGTTGCTGCCTGGAATCGGATCGCCACCAATACCTACACAGGTACTTTGACCAAAACCAAGGGCTGTGGTTTGATTGACAGCCTCATAGGTTAAGGTACCAGAGCGAGAAACAATACCTACACGACCTGGCATATGAATATGACCTGGCATAATACCGATTTTGCACTGACCTGGGGTAATAACACCTGGGCAGTTAGGGCCAATTAAGCGTGCTAAGGTATTATTTTCGAGGTAGGTTTTCACTTGTAACATATCAAGCGTGGGAATACCTTCGGTAATACAAATGATAAGCTCAATACCCGCATCGGCAGCTTCAATGATAGAATCTTTACAAAACGGTGCAGGCACATAAATGACTGACGCGGTTGCGCCTGTCGTTTCAACCGCTTCTAGCATCGTATCAAAAACCGGTAATCCTAAGTGAGTTTGACCACCACGGCCTGGGGTTACCCCACCCACCATTTTGGTACCATAGCTAATGGCTTGTTCTGAATGCAACGTACCCTGATTACCCGTAAAGCCTTGGCATAATACTTTCGTGTCTTTATCAATTAAAATACTCATGACTTATTTCACCTCGCGCTTAACTGCAGCAACAATACGACGTGCAGCATCATCAAAACCATCAGCAGCAATAATATTTAAACCGCTTTCAGCAAGCATACTTGCCGCCAATTCAGCATTATTACCTTCTAAACGTACAACAACTGGAATATTGACACCAACCTCTGCTACCGCGCTCATAATACCTTCGGCAATCATATCGCATCGGACAATACCACCAAAGATATTAATTAAAATACCTTTCACATTTTCATCAGATAAAATAATTTTGAAAGCTTCAGTCACACGTTCTTTGGTTGCGCCGCCGCCGACGTCTAGGAAGTTAGCCGGGTTACCGCCATGCAGTTTAATCAAATCCATGGTTGCCATCGCAAGACCAGCACCATTTACCATACAACCAATATCACCGTCTAAGGCAATATAGTTAAGTTCCCAATTATGGGCTCTATTTTCACGATCATCTTCTTGCGTAATATCACGCATTTCGCGTAAATCCGGATGACGATACATCGCATTATCATCGATGTTGATTTTGCCATCAAGACAAGTCAATCGTCCATCTTCCGTCACCACTAAGGGGTTAATTTCAACCAAACTCAAATCTTGCTCAACGAACAAACGATATAAACCCAACATGATTTGTGTCAAATGTTTAATTTGTTCAGGTGTTAAACAAAGCGCAAATCCAATTTCACGACATTGATACGGCATCAAACCAACCAAAGGATCGATCATGACTTGGAGAATTTTTTCAGGGCTCGTTTCTGCCACATGCTCAATATCAACCCCACCCTCTGTTGAGGCCATCATCACGATACGCTGACTGGCTCTATCAACGACAGCGCCTAAGTAAAGCTCACGAGCGATATCGGTTGGCTCTGCGATTAGCACTTCGTTGACGGGTAAACCTTTTGCATCTGTTTGGTATGTCACTAATCGTCGACCCAACATGCCTGCGGTAGCTGAAGCCACTTCATCAAGGCTGGTCGCAAACTTCACACCGCCGCCTTTACCACGGCCACCTGCATGGACTTGGGCTTTGACAACCCATGCCTTGCAATTATGTGACTTAGCTAATTTTTGAGCAACAACAACGGCTTCTTCAGCATTGGCTGCCACTTCACCAGCGGGCACTTGCATGCCATAACGGGTAAAGAGTTCCTTTGCTTGGTATTCATGCAAATTCATCTGTTTTTATCTCACTTAAAGATCGAGTATTGCGTTAAACCCACGACCAGCTTACACCTTTGTAGATTCACCTCGGTAAAAATTCCGTGGCTCATTATACATAGGATCAACGCTATTCGCAAAACCTCTCCAGATTGACTATATTTTAGGCATATCCTTAAGGAGTTTCTCCATGAAACGGATGATGGTAACGGGCTTAGCAGCCCTCTTGACGTTGAGTTTTGTAAGCACTAGTTGGGCAACACGTGTCATTGACAGTTATTGCGCTCAGCCAGGATACGATTGCCTGACAGTCAAAAAAGGCCAAAGTTGGCAAAGCTTGTTTCCTGATCCCACGCAGCGCGGCATTGTTATGCGTCTTAATCGTATGAATACCCCTATTTGGGGAGGTATGCGTATTGTTGTGCCTAAAAATCTATCGCAGGCTTCTTTGCTTGATGTATCGCCTATGCCTTACCAAATCAGTGGTTATGGCGTGCCAACGATTATGGTGCAGCTGAATAAACTTGCTTGGGGGGCTTACGACCCATCAGGCAACCTCGTGCGTTGGGGACCCGTATCAGGTGGAAAAAGTTGGTGTCCGGATGTAGGCAGTCGATGTAACACTGCGACTGGTAACTTTACTGTCTATGGCAAACAAGGTGCTGCTTGTAAATCCAAAAAATTCCCCATCGGTCGGGGTGGTGCACCTATGCCCTACTGTATGTTTTTTCACGGAGGCTTTGCACTTCACGGTTCAACTACCGTGCCTGGTTATAATGCCAGTCACGGTTGCGTACGTATATTTACCGATGATGCAAAATGGCTAAATCAGCACTTTGTACAGCTGGACGCACCCACACGCGTGATGGTTCGCAACTAAAAAGTTGCAGATTAAAAGCCGACGAGCATATTAGGCGGGTACCGGTTCCCACTGTGGGTTGGTGTAAGCCCTTGGCGCTTGGGCATGCGCCTCTTTGCCGAAGGTGACCCATTCCCAAGCTTCACTATCTGCCAACAAAGCGCGAGCAAGCTTATTGTTGAGACCATGTCCCGATTTAACACCGCGAAATTCACCAATCAAACTAGCGCCTAACATATAAATATCGCCAACCGCATCAAGGATTTTATGACGCACGAATTCATCTTCATAACGCAAGCCATCTTCATTCAAAATACGATAGTCATCGATAACGATGGCGTTAGCTAAACTGCCGCCTAACGCTAAGTTACGAGAACGCATCCACTCATACTCAGCTTTAAAGCCGTAGGTTCGCGCACGACTCACTGCTTGCAAATAGGATTGTTCAGCAAAATCAACAACCAATCGTTGAACATTGGGTTGGAATACAGGGTGATTATATTCGATGGTAAAATCAATACGGAAACCATCATGCGGATAAAAACCAGCTGATTTGTATTGCGCCGTAGGCTGACCTTGTTCGTCCAAGCCTTCAACCACTTCTACGGGCTTTTTGATACGAATAAATTTTTTAAGATGTCGTTGCTGTACAGTAATCCCTGCTGATTGCAGTAAAAATGCAAACGGCGCTGAGCTGCCATCCATAATAGGTAGTTCAGGCCCGTCCAATTCAACGAACGCATTATCAATACCAAGCCCATATAAAGCTGACATTAGATGTTCAACGGTGCTAATTCTGGCCTCGCCCGTACCTATGCAAGTAGCTAACTGCGTTTCGGTGACTTCTGTTGCGATAGCTCTAATTTCAGCGGCTGGATGCAAGTCAACTCGACGAAAGATAATACCCGTATCTGCGGGTGCCGGTGTAATGGTTAGTTCAACTTTCTGACCGGAATGAAGGCCAATACCCACGATGCTCACAACCTCACGAAGGGTACGTTGCCATATCATTGGGAGATCCATACTCATAGGAAATCCTTAAAGCGTTTTACAAAATTGCGATATGATACCACAAATAGCCACTTTGCTGCAAGCTCGCGCAAAAAAAGCCAGTTTTTGAAGGGTGACGCGTATATGAGCATTAGCTGCGTTGCCGCAAATGCGGAAATAAAATCACATCTCGAATGGATGGCGCATTCGTAAATAACATGACTAGCCGGTCAATGCCGATACCCTCACCCGCTGTGGGAGGTAGCCCATATTCAAGCGCGGTCACATAATCGGCATCGTAATGCATGGCTTCATCATCACCTTTATCTTTTTGCTGCACTTGCGCCATAAAACGGTTTGCCTGATCTTCTGCATCATTCAATTCAGAAAAACCATTGGCAATCTCTCGACCCGCCATAAAAAACTCAAATCTATCCGTAATCTCAGGCCGCTTATCGTTACGTCTAGCAAGCGGCGACACTTCAAATGGATATTCCGTGATAAATGTCGGTTGTAATAAAGTTGACTCTACTGTTTCTTCAAAAATTGCGGTTTGAATGATACCAATCCCCGCCGTTTCATCGACTTTAATGCCAAGCGATGCAGCGAATGCCGATGCCTTTGCTTGATCGCGCAGATCTTCAGCTGTGAGCGTGGGATTTGCTTGTAATACAGCATCAAATAAGCTTATCTGTTTAAACGGCTTGGTTAAATCAAATGTGATATCTTGATAGTCAAAAATGCATGTTCCCAACACATTTTGGGCTAATTGTCTTAATAAGGCTTCAGTTAAGGTTATCAGATCGCGATAATCCGCATACGCCTGGTAAAATTCCAACATCGTAAATTCGGGGTTATGTCGGGTAGAAACGCCTTCATTACGAAAATTTCGATTAATTTCAAATACCCGCTCAAAACCGCCAACGACTAATCGTTTCAAATAAAGCTCAGGGGCAATACGTAAAAACAATTCTCTATCTAGCGCATGATGAAATGTTGCAAAAGGTTTAGCTGCAGCACCACCAGGAATAGGGTGCATCATGGGCGTCTCTACTTCTAAAAAGTTTCGTGCTAATAAAAATTGACGAATCTCATGAATGATTTGGCTCCGACGTATAAACACTTGTTTCGTCTCTTCACTCATCATGAGATCAAGGTATCGTTGGCGATAGCGAAGCTCAATATCGCTTAAACCATGAAATTTGTCAGGCAAGGGTCGCAAGGTCTTCGTCAATAAACGGATATCTGTAACATGCACCGAAAGCTCGCCCATTTTCGTGCGAAATAACCATCCGCTTACGCCCAAAATATCCCCAATATCCCATGATTTAACCATGTCATAACACTCGACACCTAAATCATCGGCGCGCAAATAAAGTTGAATACGCCCTGAGCTATCTTGCAATGTGATAAAACTTGCCTTGCCCATGAGCCTTCTCGTCATCATGCGCCCCGCCAATACCACTTGAATGGGTGTTGCGCTTAACGCCTCTAAACTCTGTGCGCCGTATTGGGCATGAAGATCGGCGGCTAAGTGACTTGGACGAAAATCATTAGGAAACGCCTGTGTTGTTTCTCGCCAACACTTGAGCTTTTGACGACGTAACGCGATTTGCTCAGGTTCTGACAAGGTCTCTGTATCAAGCTGTATTTGAGTCATGTAAGGTTCCTATATATAAAGTATGGGCGAAACCGCCATTGAAAGATGACGGGTCTATTAATAGCCTTCGCGCAAGCTCGCCTCCACAAACAAGTCTAATCCTCCATCCAATACAGCTTGTGTATTGCTGGTTTCAATACCGGTACGTAAATCTTTGACGCGTGATTGATCGAGCACATAAGAGCGAATTTGACTGCCCCAGCCAATATCAGTTTTAGTCTCTTCCAATGCTTGCCTTTCAGCATCACGTTTGCGCAATTCAATTTCATAAAGCTTTGCACGTAGCTGCTTCATGGCTTGTGCTCTATTTTTATGTTGTGAGCGGTCACTTTGACACTGAACCACAATACCCGAGGGGATATGCGTAATACGAATAGCTGAATCGGTCCGATTGACATGCTGCCCGCCTGCACCACTTGCTCGATACGTATCGATGCGCAAATCAGCAGGATTGATATCTATTTCAACACTGTCATCAATTTCAGGGTAGACAAAAACTGATGCAAATGAGGTATGCCGGCGATTACCTGAATCAAAAGGTGATTTACGCACTAAACGATGAACCCCGGTTTCCGTTCTCGCCCAACCATACGCATAAGCTGCGGTATATTTAAATGTAGCGGAACGTATACCGGCAACATCGCCAGGTGATACTTCTAATAGCTCCGGCGCAAAACCGCGCTGCTCACCCCATCTCAGATACATCCGCAATAACATCTCAGCCCAATCTTGAGCCTCTGTACCCCCAGATCCTGATTGAATATCAATAAAAGCATTATTGATATCCATGGGGTGACAAAATCGACGTTCAAATTCAAGTTGGGCCAAGGTATGCGCTAATTGCTTTAAATCCTTCATGAGACCAGGCAAGCTTTGCTCATCATTTTCATCACGCGCTAACACAAATAAATCGTTGAGGTCATCAATCCCTGTATGCAACATATCGAGGGATTTTAAAACTTCGGTGAGCACCACACGTTCCTTACCTAAAGATTGTGCACGCGTAGGATCTTGCCAAATATCAGAACTTTCAAGCTCTCGCTCCACTTCTTCAAGCCGCTCTTTCTTACTATCATAATCAAGCGCAATACGAAGCGCCGACGCTCTCTCAGAGAGGTCGGCAAGTTCAGTTAAATAGGGGTTGATTTCCATCATCAAATTGTAATAAACAAACGTGTTCTAGGCGCTTTTCGTGTTCATGCTAACCGGCACGAAACCTCGAAGTTGTTTTGCAAACTGTGTCAACACTTCGATATGCGTGGCTTCTGCTTGCTTACACCATTCTTGCAACGCGTCAATAAGCTCACGCTGACTTGCCGTTGTTCGCATCCAAATGGCCAGAAGCTTTTCTCTCGCTTGATACACTTGTGCAAGCTGTTTGGTTTGTTTCAATGCCTCTAACAGTCGATTTTTACCTTCGGGCGTAACCTGTGAAGCATCTCGAATCAGCCAGGTGCGCGCCTTCGTGAGCGCCTTGCGTAACGGTTTGCTGGCTGCTTGTGCTCGCTCATCTTGCCACACGGGCATCATCACTTGCTGACTAAATTTAGCTAAAATATGTAATCGGTTAGTCACAAAAGCTTTGAGTGTATCCACATCAATTTGGGTTTTATCTGTGTTGAGAAGATATTGCGGAACCGTTTTATGTACTTTCACCAATTTAAAACATTGTAATATCCGTACATACGCCCAGCCTAAATCAAACTCCCAAGGTTTAACGGATAGTTTAGCTGAACTGCCGAAAGCATGATGATTATTATGCAGTTCTTCACCACATGTAACAATACTAATAGGACAAATATTGCGCGATGCATCCGCACATTCAAAGTTACGATAGCCCCAGTAGTGGCCAATACCATTGATAACGCCAGCAGCAAACAAGGGCTGCCACATCATTTGCACGGCCCACACAGTAAGTCCTACAACACCAAAGCAAAGTACATCGATCAGAAACATGAGAAAGATACCGGCACCATTGTGGCGGTAAATATGACGTTCCATCCAATCATTTGGCGTACCAAAACCATATCGTTCCAAGGTCTCCGGCGTTTTAGCTGCAACATAGAGCTCTGCACCTTCAAAAAAAACTTTTTTAATCCCTAGCATCTGTGGACTATGGGGATCTTCGGATGTTTCACATTTAGCATGATGCTTACGATGAATGGCTACCCATTCCCTTGTGACAATACCTGTGGTAAGCCACAACCAAAAGCGCATAAACTGAGATACGGCAGGGTGAAAATCCATCGCTCGGTGTGCCTGAGATCGATGCAAAAACAGTGTTACACAAGCCACCGTGATATGCGTCAATATCAGTGTCACAATAACGTAGCCCCACCAAGGTAAGTGGAATAAGCCAAAAAGTAATTGCATAACGTGCATCTGCATTCCTCTGAATAAATGAAATAAAACAGTTACGACATCCTACCTTCGTATATACTAATTATACGTTATTTTACAAGCAAAAGATACTTGTTTTAAGTAAGCTGAGTCAGCCGATAAGCCGGGTTCTGTCATGGATTGTCATTCATCTAGGCAAGTTGTCACCAACTTGCTCAAGCGACCAACCCGAGCCCAACGCGGGCCGCGCTATAAGGCTCCTATTTGGTCTTGCTCCGCATGGGGTTTACCCTGCCACCACTGTTACCAGTGGCGCGGTGCGCTCTTACCGCACCATTTCACCCTTACCAACATGTTGGCGGTATCTTTTCTGTGGCACTGGCCGTAGATTCACATCTCCCAGGCGTTACCTGGCATGCTGCCCTAGGGAGCCCGGACTTTCCTCTGCTTGCGCAGCGACAATCTGGCTAACTCAAGGTACATTGTACACACATGTAGTGAGAAAGGCGAAGAGTAACCACTACAAGGCTGGCATTTTTATTGGAAAGCGACTATACCTTAATGTATGCTTATAACATAAGCAATATTCATTGAGGATTCGTACATGCGTATACTGATTGCTGAAGACGATATTAATCTTGGCGAAGCGTTACGAGATTGGGTGAAAAAAGAAGGCTACGCTGTTGATTGGACTCAAGATGGCCTCTTAGCTGATCAAGTATTGCGTACTGAAAGTTTTGATTTGGTCATATTAGACTTGGGTTTGCCTAAATTGGCAGGGCTTCGCGTTCTTGAAAACCTAAGGTTGCGTGGTAATCGCACACCCGTCCTTATTCTCACTGCACGAGATTCCATTGAAGAGCGCGTCAAGGGTCTGGACATGGGTGCAGATGATTACATGACTAAGCCTTTCGATCTTCATGAAATATCAGCAAGACTTAGAGCACTTCAACGACGCTCTGTTGACCGTGTTATTCCCGTGATTAGTCACAAGCATCAAGATACTGTAATCAGCATTGATACCGTGGCGCACGAAATATCGATTAATAGTACGCCGGTTAATATTCCTAGACGAGAATTCTCATTAATACAAAAGCTACTTGAAAATACTGGCAAAGCGATGTCTCGTGAACAACTTACCCAAAGCCTCTATAATTGGGACGAAGATGTTGATAGCAATGCACTCGAGGTCCATATTCATAATTTACGCAAAAAATTTGGCACGGATCTCATCCGTACCATCCGAGGTATAGGCTACATGATTGACAAAGAAAAAGACACGGCATGACGCATTCCATTCGTAAGCGACTCTTATCTTTACTCATGCTCATCATGGTTGTGGTGCTCATTTTGATTGCGCTGGGTAATTATTTTCTTGACCGTGGTGATGTAGAACGCCATCTTGATGTGCTATTAGGTCAATCTGGCCTTGCCTTTCAAGCACTGGTAGGCGATGATATGCTTCATCGCGACTTACCTGCGTTACAACAAAAGCTTGATAAAATCCCTGTGCTCTCACGCAGCTACGTGCGACCTTTTGATGATAACAATATTAACTTTATTGAAAAGTTTCAATTTCAAATCTGGGATGAATATAATCATACGCTATTAGTCCACTCAGCACATGCACCAAAAGAACCTTTATCTAACGGCAAAGCAGGATTCAGTTGGATAACCCTTAAAGGACAAACCTGGCGCGTATTTACAGCAAAAGACCCAGAAAACCATACTGTGCTCAATATTGCTGAGCGCGATGATGTCCGTGCCGAACTTGGTAATATTATTGCAAAAGATGATTTTATCATTGCTTTATTAGCTTTTCCTTTGCTTGCTTTAGCGATTTGGATAGTAATCAGCCGAAGCCTTGCGCCGGTTCAATCCGTCTCTGCAGAAGTAGCAAGCCGTGTACCAGGTTACTTAGAACCTGTTAGTGTCAAACATGCGCCAGCCGAAATCCGTGCTTTAGTCGATGAAATTAATAAATTACTGTTACGCCTCAAGCGCGCGCTAGACCGTGAAAAACGTTTTGCCGCTGATGCCGCGCATGAACTACGTACACCACTTGCCGCACTCAAAGCCCAAGTTCAGCTTATTATTGCAACTCAGCCTAAAGAGCCAGCATTTGATGAGCATAGTCAACGCTTGTTGCGTATTGTTGACCGTTCAAGCCATGTTATTGAGCAACTCCTTACACTAAGTCGCATCATTCCAGAAGATACCGATAGTTTTAATGACTTTGCATCCGTGGATATTCATAAAATTACGACCGAAACACTAACTTTATTGGTACCTCAAGCGCTGGAAAAATCTATTGAACTATCGCTTAATTGTCATGAAGATAAAATCATGCTAGATGCTAATGCAACGATGCTGGGTATCTTAATACGCAATCTCGTGGACAATGCCATTCGCTATTCACCTTTACATAGCGAAGTCATGGTATGTTTAGAGAAAACAGTTGATGCTGTGATTTTAACAGTGACCGACAATGGACCTGGCATTCCACCAGAGCTTCGATCACGCGTTTTTGAAAGGTTTTACCGCATCTTAGGCACACATACCCAAGGTACAGGTCTCGGCTTAGCAATTGTGCAACAAATTGCTTCCTTACACCAAGCCGAGGTTAGGCTTGGCGCGGGGCACGATGGTCAAGGTCTTAGCGTCATCGTTGTCTTCCCGCTACAGCTACATCCCAAACTACAGAAACAAACGAGTTAAGTAAGATTGTCACGATACTTTGGGCTTGCGCGATCGCGTACTAGGCCGATTATCTGTTTTCGCGCGCTGACCTTGATTTGAACGCGGTAAAGACCGAGTGCTACTTGGCCTGTTACCGTCACGCGCTACATCCCGACGCACCCGCGACCCACGATTTTCTGTCTCTTCGCCGCGATATGTGGCTTTACGAGTTGTGTAGCTTTCTGACTCACTACGGCGACCCGTAGTGCGAGACCCAGCATCATCTTGACTGAGATACGCTGGCTTACGCGTTGGACG
>CAMFJL010000021.1 GCA_945957175.1 uncultured Legionellales bacterium
TGGATGATGGTTTGCGTTTTGCAATCCGTGAAGGTGGCCGTACTGTGGGTGCGGGGGTAGTTGCCAAAATTATCGAATAAACGTAGCCTTCGCCTTTTGCGCTGCAGCGGCGTTGTCCATCGGGCTGCCGGGTCGGTCATATAAAGTACGCCCTTCCCCCCTTGCGGGGGAAGGTGGCCGAAGGCCGGATGAGGGGTAAAAAATCATCGCGTAGCGATGACAAGTAAGCAATACAATACATGGCAGACCAAAGACAAGGCGACCGATAGGTCGCTTTTTTATGAGATAGGATGACAACATGCAATCCCCAAAGCTTACTTTTTGCTTGCAACCGCGTGTATTACTTGTTCTGACGCTACTCATATGGTCATTTTTCACAGTACTTGCTTTTACGCATGCCAATGGCTTTAATCCTGATACTACTTATTACTTAACTAGTGCTGCTTTATTTAATCAACATGGTCTTGCTGCAGCGTTTTCAGGCTTTTCTCGTCCGTTTTATCCGATTCTGATAGGCAGTATTCATAGTCTCACTGGCATAAGTTATTTTGCAAGTGCGCACCTCATTAACCTTGTTGCACAATGGTTTATTATTTTGGGTTTATTTTATCTTGCTAGATGCCTCAAGCTAAAACCGCAATATTATATATGGTTGGCTATTTTAATTTTGATAAGCCCCGTGCTAACAGAAGTGCGTGCATTTATTATCCGAGATTTTTGTTTTTTGGCTGCATGGATTTTTGGTTTTGCGATGCTACTGCAATATGCAGAATCTAATCAAAAAAAATGTCTTTTTTTATATCATTTACTTATGTTAGTAAGTATATTATTTAGATCAGATGGATGTGTACTTTGGTTGCTTGCCCCATTAGGGCTTTTATTTTATCCCCAGGGCAGAAGAAAGCTTATCTGGTGCTATACCATTATTTTTGCTATTGTTGTATGTGCTCTGATTTTTATTTTTTATATCAAGCATAATTATATGCCAAAAAATGTCGGATATTATCTATCAACTTATATTAATCAAAGTACAACAAAAAATCTTTATCATACATTATTTTCATCATTACTATTGGCTCATACACAAGAAGCATTGCAGTACGTAGCTGTCGATAAAATCTTTATTTATGGTCTACCAGTATATTTTATTTTGCATATTTTCGGCAGCTTTAACTATGTCTTATCGTTATTTTTACTGTTAGGGATTGCAAGTTTTCATGAGAAAACCCATTGCAAGTTACTCTATTGGACGGTTATTGTTTATACCGTGATGCTTGCTGTCTTTTTTTCACAGAATCTCTTTTTTTCCTCGCGTTATCAAGCGGGTATGTCATTGCTATTATTTATGCCCTCGGTCTATGGGATGGGGCTGCTATGGGATGAGGGTGCAAAGCGGTTCTGGTTGAGGCTATGTTTGATATTGGTGATTGTTGTGACGGGTCTCTATAACAATTGGCCAAAAGCAGATAGTCGTGCCTACCAAACACCGGCGATCGCTTGGTTGAAGCAACAAACCGGCGTCATTTGTAGTAATCAGCGAACTATTTTGTTTGCAACAACGCCGCCCGGCAGTGATTTTCAAAAACAGGTGATGGTGGTCAAGCTTGATCCAAGACTACCACAAACATGGTCATTGCCACCTGAGTTTCTTTCATCGCTTAACGGCGTGCAGTGCCATTGGCTGGTGTTGACACTCCATCAGGCAACACCTGAAAAAGTGGCGAGTCTTAAGCAACAATTAAGCCAGCAGTTGCAAGCGCCCATCCGCTATCATATTGAAAATGATAGCCGGGTGTTATGGGTTTTTGAGTTGAAGCCGCATCAGCCCTAGCTAATACGTAGGTCCATGTCTAAAAGTACTGGTTTTGTCATCGCTATACAATGATTTTATGCTCCCTTCCTCCGACCCTCACCTTCAGCCGCCGTTGCCTGTGAGGGCGTAGGTATGTTATCAACATAGAGACAGCATCAAAAGACGATGGGGTATATAAGACATGCTATACTTACGGTGTGTATTAGCGTGAAAAGGGGATTATCATGATGCACGTAATGTTGCACTTTCATATGGCATTTGCGCTTAGTCTCATTGCGTTGGTTGCAGGTACATGGTTGTTTGTTTGGTCAAAGCAAACTGGCGGATGTTGTGCGTGGCTTGGAGCAATCATCGGCTTCTTGGTGATGATTATTGCATTGATCATGACTATTTGTGCGTTAGTTTGTGGCTTTAACGCATGGCAGCATGGTTATGGCAAGATGATGTTACCTTCACAGCAAACCACGTCGATAAGCCATAAAGGCGTTTCTGATGTAGGCTCACCAGGTACACCTAGCGCTACCTACAACCGTTAGAAAGAGGCCCGTGCCGTTCGTCTTCTCACAATGTGTTGGGGCGTTGTTTTTTGCCTGCAAAAATGACATGCGTGGCTGAAGGTTCTCAGTCCACGGTGAGGAGTATAGACGAGCGGCGTGGTTATCGTCTATAATAGCCGCGTCGGCGCCCCAAATGGCTATGTCTCTTAGCTTTGATTGTGCTACTAGACAGTGTCTTAATCGATGATATAACAGAAAAAAAATAAATATATGAGTTCCTTATTGTTAGCGCCTTACTGAGTCTGTCAGACAACTCACAAAGTATTTCTTGATGTATCCTACTTATAGGAGATCTAAGTAAGACAGTTTTTAGCCATGATTTGTTAGGATGATAGTTAAAAAAATGTTGAGCGTATATAAGCAGGAATGGTTGTGACATACTCAGTTTTTATCATGGAAATTAAGTTGTTGAAAAGGACTTGAAGCAACAATGGAAGATGCGTGACAGCGAAGTCACGTCTCAATAAATAACAGAAGGAGTGATAACATGCACAAAACTTATAAATTTTTAATGTCCACACCTACTTTATTGATGGGCGCAGAAGCTCAATGCAATAATCATACTAAAAAACCACCTAAAAATAATGTAAGTGATATACAGGTTATGTCTCGATATGTGAAATATTTTGAGACAAAAACTAAGCAAACACCTGAATATTCATATGAAAAATTATGTCATATAGAATTGCTAAAGTATATTACCGTAGATGCAGGCAGTAAAACACCTAGGCAAGATGCGCAAATATATCAAGCAAGACTTGCTTTTTTGGCATGTTATTATATTTAAATTCTATTTTCTTGCAGTCGGGTAGTTGGTACATATAAGTTATCAATAATAACATGTATATTCTATGAGATAACTGAGATGCCAATAATCTAAATAGATTGCATGTGGAGATCGGTATGAAATTTTCATTACATCCAACAAGACGAGGACGACGGCATAAACGACCGCCAAGACCAGTGCCTGAGCCATCCCAATAATATCAATAGTCATGTATGTTTATACCTAAAGCCTTTCAAGCTGTGCTGAGGCGCAGCTTAAAGGGCGAAGGGTATGTATCTGCGATCGTTCAAGATGCGAGTTTACCTTGTAATCTCTATAGACGACATGCCGCAATTTGTTCACGGTATCTCGACGGTTGCTATTTGGCGCGCTTAATCCCGGCGTCTGTGAACAAGTCCTGGGTGTCGGCGACATGGGCGTGCTGGTGTGAGTAAACTTGCATCTTAAACCATCGCATGTCTATCGATGCGTGCATGTGAAAGTATTTAGGGCGTCCCCCTGTTCGTTCTTTTTCCCCAAATACTGTGTTAAAAGTGCCTCGAAAGTGCGTATTGACTACGTGTCAATGCAGCTTTTATCTCAGGTTTTGCTTTGTCTTAAAAATGACTCAATAAAAAACATGCCTTAGTATACTTAAGTATCTCACTTACGTGTTTATATGCAGTCAATGTCATTGTGCTCTGTTGCATAATAAATTAATATCTTACAAGTTATTTACAAAGATATTTTTATGATACAACAACGAAAGAGGACAGTAGAATGAATCAGCATTTATCACATAGCCAAGAAAAAAATTTAATTATTTATGACACGACACTAAGAGATGGTGAACAAGCACCAGGTAATAGTATGAGCCTCGCGCAAAAGCTATGGCTTTTTGAGATGTTAGATAAATTGGGTATGCACTATATTGATATTGGATTTCCTTCCGCGAATGATACAGATTTTCAATTTTGTCAAAAGTTAACAAAATTAAATAAGCATTGTCGTTTATCAGCATTAGCACGAGCTAATCAAGCTGACATTAAAAGAACAGCAGAAGCATTTGAGGGTACAGAAGAGAATCAAATTCAAATCTTATTACTCGGTTCAGAAATTCATGTGAATAAAAAAAGAAATATATCGGTGAAAGAAGCAATAGATGAAGCTAAACAGGCCATCCAATATGCCAAACATCTAGGTATCAATGATATATCAGTTGCTTTGGAAGATGCAACGAGAGCAAGTCATGATTTTTTATATGACATGATTTATGCCTCTGTTGATAAGGGGGCTCGCACCATTGTGATTCCAGATACGGTTGGTGCGATGATACCTGAGGAAATATACGCGCTTATCCAATGTATTCGTGGTTGGGTTGGAGATGAGATCACCTTATCCGTTCATTGCCATAATGATATGGGCCTGGCAACAGCAAATACACTTGCTGCATTAGATGCAAGTGTCGATTGCATTCAAACAACCTTATGTGGTATTGGCGAACGTGCAGGTAATGCAGCATTAGAAGAGATTCTTACAGTACTCCATTATAAGTATGAACAGTTTCATATTAAGCACAAAGTTGATTTAAAACAGCTATATCTTGCCTGTAAGGCGTTAATACAAATGCTCCATTTAAATGTAGGTAAGCATAAACCTATTGTGGGTGATAATGCATTTTCAACAGCAGCGGGTATTCATATTCATGGATTAATGAAAGACCCAAGTGTTTATGAATTTATTCAAGCTAAAGATTTTGGTTTAACACAGCATTTTGTTATTAACAAACATGCGGGTCGTTCAGCGATAAAAGAAAGGCTTCATAAACTTGGATTAGATACTGATCCAACAAAAGTCGAAATGATCTTATTTCAAATAAAAAATGCGGAGTATAGTGAAATATATAATGATGATTTAACGTTATTAAAACTTTATCATAAACTTTCACATATGGATGCTGATCGCATTGTCCATTAAGTATATACCCATTGTCTTTCCATTTTATTAAGATCTTTTTGATTTTATTCAAGCAAGTGAAAAAGATATTCTTATATCCTTGCATATGATGATGGTCAAAGACTGTAAGCAATGATAAGCACATCTCATGAAGGAGAATTGCATTGATAAATCAGATCATAAAAAAATGTGATCATTATCCTGAAATATATATGGTCATCGCAGCCTTATTTCTTACACTTTTTGGTGCAACAGGTAAGGTTGATTTACCGTTAAGTCTTATTGTTTTTAGTCGGTTCTTTATACCATTATGGATTGTTAGTCTGAGGCGACTTGGAGATAAGGCAACCTTGATAGCTTATCTTAAAGAGGCATCATGGATAGATTTGAGTCGCTCAGTCTTCGTCGTTGGTAGTCAATATACGTTTTTTTATTGTATTAAACATACTTCATTGTTTAATGCAAATACTTTACTCAATACAGCGCCTGCGTTTATTCTCATTATCTACTTTTTTTATAATCGTGCCTTTTCGCAAAATAAACTATGGGGTGTTATGCTAGGCTTTATCGGAGTGCTTTGCATTCTTAAGCCGACATCCAGTCATATGAATATGGCATTGTTATTGGGCATTGTTGCTGGGTTTTGTTGGGCGATGTCTAATTTCACACAAAGTCTTATGTTGGAAAAGTATAGCAATGAAAAATGTATGTTTTATTACTATTTGCACGGATCAATCTTGTCACTAATTGTATTGATATTATCTTTTCACAAGGATTGGATAACATGCTACGCGCATATCAATAAGCTATATATTCTGTTTTTATTTGCAATGTGCACACTTGGATTTCAATACTTTTCTGGACGTGCGTATCAACGTAAGTCGGCTTTTCATTTAGCACCCTATCTTTATCTTACTATATTGTTTTCTTGGATTTATGATAGCTTTGTATTACATATACATTCCTCGGCCTTATCTATCTTAGGCGCATTACTTATTTTTTCAGGCACAGCCTTGTCTCGAGTATCCCAGCCAATTATCTCATTTCGTCGATTAAAAATAAAAACATAATCATTAGCCATACCTCAAGTTCTATCGTTTTGATACTAACACGAGGTAACCTATGTTTAACCATATATCATCATTACCTGAAGATGAAACAAGTGATGAATCAAGTTTTGAGTCAATTCAGCTTGAGACCAGTGACTTATCTTATGACAGTACCGACTTATTAAGTCAATCATCATCATTGTTGCCGTTGAATGTGCAGGAAAATATCATTGTAAGTCCATTGCTGCCTTTATTTTCCGTACTCTCCTTTAGAGAAACATTCAAAAACTTATGGGTAGCTGCTGCACCATTTTGTGCGTCGCGTTTAGCTGTGTCTGTTCAGGGCATGGGATATGCGTATTTGATGGGACAATTTGGACATACGGCGATTGCTTCGGGGCCTCTCATCACGGGTTTTCAAAATGCAGTCGTGACACCTTTGCGTACGGGATTGGGTGCGATTAATGTATTAGTACCAAGTATGCAAAATCCAAAACACGTAGGTCGACTTGTTCAGCAAAGCTATATAAGCACGGTGGCACTTGCTTTACCAAGCCTAGCGATTTTATGGAATGCGGGCGCTTTATTGAAAGCCATGGGTACTGATGATATGGTTGCAGAGAGTGTTCAATCATATATGAATGGCTACATTTGGGGGCTTTTGCCTATTTATGGTTTGGTTATCGATCAGCAATTCTCACTGGCCATAGGCAAGCGGGGTCTTGCAACGTTGATAGGATTAGCATATGCATCATGTGTGCTTGGGTCTGGATATCTGTTAACAACATATGGACCAGACGAGTTACACAAAAACACCTATGGTTTAGGGCTTGGATTTTCCATCAGCGCCTGGGCCATGAGTTTAATGCTTAAATTCGTCTTTATGTTACAACCTGATTTTAGTCAGTATCGTTTATTTTCGTTACATCATGTTTTTAAAGCAGCGACGCGCAACCTAAGACAAATGCTGTCGGTTTTTACACCAATGTGGTTACAATCCCTTTCAGAGTCATTTAATCTCATGATAATTTCTATACTCATCAGTCGGATGAGCAATGAAGCACTCATGGCAGAACAAGTATCACTTCAATGGATGATGGCCTTAAGTCCAGTGATTTTAGCGATCGCTAATGTTACATGCTCGATGACAAGTAGGCTCTACGGCGCGTTAGCTCAACAACATACGATGTCTCATCCACAAACACCTACAGCCATTCTGTCACAGTTTGGGCAACAAACGCGAGCCAGTTTGTTGCTTGCAGGTAGTATCGGTGTAATTTTTGCTAGTTTATTTTTATCTATCCCCACGACTTTGACCAATGTGCTGATACCTGCGAATGACGATAATCAAACGGTAGGCGGGTATCAAGTGATAGAAAGCTTATCAGCAACCATGTTGCAGACCAATAGTATAGGATTATGGGTGGATAGTTTACGTATGACCTTAATCAGTAATCTTTTAGGTATGCGTGATGCAAGCATTCCTGCAGGTATTAGTTTTTTACTTATCAGTGGTCTTGGCTTACTCATCGGTGCAGTTGCAACTGAATTATTCGATTTTGGTGCAAATACACTATTTATTGTGCGCAATACTTTTCTTATTGCTGCAACCGTTGCAATAGCCGCGCGTTGGTTTGTGTATCAAGCCGACTTGGCGGCACAGTATGCACCAACTGCTATACGTTCATTGCCAGAAACGCATGCAAGGCAAACACATATACATTTAACGACACACACGCCTAAGCTTGTGCAGTATGGCAGCTTTTTCCACGGTAATCATTCCATCAATGCGTGTGATGATGATATTGAAGTGTTAAATGCTGGGCTATTTCAAGGTCGACAGCATGTTCAATGATTGCAAGTATATACCTTGCTAATAGCTGGGCTTTAAGGCAGAATCATGCCTTTCAAATGATACTTAAGTGATTTAACCATGAATCTAAAACGCACTTTATCTGCCGGCCAATTGAGCATGATTGCAATTGGCGGTGCTATTGGCACAGGCTTATTTTTAGCAAGCGGTACAACAATTGCTAATGCGGGGCCGGGCGGTGCGTTGCTTGCCTATGCCATTATGGGTCTTATGGTTTATTTTTTGATGACAAGTCTTGGGGAAATGTCGGCCTTTAACCCAAGTGCAGGGTCTTTTTATAGTTATGCTGCGAGATATGTCGATCCGGCCTTAGGTTTTGCTTTAGGCTGTAATTATTGGTATAACTGGGCTATCACCGTTGCGGTTGAAATTGCGGCGGTAGGTTTAGTGATGAAATTTTGGTTTCCTCATGTGCCATCTACTTATTGGAGTGGGCTGTGCCTCGTTTGGTTAGTGGGGCAAAATGCGATTTCGGCGCGAACATTTGGTAGCGCAGAATATGTCTTATCGCTTATTAAAGTGATTGTGATCGTTGTTTTTATTGGTCTAGGCGCCTGGTTTATTTTAGGCTTAGGTCATGCTAAAGCGGTTGGTCTTCATAACTGGACCATCGCGGGCGCGCCATTTCATCAAGGTATACTCGGCATCGCTAGCGCATTTCTGGTCGTAGGTTTTTCTTTTCAAGGCACGGAGCTTATTGGGATTGCTGCGGGCGAAGCGGAAAATCCAAAGGCGAGTATTCCACGCGCCGTAAAACAAGTATTTTGGCGTATTTTACTTTTCTACATTTTAGTGATGGCTATCATCGGATCTTTGCTGCCCTATACCTCATCGCAGCTTATGAGTGACAGTGTGACGACAAGCCCCTTTACTTTGGTATTCACGCAAGCAGGCTTTAAGTATATGGCGGATATCATGAATGGCGTGATTTTAATCGCGATTTTATCAGCAGGCAATTCGGGTATGTATGCCTCTACACGGATGTTATGCTATCTGGCAAGACAAGGTCATGTGCCACGTTATCTTGGGCATATTAATGCTCGAGGTATTCCTATGAATGCATTATTAGTGACAGCAGCTGTGGGTCTGCTTGCCTTCTTGTGTTCGATTTATGGCGATGGTGTTGTCTATATGTGGTTACTCAACGCCTCAAGTTTATCAGGTTTTATTGCTTGGTTAGGGATAGCTATAAGCCATTATCGGTTTCGCCGTGCATATCTCTATCAAGGCGGGCAGTTAAGCGATTTACCCTATGTTGCCAAAGGCTATCCCTGGGCGCCACTACTGGCCATGGCCCTTTGTTTGATTGTTATTTTGGGACAAGGTTTTGTTGGCGATGACGCCAAAGTGAGTTTGACTGGTCTATTGGTCACTTATATTGGCGTACCTATCTTTCTTGGGCTATGGTTAGGCTATAAATGGCGTCATAAGACTCGTTTGATTCCACTGGCTGCATGTGATTTAAGCCGAGAGAGCCGAATGTAGCGGCGGTGATGCCAAGCGTATATACCAAAGTTTTTTAACATGCCAGTTTCTTAGTTTCACTCGCGGCATAAGAAATGCCCTGTTCTCCTTGCATACGATGGCGGCCAAAGGCCGGATGAGGGGTAATAAAACCATCGCGTGGCGCTGACCACATATATATTTTGAAAGGCTGTAATGTACCGCGGCTAAGCTTTGGATGTGAGTGGTATGGATGTCGCTAGCGCAGGTGCAGTGGTGCTTGCCGATTGACTAAAGAGACTGCCAAATCCTAACGTGGGTAGTAATGTCGGGTGGGTATAGCGAGTGATGTCGCTGTGTAGTAATCGCTTTTCAGCCCCTGAAAGGGTTGATGCATCGATTGCATCGTGGCATATATCAACGAAAGCTTGATGACCTTGCGCCATTGCGGAAGCGATGGCAGTAACGCCATCACTGTCTTGAGCAAGCAGCAGTTTTCTTTTTTCTATAATATTCAGGTGTTTATTGTCGAGTACGGCACCGAGGTATAAGTGGATAATGCTAGCCACGTTACTTGCATCGCTCACGTCAGCCAGCCAAGATAACAAAGGTTCACCTTGGTATTTTGCAGCAAGGATTTCAATTTTTTCGCTTAGAGACAATTCGCATGAGGTGGCGACGTGCGTCAATAGCATGTTAAGCATGGTTTTATTATGGTTGCCAATACAAATAGCCAATGTGCTGCGTTCACGAGCATCGGGATATGTTAGTATAGCGACCTTTTGAGCAGTGGTGAGCGTAGGGTTGTTAATCACTGTTGCGATAATCGTATTCATTGTTTCATGATGTTGTTTTAAATTATTTTCATGAATAGCAAAATAATGCAGAAAATTTTTATTATTGTATTTAGATGTTAATAGTTGAACGATATTAGGATTAGTATTACATTCATTTTCTATGAATTGATGAAGCTTTTCATTGAACCTAAACTGGATGAGCCAGTATAGTATACTTACCTTATCTGATGAATCAATGAAAACCTCTTTTTTATCGGATATATGGTAAGACGTTGCCATAAGTGGATGTGTATCAGCTTCATAAAGCTTAAGATCATCAGCACTGATAAAGTGATTCAATCGTATTGATGCTAAAGCTTCATCGCCTTGGCATATAATACGCATATGGGTTGTTGTTTTATTAGGATCATAACATTTAATGATACTTATATCATCAAGACGTTTTACACTCATGGTCATAAGATGGTTCTTTGTTCCTACAAGAAATCTTGTAGATGCACCTTCAGCTAGGGTGTTTTTTAAATGAATCAGCAACTGACCTAACTTGTTGCTATCAAAGAAATCATATCGGGTTCCTTGAAGAACAAAGTCAGAACTATCATATTCAGCATCGCGAAGTTCAGGTATGCCGGCTATACGAGTCTTTTTACCTAAAGCATGATGATAACCTTTTAGCTCTTGTTTCAATACATAGTAAGCCAGATCTCGGCAAAAAATAGGATTTTTTTGTTTATTGAGAACCTGTCCATTAAAATTAAGACGATAATCGCCGCCAGCTGCCGGGTAGCTAAGGATTTTATCCGTATGTAAGGGGACAAATAAGGCCCTGTCTGCCTCGGGGAGTCGTTGACTCAAGGCCTCTCTCAGTGTTGGTGATGATAGTTTAAGTTTGTTTTGGCTTGGCACGGTTGTTTATGCTCATATTATTATCATAATGTTCTTATACTGACCATTTTAACGCAAATTTATTAAACTAACATTAAGGAAAAAATGAATAATAAACATGTATCGTGTGCTGCGTAGGCGAATTCGGCGATGCTTATAATCAATACTGATAACTGACTTAACAATTAGGTAAGACTCAGGTATCCTTCTGAGTCTCACCTACCAGGACTGTCAATTTTGTATTTTTTTAAACCCAATATTCGAAAACGTTGGCGCCAAGGACTTGGATTTATCCTGGGCTTTGTCACATCTGTTGGGTTTGCGTTGGGCGCTGAGCAAGTGGCGCCAACGACAGCGGCGACACCCGCTGGCATTGTTGACAGTCGTCATGCGCTTACACAAGTAGCTGTAGCACAAACAACAGCGGCGCCAGTTGCCGCGCCCACGATATCAAATCCACAAGCAGCAACCGCAACAAGCCCGCCTGCCGCCACGACAACACCGAGTCAGAATGCGTCGGTAAGCTCGGAAGGCTCTACGGGTGCATCGATATCTACTTCAACAGGGACATCAATATCAACAGCCGTAGATGCAGTACCGTTGTCACAGGCTGTTGCGGCGCCGCAACCTGTGGCGGTTGACGACAGGCCTATTGTGAATGGTCAGCCTGGCATGCCAAGCGACATCCAAACCTGGCAGCCCAAAAAATTTACGTCGGATCAATTAGCCAATTATTTGGGATGGGTGCAAAAAAAGATTCCAAACCAAATCTGTCGCGGCTATTTTGTTGAGCCTAACTTATATTTTGAATCGCCGTATCCCACAGAAAATGGCCATGGCCCCGTTCATATCATTGCTGATCAAAGTGCTTTCTCTGAAACAGGTACATCCATACTCATTGGGAATGTGCAGGTCAACCAACCAAATCAGCAAATCAATGCGGAAAAAGCTTACCTTAATCGAGATCCCACAACGCAAAAAATTAATACGATAGATGTTTATGGCAAGGTTGTTGTGCGTCAGCCCGGTAATATGGCGGTTGGTGATGAGGGACATTATAATCTGGTGGATAAAAGTCTTTTCCTTAATAATGCAATATACCGAACGTCGTTCGGTCCACTCACAACACCTAATGCGACAGATCCAGAAAATGTCGGTACGCCAGTACAGATTAATAATCTTAATGGTTGGGGTGTGGCGGATCAAATGAACCGCGATAGCCAAGGTATTATCCATGTTTTGAAAGGAACGTATACAGCATGCCCACCTAAAACCAGCTTTTGGAAACTATCTGCAACTAAGCTTACCTTAAATCGCTTCACAGGTAGAGGGGTCGCGAGAAATGGCGTTTTATATTTCAAAGATGTGCCGGTCTTTTACTCACCCTACTTTTCATTCCCTATTGATAATAGAAGACAGACCGGTTTTTTATATCCGACCTTTGGTCACTCCTCGAATTCCGGTATTGATCTGGGTTTTCCATTTTACTGGAATATTGCGCCTAATTATGATGCAACGATAACCCCTGATTATTTAAGTCTTCGTGGTTTTCAGTTATCAGGTATTTTTCGTTACTTAACATCGGATACTTCAGGTAATCTTCATGGTAGCTTTTTGCCAGATGATAGAAAATTCAGTCAGTATCAACAAGATCAGAAAGATAAATATACAGTATCTGCAAGTAATCCGAATCCACCGGATTCACCCTCTGGCTTAAATAGATTGTTGGATGATAGTGATAATCGCTATTTTGTCTCTTTTCTCAATGATACAAAATATTCAGATAACTGGAGTAGTCATTTATACTTAAACCATGCTAGCGATGATTATTATTTTGAAGATTTTGATAGTGATCCTGCGCAAACGACAGATAATCAAATTCTTAATGAAGCTGATTTATATTACTACAGTACACATTGGAATTTTACAGGCCAATTGCAAGGCTATCAGACTTTACATCCAATTAACCAAGGTCTTGTTTCAAATCAATATAAAAAATTACCAGAGCTTATCTTAAATGGAAACTACCCAGAATTTGACAACAATTTAAGCTTTAATATTAAAAATCAATACGATGATTTCCAAATTAATCAAAATCCATGGCAAACGCAAAAGCAAGTATATGGACAAAGATTATATACAGATCCAGAATTAAGCTATCCCAAATATTGGTTATGGGGTTTCATTAAGCCAGATGTTCAGTTAACAGCAACGCAATATAATTTAACAAATCAGCCGGATATAGGTCCAACAACGGCGAGTAATGTTTCGAATAATACAAGTCCCGTTAAAGATCAAGTGATTGATAGAGTCGTACCTATGTTTGATATAGATTCAGGTCTTTATTTTGAGAGAAATTTTAATTTAGATGGTGGTGCATATAAGCAAACATTAGAGCCAAGGTTATTTTATCTTTATGTGCCTTATGTCAATCAGAATGATATTCCTTTATTTGATACGACTATCGATCCGTTTAATTACGCACAATTATTTCAAACAAATCGATATGATGGGGTTGATAGAATTGGTGACACGAATCAATTATCAGCAGCTTTATCATCTCGTATCCTTGATCAAGATACGGGTGATGAAATCTTGCGTGCTAGCGTTGGGCAAATCTACTATTTTGAAAACCGTCGTGTTAATTTAAGTCCTAGTGTCATTGGTTTAGTTGCTTATGACAACCAGGTACCGCCCGATGCAACGACATCGCCTATTGCTGGCGAGCTCGAATATCATATCACCAAAAGTTGGTTAGCTTTAGGTGATGTTGCTTGGGAACCCGCTGGCAATACCCTTAACAATACCGATTTGGCCCTTCAATATCACCGAGATGATGATCATATTTTAAATTTAGGTTATCACTTCTTGCGTGGTGGTGATGCGTTGGCAACAGAGGTAACGTCTACCGGCGCTATTGTTGCACCACCGGGTACGAATCCCAATCTGAGTCAAACCGATTTCTCGCTGGTCTGGCCTTTGTCGGAACAATGGAAGTTCGTTGGGCGCTGGAATTATAATCTTAGCCATAATTATCCACAAACCTATTACGGTGGTGTAGAATATGAGTCGTGTTGTTGGGCCTTTCGAGTGGTTGTGGGCCGAAGCTTTAATTACTTACAACCCAATAATAAACCCGTTTTCAATCAACAAGTGTATTTCCAAATTGCTTTAAAAACACTAGGTAATGTAGGGACCAATGATCCTTCAAATATGTTTACTAATGACATTCCTGGTTATGTTGATAAGTTTGGTGCAATTAATTCATTTTAGATGTTAGGTAGGTATCTATGAAAATATCGTATAAGCAGTGGGTCCTAAATTGTTTTTTAACATTAAGCATGTTATTCGCTATGACTTCACAATCAGTGTTTGCTGCAACATCTCTGGATAGAGTCGTTGCTGTTGTAAATGATGAAGTTATCACACAAGCACAGCTTGATAAACAAATGCAAATCAATCAACAAGCCATGCAACAACCAGGTAATCAGCAGTTAAATCCAAGTCAATTACGTGCGAATACCTTAAATCAGCTTATTGACGAAAGAATTATGTCGCAAATGGCCAAACGCTATGGTCTTAAAATATCTCAAGATGATGTGAATAAAACCATTTCTCGGATTGCACAATCGAATAATATGTCGGTTGATCAATTAAAACAGGCTATCAATAAACAAAATTTATCCTGGACGGATTATCAAAATGAAATTCGTCAGCAATTGATTGACCAGAAATTGTTTACAGATGTCATTAGTGCAGATATTGATATTAATAACGCAGAACTGGATAAAGTGATGAGCTCGCCTGGTTTTAATCAATCCCATATTACGGCGTATCATCTTGGCGATATTTTGATATCCCTACCAGATAATCCCACCCCTGAAGAAGTGGCCTCAGCTAAGACCTCAGCGCTTGCCGCAGCGCAAGCACTACAACAAGGTAAGCCTTTTGCAGACGTTGCTGCCCAATACGGTAGTCCGGGTGCAACAACGGATTTAGGGTGGCGCGCTCCTAATGATTTGCCGACAGTATTTGTGGATGCTGCCAATGGTATGAAAGTGGGTGATGTGCATGCGCCTATCCAAACAGGAAATGGTTGGCATGTATTAAAACTGATTGATATTCAAGGTCAGGTCGCAGGCGATCATTCTACGACACAAACCCATGCGCGTCATATTCTCATTACGGCCAAGCATGCGCAAGATGATGGTCCTGTCAAAGCAAAACTAGAAGCCTTACGCAGCGAAGCCTTACGTAAAGGGGATTTTGAAGCTTTAGCCAAAAAATACTCGCAAGATCCTGGTAGTGCGGTTAAAGGTGGGGATTTAGGCTGGGTTGTACCAGGCGAAATGGTGCCACCTTTTGAAGCTGCGATGGATCAAACGGGCGTTGGGCAAATCAGTGAGCCCGTGAAAACCCAGTTTGGTTGGCATATTATCCAAGTTGTTGCGCGTCGTGATGTCAACGATACGCAGGATTATCGACAGTCTTTGGCAAAGAACTATATTTTTCAACAAAAGTTTTCTCAAGCAAGGGCTGATTGGTTACAACGTATGCGCGCAGCTTCTTATATTAAAATCATACCCGAGCAGAACCCCTAATATGGCAACGCTCGCGCGCGCAGCCGTGACTGTTGGTGAACCAGCAGGCATTGGGGCTGATTTGCTGCTTGCATTGATTCAAAAACCACAGCCTTTATTGCCGGTGGTTTTTGCAGATTTTCGTTTACTTAAAGCAAGAGCCTTAGCACTCGATTTACCACTGACGCTGCATGCATATGAAGGCCAAACAACAGTTTTGCCTTTAGGGGAGCTCTATGGTATTGATTTGCCACAAGCAGGAAGCCTGGCACCTGGTTCTATCGACACAGCGAATGTGCCGCAAATCTTAGCGAGTTTGGATGCCGCAACCGATGCATGCCTTCATGATAACTTTGCTACCCTTATCACGGGTCCTGTGAATAAAGCTGCTATGAATGCCTCTGGTACAGTCTTTACTGGGCAAACAGAATGGATAGCAAGGCATTGTGGTGTTGATTTACCCGTGATGATGCTGGCAAGCGATACCTTGCGCGTGGCACTCGTGACAACGCATTTACCCTTAGCCAGCGTCCCTGATGCAATAACTGCTTCGCGTCTTGCTTCGGTGGTACGAATCGTCGCGCATGATCTTAAGCGTTTTTTTGGTATCACAGCGCCAAAGATGGCTGTTTGTGGTTTAAATCCACACGCAGGGGAGCTCGGATATTTAGGTACAGAAGAACAAACCATCATTAACCCTTGTTTAACAACCTTAAGGCAAGAAGGTCTTAACGTATCAGAGGCCATGCCAGCCGATACGGTGTTTGTCCCAAATATTGCGAAAGCGTTTGATGCCATTATTGCGATGTATCATGATCAAGGATTATCTGTTATCAAAGCGGAAGGTTTTGGACGAACTGTCAATATGACTTTGGGTTTACCGATTTGCCGTTTATCGGTGGATCACGGTACAGCCTTATCATTAGCTGGTACAGGGCAAGCAAATGCCAACAGCTTGCAGACGGTGTTTCAGCTTGCCGCAACACTTGCACAAAGTGGTTCACATGCGCGCTAAAAAATATTTAGGTCAACATTTTTTAACAGATTCGGCAGTACTTGAACAGTTACAACGTGTGATCGCGCCCAACAAGCAAGATGTGTTTGTTGAAATAGGTCCAGGATTAGGCGCCTTAACGACGATGATATTGCCGCATTGTCAGGGATTACAAGCTATCGAAATTGATACAGATGTGCTTGCCACGTTGCAGTATCGTTGTCAGCACTTAGGAAAGCTCACGATATTGCATCAAGATGCATTACAAGTTGATTTTTCAACCTTATGGCCAGATAAACCGTATTATCGATTAGTGGGTAATTTACCTTATAATATTTCCACACCACTTATTTTTCAGGTGCTTGAAGCTGCGCATCGCATTCATGATTTACATTTTATGCTACAAAAAGAAGTAACAGAAAGAATGGCAGCGAAGCCAGGCAGTAAAACATATGGTAGACTTTCAGTGATGGTTCAATATATGGCAGAAGTTCATGAATTATTTGACGTCAACCCTACAGCATTTTCACCACCGCCTAAAGTTGAATCAGCCATTGTAAAATTGATACCGTACCAGAAAAAACCAGTTCAAGCTAAAAATGAAACGCATTTGGCTGCACTTGTGCTACAAACGTTTACTCAACGACGTAAAATGTTGCGGGCTAGCTTAAAAGCGCATTACGTCGAAGCAAATTTACACAAGAGCCCTGTTGATTTAACACTGCGTCCTGAGCAATTATCAGTAGCTGATTTTGTAGCATTAAGTGATTATCTCGCAGCTTTCTCATAAAAAATGTAGCTATCATCCAGCACTTATGTAACCTCAGAGCGAATCGTGCCAATAATACCTGCTATATCCATACGCATTTTAATGGATAAACCTTGGTATTTAGCTAATTCGCGCTAAAATACCGTCAAGGGCTTCAAGATTATGATAATTAATGGTGAGCTTACCATGACCTTTGGGGTGATGACGAATCTCAACCTTTGCCCCTAATTTCTCACTTAAGCTTTGTTCTAAACTAGAAACATTCGGATCGCGTGGTAATTCAATCGATATCGTATCGTGACGTAAGAGTTGTTTAACCAATTTTTCTGTTTCACGTACAGATAATTGTTTAGCGACAATCGTCCGTGCAGCTGTGGATTGCTGGTTTTCTGGTAAGGCTAGTAATACTTTGGCATGGCCAAAATCAATATCACCACAGGCAAGTAAAGCCTGCGTTTCTGATGTGAGCGTCAATACTCTTAATAAATTACTGATAGTGCTACGTGGTTTACCCAAGAGATCAGCGACTTGTTGCTGTGTTAATTCACATTCATTCACCAATCTTGCAATGGCAATAGCTTCTTCAACAGCATTTAAATTTTCACGCTGCATATTCTCAATCAGCGCTAGGGCCATGGTATCTTCATCGCCCACGTCTTTAATCAAGACCGGCACTTCAGTTAAACCGGCTTGTTTAGCGGCTTGCCAGCGTCTTTCACCCGCAATAATTTCAAATCGTTGAGCCTCTTTATCCAGTAGCCTTACAACGAGCGGTTGCAAAATACCCTGTGTTTTAATGGATTGAGCAAGCTCTGCTAATGCTGTTGGGTCCATATCACGACGTGGCTGAAACTGCCCTCGTTGCAATTGTTCAATAGGCAAAAAGTGAAGACTATTTTCCTGATTTGTAGGCGTAGCTGCAGCATTATCAGCTACTGCGGTATCCATGGATAAGCTTAACAGCTCGCCTAGATTGCGTCCAAGACCACGTTTTTTGCTACTCATATGCTAACTTCTTCTGTTTCATTCATTGTAGATGCTGGCGCAGGCGCCACTTTTTGGCGCTGTACTTTATCGTGTTTACCCAGCATTTCTCCTGCCAGAATAAGATAAGCTTGCGCGCCGGGTGATTTTTTATCATAAAGCAATGCAGGTTGTCCAAAGCTAGGTGCTTCTGCTAAGCGAATGTTGCGAGGAATGGCGGTGCGATAAAGCTTATCACCAAAATGCTCTGTTAATTGATCAGTAACGTCTTGTGTTAAGCAGCTGCGTGCGTCGTACATCGTACGTAGAATACCTTCAATCTCCAACTTAGGATTGACTGTTGTTTGAATTTGTTTAATGGTTGCAACCAAATCGCTTAAACCTTCAAGTGCATAAAACTCACATTGTGTGGTAATCATAATGCCGTGTGCGGCGACAAAGGCATTAACCGTTAACATATTGAGCGAGGGCGGGCAGTCAATCAAAATATAATCGTAATTGTGTTGAATAGGTGCGAGCGCATGACGCAAGCGAAGTTCACGACCGTCAAGTTTTAAGAGCATAATTTCTGCGCGGGTCAGCTGACGATTCGCTGGCAATAAGTGGTAATTACCACTGGTTTTGATTTGAATGGCCGATTGAATAGGAATTTCTTCGAGTAATACTTCGCCGCTGGTATGCACTAACTCAGATTTATTGATGCCACTTCCTGTGGTGGCATTACCTTGTGGATCCAGATCGACAACCAGGATTTTGCGTTTGATGGTCGCTAGCGATGCTGCTAGGTTGATACAAGTCGTTGTTTTTCCTACACCGCCTTTTTGGTTTGCAATTGCGATAATCCTTGCCATCTTTATTACCTCTTCACTTAGCGATACCCTTCGGTTTTCAAGCTGCGGCTGTGTTGTCCGGGTGTACAGACTTTTTTGCCATGACGACGATATGTCGTTCACCATCAATGCCCGGCACATGCAGACGTGAGACTTCAAGCACGTTCACCTCAGGGGAGAGCGCGATGAGCTCATCCTGCGGATACTTGCCTTTCATCGCTAACCAGTGAGTATGTTCATCTGCTAGCTGCCATGTTGATTGTACCACGTCTGTGAGCGTTCCCAATGCGCGCCAAGTAATTGAAGTAAAACCAGGGTTGCTTGCAGGCACTGCTTCAGCGCGTGCATTCACAATAGCGACATGTTCAAGCTTCAGTTGAGCTTTGACATGTTGCATGAAGTCCGAACGCTTAGAGGCGCTATCGACTAAGGTAACCGCAAGCTCAGGTTTTGCAATCGCTAAGACAATGCCCGGTAGGCCCGCACCTGCACCAATGTCTGCGAGACGTCCATCACGCACCCACGGTAAAATACTTAACGCATCAAGAATATGATGCGTTAACATCTGCGTGGGTTGGGTAATTGCTGTTAAATTATAAACTTTATTCCATTTGTGAATCAGCTCAATGTAATGGATCAGTTGCAGTACTTGCGCATCGCTTAGCGTGACATGTAACTGTTCGCATCCTTTTAGGAGCTTGGCACTAAGCGCTTTGTCGTTGATCATAAGCATGCTTCTTTAAGTGAATGAGCAGTAGTGAAATGGCTGCAGGGGTCATGCCTTGAATGCGTGCAGCGTGACCTATCGTTAAGGGCTGGTTTTTTGCCAGTTTTTCAGCAACTTCATGAGAGAGGCCGATAACTTGGCGATAATCTAATTGCTTGGGTAAGGTTAGATGTGCGTATTTTTTATGTCTTTCAACTTCTTCTTCTTGTCGGTCGATATAACCTTGATATTTTATCTGAATGGCTACTTGTTCGCAGACGGCTTCACTATCAGGAAAAGGGCCGAGTGATTCAATGGTTTTTAGCACAGGATAATCGAGTTCAGGCCGTTTGAGTAAATCTTCTAAATTATACTCTCTGCTGATATCACCGATATGAGGCTGTAGTGCACGTGAAATATCACTGTTAGGTAATACCCAGTGTGTGGCAATACGTGCTTTTTCATTTTGAATATCGATTTGTTTTTTCATAAATGCGGCATAACGCGTAGCATCGACTAAGCCTAATTGATACGCTATTTCAGTTAAACGTAAATCAGCATTATCTTCTCGCAATTGTAAGCGATATTCTGCACGGCTAGTAAACATGCGATAGGGTTCTTGCGTACCCAAGGTTGTTAAATCATCTATCATAACACCAAGATAAGCTTGTTCTCTGCCTAAGGTAAAAGGTGTTTGTTCACGGCTGTATAAAACGGCATTGATACCTGCTAATAAACCTTGCGCACCGGCTTCTTCGTAACCGGTTGTACCGTTGATTTGTCCTGCGAAATAGAGACCAGCGATAGCTTTACAAGCCAAGCTAGGTGTCAGTGCACGTGGGTCAAAGTAATCGTATTCAATGGCATAGCCAGGTCTTAAAATGTTAGCCTGCTCACAACCTTTCATTGAGCGCACGAGTGCAAGCTGGGCTTCATAAGGTAAACTTGTAGAAATACCGTTAGGGTATACTTCGTGTGTGGTAAGTCCTTCGGGTTCTAAGAAAATTTGATGACTATTTTTATCAGCAAAACGCATGACTTTATCTTCAATCGATGGGCAATATCTTGGCCCTACGCCTTCAATGACACCTGTATACATGGGCGATTTATCGAGAGAAGCGCGGATAATGTCATGGGTTTTTTCATTGGTATGAGTGATATGACAGGCAATTTGCGCAGGATGCATGGCAGCGCTTCCCATAAATGAGAAGATAGGCTGCGGGTTGTCACCCCATTGTTCTGCGAGTTCGCTATAATCGATACTGCGGCCATCAATCCGTGGCGGTGTTCCTGTTTTTAAACGTCCAACAGGTAAATTTAAATCACGTAATCGTGCAGCTAATGCATTTGCAGGCGGATCACCCGCGCGTCCACCTTGATATTGCTCAAGACCAATATGAATTTTGCCGCCTAAAAAAGTACCGGTTGTCAGTACGACGGTTTTGGCATGAATGCGAAGTCCCATCTGGGTTACGACACCGTGAATTTTATGTTGCTGAACAATGAGATCTTCAACGGCTTGCTGAAAGATATGAAGATTGGCCTGATTTTCTAACATGCTGCGAATGGCTTGCTTGTAGAGCAGACGATCAGCTTGGGCTCTTGTTGCGCGTACAGCAGGGCCTTTACTCGCGTTGAGTATACGAAATTGGATACCCGCTTGATCCGTTGCAAGCGCCATGGCGCCACCAAAGGCATCAATTTCACGTACCAAATGGCCTTTACCGATCCCGCCAATGGCTGGATTACACGACATTTGGCCTAGGGTTTCAATATTGTGCGTCAGTAGTAGTGTGGTTGCGCCCATACGCGCAGCTGCCAGCGCTGCTTCAGTACCAGCATGACCACCGCCAACCACAATGACGTCATAGGTGATTGATAAATCCATAAACCTTGATATTCGCCTGTGAGTTAAATGTGCAACTATTATACGCGAATATGCCATAAAACCCAACAGGGGCCTTGGTGTTGTCGCTAATAAATCTTTGACGACAGCCTCGCATTTAAAAAAATGGTCTAAAAATGCCTGAGGGAACTTGAACTGTTGCTAGTACTAAGACGATCACTAGTAGCACTTGATGCGAGTCTACTGGGCACGCTATCAACAGTAATTGCACGTCTAAGTCGTTGGTAGGCTTGGTATGTATCTTTCAGCGTACCATCCTCTAGCGGTCCGATATGTTTTTCCCCTATAAATCGTTCAGATTGCGGGTCATCGAATAATAGGGCGACACTTGCCAAACATAAGGCTTTGGCTGCATTGATTTTATCAGCCTTACCATAATGGGTCGAGAGATTAAAGGTACTGTCAAAGAAAGTAAAGCTGATGGTAGTTGTTTCCAGGGGGTACGCATGGCTTATTTCTTGCAGCTGGCGCTGAAGGGTATATAGAAGAGTATGCAAAATATGTAAGATACGTTCATCAATACCAAAATCAGGCTTGGTGAATTGAACTCGCACGGCATCGATGGATTTGAGGCGTGCTGATAATGCTGCTTTGTCCTCAATAGCCGCGATAGCGGTTACCAGATGATCAAGTGGTCCCTGATAAGAAGGTACGGTTGTGCCTAAGGTATCCAATGCTTGCATTTGCATGCGCGTGAGCGCCAGTAGCGGGTATAAAATTTGCGTGAGTATGCGACCGAAATCACGATCATCGATTTTTGACTTATCACGCATGAAGGAAAGGATGGTCTCTGTGTGATTGGTGTCTAATGTGGGTACGGGTTTCGATTCAACTAGCAGCCTATCCGCGCTGGAGGAGCTGCTGCTATGGTTAGAAGTGTCTATTGACGTGCTAGACGCCGTGGTGGGAGGCAGGGCTTGGCATGTTGTCTCGAGCGCTGCTAATTGTGTCTCTATATCCGCACAAGGTGTAACAGAATAATCAGCCTGGGCAATGGCTTCAGCAACTCGCCAGAGCGAGTGGATATGCATGGGTATGCTGTTTGTTTCACTACTCGAAGATGAGGAAGAGACATCATCCGATGATGGGGGCTGCATGCAAAGTATATGCGCTAAACAGCTTAACAATCGGTCTTTACGGCAAGACGGCATGGCAACATAATCAGTGTTAATCTTACGATGAGCGTATTTTAATATACGTGTGTATGCTAGGTGAAAAAAAGATAAGTTACGTTGCATAAGTGATATAGCTTTTGCTAAGCTGATGTCATCGTGTATTTGAGGGATGTATTCATACGGATGTGTTAGCCCAGCGTCTTTTTTGAGGGTGTAACCGGTAAAATCCGTTTGCACATTAATAAACATATAAAAGAGTGTTTTTAACATTGCTGCAGTGATGGCATTTTTCATCTTTCCACTATCGATACTTGAAGGTAAGTCGTTGGTCGCGGCAGAGAGAGCGCGTGTGTCCTTTATTCCATGCGATAGTAAATGAGGGTTAGCATCAATGATGCCAATAATATTATTAACATTGACTCGAGTAGATGCACTGTGAGTATCAAAGCTTATGATGCTGTAAGCAATAAGCACTTTGATGCTAGCCATAGGATCATCTTGATGATGTTGCCCCTGTTCCTCAGAAAACCATCTTAATAAATGCGGCTTGAGTTCTTTATTATCATGTAAATATTGCATGATCCCCTCGATGCTTCGTAGATTTTTCGATAATTCTCTCTCTGTTATAAGACAATCGATAATATCGTCGATGGTGCCAATCTTAGGAACGGTACCATCTGATAAGCGGATAGAAATAACCATAGTAACGTCCTTTTATTATTGTGGTAGCACAATGTTATGTTTCTTTGAAAAGTGAATGTGTTATATACTTATAAAGAAGCTATACGCATCGCTTTATCCATTAGATTGTGGTTGGAGGTAATGCGATGAGATGTACACATTGTGCCATAGCTTCGAGAACTTGTCACCACGTATGAAAAGTACCTGGTAGACTTTATCATTAGCGCCCCAAGAGCCAGCCAGCAATCGTAAAGCTGCCAACCCAAAGTGTTGTGCTCATGAAGGCAGATAAGGCAAATGTGCGATAGCGCATGCGACTTGCGCCAGCTAATATGCCAATAACATGACGAAAGCCAGGAATAAATAAGCCAAATAGTAAAATAAGCAAGCGAAAGCGCTTGAATTGTACCAGTTTTATTTGCCATTGCAGGGGGGAGAGTCGTAATTTTTTTAATAACCAAGGTTCTAATAGATGTTCTAACCAATAGCCGATACCATAACCTACATGTAGACCAACATAAGTGCCTATCAAGAAGACACAAATAAGCGTGGGTAGTGAATAATGCCAGTGTTTTGCCAGAGTTAAACTGGTTAGCATTAAGGTCTCAATCGGTATGGGTAAAATGACAATACTAATAATAACAATAAATAAGAGTCCTGGCAGTGCATAATTAAGATTAATTAGCTGCGGTTGTTGCCAAAGCCAAGTGATATGTTGCATAATATTGTCAAACATGACTATTTACCTATGCAAAATTGGCTAAATATAGCGCCAAGTAAATCATCGCTACTGACGCGACCAGTGATTTCTCCCAATTTATCGTGAGCTAAACGCAAGTCTTCCGCAAGCAATTCACCGGCTTTAAGCTTGTTAAACTGGTGCATGGCTGTTGTTAACCTATCATAACAGATTTGAAGGATTGTAATATGTCGTCTTCTTGCTAAGAAGACCCCTTCTTGTGGAGGATGAAAACCAATTGTATCTAGTAATAGTTTAATCAATAAGTCGATGCCCTGATTTTCTTTTGCAGAAATCCAAACACAAGCATGCTGATTCAGCGTGTCTACGTGTGGGTGCTCTTCACTGAGATCGATTTTATTAATGACAATGATGGTTTTAGCTTGCATATCTTTGGGTAAGTCAATGTTTGCTAGGAGCTTGATGACATCACGTTCTGTCTGTTTATGTCCATCAATGAGTAACAGGCAGAGATCGGCATGTGATACAGCGTGTTTGGCACGTTTCATGCCTTCTTGTTCTACAATATCTTGGCTATCATGGAGTCCTGCTGTATCGATAACCGTCATAGGAACGCCGGCAATATTAATATGTTCTCGCAATAAATCACGTGTGGTGCCAGGAATCTCTGTCACAATAGCGCGATCATCACCGCTTAATCGATTAAGTAAGCTAGACTTCCCTGCATTAGGTGCACCTGCTAATACCACGGTCATACCTTCTCTTAGCATGGCGCCAAGTTGTGCTTGATTTAATAATTGTTGTAGTAAGTTGATAGCCGTTTCTAATTGTTGTAAAACGACACCATCACTTAAAAAATCGACTTCTTCCTCGGGAAAATCAATGGCAGCTTCGACATACATCCGTAAATGCAATAAGCGTGCGGCAATAGCATGAATGTGGGCTGAGAAATCACCAGTTAAAGAGCGTATAGCTGATTTTGCTGCTTGTGCAGAGCTGCTGTCAATCAAATCGGCAATGGCTTCTGCCTGTGCTAAATCCATTTTATCATTAAGAAATGCACGTTCGCTAAATTCACCAGGTCGTGCCATGCGTGCGCCTAACTCAATGCATCTGGCGATAAGCAAGTCTAATACCACAGGACTACCATGTGCTTGTATTTCGGCGACGTCTTCACCTGTAAATGAATGGGGGGCTGGGAACCATAACACTAAAGCATGGTCAAGGATTTCCCCGTGTTTATCACGGCAAATACATAGATGAGCATGCCTAGGACTCGGCGTGTTGTTGGTTATCTGCTTTAAAATATCGAACGTTTGTTTGCCTGAGAGGCGAAGAACACCTACCCCGGCACGTCCAGGTGCTGAGGCAAGCGCAACAATGGTATCTTCGGTTTCGGGTAGCACATGTGAAGACATGCTACTTAGCTTTTCCCTTCTTTTTGCGTTTGGGTTCTGGATGCAAGGCCATCTGACGCATGACCCACCATTGTTGAGCAATGGAGAATACGCTGTTAGTGAGCCAGTATAAAACCAAGCCCGATGGGAAGTTTAAGAACAATACCACGAAGATAACCGGCATGAGCATCATAACCTTCGCTTGTGTAGGATCGGGTGGTGGTGGATTGAGTTTTTGTTGCACGAACATCGCAAGTCCGTTTAATATCGGTAAAATGTAATAGGGATCTCTTACGGATAAATCGTGAATCCAGAAGATGAAAGGCGCTTGTCTGAATTGAACGCTTTCAACAATGACCCAATAGAGTGCAATAAACACGGGTAATTGAATAAGAATAGGTAGACAACCACCCAGTGGATTCACTTGCTCTTTACGGTAGAGCTCCATCGTTGCTTGACTAAGCTTTTGTCTATCGTCACGGAAACGCTCTTGTAGCTCTTTAAGTTTAGGTGCAATATCACGCATGCGTGCCATGGATTTGTAACTTGAATTAGAAAGCTTATAAAACAAGCCCTTAATCAAGATAGTGACAATAATAATAGACCAGCCCCAGTTACCAATAACGTTATAAACTTTTTGCATGCACCAAAAAATGGCTGCGGAAATGAACCATAACCAACCATAATCAATGGTTAAATCAAGATGTGGCGCTGTGGCTTTTAACTGGCTATCCAGTGCTGGACCAACATAAAGTGTTGCAGCAACGTCTGAATTTTGGCCTGGCTTGACGGTTACTTGTGGGCCAATAATACCAACAGCGTAGGTATTGTCAGCTAATGCTTTCGTATAGTATTGGTTCACTTGTTGGGCATTAGGCACCCAAGCACTTAAAAAGTAATGTTGCTGCATAGCAACCCAACCGCCAGGGCTACTCATATCAATGGGTTTCTTAGCGATTTCATTGAATGCGATCTTTTGATAATTATTGGTAGCCGTTGAGAGTGATGCACCAAAAAAGGCATTAATATGGAACATGCCACCTTGTTCAGTGTTATTATTTTTTCGAATCAGCTGTGTATAGAGATTACCTTGCCAATTTTGAGATGACGCATTGTTAATAAGATAGTTCACATGAACTGCATAACTGCCACGATTAAAAGTAAATAGCTTAGTGACTTTGATACCATTCGTATCTTGCCCTGTTAAACTCACAACTAATTGCTGCTGATCTTTCGCTAATTGGTATTGGTTTTTATCAGCATTTAGTACGATAGGCGGTTGATTTGCATTGGTAAATGTGCTTTCTGCAACATATCTTTCGCTATCCGTATCATTGAAGAGCTGCACGGGTTGTTTATCATCGAGAGATTGAGCATAGTCTAATAATTTAGCAGAAAGTACGTTACCGGTTCGTGCATCTATCATAAGGTCAAGCACGTCAGTTTGTACATGGATTACATTTGGCTCAGTGTTTACAGCAGGCGCGGGCGCAACCGTGCTGGTATTTGTGGGGATAGGATTACCCAGTGTTGGTAAACCACCGCTTAAGCCGGACGTTGTTGAGGATACTGTCGAGGTAACCGCAGACGCTGAATTTTGCGTATTCATCATAGCCGGATGCGTTTGGGTCCAACCATGCCAAATAAACGCAGCAATAACTGCGAGTAGTACAATAAAAATTAGTCGACGTTGTTCGGTTTGCATAAGGTAACCTCTGACGGTTTGGGCGGTAAAGTTAATGACGGTAGCTCATCACTGCCGCCGGCATGCCATGGATGGCATTTAAGTAATCGTTTCAATGTCAAATAGCTTCCAGTCATGAAGCCGTAATGGCAAAAAGCCTCTAAGGCATAAGCAGAGCACGTTGGATAGAAGCGGCAATGCCAGCCTAATAGCGGACTTAAGGTAACACGATAAGCACGAATCAAACCGCAAGCTAGCCATGTGAGCGTGCGATTAATCGGGCCCATAGCGATGTTATCTCGCGCCATAAGGATTCCTTGTTCTCAGCTATCGTACTGTGACGGCTCAAGATAACAATATCCATACAAGGTAATGTTGGTTCAAGGCTAAAGCCTCGACGAACGATTCGTTTGATGGTATTGCGACGACAGGCTAATTTAACATGCCGTTTACTTATCGCCAAACCCAATCGCGCATGTGTAAGCGTATTAGGTCTAGCAAGTAACATGAGCCTAGATTCAACAAGCTTAACAGTAGACGCCTTGAAGACAGCATCAAAAGCGCTGGCCTTCGTGAGTCGGTAGGTCTTAGGGAAGCTTGTCAAGGTTGAAATACTAAACAGCGAGGCGTTTACGGCCTTTAGCACGGCGACGGGCTAATACTTTGCGACCGTTTTTGGTAGCCATACGTGCGCGAAAGCCATGGGTGCGCTTACGTGACACAATACTAGGTTGGAATGTACGTTTCATAACAATAATCCTGAATAATGCTTTTTTTGGACCCTAGATACTACCGAAGTTGTCTATGACTGTCAATATATCCTTCGTCTTTCAAGCGGCAGCTGTGTTGCCCATCGGGATGCCGAGTCGGTCATGTACTTGGTGTACACTTCCTCCCCGTCACCCTCGGGCGCCTTGCTGCCATTTGAAATACTCGGATATATCTCTTATGTGTCTTTCAGGCGGCAGCTGTGTTGTCCGTCGGGATGCTAAGTTTGTGATTTTACTTACTGCGGTGTAAAAGGTGTCCGTTTTCCCCTAAGGGAGAAGGGCACCCCAAGGGCCGGATGAGGGGTAATAAAACCATCGCGTAGCGATGACAAAATCAACGATTGCCCAAGTTTTAATCCGATAGCCTTATGGTGTACCCCGACATTTCTTAATATCGCGTTGACTCATAGAAAAAGGTAACCGACGGGTTGATACGTTGACTCACAATAG
>CAMFJL010000022.1 GCA_945957175.1 uncultured Legionellales bacterium
GTTTTGTCATCGCTACGCGATGGTGTGATTACCCCTCATCCGGCCTTCGGCCACCATCGTACGCAAGGGGAGAAGGGTATTTTCTGTGTTTCAGCAGGTAAACCAACCAGCCTACGTTTTGTCATCGCTTTTGCCTAAGGTGTGATATGTACCATTTGTTTTGTATCAACGCCACCTAAGATCGTGCCGATAACTTTGATATGTTGGATATCATCTACAGGTATTTTCAGTGGATTTTTATCCAATACGGTAAAGTCAGCAAGCTTGCCCACTTCGATAGAGCCTAAGCGATGATCTTCATGCAGGGTAAACGCTGCATCAATCGTCAGTGCACGAAGTGCCTGCAAAGGAGAAATGCATTGTTCAGCCCCAAGTGTTTGCCCTGAGCGAGTCTTGCGATTTGTGGCTACCCATAAAACGCGAATGGCATTGGGTAATGTAACAGGCGCATCGCTATGAAGCGTAAAACGCAGATCTTGTTTTTCAGCCCAAGCCAAAGGATCAATCTGTGCGGCACGTTCTGGGCCGAGCGTTGCTTTTACGTGGATATCACCCCAGTAGTAAACGTGCGATACAAAAAAGTTAGGGTAAACGCCCAAATCTTTCATACGAGTAAGCTGCGCTTGACTAGGGAGCTGGCAGTGTTCAATGCGATGGCGATGATCGACGCGAGGATGTTCTGCCTGGGCTTGTTCAATGGCGTCTAAAACCATCTCAATGGCAGCATCGCCATTGGCATGGATAAAGGCTTGATTACCAGCTTTATGCGCTTTCTTGAGACTTGCTTGAAACACAGATTCTTCCACCGTGCTTTCTCCGGAGGTCTCTGGCTTGGCAAAGTAAGGTTGCGATAAATTCGCGGTAAAGCCTTGTAGCGAACCATCAACGACGTATTTTAGAGCACCCAGTTTAAGGTAGGCATCGCCAATTTCACTCCAAGCAATGCCGGGGTCGTAAATATCCGCAATAGGACACGCGATGATACGTACAGGAAAATCAGGATTATGCGCAACCGCGCGATAACAAGCTAAGTCTGCATGGTGTGCAGCAAGCCCAAGCCCAGCGTCGACGATGGTGGTGAAACCTTGCGTTTTGAACATGTTCGCAGCAGCATAAGCGGCTTCTTTTAAGCGCTCGAAATCAATCGCGGGTATTTTTTGTAAAATGGGCATCAAAGCCGAAAACTCAATGACTTCACCGTGTAACTCACCATCAGCATCGCGGGTATAGCGTCCACCGCTGGGATCTTTCGTATCCTTGGTGATGTGAGTAACTTCAAAAGCTTTAGAATTCACGTAGGCTAAATGTAGAGAATTGTTAGCAATAAGCAAGGGTTTATCAGGGCAAATAGCGTCTAATTCTTTGCGACTTAAAGGCGTATTATCATCCAATACGCTAGGATCGTAGCCCCAACCAATAATCCAGGCTCGGTCAGTATGGGTTTTAGTCCAAGCAGCAATGGCTTCGAGCACTTTTGCGCGCGTAGGCGCTTCATCGAAAGTTAAATTGACATGTCTTAAACCAATACCAAGCAACAAGGGGTGACTATGGGCTTCAATAAAACCAGGTAACAAGGTACTGTCCTGATAATCAAGGACTTGGGTGTGAGGTCCCACCCACGCATTCAGCGATGTGCTGTCACCGAGTGCAACGATATAGCCGTCGCGAACAACAACAGCAGTGACTTCAGGTTGTGCTGGATTCATGGTAAGGATTTGTTTCGCTTTAATAAGCACATCGCCGCCTTGAGGACGAAATTGAGGTATTTGTGGGCCATAATCTTTTTTATCTTGCGTTGCATTGTCATAACGGTAAAAGTTACGGTTGATACAGCGGCAGCCGCCTTGATGCGTGTCGGTCATTAGGTTATTTCCTCTATCTTGTCATCGCTATGCGATGGTTTATTACCCTTTAAGCAAGTCAAAAAACGCACATGTTGCAAAGGGAATGCTGTCATTGTTACGTAAAACTACTAAGGATGCAAGGTTTTTTTATTCACAAAATCTGAACTACGTGTTTGCTACCCAGCTGCCATGTAAGCCGTGAGGTACGCGTTGTGGCAATGATATCGCTGCAAGGGGTTGGTCAATATGCTTGGCAGAAAAGATAACGAGTTGGCTTTGATTTTTGTTAGCATCATAAACATAAATAAAAATATAGCCGTCATCTTCTTGCTGCATATGTGGTTTAGGTACAAAAACGGGCTCACCAATTTCAAAACCGTCGCCAAACACGTAAATAGATTCGGTATGTTGTTGATAATCATATTTAACAAGTCTATCAAAAACACTGGCAATACGCTGATTTTTTGCCAGTTTTGCCGGCATATAACTGTATCGATGAGGTTTGCCCGTATAGGCCTCATTCATGCGAGGAAACTCACATGATATATGTGAGAGCTGCTGATGCGTCACTTGCTGATTTGCTAAATGTATTATTGTTCTACATAGATGCGGATGTGTATTGCTCACATGATCTTCTGTGAAAATAGGTTCAAGGTGGCGTATATGATCTATCACTATCTGTTCATTTTGTTCATAAGCATTAACAAAATGAAAAGTAAAAAATGTCTCTGTGTGAACCCATTTTACGTTTTCTGGGTTATCTCGGCTAACTAAACAAATATCAGCGCCTAACTCAGGCTGCCATGATAATAAAGGTTTGTTATCAATCAAGGCATTTAAATTAAAAATAGCGGGACAATTAAAAAAGATAAGATAGTGTTTGGTGATGACAAAGTCATGTACCATTGCACAGTACTCTCTTGGCACGGTAAATGTTTGTTTGAGTACCTGCTGTTTATCAAAATGATAGAAAGTGATGTGCGAGCTATCAATGTGATAGCAGATAAAATACAAATCACCATTGTCAGGATCGCGTCTTGCATGTGCATTCACAGGTATAGGTTCACCTGTGGGTTGCCAGAGCCCTAGTGTTTCTAAGGATTGATCCATAAGATAAGCGGGACCTGCTTCATATAAAGCAAGATAATGTTTGGCAAAGGGTATGATATGAATAAATGCCCCATTTTTTACAGGATCTTTGTCACCATCGCGGCCGATTAAGCGTGGATCAGGTGGGATAGGATAACGAATACCTGCATAAAGTGCTTTACCGGCCTTAAGCTCAGCCTGTAGTCCTTGCGTTTGTACAAATCGATTACGATAACTGACTTTGCCTTCATGAATGCGTATTTCATGAATCATACCATCACCGTCAAGTGGGTAAGTATAAGAAATGGGCTTAAATCTGGGATTAGGTCCATTACGTAGATAAGAACCGGATAAATCGTTTGGTATTTGACCTGTCACAGCTAGATTTGAGGCATCAATTTCATCAAGAATTGGTGAAAAATTACCTTTTAAATAAGGATTGTTTGGATTTGGGAGAATGTTGGCAACACATTGCCAAAAATGTCTACCGATATACCAAGAGGGGAAATAATGTGTTGCTATCACACCGACTACTAATAAACCGACAGGTATTACATCTAAATACCAAATCATCTCTTTAGGAAAATAAAAAGCAGGCAGTCCTAAAATAACAATAAGTGTTAGTAGCAAGCACCAAGCTAGGCTTAAATAAAAATTAACAGCTTTGAAGAGCGGCATATCCCAATAGAGTTTGTTGGTTATGAGTTTTGCATAGGATAATGTAAATGGTTTTCTCATAATCAAAGATAACCATAGTGCACTGGCAAGTGCTATATTTGAAATAAAAAAGGCATGTGCTGATAACCAGGGACTCGGATAAAAGTAGAACGCAACACTCAATGCTGCAAAAAAAACGATGGTAGCCCAATCAAGATAAAAACCGTGCTTCAGTGCCCAACGATTCACTAACAATGCACTTAACATGGCACCAAGACTTGCTGTGATTGGGGCATCAGTGACGGTGCCTGCCAGGATACTATAGACTATCCAGGGTATAAAGCTTTTAATGGCACTAGCTTGCATAGGGCTTGGTGATCTCTTTACCCGCAGGTTGAGCCTGCAACAGCATGTTGTTTACTCGTCGTAGGTGATTTGTGTTTTAACCCATGGCAGAATGGTTTGATCAAAGCCGGGATTTACCACAAAATGGTTAGCCTCAACTGAGGTGTAACCCCCGTAGATATATTTTAATTTGAGTAATTCTGGGCGCACATGTAAGGTTTCGTAACGTCCTTCAACAGCAGTTTGGGGAATAATCGCTTTAAGAATAAGCTTATGACCACCCATGAATTGAAGATACTGCACAGCCTCGTCAAATTGAAAAAATAAAGGATTTGAGGAAACATGATAATCAAAATTAGCATGTTCAGCTGTAAATAAATAAGCTAGCGTTTCAATATTATCTGTGTGGGTGCTTGGCAATACTAAATAAGCCATAACAAAGTTTGGTTTGCGGTTTGGTCTGGGGGTATCCATACCAATTGAACCCGCGACAAGCGACGCAGCATCGACATCGTGTCGACGCAGACGTGTAAAATAACTTATCGGTTTAATGTTCATGAAATCCAATCTCACTATCAATTTTTCGTGGTTACATGATAAGCCAAATTAGATTAAGAAATGCTTAAGGATGGGCCCAAACGCTTGGTACACCTGCAAAAAGAGAGATGTCTCACGGCCAATGTAAGAGATGTCTTACATTTCATATCGTTATGCTTATTATGTTTGCCATGATACAGATGAATCATTAAGGTTTTATTAGGATTGATATTTATGATGTTGTGATCATTAAAATGCGAAAAATCACGGGTATATGCTTGTAGGGGCCGGTTTGTGCCGGCCCGCTTACGGGCAACCACAAGGATCGCCCCTACACAAATATACATCTCTGCCATAGCCAATAATCACCAACAACGGCCTCACCTTGCTCCAGGCGAAGATTGGCTGTGTGATGAGTGATACAACGAAAACCGGCTTGTGTTGCAAGCTTGTGTATATAATCAACACTATGTTGATAGCGGCCATTTTGCTGTAAGTGATATTCACCGTCGGCAAGCTGTTCTGTAGAAAAGAGCAAATAACCATGAGGTTGGATGCTTAGTGCCATCTGTTCAAATAAAGGCGCGAGATCGCCGGTATAGCAAAAAGTATCCGCAGCGATGAGCAGATTGGCAGGTGGTAGTGTGGCCAATACGGCGATGATATCACCGTGATGTAAAGCCTCGTAGCAACCTTGTGCTTCGGCTTTTACCAGCATCCTTGGCGACAAATCTATGCCGATTAGGGTTTGGCATAGGGGTTTGATCATACGCCCCATTAAACCTGTGCCACAGCCTAAGTCGTAGGCTAAGGCTATAGGTGTTTCTATTTGAGCATTATCAAGTAATTGTTTTAATTGTTCTGGCCCACGATAGTGCAGGTGATTGATGAGTGCGGTATCAAAGTAATCAGCATAATGGTCAAAAAGTGCCCTAACATAGTCAGCCGGTGCGCAAGGCGGCGTATCTTTGCCTGTTAGGGCTGCAAGGCGATAGTTAACAATGGGATGTGAAGGCGCTAAGGCATGGGCTTGTGTCAATAATCGTACAGCTTCAGTGAGGTTTTGTTGTTTTATGTGACAGGTCGCAAGGTTAATTAGCGTGTCAACGTCTTGAGGACGCATGCGACTTGCTTCTTCTAATTCTTCGATAGCGGCATACCATTTATTTTGACGCATGAGGAGCACGCCAAGCCCGGCATGTGCATCGGCGCGATAGGGAGGTGCCTGTAACAGTGTGAAAAAGTGAAGCTGCGCTTTACCAAGCTGGTAGGTTTCTAAGTAAGCTTGCGCGAGATTAAGCCTGGCTTCATGCGCGTTGGGATTGCGTTTGACTGCCATATCAAGTGCGTCAACCGCGGCTTCTATTTGCCCTAATGCTTGAAGACAGGCAGCGATATTCTGCCAAATCAGGCCTGAATCGGGACGAAGCGCTGCGGCTTGTTGATAGTAGTCAAGTGCTGTAGATATGTCTTGCGCTAAAAATGCGCTATTGCCTTGTTCAAATAGCATGTCTGCGGTTTTGATGTGATCTGGGTCGAGTGACATGTTGATGGCCTAGCTTGATGTAAAGCAAGCGAGCAAGCGCGTATGGAGCGCAGCCAATGCTTTGCCGCGGTGGCTTTGATGATTTTTTTCGGCCGGACTTAACGCAGCCGCACTACGTCCGTCATGTGCTGTCGCGGGTAAAAAGACGGGATCGTAGCCAAAACCGCCTTGACCTTGAGGCGCTTCTAGGATGTAACCCTCCCATACACCTTCAGCAATGATGGGGGCGGGATCTTTTGCATGACGCATAAATACTAGCACGGAGCGAAAGCGTGCTGTCCGTTTTTCGAAGGGTACATCTTCAAGTGCATGAAGTAGCTGACGAATGTGTGCGCTGCTTGGTTGGCCAATGCCCGCGTAACGGGCTGAATAAATACCAGGTGCGCCCTCTAGCGCATCGACTTCTAAGCCAGAGTCATCAGCTAAGGCAGGTAATTTTGTGATGGTAGCGGCATAACGGGCCTTTAAAATAGCATTTTCAATAAAGGTAAGCCCAGTTTCTTCGGGCGGCTCTACACCTAGCGTATCTTGTGAAATGATAGTGATGGGTAAATCTTGCATCATGTGTGCAAACTCTTCTAACTTACCAGGGTTGCTAGTGGCTAAGACAATGCGCTGCATAGGGTATATCCTAGTTATACGCCAGCAAAGGCTAGCTGGCTACCTAATGTTTGTAAAGGTAATATGGCGAAGGTCGTGATAAGTTTCAAAAGAATGATGGCAGGAATGGGACTTAAATCAAGCCCACCAAAATTGGGTAATATGCGTTGAATGGGTCGTAATATGGGGGCAGTGAGTCTATCCAAAATTTGCATGATAGTGTACGCGCCAGCAGGCCTAATCCAACTTAAGATCACTTGTCCAAAAATCGCGTAAATAAAAATATGAACAGCATAATTAAGTAAATCTGCACAGGCCCATAGCAGTGTGCCCGGGATATGTGGAAAAAATTGATTACTTAATAACAGTAAAGTTGCTATTTTAGCAGACTCCAATAAGACAGCGATAATGAGCGCCGCAAAACTGATTTGATGGTAGCTTGGTATAAATCTTTGTAAAGGCGAAACTGTCCAGCTAGTTAAGCGTAATACCCATTGTGATATAGGGTTGTAATAATCCGTGCCAAATAGCTGAAGTAAAAAACGAAATAAAACAATGATGATATAACATTCAAAAATAATGGTGGTTAAAAAAGCTAAAAGGCTATTCAAAGCTTGAGGCATCATCTAAACTCTAAGTAAAGTCGTTAAAATCAGGAGTATACAAGGTTTATGCGCAATGTGTCTACCGCTGCAAAAGCTGCAAGTGTTTTGGTGCCGATTTTGACAGACAGTTCTGACTATCAGGTGTTGTTCACCGTGCGTAGCCAACATTTACGACACCACCCGGGGCAAGTGGGCTTCCCTGGCGGTGCGGCAGAGCCACGGGACACGTCTTCACAAGCGACAGCGCTTCGTGAGGCATTTGAAGAAATTGCCTTGATCTCCTCCGCAGTGACTATGCTATTTGATCTACCCCACCAAGTTACCAGTACAGGTTTTCATGTGACGCCTTGGGTTGGTTTCATTCAAGGATATACCCCCCGAAACATGAGTGATGAAGTAGCGAGCTTACTCAACATACCGCTGGCGGTTGTGCTCAATGCAGATACGTACCAAGAGAATCGTTTAGCCATAGCCGCTAACAGTCAGCATATTTACCAATTTTATTGGGACAATCAGTTGATTTGGGGGACAACAGCGAGTATTTGTTATAGCCTATCTCAGCAAGCGGCCCGTTTGACCTTATCGATGGGGAAGCTAAAATCTTAAGATAAACGAATGCGCGAGTTGCTACAATTTAAGTGTTTCGTGGTCCAAACAACGCCGTACCAATTCGAAGCCACGTAGCGCCGGCTTCAATAGCCGCGGGATAGTCGTTACTCATACCCATCGATAAGGTATCGAGTTTAAAGCCTTGTTGTTGATAATGTTGCTGTAACCTGGCAAGCTTAGTAAAACCTGTCAGCGCATCTTGTGTTTGCGGCAGTAGGGTCATGAGCCCTCGTAGTGCAAGATGTGGTAGCTTGGCAATGCTAGGTAACAAGGTTTCGAGTGCTAAGACACTAACGCCTGCTTTACTATCCTCATCGTAAAGATTAACTTGAATGCAAATATTTAAAGGTTTTTTGATATTGCTGCGTGCTTTATCAAGCGATATCGCCGCATGTAAATTGTCAACACTGTGAACCCAATCAAAATAGTGTGCAATGGTTTTTGCTTTATTGCTTTGCAAATGTCCAACAAAATGCCAGTTCAAAGGATAGGTCTTGAGTGCTGTTATCTTAGGTATAGCTTCTTGCAAGTAATTTTCACCAAAGTTAAGCTGTCCTTGTTGAATAAGCATTTCTATTGCGTGTGTTGATTGGCCTTTGCTAATTGCTAATAAATGAATATCCTCAGCACAACGACCTACCTTTTGTGCAATGGCGGCGATATGTTCTGTCAGCTGTTGTAATGTTAATGGTAAAATAGAGGGTTCTGTCATGATTCTCACCGATTTACTTAAGCTTGCCATGAAACATCAGGCATCTGATCTTCATCTATCAGCAGGGCTATCACCAATGTTTCGCATCGATGGTGAGCTTGTCTTGTCTGATATGGCACCATTAAACGCGATAGATGCGTATCAGTGTATTTCTGCAACAATGACGCCAGCGCAGCAAGACACATTTCAATCGCAATGGGCACTTGATTATGCCATGGAAATACCTGATTTAACACGGGTGCGCGCCCATGTTTTTATGCAGCAACGCGGTATCGCTGCTGCTTTTCGGCTTATTCCTGAGAAAGTCCCAACGATGTCGGCGCTTGGTTTACCCAGCCGATTACAGGAAAATATCGCAGCATTGCGCCATGGTTTGGTGTTAGTGACTGGGCCCACCGGTTCTGGTAAAAGTACCACCTTGGCGGCAGTTATTGATTACATCAATCAACATCGTGCCAATCATATTGTTACCATTGAAGATCCCATCGAGTATATCCACAGGCCTCAACAATGTTTGATTCATCAACGTGAGGTGCAGCGACATACGCAAAGCTTTGTTTCAGCGCTGCGCGAGGGTTTACGAGAAGATCCAGATATCCTATTGATTGGTGAGCTTCGAGATGCGGAAACCATGGCGCTTGCAATGACCGCAGCGGAAACAGGTCATCTTGTCTTTGCAACACTACATACGAGCTCGGCTAGCAAAACAATTCATCGAATCATCGATATGTTCCCTGTAAGTGAGAAAAACATGGTACGATCCATGTTAGCCGAAGCATTGCAAATGGTTGTTTCACAATCACTCATTAAGAAAACACAGGGTGGTCGCGTTGCGGCGTTAGAGATCATGCTGTGTAATGCTGCGATTCGCAATTTAATTCGTGAAGATAAACTAGCACAAATGCAGCATGTCATGCAGACAAACACAGACATGGGCATGCAAACCATGGAATCGCAAATTCAATTGATTTTAAGAGAGAACACGCATGATATCCAATACAGGACCTGATTTTTTACACTTACAACCCCAAGTAGCGCTGGCCAAGCTTGCACCGATGCTGGCAGAACATCGGGCCTCTTTAAAAACATTGTTAGCCCAGCCCAATTGCACGTATGCATCTTTAATACCGCCTTTAGAAGCCCTAAGTAACGCGTTGCATCAACTATGGTCGCCGATTAACCATTTACATAGCGTGATCAATGATCCATCTTGGCGCGAGGCTTTCACAGAAGCAGAGCTGTTATTATCGGATTATCACAGTGAGCTTAGTCAGCATAAAGAACTGGCTGACGCATTCAATGCAATAAAAAACAGTGATACATTTTCATCGTTAAAGCCAGTTGAAAAACGTATCATTGATTTAAATATAAGAGATTTTACTTTAAGTGGTGTCAATCTACCCGAAGATAAAAAGCAAGCATATGCAGACATTCAAAGACGTTTATGCGAATTGGCAACACAGTTTGAAAATCACGTTTTAGATGCTACCTATGCATGGCAATATAAAGTTAACAGTGTTGATGAGCTTGATGGTATGCCAGCACATAGTATCGCAGCGGCAAAACAGCAAAACGAAGAAGCATGGATTTTAACGCTTGATTTTCCATGCTATCACGCAGTCATGACTTATGCGAATGATAGAGCTTTAAGAGAGTCGATGTATCAAGCCTATATGACTCGGGCTTCTGAGCAAGGCCCACATGATAGTCAATATGATAATTCACAGGTCATGGTAGATATCATCAATGAACGAGCCAAATTGGCCCATTTATTGGGTTTTGCTGATTATAATACCCTATCCATTGCAACCAAGATGGTAGGTCATGTTCAAGAAGTCACGGACTTTTTAGAAAATCTAGTGAAAAAAGCTAAACCAAAAGCACAGAAAGAACTTGAAGCACTGAGCGCTTTTGCCCATGACAAGCTTGGCTTAACATGCTTAGAACCTTGGGATATTGCCTATGCCTCTGAAAAATTACAGCAAGCCTTATATGCTTTTGATAATGAGCAAATAAGACAGTATTTTCCTGAGGATAAAGTATTAGCGGGTCTATTTACCAGCATTGAAAACTTATTTGATATACGTGTTGTGCCTTGTCATGATATGACAGTTTGGCATCCGGATGTAAAAACATTTCAACTATTAGACAAACAAGATAAATGTATTGCTAAGTGTTATCTTGACTTATATGCACGTCCTCAAAAACGTGGGGGTGCATGGATGGATGATTGTCAAAGCCGTTATCGACTCACAGATGGAAGCTTACAATTACCTATTGCCTATCTCACGACAAATTTTACACCACCTCAGCCAGGAGAGTCTGCGTATTTTACACATGATGAAGTGAATACGTTGTTTCATGAGATGGGACATGGCCTTCAGCATATGCTTACTCAAATGGAAAGCTTATCCATTTCTGGTATTAATGAGGTTGAATGGGACGCTGTTGAGTTGCCGAGTCAATTTTTTGAAAATTTTTGCTGGACTCATGAGGGCTTAATAGCTTGCAGTGAACATAAAGAAACGAAGCAGCCTTTACCACAAACCTTACGTGAGCAGTTGATTGCGGCTAAAAAATTTCAAACAGGTATGCAGCTTATGCGACAGTTGCAGTTTGCTTTATTCGATTGGCGATTACATCAACTTAAAACGCCTATGACCATTAATATGATCAATGATTTATGGTATGAAACACATCAACAGGTTGCGGTGGTGCCGTATAAATCATACCAGCGTTTGCCACATCAATTTAGCCATATTTTTGCGGGTGGTTATGCTGCAGGATATTACAGTTATAAATGGGCCGAGGTGTTGGCATGCGATGCGTTCGCTGCTTTTGTTGAGCCTGGGGCGGACTTAAAAATACAAGGACAGCGCTTTCGCGATACAGTGTTAGCGCTCGGTGGTTCAAAGCCAGCCGCTGAGGTTTATCGTGCGTTTCGCGGTCGCGATGCGACCATCGATGCATTATTGGCGCAGGAAGATTTATTGGTTTAGGTGAGGTGCTCACGATCATGGATCAAGCCATTTGGACAATCACTGATCGTGTGCCTTAATAAAACATTAACATTACACTGATAGACTGCATCTTGAATTTTAATAAACCTATAATAACAACAAGGGTGGAATAAATGCCAGGTCCTAAAGATGTAGATAAAGAGAAAGATTCGCGTGATGCAGATCAAAGCTCAAGCAGTCGCTTTAGTTTTAGATCTCCATCACGCCTCGAACCAAAGCCAGTGCACAGTGCTAGCGTTCCTTCATGCTCAAGCATTACAGCGAGTGAGAGCTCCAGCGCTAGTTCATTATTTCCATCCTTCTCTTTGCCCTTTTTTTCAAGGTCAGCGAGTTCATCTGTTACGAGACCTGATGAAGCACATCAATTAAGCGAAGAAGAACGGGTATTAGACGATCTGTGCTTTTCTATAAAAGGACTTGAGTTAGAAAAAGTAAAGGATGCAGATGATGCAATCACTGCATTAGAGACACTTCATGTTGATGCAGTAAGGTATCATAAAATTTTCATAGATGGCACTATGTTAATTAATAGTATGGATGAAGCGATTGAAAAAAAGACATTTCTATCCACATTACAAACTATAGAGAATAGTGTTTTAATCAATATAGCTAAATGTACACAAAAAGGCTATGCTAGTAATATCATTGTGCCGTTTTACGATATATTAAATAAAATCAATTTACAAATATATAAAAATCAAAAAGATACAGAGTTTTTACCAAATAAAAAAGAAATTTATTATTCAACAAAAACCGACGTTATTCTATTTATTGAGCATCAGCCGATATTAGGATTTAAATTTTTGGATCATCACTTAGGATTCTATCGAACAGGTGGTTACCTGAGAACAACTCAAGCCATTAAACTTGATGGTACATATGCAGAAGATCCTATCGTTGAGCTTAGTTTTCCCAAAGGTGTACTTGATCGTATGGCAGTATACCTAAAACAAACCGACGAAGCTGGTAATGAAACATCAAAGACAGTAAATCAATATATTATTGAGAGCACGCTTCGTGCAGCTATCCAAGAAACACGAGAGGCACAGGCAAATACGTTGCTCAATCAGCTGCGTTCAACCATGAGTTCCGTAATTGGCATGGTCGGATTGAGCTCGGACTCGTCAAGCACGCAGCCAGCAAGTCAACCACCCTCGTCTGCGCCAGCGCAAAGTCCAATGAGGCGGACATAAAAATTACAAAAAATGCCCTTCTGTCATCTATAGTCCTAGCTTAATGCCCTTCTCCCCTTGCTTACGATGGCGCCGCGAAGCGGCGGATGAGGGGTAATGATATCATCGCGTAGCGATGACAAAACCTAATATTTTCAAGTTAATTAAGTATAAGTTAGGACGCGTCGATTAAACGTTGCTTTAATTGTTGCGGTTGTTTGAGTAAATAGTAAGTGCGCCAAAGCATGATGATAGCGCCAACACTGATGCCAGTAGAAAAGCCCCACCACAAGCCATGGGCACCCATGCTTGTATGAAAGCCTAATAAATTTGCCATCGGTAGTCCGACTAACCAGAAGGTGATGATGGCAATGATCAATAACATACGTGTATCTTTAAGGCCACGCAAAGCACCTTGCGCAACAATGCGAAAACTTTCAATCATAAGCCAGAACGCAACAATAGCAAACAAGCTTAAGGTGTCTTTAATCAGTTGTGCATTGTTTATATCATGAATATTCACATCTAAGCCAAGCAATGTTAAATGATACAGTTTAAAAACAATCACAACACATAAAATAATAAGAAAACCAAGCCCCAATCCAACAACAATGGCCTGTGATAGTTTATGATAAGAACCTGCGCCAGCAAGATGCCCTAATCGCACTGTCACTGCTTGAGACATCGCAAATAACAAAGTTACAAGAAAGCCAAGAAATTGCATGACAATTTGATGTGCCGCTAACATGGTGGTGCCAAAATGTCCCATCCATAAAGTAAGCACAGCAAAGGCACTAACTTCAATGGCTTGCGCAAAGCCTAAAGGCAGACCTATACGAATAAGCTTTTTTAAACTCGTGATATGAAATTGATGAATATAACGATAAATATGATATTGATCATAGGCCTTGATGAGACAAATATAAAACGTTAGACCCACGGAAGTAATGAAATAAGACAAGGCAAAGCCAATGCCCAGTGCAGCAATACCAAGATTGGGCAAGCCAAATTTACCGAACATTAATAAATAAATAGTAACTATTTCTAAAGGTACGATAATGATACTTGTTACTAACACCACTTTTGACTTACCAATACCTCCTAAAAATTGTTCAGTAATGACAAGATAAATCAGTGAAGGTACGGTCCATATCAGCGAATAGGTATAGCGCTTTGCTTGTGCAAGTACGTTTAAACTTTGGTGGCTGTAGGCTAACAAATAAGGCAGGCATAACAACAGTAATATCATGACTAACATCATGACAACGCCCATCACATATGTTTGACCCATAAAGCGGCTGATGCTGTGATTGTCTTTCGCGCCAAATTGGTGTGATACTTCTACACTGACTGCATTTAAAATGCCAAAGAATAAGATAGATAAAGTAAACCATAGCATGGAAACAATGACGCTAGCAGCAAGCTCTGTTTGGCCAAGATGCGCAATCATGGCGGTGCCGACAAAGCCACTCAATGAGTAAATGGTTTGTGAACCGATAAAAGGCAGACTAAGCCGTAAATTGCTTTTTATTTCTTGTTTGAGATTGCTTGCAGTTAACATAGTAAAATATCGATAAATGGCGCTGTAAAAGGCTCAGACACAAATAGCGCATTGAGCCTTTCATCGTATCATAATTTGTACAGAGATACAAGGCTCAAGTTTCTCGCGAGTCAATGCGTTATCTACGGCCTTGTGTTGACACGATGTGCGGATATCGCCCTCCTTGCTAACTTAAACTTGAGCTGCAAGTCGGCAGGCGCGTTGGCGGGCACGATAAATCGTTCATGGTGCTCTCCCATATAGGTTTTCCTGCCGCTGAAATCTCAAATGTGCGTCCAAAGAAATGAAATCGATTAGCACTTGCTTTCGTCGAATGCAGGCGCAGGGTCCGCTCACATAACGACTGTAAAGTGGGGAGTCCATGGGTGTGGTATGCTTGTTTCCCTGCCTGTATGCGAGCCTCTTCGCAATAATCCTTGATATTGCTGTTAATCGCATCAAGCAAAGATACATGATATGTATCAAACCATTGTTGCGCTTCTGTTAAAGCTTGTTGTGCCATCAATTTTTCTCTAGAACACTTAGATTCCCCGCTTTCTGGTAGGTCATGTATTTCTTGAATCGATAGTACCATAAGATATTTTTTCATAGGTGTATCATTTGGATTCTCTGAGTTAAATTTAATAGCATTTTTTAGATAAATAGACTGCGTCTTTAATAGCAAGATAAGGTTTTTACATATTTCTCGATAACTTTCTAAAACAGAATAATAAGGTACATCGTTTGTACTATTGGTTATACTTAAGAGAAGTGTATAATTTTCCTTGGAAGGATTGATGAAGAGCATAAATAACAAAACCATAAGATTTTCAGCGGCTATTGCTGGATCTTGATTTACATCCACCATGTTTATTTGATGATAAATGGCTATAATGGGTTTTAAAGTCATTTCATTCCAAGGTTTAAGTCTCGGTATCTCAAGCGCATATTTTAATTGATAAGCCAATGAATGACAGGCGGCACGTGATCGACTCAGGCCTAGTATGCTGGGTAAGATACCCTGCTGTGCTCCACCATAAGCGATATCGTTTAAATGTAATAAATTTTTAAATTGTTTTGGTGGAATAAACTTATCGTATACGTTAGCAAACACACGTCTGTTGTTGCCAGATACTAACAAAGAAGTATCAAAAAAACGCAAAGCATTTAACTGATTTATTAAGTAGTCTCTTGTCTTATATAAACAATCAAGACGGTGATGACATATCATCATTTCTTTGTTGGGCCAAAACAGTTTTTCATTTAATATTTGAGTATATTGTGCAATGTCATCAGGGGTACTATCTGGCGAATTAATAATACGCATGTAATGATTGATTATCCAGTCTGTGTGTTTTAGCGTTTCTGTTTTTTCAACATACGTCGTTTTGGCCTCATGTATTTTTGATACTATATTCGATAATGAGACTAACTTGTTTACATTAACTAAAATAAGTTGATTAAGTGAATGGAACAGTTCGGGTGTAAATGTAGCACCGTTTAATATTAATAACATAACGTGTGCCAGTTGTCCTAGTAATGCGGCGGTATCTAAAGCTGTATTACCTTCAGTATCTTTTCTGTTTAAGATTAAATTGCCAGGATTCAGATCGAGTAACCACCCTAATACTATGGTTGCCTCCGCTTTAATAGCTATATGTAAAATAGTTTGATTATATTCGTTTACCCATTCAAAGATAGTTTGAGGGTTTTGCATGATTGTTGTCATTTTTTTGATAAGAAAAAATTCATTTTTAGCAGCAGCAGCTAAGGGTAATTCAGTGACAAAAATACGACAAAGTTCGTCTTGTCCGTAAAGGTCTAGCCATTCATAGGGAAGCTCATGATACGACGTTGTACTATCATCAGGGTTTATTAAATCCGGTGTCTGTATATTATCATCAAATCTTATTGTAATCTCTTCTGCCAGGGCATCACAGGGTGGTTGATTTAGCGGTTGTGTCGTTAAAATATCGTGTAATTGTTTTTCTATTATGGTGGCAGGGATACTCATATGCATACCTCATTGTATTATTTTAATAGGTCATGGGGTTATCGATCGCGTGTCGTTACTTGCTTTGTTATCGTCACGATTTGATTAATTATAAAACAGCTTAGTTGTTCAGTCAACAATTTTAATATTCACATAAAATAAGCACTTATGCAACTTGAAACAGCCTTGATGGGTCGGTTCTCGTGAGGCGGTAAAAAATTTTTATTGGAGAAATTTGCTATCCGCCAAAAGCTTGATATGCTTATTATTCAATCATAGTGATCCGTGGGTACAACTTGAGTATGTACCTGTTGTTTTTCAAAATGCATCGAAGTTTGACGATAGGGATGAACACAAGCCTTGCTTCCCTACAGATAAACATCGGTGTATTTTGACGTTATTTGGGTATGTATCTAACATTATTTCAATAATATGCATTTTAGCAACCTACGTGATACTTTGATTGGCAATGAGTATATAACTGAAAAAATGAGCGTATGATGACAACAATTGAATTTTTACCGTTATCGGATTTAGATGTTTTTACACATGAATTGGAACAACTTGCTGATAAAGCAGTCATGAATGCCAAAATATTTGAAGCCTTATCTGATAGGCTTGATACCCTTGAAGTTAAACAGCGTGAGCTGATGGCTCTCATTGTGGTGAAGCAAAAGCATGTATTAGAGAATGTCGAAATTCAAATACAATACTGGCGCAAGCTTGGCCTAGATAATAGTCAGGAAATGGCGATTAATAAATGCCAACAATTATTAGCACAAACACGAGAAACAAATCGCTCACTCACAACATGGTTTCCTATGGAAAGCAGCGTGTATCATTGATATACCTGTTGTTTTTCAACATGTAGGTCTGTCATCGCTGTGTGATGATGTCACGCATTCGGTCTTTGATCACTAAATACCCTTCTTTTTTTGCAAGAGAAGGTGCTGTGGGCAACCGATGAGAGGTAATCGTACCATCGCATAGCGATGATAAAATCAGTATTTTAACGCGTAAAACGCATGCGATACTTGTCTTAAGGATAATGTTATGGATATAGGCCATGCATCCGTGATGCAAAAATTGATAGAAATCTCAATCTGGGTGATCCCAGTTATTTTTGCGATCACGGTGCATGAGGTTGCCCATGGTTGGGTTGCTTCGAAGTTAGGTGATAATACCGCTAAAATGTTGGGAAGACTTACCCTGAATCCTTTCAAGCATATTGATTTGTTTGGTACGATTCTCTTACCAGGGCTGTTGTTATTACTGGGTGGTTTTGTCTTTGGCTGGGCTAAACCGGTGCCAGTCAATTGGCAGAATTTACGTCATCCACGCCGTGATATGGCATTTGTTGCTGCAGCTGGGCCTATGGCCAATCTTGCGATGGCTATCATTTGGTGCCTCCTTGGCCGTGTTGGTCTGAGTCTTGGTGGTGATATGGGCGGCATTCTTTTGGCTATGAGTAAAGCGGGCATTATGATTAATGCAGTATTATTGCTATTAAATCTCATACCTTTGCCGCCCTTGGATGGCAGTCGTGTGGTCAGTAGTCTATTATCGCCTACCGTTGCCGCGCAATATAATCGTATTGAACCTTATGGTTTTTGGGTTATTTTATTATTGCTTGTGACCGGCGTGTTGTCTACGATATTGATGCCACCATTACAAGCGTTGATAACAGCATTTTATCAGTTACTCAATTAATGGCCGTTTAAAAGACGTTGTCTGAGGGCTTCATATAAAACAACACCCGTAGCAACAGAGACATTTAAGCTGCTTACTTGACCTAACATGGGCAAGCTGTATAAAACATCACAATGTTTCTCTGTTAATTGTCGCAATCCTTTGCCTTCAGCACCCATAACCATCGCAATGGCACCTTGAAATGTGCCTTGATAGAAAACACTTGTCGCTTTATCACTTAAACCATAGAGCCAAATACCGCGTGCTTTAAGTTGCTCCATGGTTCTTGCCAGATTGGTGACCATAAAAAAAGGTACAGATTCTGCAGCCCCTGCCGCCACTTTTGTCACGGTTTCATTGATGCCAACCGCATTATCTTTTGGTGCAATCACGGCAGTTACGCCAGTTGCATCAGCAGTGCGCAGGCATGCGCCCAGATTGTGAGGGTCTTGAACGCCATCTAAGATCAATAATAAGGGCGCATGATGTTCATCTAGTAAGGCATTTAAATCATTTTCATTGCCAACAGTCATCGACTTAGCAACCTCAACAGCAATACCTTGATGTTTATCGCTACCCACCAATTCAGATAATGCATGTCTTGACAGTGTCGTAATAGGCATACGCTGCTGCTTTGCTAATTCAATGATTTTTTGTAGGGCATTATCGCATCGCCCTTCAAGTACAACAAGCCTTTTAATGTCACGTTTTTTGTTGTTGAGTGCTGCTTGTGTTGCATGTATGCCAATGATCCAGCTCATCTTAGATCCTATTATTTCTTGCGTTTCTTTCGAGCGGTAGTTTTTTTTGCTTTTGTTGGATGGGATGATTCAGTTTCTTGTGAAGCTAAAGTAAAATCAATTTTTCTATCATCTAAATTAACGCCAGCAACTTGTACAATCAATGCTTGTCCTTGCTTATATTGTAAGCCAGTTCTTTGCCCAGTAAGGCTATGCTGTTTGGGATTAAAGCTATAGTAATCATCTTTAAGCGATGTGACATGCACCAAACCGTCGACAAATAATTCGTCGAGCGTGATAAACAAACCAAATGCAGTGACACCACTGACTTTACCCGGATAGATTTTGCCTATTTTATCAAGCATAAACTCGCACTTAAGCCAATCAACTGCGGCGCGGGTTGCATCATCTGCGCGTCTTTCAGTCATTGAGCAATGACTACCTAGGCGAGTCATTTCTTCTTCTGTATAGGTAAAACGTTTGGGTTTTTTTGAACTGAGACAATATTTGATAGCGCGATGAACTAATAAATCAGGATAACGACGAATAGGTGAAGTAAAATGTGCATAGGCTTCGAAAGCCAAACCAAAATGTCCTTCATTATTAGCGGCATAAACTGCTTGGGCTAACGATCGTAGTAACACCATTTGAATAAGTGTAGCATCTTCACGTTTTGCAGCTTGCAGTAATACTTTTGCATAATCCTTAGGCTTAGGGTTTAAACCGCCCCGAAGTTGTAGGCCAAGAGGGGCTAAAAATTCTCGTACTTGCTGAAGTTTATCGGGATCAGGACCTAAATGATTTCTAAATAAGGCGGGCATTTTATGTTTTTTTAAGAACTCTGCTGCACACACATTCGCAACCAACATACATTCTTCAATGAGTCGATGTGCATCATTTCGATATCTTGGGACAATCTCTGCTATTTTTCTATCTTCGGTAAACACGATTTGTGTTTCTGGAAATTCAAAATCAATCGCACCGCGCTCTTCTCGATTCTCATGTAAGCGTTGATAAAGCTCATATAAATCAATAATGTGAGGTAGAAGTTGATGATATTTTTTCTGTAAAGCGATATCATCATTTAACATATCCCACACTTGCTCATAAGTTAATCTGGCATGTGATTTTATGATGGCATTATGAAATTGGTAAGATTTGATATTTCCCTTGGCATCGAGAATGATTTCAGCCGCCATACAAAGTCTATCAACTAGAGGATTAAGTGAGCATAGGCCGTTGGATAAAACTTCTGGTAGCATGGGAATAACATTTTCAGGAAAATAAACGGAATTGCCGCGATTTTCCGCTTCTTTATCAAGCGCAGTACCACTATGAACATAATGTGCCACGTCTGCTATGGCAACAAAAAGGCGCCATCCTCTACCTTTGCGTTCACAATAAACAGCATCATCAAAGTCTTTTGCATCTTTACCGTCGATAGTTACAAGGGGTAGTTCGCGTAAATCTAAACGACCATGCGCATCTTTTTCCAAGACGGTGGGTGAGAAAGCATTGGCTTCTGCCACAACCTCTGTGGGCCATACATGTGGCAAATCATAGGAGCGCAACGCGATATCGATTTCCATACCAGGCGCCATATGCTCGCCTAAGACTTCGACAACGCGCCCTACGGGATAAGTCATTTTTGATGGTTGGACGGTGATCCCTACTACCACAATTTGCCCCGCCGTAGCGCCAGCTAAGGCATCATTGGGGATTAATACCTGATGGCGTATGAGTTTATTATCAGGTAATACGAAATAAGCGCCACCTTCACTTAATAGCCGGCCAACAACTTGCGTGGTGCTACGTTCGAGTACTTCGACAATGGCTGCTTCACGACGACCACGTCGGTCTTCGCCGGTAATGCGTACGACCACACGATCGCCGTGAAATACCTTACGCATTTGTCGTTCGGGTAAAAATAAATCTTTGCTGCCATCATCTGGTTGTAAAAAGCCAAAACCATCGCGATGGGCTAAAACACGCCCGCGGATGAGTCCCATGTTAGCTGCGATACCGTAGCCGTCACGCCGTGTATGAATTAATTGGCCGTCGCGACTCATGGCAATTAGCCGGCGGCGCAAGGCCTCTTGTTGCTCGGGATCGACAAGTGCAAGTGCTTCAATCACCTCTTCGAGCGTCATGGGTTTTCCATGCTTATCTAGCAGGGCGAGTACGTACTCACGACTGGGGATAGGATTTTCATATTTAGCGGCTTCACGTTCACTAAAAGGATCTTGGAGGCGTTTTGGTGTTTTGACCATGGTGTTTCGATTCGTTGGCTGATATACTAAAACAGCCATTGTAACATATACTCGTTGTCTTTCAATCTGCAACGTTGTTGCCTGGCGTTTAGTGCTTGGGTATATACCTACGCGAAGCAGTTAACAACTGCTTTGCGTGATGAAATTGGGTGTTCTGGTTGCTGCGGACATATGGCAGCAGCATTGTCTTTGTTTGATCACATTTGACGTATTTTAGCTATCGGAGATGAGAAACATGAAGGGTTTTGGGATAAGTCTTCTTTTGGGTGCTACAGTCCTTTTAGCAGCATGTAGTAACCAAACCTCACCGACGGATTCATTTGGTCAATATAACAGACAGTCTGTTTGCGCCAACCTATCACAACAATTACAGTTCAATCGTGATCAAGGTTATCAAGCCACGAATCAGGGCGCTAATCAAATCTATAATCAGCAGTTGTTGGCAAGTTATAAAGCAAATGGTTGTGATAAGTAATGATGCGCTTCGTGTTTCAAATGTTGGCGTTGTTATAAGCGGTTATTCGTTTCTCGCCAATCTGTAGGGCGACCCTAAGGGTCGCCCATCGATGGGTCAGCACAAGACTGGCCCTAATCCAACACTAGCCATCCGCATCGATACCGCGTTTAGCAATCGCATTGATGATATCGCTGCCGGCCACATCTTCAGCAACCCAATAAGAGCCAACGGCTTTATCTATAAACGTTGCATCAGTGAACTGACAGAGTGTCACAGCAGTGCTGCAAGCGATGGTTTTACCGCCAGCGGTGCAACGCAATGTAAGTGGTTTATTAGCCAGCGCAATAGCAGACCAATGCCCACCCTGTAATTGACTATCCCAGCCCGCTTGAGCGCTACCCGTTGTATTGATGCCACGTAGCTGGATGGTCGTTTCACCGATATTGCGGATGCCAAATAATTGTTGCTGACCTTTAGGCAATTGGAGCGTGGTGCTTTTAGCAGCTTGGGTGATAGGTGAGCAAATGGTGGTATTAGCGACAGACCCTGCTAGTGCATAAGGGCTCAACAGTCCAAGTCCAATAAGGGTTATCCATGGTTTAAGTTGCATAAGGTAAACTCCTTTTTTGTGTAAAGTACCAAATCATAGCATAGGTGGTTTGGCTGGTTTTATCAAGTTGAAAAACGACGGATAGCCATGCTTGATGCCTATTTATATGTTAATATGGACCCACTTTATTTTTAGGTGATGAAGATGAACCAAAACTATTTATTTACCTCGGAATCGGTTTCTGAGGGCCATCCTGACAAAATTGCCGATCAGATTTCAGATGCGGTGCTAGACGCTATTTTAAAACAAGACAAGCAGGCCAGAGTGGCCTGTGAAACCTTAGTTAAAACCGGTATGGTGCTTGTTGCGGGTGAAATTACCACAAGTGCATGGGTTGATATTGAGGATTTGGTGAGACAAACGATTAAGTCAGTCGGTTATGACAGTTCGCGTATGGGTTTTGATTGGCAATCATGTGCTGTTATGACTGCGATTGGTAAACAATCTGGCGACATTGCGCAAGGTGTTGATAGGACCCATCCGCTTGAACAAGGGGCTGGAGATCAAGGCCTTATGTTTGGGTATGCAAGTAATGAGACAGATGTGCTCATGCCTGCTCCTATTACATTGGCGCATCGTTTGGTGAAACGTCAATCTGAATTGCGTAAATCTCGTGTTTTGCCCTGGTTAAGACCAGATGCAAAAAGTCAGATAACCCTCCAATATGTTGATAATAAACCTGTTGCTGTGGATACCGTGGTTTTGTCAACACAACACAGCCCAGACATTGCGCATCATGACTTAGTCGAGGCAGTTATTGAAGAAATTATTAAGCCCGTGCTACCGGCTGCATGGATAACGCCGCAAACCCGTTATTTGGTGAATCCGACCGGGCGTTTTGTGATTGGTGGCCCTTTAGGAGACTGTGGTTTAACGGGCCGTAAAATCATTGTTGATTCATATGGCGGTATGGCACGTCATGGCGGTGGTTGTTTTTCAGGTAAAGATGCAAGTAAAGTGGATAGAAGTGGCGCTTATGCAGGCCGTTATGTTGCTAAAAATATTGTTGCGGCAGGTTTGGCGGATCGTTGTGAGATCCAAATATCTTATGCTATTGGTGTTGCAGAACCTACATCCATCACTATTGATACCTTCGGTACAGGAAAAGTGCCAGAAGAGAAGTTGGTTCAATTAGTTAGAGATCACTTTGATTTACGCCCTTATGGCATTGTAGATATGCTGGATTTACAAAAGCCAAGATTTTTGCCAACGGCAACATATGGCCATTTTGGTCGAGAAGAGCCAGAATTTACTTGGGAAAAAACAGATAAAGCAGCAGTGCTTGCACAATCGATTTAAATAGAGAGGAATACGATGTCTGATTATAAAGTTGCAGATTTAAGCTTAAAAGATTGGGGTCGCAAAGAAATCACTATTGCGGAAACAGAAATGCCAGGTCTTATGGCCTTGCGTGAGAAATACAGTAAGGAAAAACCGTTAAAAGGTGCGCGTATTGCTGGTTGCTTACACATGACGATTCAGACCGCGGTGCTGATTGAAACGTTAGTTGCATTAGGCGCTGAAGTGCGTTGGTCATCTTGCAATATTTTTTCTACACAAGACCAAGCTGCTGCTGCTATTGCTGCTGCAGGAATTCCTGTATTTGCTTGGAAAGGTGAAACGGAAGAAGAGTACTGGTGGTGTGTTGAGCAAACCATTCATGGTCCTAATGGGTGGACTCCTAATTTATTACTTGATGATGGTGGTGATTTAACTGTCGTGATTCATGAAAAATACCCAGCGCTTGCCAAAGAAATTCAAGGCGTTAGTGAAGAAACAACAACAGGTGTAAGACGCTTATATGAGATGGCAAAGAAAGGTACTTTGCAAATGGCTGCGATTGATGTTAACAATGCAGTCACTAAATCTAAGTTTGATAATTTATATGGTTGCCGCGAATCGTTAATCGATGGTATTAAGCGGGCAACAGATGTGATGATCGCAGGTAAAATTGCTGTTGTTTTAGGTTATGGCGATGTCGGTAAGGGTTGTGCACAGTCATTGCGTGCTTTTGGCGCACAGGTATGGGTAACTGAAATCGATCCGATTTGTGCATTGCAAGCAGCAATGGAAGGTTATCGCGTTGTTACGATGGATGATGTGGCAAGCATTGCAGATATTTTTGTAACAGCTACCGGTAATGATTTTGTCATTACACATGAGCATTTATTACAAATGAAACATCAAGCCATTGTTTGTAATATTGGTCACTTCGATACGGAAATAGATATTGCATCCTTGCGTCAATATCGTTGGGAAAACATTAAACCACAAGTCGACTTAGTTTATTTACCAGGCGATAAGCAAATTATTATGTTAGCGGAAGGTCGTTTAATTAACTTAGGTTGCGCAACAGGACATCCAAGTTTTGTGATGTCGATGTCATTTACCAATCAAGTGATGGCGCAAATAGAATTATGGCAACATCCTGATCGCTATCAGCATCAAGTGTATGTGATGCCTAAAAAGCTTGATGAAGAAGTGGCAAGATTGCATTTACCTAAGTTAGGTGTCAATCTCACGCAATTAACACAAGCACAAGCCGATTATATCGGTGTTTCTGTTGAAGGTCCCTATAAGCCAGACTATTACCGTTACTAAGGTTTACGGCTTTTATGCGGATACCGCGAATACTCATACGTGAGCAGCTCATCGAAGGAACATCGCTTGAGCTGCCTAAATCCATGGCTGTTTATTTAGTACAAGTCCTTCGCCTAGGCGAAGATGCGCCGCTTGTCTTGATGGATGGCGTTTATCAATTAGCACGTGCGCGGATCCTGACCGCCAATAAGCGTGGTGTTACCGTTGTTATCGACGAATTATTCACTGAAACACGCGAATCATCCTTACAAATCACTTTATGGCAGTGCTTATCAAAAGGCGAAAGGATGGATTATACCTTGCAAAAAGCCATTGAACTGGGTGTGACGCATATCGTACCCGTCATGAGTGAGCGGGTGAACTTACGGCTGGATGATGAGCGTCTTGCAAAGCGTTATGATCATTGGCAAGGTGTAATGGATAGCGCCGCTATGCAAAGCTGCCGTACCCAAGCGCCCAAACTGGGTACAATGTTAACGTTAACCCAGGTGTGTGAACAGTTAGCTAAACAAGACAGTTTGCGTTTAGTGCTGGATCCTAAAGCTACCGCGACTTGCCAAACTTTAATCCCTCAGACACACATCGATTTATTGATTGGTTGTGAGGGTGGTTTGACAGAAAGGGAACTTGCTCAGCTCAAACAAGCAGGGTTCATCGGTGTGCGTTTAGGTCCTCGCGTATTGAGGACGGAAACGGCAGGTCTTGCTATTTTGAGTTTATTGCAGGGTTTGTGGGGTGATATGTGAAAGACGAAAGGTCTATGCATTTTGAATGATCACGGGTATATACGCCTAATCTTTCAAAATGCATGTTTCGTCATCGCTGCGCGATGGTTTATTACCCCTCATCCGTCGCTTTGCGACACCTTCTCCCGCAAGGAGAGAAGGGTATCAACATAAGATTTAAAGAATCGCACAAGCACAGCAATCATCATTAGCGGCATCCCGATGTTCAAGCTGCATTGCCTGAGGTACAGAGCGATAGAGAGCACTGTGGCATGCGCTTACACTTGTGGAGGGTATATGGGGATCGGTGTTAATGCTACCGTAAGTCTCTGCGGTTTTTGCCAAACCGAGGCAAGTTTGTAGCTCAGTCATGACGACGAATGTTGCGGGTGGCAAACTAAATTCATGGCGAAGCTCATGAAGTAATGTTTGTAGCAGCTGCTGTAGCGATAAAAATAAGTCCATATCCATTTCGCCGCGTGCGGGTGTTGGGTTTGCCTTAATAAGTGTTAACGGTACGGCAAAGGTCTTATAACCCGTTTCAGTTTGAGTGACTGACTTAAAAGAGCTAATAATATTAAAAAATACTTGGTAAATAAATTTTTCAGCTCGCTTAAGATCATTATCTTTTATACTTTCTAATACAGAATCAAATGTTTGAATCCATAGCTGTCGTTGCATAGACATTAAGGGGTTTCTTAGATCTTCAACTAATAAGTCAAAGTGTTTTTGTATCATGAAAGTCCATGATTTCCATGTTTCTGGGTAATTTGAAGCAATTTCTACTAAATTATCACCAAATAATTGACGATGTAAGATAGATAAAAAAAGTGAGCAGTCATGATGGCTTGATGATGAACGACCTCTTAAGTAACCACCCTCATGAATATTCGTATTTTTTCTTAAATCTTGCAATAATGCTATTGCAATGTAACTCCAGAAAGCTTTTATGCTGGCTATTTGCGCTTGACTAAATCTGAGTGGGGCTGATTTTTTTACGGAAGGCTTTATTAATGATGTCGCAAGCAGAATATCAACTTCATAAAAAAAATCTTGGATGTTTTTACGTTGCTTATCAGGATTACTTGCATCACGGCAAAAAAAGTATCTTTCTAGAAGCAGTGTTTTAAGTGTGCTTAAGTCTTCCGTATTAAATAGACAAGGTAATGCACTTATCATATGTGGATGAATAAAATCAACGATGTCTTTACGAGCGGCTTTCATATCTTTGGGCATAATCATAATCCTCTTGGTGAACAGACGGGGCGGAAATCTCAAGAAAAATATAACATAATTTTTTTATTCGAAAATGATACTGGATCCGTAAGCAGATCCTTAAGTCTACTTAAGGGGCGCTTCGCATCTACCGCCAAGCACGGTATACTCTCCGTACTTAAAAACGCCCATTTTCGATTCTGAATGTATGCTGGTAAAATGCCGGGTTTTAAAAATGGCTTGAGTCTCGTAAACAAGTCGCAGGGCGTTGTCTTCGCGGCGGTCCAAAAACTGCCCGTCTCCCCTTGCGGGAGAAGGTGGCCACAGGGGCCGGATGAGGGGTAAAAAACCATCGCGTAGCTGCGAGTTTTTGAGTGTTATTCGCGGCGGTCCAAAAACTGCCCTTCTCCCCTTGCGGGAGAAGGTGGCCGCAGGCCGGATGAGGGGTAAAAAACCATCGCGTAGCTGCGAGTTTTTGAGTGTTATTCGCGGCGGTCCAAAAACTGCCCTTCTCCCCTTGCGGGAGAAGGT
>CAMFJL010000023.1 GCA_945957175.1 uncultured Legionellales bacterium
GTATGATTACCCCTCATCCGGCCTTTGGCCACCTTCTCCCGCAAGGGGAGAAGGGCATCATAAGGTGTCATCGCTGAGCGATGGTATGATTACCCCTCATCCGGCCTTTGGCCACCTTCTCCCGCAAGGGGAGAAGGGTATTGAAATGTATATATCTACCGTCTTTTAATGACTAGCCAACAAGTTTCTCAGCACATACTGCAAGATTCCGCCGTTGACAAAGTATTCCACTTCTTCGTCGGTGTCGATGCGGCATTTGAGTGTTAGCTTCTGTGATTCGCCGTTTTTGCGTTGTACCGTTAAAGTCACAGGCATGCCAGGTTTAATACCGTGCTCAAGACCCGTAATATCAATGATTTCTGAACCATCGAGCGCTAAATCATGTCGTGTCATGCCCGCAGTGAACTCAAGCGGCAACACACCCATACCCACTAAGTTAGAACGATGAATGCGCTCAAAGCTTTCTGCAATCACTGCTTTCACGCCCAGTAAGACAGTGCCTTTTGCGGCCCAATCGCGTGATGAGCCGGTACCGTATTCTTTACCAGCGATCACCACAAGTGGAGTATGGGCTGCTTGGTATTGCATGGCGGCATCGTAGATAGACATGGTTTCACCGGTTGGTATAAACTTGGTAAAACCGCCTTCAACGCCAGGTACCATTTCATTGCGAATGCGGATATTGGCAAAAGTACCTCGCATCATCACTTCATGATTACCGCGTCTTGAGCCATAGGAGTTAAAATCGGCTGGCGCTACGCCGTGGCTGCTTAGATATTGTCCTGCTGGGCTGCTGGGCTTAATTGAACCTGCTGGTGAAATGTGATCCGTGGTAATACTATCACCAAAAATGGCCAAAATGTGTGCATGATTAACATCAGCATTTTTGGCACTGATGCTGGTGGCCATATCCGTAAAATAGGGCGGGTTTTGAATATACGTCGAGTGATTATCCCAAGCGTAGGTTTTGCCTTCCCCGACCTTGATAGTTTTCCAGGTGTCATCGCCCGCAAATACATCGGCATACTGTTTATGGAACATCTCGCGGTTTAATACCTTGGTAATTTCAGCAGCGACTTCTTGGTTGCTTGGCCAAATATCGCGTAAATAGACATCATGACCTTTCGCATCTTGGCCTATGGGCTCTTGTGTTAAATCCGTACGCGTATTACCCACGAGGGCAAATGCAACGACGAGTGGCGGTGATGCTAGCCAATTGGCTTTGACGGAGGGGTGAACCCGGCCTTCAAAATTGCGGTTACCTGATAACACGGCGCTGACAATCAAGTCTTCCTGACTGATGGCAGTATCAATAGGTTCTGCAAGTGGGCCTGAATTACCAATACACGTGGTACAACCATAACCCACTAAATCAAAGCCAAGCTTATCGAGATAGGTTTGTAATCCTGCCTTTTCTAAGTAATCGGTGACTACTTTAGAGCCAGGTGCAAGTGAGCTTTTCACCCAAGGCTTACGGGTCAAGCCGCGTTCAACGGCTTTTTTAGCAAGTAAACCTGCTGCCATCAATACGCTAGGATTCGATGTATTGGTACAACTGGTGATGGCGGCAATAACAACATCACCATGATGTAGCATATAGTCTGTACCTGCTGCAGGCACCGATTTGTGTTGTTCGTGTTCTTTACCCGCATCCACTAACGCTTTCGTGAAAGCCGCGCCAATTTGACCTAAAGCAACGCGGTCTTGTGGACGTTTAGGTCCTGCAAGGCTGGGTTCAACACTGTTAAGATCAAGCGTTAAAATATCAGTGAAAATGGGATCTTCTGTATCGGTATCACGCCACATGCCTTGTGCTTTACAGTAGGCTTCAACGAGCGCGACGGTTTCATCACTGCGACCCGTTAACTGTAAATAACGGATGGTTTCTGCATCGACTGGGAAAAAGCCGCAAGTTGCACCATATTCAGGCGCCATGTTAGCGATAGTAGCTCTATCGGCTAAGGATAATTCATCAAGGCCGGCACCAAAAAATTCAACAAATTTACCGACGACACCGCGTTTTCGTAGCATTTCGGTGATAGTGAGCACTAAGTCTGTTGCAACGATACCTTCTCGTAACTTGCCGGTGAGTTTAACACCAATGACTTCAGGGATATTCATAGAAACAGGTTGTCCAAGCATGGCGGCTTCAGCTTCGATACCACCAACGCCCCAGCCAAGAACACCAAGACCGTTAACCATCGTGGTGTGACTGTCAGTACCTACGCAAGTATCAGGATAGGCCAAGGTTTCACCGTTTTCTGTTTGCGTCCATACGACTTGGGCCAAATATTCTAAATTGACTTGATGACAGATACCGGTCCCAGGTGGTACCACGCGAAAATTTTTAAAGGCTTTCTGGCCCCAACGCAGAAACTCATAACGCTGCAAATTGCGTTCCATTTCTAGGTCTACGTTTTGAGCAAAGGCTTGATGTGTGCCGAATTTATCGACTTGTACAGAGTGATCAATGACTAAATCGACAGGAATAAGGGGATTAATTTTGTCGGGATTGCCTTTTAAATGAACCATGGCATCACGCATAGCGGCGAGATCCACAATAGCTGGTACACCTGTAAAGTCTTGCATCAGCACACGTGCGGGACGATAAGCGATTTCGTGATTTGAGGTTTTGGTTTGTAACCAAGCATGCATCGCCTTAATATCATCGGCTTTCACTGATTGGTTATCAAAATGACGTAATAAGTTTTCGAGTAGCACTTTGAGCGAGCAGGGTAAACGTTGGAAATGACCGAGACCTTCGGATTCAGCTTTCGCAATACTAAATAGGGTATAGTTTTTTTGTTTAACGGTAAGTGTCTGGCGAAATGAGTTGGACATGGTGACTCCTTGGATTTGCATGCCGTAAGTCTAACATATTGCGTTTATAAAAACAGCCGTGCCCAGAGGATTTCCAGCCGATTAGCGTGCATTGAAAATGCGAGAAAATCGCAAATATGTGCTTGTAGGGACCCGTCTTGTGCCAGCTTGTCATAGATGGACATTACATAAGGGCCTCAATGTGGGTATGTATCTTGCTTGTTACGATAGCCGTCTCATTTTTCAAGTCGTTAAGCATACCTTAAGCTCATATGTACCATACTTATATCTTACCTCTTGTCAAAGTTCGGCTTTGTCGTGAGAGGCATACCCAAAGGCTTTAAAGCTGCGCGGCAGCACCAATGGGTAGACTTAATCCATAGGAGTAAGTGTCGTGGGCACATCCGCATATCATATAAACCATCGCCAAGGGCATCATCACCTTGATGAAGCTCAAGAAGATCTCTATGACAATACTGAAGGCGCAGATGCTGAAATTGACGATATTGGGGCATTAGAAAAGTCGTCGAAGCAGCAAAGCCGACGTTCGATTGATGATTTTCTTGAAAAACGCCGTATGCGTCGACAATATCGTGAATTGTTTGACGAAGATTTAGATGTCGATGATTTATAATTTACAATTGTAACTGACTTAAATCAGCAACATGCTGTAGCGTTCGTCTCAGGGCCTGCAATAGTGCCAAGCGATTGTTTCGGGTATTTTCATCTTCAACATTCACCATGACCTTATCAAAAAAGTGATCGATAGGGTCGCATAGTGGCATAAGACTCATCAACGCCTTAATATAATCAGCTTCATCAGTATACTTTGTCACTGTTTCATGTATTTGTATCAATAACGTGTCAAGTTGTTTTTCTTCGTCTTGTTGAAATAATGAAGTTTGGACCGTGTGTTTACCATTAGAATGTGTTGCCGTTGCTTTATTTAGGATATTATTCACGCGCTTATTGGCTTCGGCCAGGCGAGCACATTCAGATTTTTCTCTAAATGCTTCGAGTGCTTGCCAACGAAGGTGCTTATCATAGATAAAACCAGCATTTTCAGAGGATTCAACAGCCTTACAACTATCAGATAAAAGCATTTGGCTAAGACCATACGCTTTAAAACGTTCGTAAATAAAGGTGAGTATGTCTGTAGCAATCGATTGATTAATGTCTAAGTTTTTTTGCTGATTCAATAGGTGAATGCTTTGCTGTATAAGTGCAAAGAGATCGATATTAAGCTGTTTTTCTATGAGAATTCGTACAATCCCTAAAGCAGCTCTGCGTAAACCATAGGGATCTTTATCACCGGTAGGACGGTGCCCAATGGTAAAAATACTTACTAATGTATCAATCCGCTCTGCCAAAGCTAAAACCTGTCCCATAGTCGTCACAGGTAGGCTATCTTCGGCAAAACGAGGATGGTAATAATCACGTAGTGCTTGTGCGATGTCGGTATCAAGACCTTCAGCGAGAGCATAATAATAGCCCATGATACCTTGTAGCTCAGGGAATTCACCCACCATACGACTCATCAGATCAGCTTTGTAGATTGAAGCCGTGTGTTCTAATTTGTCGAGTGATAATTGAGCTTCTTGGTTTTTTAGTGCTTTAGCAATATCAAGCGCAAGTTTTTTTACGCGTTCGGTTTTATCTTGTAAACTGCCCAGTTTATCTTGAAAAGTGACATGTGCCAGTGCTTTAGCAAAATCCTCAAGACGTGTCTTTTTATCGTGTTCATAGAAAAAAGCAGCATCAGCTAAGCGAGCATGCATAACTTTGGCGTTACCCGCAATGACCCGGGTTTCATCATGGCTTTCAATATTCGCAATGGTAACAAAGTAGGGCAGTAATTTATCTTCTTTCGTTAGTGCAAAACTTTTCTGGTGTTGTTGCATAGCGAGAATTAATGCTTCTTTGGGCACAGTTAAAAAGTTTTCATTAAAGGGGCATAACAAAGCTTTAGGCCATTCGACTAAACCTACGACTTCGTCTAACAAGGGCTCTGGTACTATCGCAGTTGCATCTAATGATTTAGCGTGTGCTTCAATGCCATGAAGAATACATTGCCTGCGTTTATGCTGATTGACAGCAACACAAGCTTGCTCTAATTGTTTTTCATAGCTTAAGGGAGATTCGATGTGGATGGCTTCGGGATGATGAAAACGATGACCGTAGCTTATCCTATCGGAAGCGATACCAAAAAGCGATAAATTAACAACGGTTTCATCTAATAATAAAACCAGCCATGATATGGGACGAAGGAAGGTAAAATCATGATCGCCCCAGCGCATTGGTTTGGGTATGGCCAGTGCTTTGACAACATCAGTGACGAGCGATGGAAGTAGCTCCGTTAAAGGTTTACCTGGCTCATGTATTTGTGCCACAACATAACCTTGTTCAGTCTGCAGATCTGCTAATTGCAAATGATTGGCTTTCATAAAGCCAGATAGTGCGGGGGAGGGGTTGCCTTCTTTATCGTAAGCTGCTGCAAGTGCGGGACCTTTACGCGTGAGTGTTTTATCGACTTGCATGGTTTGGACATTATCAATGCGAATCGCTAAACGTCGTGGGCTTACCCATGCATGAATATCATCATGAGCAAGGCTAAGTGTCGCCAATTTTGCTGCAAATAATTCAGACATGTGTTGAATCAATGGGAATTGACTCCGTGCGGGCAGTTCCGCACAGCCGATTTCAAGTAATAAATTTGCGTGATGATTCATATGACAGCCTTTTGACACAGAGGGAAACCAAGCTTTTCTCGCGTTTCATAATAGGTTTGTGCAACGGTTTTGGTTAATGCACGTATGCGTAAAATATAGCGTTGTCGTTCAGTGACTGATATAGCACGCCGAGCATCGAGTAGATTAAAGGTATGCGATGCTTTAAAGGCAAGTTCAAAAGCAGGTAGCGCAAGCCCTTTGGTGATAAGCGCCTGACTTTGTTGCTCATAATGATTAAATGCAGCAAATAAGCCATCGATATCAGCATGTTCAAAATTATAAGCAGACATTTCTTTTTCATTTTGCAAGTAAATATCACCATAAGTTACAGGGCCTTCTAGCGTGTTTGCCCATAATAAATCAAACATGCTATTAACGCCTTGTAAATACATGGCAATCCGCTCAAGACCATAGGTTATTTCACCCATGACTGGTTTACAGTCAAGTCCGCCAACTTGTTGAAAATAGGTAAACTGGGTTATTTCCATGCCATTTTGCCATACTTCCCAACCAAGTCCCCAGGCACCTAAGGTTGGAGACTCCCAATTATCTTCGACAAAACGAATATCATCAACAAGTGGGTCAATACCGAGCGCGCGTAGTGAGTCAAGATAAAGCGTTTGTATATTCGGCGGCGAGGGTTTTAATACCACTTGAAATTGAAAGTAATGCTGAGTGCGGTTAGGATTTTCGCCATAACGACCATCCGTTGGACGTCTTGATGGTTGCACATAGGCGGCATGCCAGGGTTCTGGACCAATGGCTCGCAAAAAGGTTGCGGGATGAAATGTGCCGGCACCGACTTCCATATCAAGAGGTTGTAAAATAATACAGCCTTGTTCGGCCCAGTAATGTTGCAAAGTGAGAATTAAATCTTGAAATGTCGCGGGTATCTTGGTTGTCATGACGGGATATTCCGAGCGTTGGGATGCGCAAACCATGCGCGCACCCTGTTTAAATCTTCAGCCGTATCTACGCCTGGTAAACAAGGGGCTACGGCGGTTGCTACTTGAATGCCAAAACCATGCCACATAACGCGTAGTTGCTCTAAAGCTTCCATCGTTTCTAAGGGGCTTGGGCCAAGTGTGGTAAAGGTATGTAAGAATTGGGCACGATAAGCATAAATGCCAATATGTTGTTGTACAGGATAAGGCATGTCGTTTGGTATCTGCGCAGGAGGTACGCCATCAAAGGTATCGCGCCACCAAGGAATCGTTGCGCGACTAAAGTATAAGGCACGACCGTGCATGTCGCTCACAACTTTCACAGTATTGGGATTATAGAGTGCATCAGCGTGGGTTAGGGGTGTAGATAAAGTTGCCATGGGTAGCTTGGAATGGAGGAGTAAATGTGCAACTTGATTGATGTTATTAGGATCAATCAGCGGCTCATCACCTTGCACATTGACGATGATGGTATCGTCAGTAAGCCCAAGTGTTTCAACAACTTCAGCGATTCGGCGCGTGCCACTTTCGTGTTCAGGATTTGTCATACATACCTTTGCGCCCTCCGCGAGCATCGCTTGGCGAATGTCTTCATGATCGGTTGCAACATAGACAGCGCTCGCCTTACTTTGAGATGCGCGCGCATAGGTACGAGCTATCATGGGCTTGCCTTCAATATCGAGTAGCGCCTTGCGAGCTAACCTTGATGAGGCAAGTCGTGCAGGGATGACAACAATAAAATCAGACATTATGTTTCCTCATCAGTGATACGTCTTGCCTCATCGGCTAACATCACTGGAATCCCTTCGCGGATAGGGTAGGCAAGTTTATCAAAGCGACAAATGAGCTCGGCGGCTTGTTTATGATAAACCAGTTTGCCTTTACATAAGGGGCAAACAAGTATTTCAAGTAAGTGATTATCCATGGTTGTATACCTAAGTTCTTTCGATATGCGTCGACGTTTGACTATAGGGGCGAGCCTTGTAGTCGCCCGCAATTAGGCCAGCACCAGACCGGTCCCTACAAGCACATATCTGTGATTTTATTGTATTTTCAATGATTCTGAGTATATATGTTTTTTGTGGAAACATACAAGCGTGTATACTTAGCGGCATAAGATATAAGATAAGGGGGGCATGCATGCTTGAATTGATTAACAAGGCGACGGTCGCCAGTATTGATGTAGATGCGCAATGTTGTTTTTCTCCCTTGTGCCCGGATGAGTTGCCTGTGCCTGAGGGGCATCATATTGTAGATGAATTAAATGCACAGGCAAAGTTTGCCAGTCTGCGTGTGGGATCGAAAGATGCCCATCCACCCGAAGCCATTTGGGTTGCAACCACAGATTATCCCATGTTTACACCGATTCAAGGGGAGAATGTGGATGTACGTTGGGTAAGGCATGCAGTGCCAGGTACCCGCGGTTTTGAATTATTACCAGGACTGCCTAAAGTCACAGAGTATGATTTTTTTGTATGGAAAGGTATCGAGCCAGATTTACACCCCTATGGTATTTGCTACCATGATTTTGCCGAACAATTAAGTACGGGACTTATCGAATTTTTACGTACGCGACATATACGAACGGTCATTGTCGGTGGTTTAGCAACAGACTATTGTGTTAAAGTTTCCGTACTACAATTATGTCAAGCGGGCTTTCATGTCTGGGTTAATTTAGCAGCATGTAGAGGACTTAATGAGCAGACTGAAGCGATTGCTATTGAGCGAATGGAAGCAGCAGGTGCTCGCATGTTTACCTCGGCCACGCATATCGCAGAACAGTTTGAGTAACAAACCATTATGATTATTTCGTCGCTTTTAGATACCGATTTATATAAATTTACGATGATGCAAGCTGTATTGCATCAGTTTCCCGATGCAATGGTAGAGTATCGATTTAAATGTCGTACACCAGACATTGATCTACGTCCTTATGCAGATGAGATTCGACGTGAAATCGATCACCTGGCAAGTCTTCGAGTCAGCCATAGTGAACTTGAATATTTGCGCGGTTTTAATTTTTTTAAATCCGATTTTATCGATTTTTTAAGAATTTTTAAACTGAATAAAGATTTTGTAGAGATTCAGGTAAGTGATGAATTTTTCCTAAGCATTAAAGGCCCCTGGCTTCATACCATTTTGTTTGAAGTGCCCGTTTTGGCTATTGTGAACGAAGTGTTTTATCGAAATACCCAAGCTGAACCTAACTACCAGGAGGGGGAACGACGGCTTGTTGATAAAATGCACAAATTAAAGAAAAAATTGCAGGGTAGTGAGTTTACTTTTTCTGAGTTTGGGACCCGCAGACGTTTTTCTCATGATTGGCAAGGCCATATTATAGAAGCATTACAACAGACCTTACCTGATAATTTTCACGGAACGAGTAATGTTTATTTTGCAAAAAAACTGGGTATTAGGCCACATGGTACGATGGCACATGAGTATATTCAAGCTTGTCAGGCTTTGGGTCCACGGCTCATTAACTCGCAGAAGTTTGCACTTGAAAAGTGGGCCGCAGAATACCGTGGTGCCTTAGGTATTGCACTATCGGATACCCTTGGATTATCAGCTTTTTTACGTGATTTTGATTTATATTTTTGTAAGCTATTTGACGGTGCTAGGCAAGATTCAGGCGATCCTTTTGAATGGGGTGAGCAGATAATCGCGCATTACGAACGTCACCGTATCGACCCGAGAACCAAGCTATTATTGTTTAGTGACAGTCTTGATTTTGACTTAGCGTTTTCACTTTTTGAAAGATTTCACACACGCGCTAAGGTTGCTTTTGGTATTGGTACCTATCTGAGTAATGATCTGGGTTATCCCGCCATGCAAAACGTTATCAAAATGGTCTATTGCAATGGACAACCGGTCGCAAAATTATCAGATTCGCCTGATAAAACCATGTGTCCAGATGTCTCTTATCTTGCTTACTTAAAACAAGTGTTTCAGTTAAATGTATAGGCACAGGTTTCTTCGTTTTATTCACGGTGGTTCAAAAGATGCCTTTTTGCCGTCCTAGTCTATGACATCTTTTTTTCCGCAGACAGGCTAGCGCAAGAACAACAAGCGCATAGCTGTGATTCTCCGGCATCTTTGAGTGAGGACGGCATACTCTTTACAAGGTCAATGCGGCGGCCAAGTCTGCTTGCAAGTCTTCGATGGCTTCGATCCCCACGGAGAGGCGAATTAAACCATCATCAATACCTAAGGCTTGGCGTTTCTCTGGAGGAATGGAGGCATGCGTCATGATAGCTGGATGCTCAATAAGGCTTTCAACGCCGCCTAAGCTCTCAGCTAACGCAAAAATATGGCAGCGCTCTAAGCAACGTGTTGCCGCACCAAGACCGCCCGCTAAGATAGCGCTTATCATGCCGCCGCCCAAACCTTGCATTTGCTTATGCATGAGTGCGTGTTGAGGGTGTTCTGGCAGTCCCGGATAAATCACTTTCTCAATTGCAGGATGCGCTTGCAACCAATGTGCGAGTGCAAGCGCATTGGCATTGTGTCTTTCCATCCGTAAGGCCAAGGTTTTAAGGCCACGTAATACTAAAAAGCTATCGAAAGGGCCTAACACAGCACCGGTGCTGTTTTGTAGAAAAGCAATGCGATCGGCCATCTCTGCGTCTTTGGCAACAACGAGGCCACTCACAACGTCGGAATGTCCACCTAAGTATTTCGTGCCAGAATGTACAACGATATCTGCACCTAAGGTTAAAGGTTGTGTGAGCATGGGTGTTGCAAAGGTATTATCAACAACCACTGGTATATTGTTCTCTTTCGCAATAGCAGTGATGGCGGCAATATCGACAAGCTTTAACATGGGATTCGTCGGGGTTTCTACCCAAATCATGCGTGTTTCGGGAGTGATAGCTTCCCGTAGCTTATAGGTGTCGGTTAAATCAACAAAGCTAAAGCGATGCCCTGCAGTATGACGTCGGACTTTATCGAACAAACGAAAGGTGCCGCCATATAAATCATCCATTGCAACAATATGGCTGCCACTGGGTAATAACTCTAGCAGGGTTGCAATCGCTGCCATACCTGATGCAAAAGCAAAACCGCGATGGCCTTGCTCTAAATCAGCGACGCAATCTTCGAGCGCTTGTCTTGTGGGGTTACCTGTTCGCGAATATTCATAGCCTTGATGCACGCCAGGACTTTGTTGCACATAGGTGGAGGTTGCATAAATGGGCGTCATGATAGCGCCGGTATGCGGACAAGGTTTTTGTCCGGCGTGGATAACACGGGTCTCAAGGGATAAAGGTTTGGACATGCGCGGAACTCCATAATGACAGTTTTAATGATGCCCAATATAGCTGAAATTCTGTGCCTTGCCTACATGCACTGATTACTTAAGTACCCGGAAAAGCTTCGCATGACGAGGGATTGGTTTTAACATACGAAGGTGTACCAACGTTTTAAGGTGTTATCAAAGCATGTGCAATGTCGATGGATTTACCCTGATAGAAGTGCTCGTGAGTTGGCTATTACTATCTATCGCGCTTTTGGCTTTATTTGCTTTAGACCAGGCAAGCTTAGTTGGCGCAAGGGCTTCGCTTTTACAAGCCGTCGCGCAAAGTCAGCTTGATAATGGTTTATCCTTAAATGCTTTGCATGATGAGGCAGCTATTCAAATGTGGCAAAGTGCGCTAGCGCAAGTGTTACCGAAGGGGCAGCTTGTTATGTCGACATCATCCTGGACGCTTCGTTGGCAGCTTCCTTCGCAACAAGCCAGCGAATTACAGTACCAAGCGGTGGATTGATGCAACAGCGAGCTAACAGTATTTTGACATATTCGAATTTGTGTATGGGGAGCGATGGGGGATATAGCTTCATTGAACTGCTAATGGCCTTGGCTGTGAGCAGCATTCTATTATGTTCGCTATGGCAGGTGCATGGTGTCATCACAAGTTCACAAACGTATCGCCAAATGCTATGGGATCTTGCAGCACAAGGTAATCTCTTGCAGCAGATGTTTAGCAGTCGCTTGGCCGAAGCCGGTTTTTTTGGTTATCGCCATATCGATGCCAATTATCCGGTCGTTAATACGGTTTGTCCTGCACTTTTAGGTCATAACATTGCTGCTGTACGTGTGCTCACAGCAAATGATGGTGAGCATATTCAAATCAGCTGGCTAGATAAGCAAGCGGTAGCGGTTCGGACTATCGATAACGATGAGACGCTTGTCCTTGCTAATACCACGGCATTGACAGCAGGTATGGTAGTTGGCATCGGCGATTTGGTGCAAGGCTTTGTAGATAAAGTGATTAAAGTCAGCCAACGAGGATCAGAGACTAAGATAGTGTTACAAACCCCATTACCCGCGCTCACCTTGCCGGCAATGGTAGGCGAGTTTCATGGCGTGGATGATAATGTTGCGAAGACAAGTCAGGCAGATTTGGGTTTATGGGAACAAGCGTGTGATGGAAAGCGTAATTTAATGCTCGGCCATATTAAAGCATGGGCATTGTTTTTACATATACCAAAACAACAAGGTTTTACAAAAAACCTCGCAGGAAACGATGCTATTGACGGCATTCGTATCGATTTGTTGCTTCAGAGTGAATCGCCATTGTTGCCATCACCGATGCGTTATCATTGGCAAGGGCAAAGCGTTCTGGCCGGCGATAGGTTTTTTTATTTGCCATGGCGTATTGAAACCAATCTGGGACAAATGAAACCGGGATGATAGGTCACATGTCTTTATGAAGAAGTATACAAGTGGCGCCATGAAGCATAAAAATCAAGGCATGATACTTGTGACGGTACTTATGACTATCAGCGTGTTTACCTTGTTGCTAAGCGCAGCAACAGCCGAGCTTATACTCATGATGCGCAGCCATCAAGCGTATTGGGCGGCAAGTGAGGGAATAAGGCATTGTGAACAATGGGCAGCCAATATGGCGGCGCGCCAAGATATGACCTCAATTAAATCTCAAGAACAATTGTTAAATGTGAAACCCTGTGCTATGGTTTTGACTGAGCCGCAAGGCCCGTATTATGTCGCACGCTTTTTATACATGCGCACTGAGTTGAATCAACCCAAAGGTGTATGTGAAGTTGTGATAGCTACGTTAGATAAAACAAGCGTGTGTTTGACGCAAGTGATGAAACTTCAGCCAGGTATACAAAGTTGGCGTTGGTTGGCAGCGCCTTAAAAAAGCATGAGGAGCAGGAGTGATGGTGCATAGTTTAGCGAATCACGTGGTTATCATTTCAGGTGCTTCGCGCGGTATTGGGCGTGAGATTGCGCTTAAATTAGCGGCACAGGGTGCTGTTATTGTCGTGACTGGCAAAACTGAAACGCCTAACGATAAACTGCCTGGTACCATTCACAGTGTGGCGGAAGAAGTCAATTTAGCTGGTGGCATCGGTGTTGCTAAGGCATTAGACGTACGTGATGAACAGCAAATTGCTGAGGTTGTGGCCCAAGTAGTCGCAGAGTTTGGTCGTATTGATGTATTGGTCAATAATGCCAGTGCGATTTCATTGACCGATACCCTAAATACACCCATGCGTCGTTTTGATTTGATGATGGGTGTCAATGCCAGAGGCACGTATGCGTTTTCACAAGCGTGTATTCCTCATCTTGCAAGAGCGGATAACCCCCATATTTTAAATTTGTCGCCGCCACTGGATATGAAAGCCAAGTGGTTTGCACCGCACGTAGCGTATACGATGGCAAAATATGGTATGAGTATGTGTACGCTTGGTATGGCAGAAGAGTTCAAAACAGCAGGTATTGCAGTCAATTCTTTATGGCCGCGCACATCGATTGCAACCATGGCCATTAAAGTGCATTTTCCTGAAGCTATTTGGCGAGCCAGTCGGTGGCCAAGCATTATGGCAGATGCGGCTGAAGTGATATTAACATCAGATAGTCATCGATGGACCGGACATTTTTTTATTGATGAAACCTTGCTGCGTAGCGTGGGTGTGGCGGATTTTGATGGTTATGCTGTCGATCCGACTGTGGCTTTGTTTACAGATTTGTTTTTGGAAGAAGAATAATCGTTTTTTTAAAAGGTAAGGTGATCGCATGTTAACCATTGGTAGCTTATTATTGATTTTGCTTGTCGGTGGCGTGTTGGCAAGCTATCGTGTTCATAGTTATGTATGGACCGGTGTATTGGTACTGACGCTACTCTTTATTTCTGTCAAGGGCTGGATGACTTGGTTATTGCTAGCACCCTTGTGGATCATCCTTCTTGCAGCGGCAGCGTTGTTCAACGTAAAAAGTTTGCGATTACGTTTTTTCATGGCCCCTTTATTTGCATGGGTAAAACAAACACTGCCGACTATCAGTAAAACGGAACAAGAAGCACTAGATGCTGGTGATGTTTGGTGGGAAGGTGAATTATTTAAAGGTAATCCAAACTGGCAGCAGATGTTAGATATGCCTAAAACCACGTTAACTGATGAAGAGCAAGCGTTTATTGACAATCAGGTTGAGCATTTATGTGCGATGGTTGACGATTGGGAAATTAGTAATGTGGGGCATGATTTGCCAAAAGCCGTTTGGGATTATCTGAAAAAAGAACGGTTCTGGGGACTTTGTATCGCTAAACAATATGGTGGTCTTGGTTTTTCTGCGTATGCCCATTCAACCATTATTTGTAAAATTGCCTCACGTAGTATTACAGCGGCCGTTTCTACGATGGTGCCTAATTCATTGGGGCCTGGAGAGCTTATTTTTCACTATGGTACGGATGCACAAAAAAATCATTATTTACCTAGATTAGCCTCTGGTGAAGATATTCCTTGCTTTGGTTTGACAGCACCGAATGCAGGCAGCGATGCAGGTGCTATTAGCGATTTTGGTATCGTTTGTAAAGAAATGGTCGATGGCAAAGAAGTCTTAGGTATGCGTTTAACTTTTGATAAACGCTATATTACCCTCGCGCCTATTGCGACAGTGATTGGATTAGCGGTTAAATTATACGATCCCGAGCAATTATTGGGCCAAAAAGAAGATTTAGGTATTACGCTTTGCTTAATGCCTGCACATACCGAGGGTTTAATCCAAGGCCTTCGTCATTTACCCCTGCAGTCCCCTTTCATGAATGGGCCATTGCGTGGTGAAAATGTCTTTTTACCGCTGGATGCGGTGATTGGTGGTACAGCCATGATAGGCCAAGGCTGGCGTATGCTGATGGAGTGCTTATCTATCGGGCGTGGTATTTCCTTGCCCGCACTGGCAACGGGTAATGCAAAACTGAGCTATTTCAGCACGGGACTCTATAGCAAAATCCGCAGACAGTTTAAACAAGCCATTGCTGATTTTGAAGGCGTTGAAGAAGCTTTGGCGCGTATCGCTGGGCATACCTATTTGCTAGAGGCGATGCGATGTTTTACGGTAGGTCCGGTCTGCCAGCAGCTCAAACCAGCAGTTGCCTCAGCCATTGCTAAATATCATATGACTGAGATTTCAAGACAAGTGGTCAACGATGCTTTTGATGTGCATGCGGGTAAAGCCGTTCAAGGTGGTCCGTCGAATTATCTTTCAAGCGCGTATCTTGGCATGCCTGTGAGTATCACGGTTGAGGGCGCTAATATTTTAACGCGTAATCTAATTATTTTTGGTCAAGGTGCAATGCGTTGTCACCCATTTGTGCGTCAAGAAGTTGCGGCAGCTGCAGAAACCGACCCGGTATTTGCATTAGCCCAGTTTGATAAGCTGATTTGCGCACATCTAGGTTATACCTTGAGCAATCTTGCTAGAACCTTTTGGCATGGATTGACTGGCGCGGCATTTGTGCGTACGGGTCAAAAAGGGCCATTAGTTAAGTATTATAAGCAGCTGACTCGCATGAGTGCTGCATTTGCGTTGATAAGTGATGCGACGATGATGAGCTTAGGTGGTGAGCTTAAGCGCAAAGAAAGATTGTCAGCAAGACTTGGTGATATTTTAAGCCAATTGTATATAGCATCGGCAACACTTAAATATTTCCATGATGAAAATGCGTTGCCAGAAGATTTGCCATCGGTCGAGTGGATTTTGCAACAATGCTTGTATCAAATGCAAATTGCATTTGATGAGTTTTTTGCTAATTTCCCACAGCGTATTTTAGGTGGTTTCTTAAGTTTCATGGTGTTTCCTTTCGATCGTAGCTATAAACATCGTCCTAAAGATAAATTAGGTCATCAGTTAGTCAAAGCCATGACGGACTCGAGTACATTACGTAAACGTATGACACATTTTTGTTATGTCAGTCAGGATCCTAAAGATAAATTAACGCGTTTACAAACTGCATTTGATAGCTTGCCGCTTATCAAAGCAACCGAAAAGACTTTGCAAGCAGCAAGAAAAGAAGGCAAAATCGCTAAGCACTATTTGACAACAGCTGCGTTGTTAGATGCTGCGTGTCAGGCAAAGGTATTATCAGCACCGGAAGCTGAGCAGTATCGTCAGGCATTGGCAGATGTGAGTTTTGCTATTGCAGTCGATGAGTTTACGCCCGAACAAATTCAAGGAAAAGATCCCTCATGGCAGAGCAAGCAGAGCAACAAACAGGTGGCGTAATTTACGTTATTGATGGTAATCGTACGCCTTTTTTAAAAGTGGAAGGACGACGAGGGCCTTTTTCTCCTGCAGATTTAGGGGTTGCTGCATTGCAACCCTTGCTACAGCGACAAAGCTTTCCCCAAAGTGCTATTGACGAACTAATCACCGGTCAAGTGATAGGCTTAGCAGAAGAGACCAACGTTAGTCGGGTGATTGCCCTGCGCGCTGGTTTGCCTGAGGCGATGCCCGCATATACGGTGAATCGTAATTGCGGTTCGGGTATGCAAGCTGTCACGAATGCTTGGCATGCACTGGCATCAGGGCAGGCAGATCTTGTGATTGCCGGGGGCACAGAAGCCATGAGCTATAGCCCATTATGCTATAGCGAAGCTTTAACAGCATGGTATGGTGCGTGGTCTAAAGCCAAAGCTTGGGGACAAAAACTTCACTTACTGAGCACCTTGCGTCCGCAAATGCTTCGTCCTGAGATTGCGCTATTAAAAGGCCTTACCGATCCGGTTGTGAATTTATCGATGGGGCAGACAGCGGAGCAAATTGCCGCAAGGTTTCACATCACAAGACAGGCGATGGATAATTTTGCAGTGCAAAGTCATCAACGTCTGGCCATCGCGCAACATGATGGTAGATTATCAGAGATAAGCCCAATCACAGCGCCTGATGGTACTGTCTATGCGGATGATACGGGAGTGCGCGTCAACACAAGCCTGGATTTGCTAACATCGCTAAAACCCGTATTTAATAAACCCTTTGGTTTAATTACGGCGGGTAATAGTTCACAAATCACCGATGGTGCAGCCTTTCTTATTCTTGCAAGTGAAGCTGCAGTTAAGCGTTATGCCTTACCAGTTGTTGCGCGATTATCAGCACCAGTATGGGTTGGTGTCGATCCCGCAAGTATGGGATTGGGTCCGGCCGTGGCAATTGCTCGATTGTTAAAACAAACGCAACATCAACTGTCAGATATTCCATATTTTGAAATCAATGAAGCATTTGCCGCGCAAGTGCTTGCATGTGTTGCTGCATTAAATGATGCCGACTATTGTCAATCGGCGCTAGGTTTAAGCGAGCCGGTAGGATTGATTGATAAGCATCATCTCAATGTGGATGGTGGTGCGATTGCGCTCGGACACCCTGTAGGCGCCAGCGGTGCTAGAATTATTCTGCATTTAATTCATGTATTAAAGCAGCGCAATGCAAAACGTGGTATTGCGTCGCTTTGTGTTGGTGGTGGCCAGGGTGGTGCTGTGATGGTCGAAGTTTAGCAAGACAGGGAAATAGTAAATATGTCTACATCTTATCAACATTGGCGTGTTGAGCCTGGTGAGAATTATACGACAGTTTATTTTGATATGGCAGATAGTCAAGTCAATGTATTCAATCAAGCAACCATGCGTGAACTAAGCTTAGTGTTAAAACATGTTACCGCGCAGCCTAAACTGAAAGCGGTTGTCTTTCGCTCTGCAAAAGCCAAAGGTTTTATCGCAGGAGCCGATATTACAGCGTTTAGTCAGATTTCAACGGTCAACGATGCAGTTGCAGATGTGCGAGAAGGTCAACAAATTTTTGAACAACTAGCGGCTATCCCAGTACCAACGATAGCCGTTATGCATGATTTTGCTTTAGGTGGGGGCCTTGAGTTTGCGTTAGCGTGCGATTATCGCATCACCGATGATGATCCCCGTACACGACTTGGCTTTTTAGAAACGCGAGTAGGCATTCATCCAGGCTGGGGTGGTACGACGCGATTACCTAAGCTGATTGGCGGTTTAGCGGCGTTAATGCTTATGCTATCAGGACGTACACTGCATGGCGGTGCTGCGAAAGCGATGGGCTTGGTTGATTATGCGATACCTAAATGTGATGTAGATAGAGCTATTGCGTACTTATTGACGGCATTACCACCGGCACATAAACCCTCCATTTGGCAAAGATGGCTGGGTTTTGCACCACTAAGGCCTATTGTCGCAGGCTTGCTTAGGCGACGAGTGGCTGCCAAGATTAAAGACAAAGACTATCCAGCACCTTTCGCATTATTGAACCTTTGGCAGCGTTATGGCGGGTATGGTGAGGTGGCGACTATTGCGGAGGCAAATTCGGTTGCCAAATTATTGGTGACGCCTACAGCAAAATCGCTGGCGCGCGTATTTTTATTACGCGAACGGTTGAGAGAATTGGGTAAAACGGAATCCGGGGTAAAACATGTACACGTGGTTGGGGCAGGTACGATGGGCGGGGATATTGCCGCTTGGTGTGCGCTGCATCATATGAAAGTTACCCTGGAGGATGCTGACAGTGCTCAGCTGGGTCGTAGTATGGCGCGTGCGGTTGTCTTATTTCAACGTAAATGTAAACAAAAACATCGGGTACAGGCGGCACGCGATAATCTCATCATGGATCCGAAAGGTTATGGACGCGCACATGCTGATTTAATTATTGAGGCTATTGTTGAAGATAAATCAGCTAAGCAAGCCTTATGGCAAGCATTGGTGCAAACGGCGAAGCCTGATGCCATTCTCGCAACCAATACCTCAAGTATCAGTTTGACTGAGCTCAGTGAGGGATGGGCCAATCCAGCACGTTTAATTGGGCTACATTTTTTTAATCCAGTTGAAAGAATGCCACTTGTTGAAGTGGTAGAAACATCCAGCACAGCTCCTGAGCTTGCGGCAAGGGCATTTGCGTTTGTGAAAAGCATCGATAAATTACCTTTGCCTGTTGCTAATGAGCCTGGTTTTTTAGTGAATCGTATTTTATCGGCTTATATGTTGGCTGCAGTAGGGCTGCATGCGCAAGGTTATAGTTATGCGCAAATTGATGGTGCTGCTTTGGCCTTTGGTATGGCGATGGGGCCTATTGAACTTGCAGATACGGTTGGATTGGATATTTGCCTGGCAGCGGCCAAAACGTTGGTAGAAAAATTATCGTTACCTATGCCTACCGTTTTGGCAGAAAAAGTGAAAGCAGGGGAATTGGGTCGTAAAACCGGCAAAGGGTTTTATACCTATATCAAAGGGCAGCGCCGTGAAAAAATAGCAATTCCAGCATCACCAGATGCAAGGCTTGTCGAAGCGCTTATGGTGCCATTGAAAGCAGAAGCTAGTGCTGCGCTTGCCGATGGTGTGGTCAGTGATGCGGATCTCGTGGATGCTGGTATGATCTTTGGCGCAGGCTACCCGCCATTTCGTGGTGGACCGTTGTATGTTGCTGTAACCGGCTAAAAAGCATATACTCTTTGCCTTTCAAATTGAGCGTGCAGGTTTTTTTGGTTTTACGCATTAAGATATAAAAATACCCTTGAGGTACAAAAAATGCCCTTCTCCCCTTGCGGGAGAAGGTGGCCGAAGGCCGGATGAGGGGTGATATAATACCATCGCGTAGCGATGACCAAGCATCGATGTTGAAGAAATGTGATACTAAAGCTTCTATTAACACGCTGGTTTTTGGGTTTTACGTATTGAGATACAAAAATACCCATGAGGTACAAAAAATGCCCTTCTCCCCTTGTGGGAGAAGGTGGCCGAAGGCCGGATGAGGGGTGATATAATACCATCGCGTAGCGATGACAATATATGCATTTTGAAGTAACGCGGGTATATACCCATAAGTTAAAGCACTAAAAAAGGTAATTATGGCTAAAGAAGATCACATTGAGATGAGCGGTATTGTTGTTGAAACATTGCCAAATACGACGTTTCGTGTCCGTTTAGAAAATGGACATGTTGTTATTGCACATATCTCTGGCAAAATGCGGAAAAATTACATTCGTATTTTAACGGGTGATACTGTCAATGTGCAATTAACCCCTTACGATCTCAGTAAAGGGCGCATTATTTTCCGCGACAAAAATTAGGGCATGCACTTATTTACACAGTGTCAATGGGCATTTCCAAGTCGTTTTTAACGCAGTATTTGAGTGATGACAGCCCCTAAGGACTGTCAGATTAACATGGGTTTTATAAGCGCAGTCGCTTATCCGATACTATCCAAATATTTTTCCGCATCTAAAGCGGCCATGCAGCCTGAGCCGGCAGAAGTAATGGCTTGGCGGTAGACATTATCCGCGACATCGCCAGCTGCAAAAACGCCGGGAACGGAGGTTGCTGTCGCGTTGCCACGTAGACCACTTGTGATAGTGATATAACCATCTTGCATCGTCAGCTGTCCCTGAAACAAATCCGTGTTGGGATGGTGACCGATAGCGATGAAAACGCCTGGTAGTTTAAGCTCTGTGATGGCATCGGTTTGGGTTTGACGAAGGCGTACGCCCGTTACACCACTGGCATCACCCAATACTTCTTCAAGCACATGATGGTAATGTAAGATGATATTACCCGTTGCCGCTTTTTCTCTGAGTTTATCAACTAAGATTTTTTCTGCGCGAAAGGTGTCACGACGGTGCACTAAGTGCACTTTGCTGGCGATATTCGATAAATAGAGCGCTTCTTCAACAGCGGTATTTCCGCCGCCCACAACAACGACTTCTTGATTACGATAAAAGAAGCCATCGCAGGTAGCGCATGCGGATACACCCTTACCCATGAATGCTTTTTCAGAAGGCAGACCTAAGTATTTTGCACTCGCGCCCGTTGCGATAATAAGTGCATCACAGGTGTAGGTATTGCTGCCTTGCAGGGTGAAGGGTTTTTTACTCAAATCAACGGAATGAATGTGATCAACAATCATTTCTGTTTCAAAGCGCTCAGCATGCGCTTGCATACGTTGCATGAGCTCAGGGCCTTGCAAACCGTGAACGTCCCCCGGCCAGTTATCGACGTCGGTTGTGGTCATTAGCTGGCCACCTTGTTGAATGCCCGTGAGTAGCAAAGGTTTTAAATTGGCACGTGCGGCATAAACAGCAGCTGTATAGCCGGCTGGCCCTGAGCCAAGGATAATCAGGGTGCGATGAGTGGTTGTCATAAATGTCTCCGAATACGTATGGACGCTTTGCTTTTCAAACTGTGGTTGCGTTGTTCATCAGTGTGACTTGCCGCAACTTAAAATGCTTTGAGTATCTCTATCATGGGGGCTATGATATACTTTTGCGAGTGTTTCTACCATATTTTAGGATTGTATTTGTGCGTCACGTGAGCTCATCGAAACAAGAAGAAAATCCGTTTGCTTTACAAGTCAAGCAACGGTTGCATGAAGGTTGGCTTATTTTATTAGCTGTGGTCTCTATTTATTTGTTGATTGCATTATGCAGCTATCATGCATCCGATCCGGGATGGTCGGCAACGGGTGATGGCAAAACCGTCGCAAATGTAGCAGGGCAGTTGGGGGCATGGACAGCTGATTTTTTATTGACCCTATTGGGCTGGACAGCGTTTAGTTTGCCGTTATTGCTTGCGTATTTTACTGCTTGTGCATGGCTCACCGATCATAAACTATTGGCAAAGCATCCAAGTTGGCTGTTAATTCGAGGCATCGGTTTTGTCAGTGTTGTCTTGTCACTGGCGGGTCTTGCAGCACTACTATTAAAACATCGTGATGCAGCTGTATTAGGCCATCATGGCGGCATTATTGGCGGGCTTTTAGCACAAGCACTCCATAGCTGGTTAGGCAGTGCTGGTGCGCTGCTTGTTTTGGGCGCCGTTTTGCTCGCGGGTATTACTTTGTTAAGCGGTCTTGCTTGGAGTCGGGTCGTTAAGCAAGGGGCCGCGCATTTGCCTAAGGTGGGTACGATGGGCGCTTCCTGGTGGCAAAAGCGCAGTGCAAGACGTGCGCTTAAAGCCTCTTTACGCCAAGAAGCGAAAGCGGAGCGTCAAGCCGAGTTAGCTCGTCAAACACCAGCGAAGCGTTCCACGATTATCGTGGATGAACCGTTTGATTCAGAGACCGCGTTAGCCTCCCCCCCTTCAACTAAAGCCTTGCTGAAAGAAAACCTCAAAGCAGCCAAGGTTCCCGTTGTAGAAAAACCGGCAATGTCCAGCAAGCGCGATAATGGTTCCTCTATTCCGGTGAGTGGTCAAACAGGCTTACCTTCCTTAAATTTACTCGAAAAGAAAAAGCCATCGACACATAAAGGCTACAGTGCTGAGTTTTTAACCGCGCGTTCGCGCGATCTTGAAAAGCGCCTGCGTGACTTTGGTGTGGAAGTGACTGTTGTTGCGGTGCACCCTGGTCCTGTGATTACGCGTTATGAAATGGATTTAGCGCCAGGGGTTAAGGTCAGTAAAATTGTAGGATTAGCAAAAGATTTAGCGCGTTCTATGTCAACAACCAGTGTGCGTGTGGTCGAAGTTATTCCTGGAAAATCGGTAGTCGGTATTGAATTGCCGAATGATCACCGTGAAATGGTGCGCTTGCGGGAAATTTTAGAGTCTGATGCGTATCAAGCAGCAAGCTCTACGTTGACTATGGGCTTAGGTGTCGATATCGCTGGCCTTCCGGTGGCTGTTGATTTAGCTAAAATGCCACATTTATTAGTGGCAGGTACCACAGGTTCAGGTAAATCCGTGGGACTTAATGCGATGTTGCTGAGCTTACTCTATAAAGCAACAGCGCAAGATGTCCGCATGATCATGGTTGACCCGAAAATGTTGGAATTATCTATTTACGAGGGTATTCCGCATTTGCTTGCGCCTGTTGTGACGGATATGAAAGAAGCCGCCAATGCGCTTCGTTGGTGTGTGACAGAAATGGATAGGCGTTATCAGTTGATGGCGGCTGTTGGCGTGCGTAACTTGGCAGGTTATAACGCAAAAGTGAATGAGGCTATTGCTTCAGGTCAGCCCTTAGTTGATCCCTTACTCAAACTGCCGCCTGGTATGCCACCTATGCATTTAGAACCCTTGCCGGCGATTGTGGTTTTGATTGATGAATTTGCCGATATGATGATGGTGGTCGGTAAAAAAGTAGAAGAGTTGATTGCGCGTCTTGCACAGAAAGCAAGAGCCGCGGGTATTCATTTAATTTTAGCGACTCAGCGCCCTTCGGTGGATGTGATCACAGGGCTTATCAAAGCCAATATTCCTACACGTATGGCCTTTCAAGTGTCATCACGTATCGATTCACGCACGATTTTGGATCAACAAGGCGCGGAACAGCTTTTAGGTCATGGGGATATGTTGTATTTGCCGCCGGGTTCTGGTGTGCCCATCCGAGTGCACGGTGCTTTCGTGGCCGATGATGAAGTGCACCGTGTGGTTGCCGCATTGCGAGAATTAGGTGCGCCCAATTATTTACCGGATATTTTGCAGGGCCCAGCTGAAAGTGAAGGTTCTGGCGGTACCGCAGGCATTAGCTTAGGCGGTGATGATGTGGATCCGTTGTTTGATCAAGTCGTGGAAATGGTGACACAAGCGAGACGCGTATCCATTTCAGGCGTGCAGCGCCGCTTTAAAATTGGTTTTAATCGTGCAGCGCGTATTGTCGATGAATTAGAACGGGCGGGCGTTGTGAGTCCTGCGGATGTGAATGGTAGTCGAGATGTACTAGCCCCAGCGCCTGTAGATTAAAATACTTTCTTAAACACTGCAGTACAAAAAGTGCCCTTCTTCCCCTGCGTACGATGCTGGCCGAAGACCGGATGGGGGAGATCATCGCATCATGATAA
>CAMFJL010000024.1 GCA_945957175.1 uncultured Legionellales bacterium
GTGCTAATAAAATGCCCTGCTCTCGCAAGGGGAGAAGGGTATCAGGGATGTTTTTGTGTGTAAGGAGAGGAGATTCGGGTATTTTCGAAAGCCATCGCGGCGATATTTATAATAAGTGCTAATAAAATGCCCTGCTCTCGCAAGGGGGAGAAGGGTATCAGGGATGTTTTTGTGTGTAAGGAGAGAGAAGGATTCGGGTATTTTCGAAGGCCATCGCGGCGATATTTATAATAAGTGCTAATAAAATGCCCTTCTCCCCTTGCGGGAGAAGGTGGCCGAAGGCCGGATGAGGGGTAAAAATAAAACCATCGCAAAGCGATGACCATGACCATTTAGCTTGCATATGAGGAGGTATTATCATGTCATCAGTCGATAAACAACCATGGCGAGAACATTTTAAAAGCTGGCGACGGGCTTTATCCCCTGAAAAACAGCGAGAGGCGGCATCTGCATTAGTAAGCGCTTTTTGGCAGCAATGCGAGCAGACGGGGATAACGACACCATCGCAATTATTACTGGGTATATATCACCCTATCGCGGGCGAGGTCCCAACCGATTTATTATTACATGATTGCCTACAACGTGGCATTCGCTGTTTTTTACCTGTGATGTCAGATGATGTGCGTGACAAAGTGTTGACATATCGTGAGATGACGCAAGAAAGTGAATTTGAATTGGGAGCGCTTGGTGTCTCCATGCCGAAGACTGGGCATACCATGTCTGCAAGCATGCTAACGCATTTATTGATACCTGCGCTCGCGGTGACTGAACAAGGTGCACGTATAGGCTTTGGCGCAGGTTATTTTGACGCAACCCTACATGCTGCGAGAAAAGATAATCCTAAGCCGCCTTTGTGTTGGGGCATTGTCTATGCTGAACAATGTGTGCCCGAGTTACCCCAGGCACCATGGGATGAGCGTTTAGATGCCGTAATTTGTGTTGGGATCTAGCGCATCAGTTTCATGAATGCATCTTGTGGGGATCATGAGCTATCACGATGTTTTTAACGTCACTGTTAATATCTTTTAGATAATCTTACTTTGGGCCGCTTGGTTATAACTTGAAATTTTTTGAGTATAGGCGTATGATATAAGCAAAGAAAATAGGCAAGTAAGTATGTTAGAAGAACAAATATTATTAGAAAAGCAATTGGAACAATTAGCAGGCCTTTTGAAGCAAGGTGATGTTCATCGTGCTTTTTTGCTTATTAAAACTATAGAAAAACAGTTATCTTCTCTCACCCAAAAGCAGAAAGCTAATAAAAAATTAGTTCTGGTTTCGTCGAATATGAGGGAATATCAAGAGCAATATCAACAATTATCAAGCGTATCATCTTACCTTTACAGTATCCATGCTGAAATCGGACGTGTTTCTGCTACGGCACAGTTATTACGTCAAGGGATAATACTATTCTTTGCTGGGTTAATGTTACTTGGATTTGATTTTGATGTGACGCCGATGCTTGGTGAGCTTATTATCGCTGCCGTGATGACATGCGCAATAGCGCTGTGCCAGCGGGTAAGTGAGCGATATACAGCAAAGATAACAACAGCTGTGAGTTTAGGGATTATCAGTTATTCGGTCTATCAAAATCAGTTAACTTCAGGTCTCGAAATGCTATCTATTGTCGCTATGATGGGTTGGGAACGATGGGCTGGTGCACCTTTACCATTAGTTGCAAAAGCGATCTTGGTAGCATTGCAGCGTCACTTTATACTGCCTGTGCCAAATAGTTCAACTCAGCTGGAACCTAACGATTCAAGTGCAATACTGGTATCGTCAAGGGCAAGCATATCTGAATCACCAAATAAACTTACGATCTTCGCTGATTGGGATCATACCAACGCTACGTGGCAGCGAAAAATGTTCCAAGGGATCATGGAAACATGTGAGGACTGCACGCTTATCTTGGAAGGTGAATGTAGTCGTGTGCAAAGACCTAGTGCATTATCCATGTATTACAATTGTATAGTGCCCGAACGTTACTCCACTAGCTCGGATCCTACATCCTGTTTTTTTATTGCACCATCTCGTGATATACGTGTGCGTGGTATGGATTCAAGTTTTTCTCGATACCAACCGGAGAATCCTTCAGTTGAACACTATTTATTTTTGGGCGATGTTACTAAGTGCATAGGTACAGTAGCGTTTCAAAATAGAGAAGAATATAACGTTAAAGTTAATGATTTTGTTAGCTTGGCAAATGAGCTTTTTGATTTAGTCACCCGAACTGAGCACCTTTGCAGAGAATTTACAGGCACTTCAGTTTGCGCTTTAACGGCTGAAGCGATTTCATCTGCTAGACGTGAAATTAAAACACGTGACTCAGATTATATCGGGCGAATTGTTAATATTATGGAGGATATCTATCAAAAAGGTGCTCTTCCATCATTACAAAAAATGATAGATGCAGGCATTGAAGGCCACTCTAAGCGCTTTGACTTTTTTTATTTAAAAAAAGCTATTATTGAGCGAGTTGAAAAAATTGGTAGCATGTACAATGAAATAATAACCTTGCTTAAAGATGAAGGAGATAAAGCAGCAATCAAAGCTATTCAGTCGACAAAGCCTTCACTTAGCGGAGGTTCAAGTTTTTTTCGTATAGGTGCTGCGCATCTAGCAGAAGGTCGATTATTAAGTCAGTATTTAGAAAAATTACAAAGAAAAATCCCCGTTGTTCTACGGAATGTTGATACTAATGAAGAAATACCATTTAAGCCATTCCATCTTTAGATCTGAACTAAAAGGTTTTATCGATAAACGAGAAAGTTTTTTGCACAACGATGCATGGTCCTTAAGCGTAGTCATTCAAAAAGGGTTCTTCTGCTGTCTATAGCACTAGCTGTGTACGCAAGAGGCGAAAGTCTTTATCAAGTCTTTTTGAGTGGCACATACCCTTCGGGGGTGTCGCTGCCTTCACCAAATAAAAACTTTTCCATTTCTACACGTAATTTTTGTTTAGCAGATGCATCTAATAAATTTAAGCGATATTCATTGATCAGCATTTTTTGATGATTAACCCATGCTTGCCAAGCTTCCGCGGAAATAGTTTCGTAAATCCGTTGGCCAAGCTCGCCGGGATACGGTGGTTTTTCTAGGCCTTCCGCTTGTTTTTTTAATTTTTGACAAAAAACGGTGTGACTCATGGTTCTTCTCCGTTAAAACATACCAAGTTGTAATTTAGCGGCTTCTGACATACGCTCCATTGACCAGGGTGGATCCCAAACCAATTCAACGTGTGCGTCTTTAACGCCGGCAACGGTTCTGGCCGCGTCAGCGACCTCTAAGGGTAGTGATTGGGCAACTGGGCAGCCCGGTGATGTTAAAGTCATATCGATATTTACAACGGCATTTTCATCAATATCGATATGATAGATCAAGCCTAAATCATAAATATTCACGGGTATTTCTGGATCGAATACTGTTTTTAATGCATCGATAACAGCTTGTTCAAGTATCTGCGGATCACTCATTTTCAGTACTCACTATTTGAGACTCATCATGTAATGCGGCATGCATCGCATGCCATGCGAGGGTTGCACATTTGACTCGCGTCGGATATTCGCGAACACCGGAAAAAACCGCTAATTTACCTAAGCTAGTGGGATCAACATCGGCCTTTTCATCTGTGAGTAAATCATGAAATAAAGTAAACATCGTTTCAGCTTCTTCACAAGACTTACCGCGTAACCATTCAGTCATTAACGAAGCTGATGATACTGAGATGGCACAACCCTTACCCAGGAAGCTAGCAGCGACAATTACATTATTTTCAACTTTTAAATAGAGCGATAGTTGATCACCACAAAGCGGATTGACACCTTCAGCAAAACAATTGGCATCCGTCATATCATGAAAATTACGGGGATGCCGATTATGATCGACAATTAAATCTTGATATAAATCACGTAAATTTTGCATTATGAAAAAATCTCCCGTGCATTTTTTAGTGCATCGACAAAGATATCAACTTCTTTAAACGTATTATAAAAAGCAAAAGAAGCTCTCGCAGTTGCTGCAACTTGATAAAACACCATGGTAGGCATAGTACAGTGATGGCCTGCACGTATAGCAACGCCATATTTGTCAACGATAGTACTAATATCGTGTGGATGAATTCCGTCCATAATAAAGCTTAAAATACTTGCTTTATGCGCGGCTTGTCCAATAATCGTTAAACCTGGTATGGTGAGGATCTGTGTTGTTGCGTAATCAAGCAAGGCATGCTCATGCGCGGCCATCACATCAAGGCCTATGTGATTCACATAATCAATCGCAGCACCTAAGCCGATGGCCTCAGCAATAGCTGGTGTGCCAGCTTCAAAGCGGTAAGGACTGTCTTGATACGTGGTTTTTTCAAAACTCACGGTTTTGATCATGCTGCCGCCACCTTGATAGGGAGGCATATGTTTAAGTAGTTCAGCTTTGCCGTAAAGGATCCCAATACCGGTTGGGCCATAAAGCTTGTGACCTGAAAAACAGTAAAAATCGCAGTCTAATGCACGAACGCTAACAGACATATGTGGCACAGCTTGCGCGCCATCAATCAATACTTTAGCGCCAACTGCGTGTGCCTGCTGAATAATCGATGATATGTCATTAATAGTACCAAGCGAATTAGAGACATGTGTGAGTGCAACAATCTTTGTGCGAGCATGGATAAGCGTTGTGATATTATCTAACACTAATTCCCCAGCATGATTGATAGGTATGATTTTTAACAAAGCACCTGTTTGCTCACAAAGCATTTGCCATGGCACAATGTTAGCATGATGCTCCATATGAGAAATCAATATTTCATCACCCGCTTTGAGTGTTGCTTTACCATAAGTTTGTGCAACCAGGTTAATAGATTCAGTGGTGCCACGGGTAAAAATAATTTCACTTGCATCGGCTGCGCCAATGAATTGTTGAACTTTACTGCGTGCAAGCTCATAATCATGTGTTGCACGTTCACTTAGAGCATGGATGCCGCGATGCACATTCGCATTATCATGAAAATAAAAATGATTCATCGCATCAATCACAGCTTTGGGACGCTGAGACGTCGCAGCGTTATCAAAGTAAACTAAAGGATGACCATTTACTTGCTCTGAAAGTACAGGAAAATCTTCACGTAATTTTGCGATTTTCACGTCTGTTAGCATCACGATAACCTCATATCCAGTGACATATGCATAGGATGAAAAGGCAATTGTTTAACAAGATAACGATAAAGATAAGTCGGCAAGGCAGAGAGCTCACTTTGAATAAATGCACTTGTTAACATTTGTCTTGCATCCGTTAAGGCGATGCCGCGACTTTGCAGGTAAAATAAGGCTTGTTCATCGATTTGTCCGACCGTTGCCCCATGTGCACAAGCCACATCATCTTGTGAAATGGCGAGCTCTGGCAAGCTGTCAATTTGAGCGCGTGGGCTTAATAGCAAATTAGGGTTGTAAAGACTCGCATCCGTTTTTATCGCCGAGGGTAATACCTCAATACGACCACGGCAAATCACTTGTCCTTCATCATCTGCAATGCCTTTTAGTTTGGTATGGCTGATTGTATCGCGACCATGGTGAAAAATATGCCATTGTTGCTCAATTTGCTCACGTGCAGTTGCTAAAAATAAAGCATTAGCAGTCCATTTGGCGTGATTACCGTGTAAGTGAGCATGCAAATCAGTTCGTAGCAATTTAGCATTGAGATCAGCATAAAAGCTTTGTAATTCGCTTTTTTCATGCAGTGCAATGGCCATGTGTTGTAACTGATAAAACTGTGGATTGCCATGACGAATGAGACTGTAATGAAGTTTTGCTTGTTCATCGAGTTCAATGATACAGGCATGTGTGGCAAGACTTGCAGCAGTGCTAAGGCCGATATGATATTCATTCACAATCGCTTTGGCATGCGGGTGTAAATGAATAGCATGACGGGTGTGCGTTGTGCTTGGTGTACTTTGACGATAGTAATGAATGATATCGATAGGCTTATCTAAGGTTGTGCACGAGGGGATCTCAATCACAATACCTTGTTGCGTTAGCAGCAAGTTAAGCTGTTCACTCCAATGGGTAGGCAATTTACTAACATGTTTTTTAAGCCAAGGTGGGCAATCGCGCATCACATCACTCAGCAGCTGATAATGCCAGTTTGTATCTTTAGGTAGTGAAGACCATTGCGGCGCGAAAATACCATCGACAAAAATAAAACTATGATGCTCTGTTTGTAGTGGTTTTAAAGGCTCGCCACTCAGCATGGGTGATAGTTCATACAACCACGGCATTTCGAGTAAGTGAGGAATACGACTATAACGATAGCTTTCACCACGGTAATGTTGTTGATCAGCCAATTGCTGTTTTGCATACGCCACAGCGGGCTGTAACCAGGGTAATTGATGTGCTAAGGATTGTCGTTGTAATATGTGTTCGGGTAAATGCGCGACTGTGCTCATGCGCTTACGCTCCTGTCGCAGATTCGGCAGCGGGTTCACGGACCCATTGATAGCCTAATTGCTCAAGTTGTGCGGCTAAATGTTTATCACCGCTTCGAACGATTTGACCGTCAACCATCACATGAACAAAATCAGGCTCAATATAATCGAGCAAACGTTGATAATGGGTAATCATCAACATAGCACGATGAGGATCACGCAGTTGATTAATACCTTCAGAAATCGTTTTTAATGCATCAATATCGAGACCTGAATCGATTTCATCTAAAATAGCAAGACTTGGTTCAAGCAAAGCCATTTGTAAAATTTCATTACGCTTTTTCTCACCGCCAGAAAAGCCACTGTTGACATCGCGTTGAATAAAACTTTCAGGTATGTTTAGCTTAGCCATGTGTGCTCGAATCAATGTAAGAAAGTCAAATGCATCAAGTTCAGGTTCACCTTGTGCTTGACGTTTCGCATTTACGGCAGCTTTAAGTAAATAAACGTTATTAACACCAGGAATTTCAACAGGATATTGAAAAGATAAAAATAAACCTGCTAATGCACGTTGATCAGGCGATAAGGCTAATAAGTCTTTGCCTTGGTAAGTGATGGAGCCACCGGTTATCTCGTAGCCAGACCGGCCTGCTAAAGCATTCGCAAGCGTGCTTTTACCTGAACCATTAGGGCCCATGATCGCATGAACTTCGCCTGCACGAATTGTCAAACTCAGATCGTTAATGATACGTTTATCATCGACTTTGACTTGTAACTGTTTTATCTCTAGCATCGTTTGCCTCTTTATCTATATCTGTACTCATAGCTTTTCAACATACGGATGTTGTCATCGCTGTGCAACCGTATTAATTACCTATAAGGGTATATCAGCACTTGCCTTGGCGAAGTGTGCATTATCCTACACTACCTTCTAAGCTCACGCCCAATAGCTTTTGCGCTTCAACGGCAAATTCCATGGGTAACTCTTTTAACACTTGTTTACAAAAACCATTTACAATTAACGAGATCGCATTTTCATTATCGAGACCGCGTTGTTGTAAATAAAATAATTGATCTTCACTGATACGTGATGTTGTTGCTTCATGTTCAATACGTGCCGTTGGATTGGTGGATTCAATGGTTGGGAAAGTGTGCGCACCACAGTGAGAGCCCATCAGCAATGAGTCACATTGCGTATAATTACGTGCATTATCAGCTTTACTGCTAACGCGCACAATACCTCGATAAGTATTTTGTCCAAAGCCAGCTGAAATGCCTTTAGAAATAATCGTGCTGCTTGTATTTTTACCGATATGAATCATTTTAGTGCCTGTATCGGCTTGTTGCCGTTTATTCGCGAGTGCAACAGAGTAAAATTCACCGATACTATCATTACCACGTAGAATGACGCTAGGGTATTTCCAAGTAATAGCAGAGCCGGTTTCAACCTGTGTCCAGGCAATTTTACTTTTATAGCCGCGACAATCACCACGTTTGGTCACAAAATTGTAAATGCCACCGCGGCCTTCTTTATCACCAGGATACCAGTTTTGTACGGTAGAATATTTAATTTCAGCCCGGTCCATGGCAATCAGTTCAACAACTGCGGCATGTAGCTGATTTTCATCGCGTTTGGGTGCTGTGCAACCTTCTAAATAACTCACATAACTATCACTATCAGCAATAATTAAAGTGCGTTCAAACTGTCCGGTACTTGCAGCATTGATGCGAAAATAAGTGGATAACTCCATAGGGCAGCGTACGCCCTTAGGAATGTAAACAAAAGAGCCGTCACTAAATACGGCAGCATTTAACGCTGCAAAAAAGTTATCGGTATAAGGTACAACGGAGCCTAAATATTGTTTGACTAAATCAGGATATTCTCTCACAGCTTCAGAAAATGCACAGAAAATAATACCTTGTTCAGCCAATTTGCTTTTGAATGTTGTGGCAACAGAAACACTATCAAATACAGCATCTACAGCAACACCTGCAAGCCATTCTTGTTCTTTAAGCGGAATGCCTAATTTTTTATAGGTTGCTAAAAGCTCAGGATCAACTTCATCTAAGCTTTTAAGTTGTGGTTTTGATTTTGGTGCTGAGTAATAGCTGATGGCTTGGTAATCAATGGGTGGATAGTGAACATTAGCCCAGTGAGGTTCTCGCATGGTCTGCCATTTCGCAAATGCAGCCAATCGCCATTCAAGCATAAAGGCAGGTTCTTGTTTTTTAGAGGAAATTAAGCGAATGACATCTTCATTAAGGCCCGCAGGGATGGTGTCACTTTCGATATCTGTGATAAAACCATGGGCATAATCTTTGTCAAGTAAATGCTGTAGCGTATCGGTCATGCTGTATGTGTCCCAGAAACAGGTAGCGTAGCTGCCTTTGGTAAATAAAATTTAAGTGGGCTATTGGCAGAGGTTAAATCGGCCAAACTGATGTTAGCTAAGGCATGGTATAGGATGTCGCTGACCATTTGCCATTGACTGCGTAATTGACAGTCACGTTCAATTTGGCATAAATGGAGATCGCGATGACTGCATTCCGTCACTGCCCAAGGGCCTTCTAAAGCTTGCACCACTTGTGCCACAGAAATCTGATCGGGCGGTGCGCTTAGGCGATAGCCGCCGTGAGTACCACGCACAGAGTGCAATAATCCACCTTTTGCGAGTAATTTTAAGATTTTACTGACGGTTGGTAGCGGTAGATGCGTGAGTTGCACAATGGTATTGGCAGCCAAGAGGGTATCTGGCTGTTTAGCAAGTGCGCCTAACACAAGGGTGCTGTAGTCTGTCAATTTACTGATTCGAAACATAATATACTCGTCAATGAAAGTACGGGTTTTGTCATCGCTACGCGATGGTATGCTACCCTCTCATCATCCGGCTTTTGGCCACCTTCTCCTGCAAGGGGAAAAGGGCACTTTTTATATTATCGTTATCGATATACTAAAAATATGTATTTTCAAAATGAGTTTCGGGTATATATCACTAATATCGTACTAATCTAGTACTAATTATAGGGGATTCCCAATGTGGGTGCAAGCTTCTTTAACATGCGTAGTTGTTGTCGCTGCGCGATAGTTTTATTATCCCTCATCCGAGCTTCAGTCACCATCGTACGTAAGGAGAGAAAAGCGGCCCTGGCACTATCGTGGCTAGGAGAAGAGAAGCGTACTACATCAAGTAGCGACAAAACCAGCTGAGGGCAGCTTGGCTTGCGGCTTCGAAAGCTGCATCATGTGGGGCAAAATGCTCACCTGGTATCATACAAAGCGATTTAGGTGCCTTAATTTCCTCATAGGCTTCTAAGGCCAATGCAGTTGGATTCACGGTATCCTGCGAAGCGACCACAAATAATGTAGGTACAGTTAATGCGGCAAGTGTGTCAATAGGATAATAGTTGCCGCTATTTTCGATGGAGTGTAGTGTCACCTGATTTGGCCAGCTGTCAAGTTGTGTAAAAAAGGCATAGGCATCAGCTTGTTTCATCACAGCAGGTTGACTTGGGTCACGGGTAACGACGGGTGTCATTTTCGGATTTTGACCTGATGCACGTGCATTCGCATCATTTTCATAAAGCAGTTTTAATGCTTGCCATTTTTCTGGCTTTTGGGTTTGTAAACTGGCATGATGTCCACGAACAAAAGGTACTTGTGCAACAATCGCTTTCATATCAGGATCTGCTATCGCAGCCATGAGTACATGGCCGCCAGCAAAACTAGTGCCCCACAGACCAATCGATTCAGCCATAACGTTTGGTTGTTGTTTTAGATAACATATAGCTGCATGGATATCCTGAATTTGAATCCATGGGTCCACTTCTAAAGCGATTTCAGCATCGCTCTCACCAAAATTACGATGATCATAAATCAAAACCATGAATCCAGCTTCGGCAAATAGCGTTGCAAAAGCATCTAATCCATGTTCTTTTAACGCACTAAACCCGGGCAACATGATAATCGCTGGATGGGATAATGCTGTCGTCGTGGGTGTATAAAGCCAGCCTCGCAGCGTCCACTGTGGGTTGTTAGCGGGAAAGGCAACCTTGGTGCGTATAGATTTCATGATGGTGCTAACCAAGCGCTAAGGCCAGCTTGTAAGCGCAATTGTGCCTCAAAGCCTAAGATATGTTTTGCAAGTGAAGGGTCACCACAAGAATATCGTACATCCCCGGGTCTTGTTTCTGCATATTCAATTGGAGGTTGATAGCCATAGATCTCAGAGAAAATGGTTAATAAATCTAATAAGCTTTCTTGTCTGCCGGTGCAAACATTGAAAGTCAAATGTTCTATGTGACTTTTTAGATGTTTCATGGATAATAAACAGGCTTGAACAACATCACTGACATGAATAAAATCACGTGTTTGTTTACCATCGCCAAAGATGGTTAATGCTTGTTTATCTTGAAACTTTTTTTTCATAATACTAATAATGCCAGAATAAGGGGAATTTGGATCTTGCCCTTCGCCGTAGACATTAAAAAATCGCAAACTAATACTCGGAAGACCATAAAGGTTTGCAGCAATGTCAGCGTGCCATTCACTGGCATACTTATCGATAGCATAAGCACTTTGTGGTGATCCATGCATCGCTTCTGTTAGCGGTAAGACGGTATTGTTGCCATAAATAGCGGCAGAGGAAGCAAAAATAACAGGGCAAGCATGCGCAGGCCTTTGAAGCTGTCGTAGCGCATTGAGTAAAATAACGACGGCAGTTTGATTGACTTCGTGGGCGCCCACCCAATTATGGGCAGACTCAACGACAGAGGCGATGGCAGCAAGATGAAAACAGCCATCGACTTCTGTGAGTAGCGCGGTGACTTTTGCGGCATCAGTGACTGAGCCTTGGACCATACGCAGATGCGGATGGGTGAGTTGGGATAACCGGATGTCTAGTATGATGACCTGATGGCCCGCTTGGAGCAATGCACGACAAAGATGTGTGCCAATGAAGCCGCTACCGCCGGTAATAAGGTATGTTGCCATCTCGTCAATGCCTATCTGGTTATGGTATAATCAAAACGCTTTAAGTTTAGAACATGTAAGGCGTTTTGTCATGAGATCAGCACATACCCAAAGCATTGGATTCCCGATCATCCTGACCCTCCGTGAGAGAGTATGCATATGAATGCAGATTTAATAGCAGTCGATCCCGAGATTGCGGAAGCTATCCGTCTTGAGACAAAACGACAAGACGATCACGTTGAGCTGATTGCTTCTGAGAATTATGTGAGTCGCGCGGTGCTAGCGGCACAAGGTTCTGTGCTCACTAACAAATATGCCGAGGGTTATCCTGGTAAACGGTATTATGGTGGCTGTGAGTTTGTGGATATCGCAGAAACTTTGGCGATTGCGCGTGCTTGTGAATTATTCGGTGCTGACTATGCAAATGTTCAGCCTCATTCCGGTTCGCAAGCGAATGCTGCTGTTTTTCAAGCGCTATTATCACCCGGCGATACTTTACTGGGTATGAGCTTGCCTGCGGGTGGACACTTGACTCATGGCGCCGCAGTGAATTTTTCTGGAAAACTCTATCATGCAGTTGGGTATGGGCTTGACCCGCGTACGGAATTGATTGATTACAATGTTGTCGCAGATTTAGCCAAACAACATCGACCTAAGCTTATTGTTGCTGGATTTTCAGCCTATTCGCGCATCATTGATTGGCAAGCATTTCGAGATATCGCGGATAGTGTTGGCGCTTATTTGTTGGTTGATATGGCGCATGTGGCGGGGCTTGTGGCGACTGGGCTTTATCCGTCACCGCTACCTTATGCAGACGTCGTGACTACCACGACACATAAGACCTTGCGAGGCCCGCGCGGTGGTATGATTTTGGCGAAAGCCAATCCGGATTTAACGAAAAAGCTGAATGCGGTGGTTTTTCCGGGTCTTCAAGGCGGTCCGCTGATGCATATCATTGCGGCTAAGGCTGTGGCTTTTCGAGAAGCCATGCAGCCAGATTTCAAAGTCTATCAGCAAGCCGTATTGCAAAATGCTAGGCTGATGGCAGAAGTGTTGATGGAAAGAGGCCTGCGCATTGTCTCGGGCGGTACAGATAATCATTTGATGCTTGTTGATTTGACAACAGCGGGCGTGACTGGGAAAGCTATGGAAGCACGGTTAGATTTAGCAAATATTACAGTGAATAAGAATACGATTCCACAAGAGCCCTTATCGCCTTTTGTCACGAGCGGTATTCGTGTGGGTACACCGGCGGTGACCACCCGAGGTTTTGGTGCCAAAGAAATTCGCGAAGTGGCGGATGTGATTGCGGATATCATTTTTGCACCGGAGGATGACAAGCTGCTTGCTAAGTCGCAGGCCGCGATGTTAGCGTTATGTCAACGTTACCCCGTTTATCAGGTAGGTGAGTAATGCATTGCCCTTTTTGTGCTCATAATGATACGCGCGTTATTGATTCACGTTTAAGTCATGAAGGCGATCAAGTGCGTCGCCGCCGTGAATGCCCTACGTGCAGTGAGCGATTTACCACCTTTGAGGTGGCAGAACTTGCTTGGCCCCGTGTGGTCAAGCGAGATGGATTAAGAGCAACCTTTGAACAGGAAAAGCTGCGAGACGGTGTGCTTAAAGCATTAGAGAAAAGACCAGTGCCAATGGAAGCGGTTGAGCTGGCAGTGCGCAGTATTCTATCGAAACTGCGTGCATTAGGTGAAAGGGAAGTGTCTTCGCGACAATTAGGTGAGTGGGTGATGGAAGAGCTGCTAGATTTAGATGAAGTGGCTTACGTGCGCTTTGCTTCAGTCTATCATCGCTTTCAAGATTTAGATGCGTTTCGTGCAGAGATTGCTAAACTGCGCCGAAGTGCATAATGGTAAAATGGGCTTTGTATCTTGTATACCTAAATCCCTTAAGGTAATGGATTAATGGATCATGATGGTAAATGGACACGATGATCTGTGGCTGGTTGTGTTTTCCAAGGCTATTGATTCCTCTACAGCGTGCTGTGGGTAGCCGAGAACAACAACAATAATAAAAGAGGTTTTCAATGAACAAGATTAGTCCGAAGTTGCGACATCGCGCGCGTCGGTTTGCAGTGCAGGCAGTCTATCAGTGGCAGCTGACTAAGACGCCTATGTCTGAAATCGAACTACAATTTTTAGTGCCAACGGATTTGCCGCCGTTTGACAGGGCTTATTTTCGCAAAATTATTCATGGTGTGCTCGCTTATGAGATACAGCTTGATGAGTTTTTAGCGCCAGCATTAGATAGGCCTATCAACGAACTAAGCCCGGTAGAGCTTGGTATTTTGCGCTTAGGCACCTTTGAGCTTAAGTATTGTTTAGATGTGCCTTATCGGGTCATCATTAACGAAGCTGTCGAACTTGCCAAAATTTATGGTGCGGCTGACAGTTATCGCTATGTTAATGGTGTGCTTGATCAAGTGGCAACGAGCATTCGCTCAGTTGAAAGACAGCATCATCGTCCTTCTGACGTGGTGAATGATACGCCTCCTTTGGAAGGCAATGATATTTAAAAAGGAGTTGAACCATGGCCGATCCGGTTCCTGCAACGATTTGGAAAAATCCACTACAATTCATTGCTTTTGGTTTTGGTAGTGGGGCATTACCCTGGATGCCAGGTACTTGGGGAACCTTAGTTGGTGCACTGTTTTATCTTGGTTTACAGCAGTTAAGCTTAGTGTGGTATGCCGTTGTTTTAGTGGTTGCCTTTTTCTTTGGGGTGTGGCTTTGTGGTAAAGTTGAGCGTGAAGTTGGGGTAGTGGATCACTCGGGGATCGTTTGGGATGAAATTGTAGGTCTTTGGGTTACGATGATTTATGCGCCCATTGGTTGGTTTTGGTTAATACTCGGTATTATTTTATTTCGTCTTTTTGATATTTGGAAGCCATTTCCTATTCGTTGGCTGCAGCAGCATTGTAAAGGTGGCTGGGGCGTGATGTTAGACGACGTTGCTGCTGGCGTTATTGCCCTGATACTTGTTCAAATTATCGCGTATATTTTGCTTGATATGAATTAGTGATTATCGCCGATCAGTGTGTGCCCGCTACATCCATACTTATCTTTTTAGGTGGGTGCAATAAGAGTATGAATGGGATAGTCGTCAGTGCAAGCACGGCAGACAACCAAAAGCAATCAACAAAAGCTATCATACTGGCTTGCTGATTTAAACTGTTTGCAAGCAATTGTGGCGTGAGTGGATTACTTATCGTTAAATGATTGGCTTGTAGCCATTGTTGAAAAGCGGGATTGCTGGGCATTAAATATCCGCCGAGTCGATTCCAGTTGCTTTGGGTCATTTGTGATAATACGGTACTAAATAAGGAAATACCTATGGAACTCCCCATGCTTCGGCCAAAGCTAAATAAACCAGAGCCTTCGGCAACGAAGGCTTTAGGCAAGGTACTAAGGGCAACAACGCTGACGGGCACAAATATCAGCCCCATGCCCAAACCTTGTATAAGGCCGCTGATGATAAAATAATATTCACTGACATCTAAGCTAAATCGGGCCATGATTGTGATGCTCCAAAGATTAAGCAGCACACCTGTTAAGAGAATCCAACGAACATCGACTTTATCGATGATTTTTGCAACGATAAACATAGAGATAGCGCAGGCAAGGCCGCGAGGTGCCATATCAAGTCCTACGCGTACGACGGGATAGTTTAGATAATTTTGCATTAAGAGTGGTTGTAAAGTGAGCACACCGAAAACGGTAATGCAAAATATCGTGAGAATCAGCGTGGAAAGGGTAAAGTTTCTATCTTTAAATAAAAGCAAATTGATAATATTCTTTTTATTATGAATGCCACGAATGATAAAAAAGATTAAGCAATAAGCACTGATAAGTCCAGTAATAATAATGTCTTTACTTTGAAACCAGCCTTCTTGATTACCTCTATCAAGCATGTATTGTAGACAGCCAACACCAACCCCCATCAGTATTAAACCGAAAGTATCTAAAAATTGCTTAGTGCGTGGCGATTCGCTAATAAAGCGTAAGGTCATAAACAAGGCGAGTAAACAAATGGGTAAATTAACGTAAAAAATCCAGCGCCAACTCCAATATTCTGTGATATAGCCGCCAATGGTTGGTCCAAGCACAGGGCCTACCATAATGCCAATGCCCCAAATAGCCATGGCTTTACCTTGTTCTTCTTTAGGGAATGTATCTCTTAAAATAAATTGTGACATAGGTACTAACGTGGCACCGAAAATACCTTGCAAAGTTCTAAAAAAAACAATTTGTGGTAGGTTAATAGCCATGCCACAAAGGGCGGAACTTAAACCAAAACCAATAATATTAATAAGCAATAATCGGCGCCGGCCAAAATGACTGACCAAAAAACCGGTCAGTGGCATACAAATAGCAGCGGATACAATATAAGAAGTTAACACCCAAGTGATCTGATCGATGTTAGCACCTAGAGAACCCATCATATGGGGTAGTGCAACATTGACAATCGTCATGTCTAACACTTCAAGGACTGCGACTGACATCACAGCAATGGTTATCATCCATTTAAAAGAAGGATTAGGATCTGAGTTCACATCCATGGTTTAATGTTCGGCTTTGCTAAACATTTCAAGAATCTTTTTATCAATATATTGTTTTGTATGAATACGCACAGTGCTACTTGCGCCGACACGTAAAGGATAATCGGGGCTTGGGTCAATTATCATGATTTTAACAGGGAAACGTTGAGTCACTTTGACCCAATTACCTGTTGCATTTTCTGGCGGTAATAGTGAAAAAGCAGCACCGCTGCCACGGCTTAAACTATCGACATAACCATGAAATACATGACCAGGATAGATATCAACATAAACGGCTGCCTTTTGTCCTACTTTGATATGTTCTAATTGGGTTTCTTTATAATTGGCATAAAGATACCAATGCTTATTTTCAACTAATTGAAACAATTGTTGCTGTGGCGTGACCGTGGTACCTACGCGAACTTCAAAATTGGTCACATAGCCATCGGCAGGTGCAACAATACGTGTATAAGATACATTGAGGGCCGTCATATCAACATCTGCTTTGGCTTTTTGAACATCGGCATTTGCGTTACCCGCGGTGCCCAAATTTTCTTGTGCTTGTAGCAATTGATTCTGTGCAACGACGAGCGCTGCTTGGGATGTTTGATATTGGCCTAAAGCATCATCACCGCTAGCAATTGAGGCTTGCCCTGTTTTAACAAGCGTGCTGATGCGCTGATAATTTTTTTCATCAACGATAAGCTGTGCTTGTGCTTTCTCAACGTTAGCTTTAGCCACGTCGATAGCAGCTGTGTTAGATTGCATGAGTTGCACTGCGAGACGATAGTTAGATTGGGCTTGCAATAGGCTCGCTTGATAAGGTCTTGGGTCGATCAGGGCCAATAATTGCCCTTTTTTCACTTTAGCATTGTCACTGACATAGATAGCGGTAATAGGACCACCGACTTGTGCGGCGATATCGATGACATGGGCTTGAACATAGGCATCATCTGTTGCGGGATTGTAAGCTTGATATAAAAAGTAACCATAAGCCAAGATACTCAAAACAATACCAGCGACTATCCAAATGATAAGTCGTTTACGTCCAGCAGCCACTTCCTTGGGCGTTGGCTCGAGTGTAGGGGGTACTGTTTCAGACATATCTATCAACCTTTTGAGCAAGGTATCATAACATGGTTTGATGGATGCGTGTATACTATAATAGGTGTATGGGATAACGTTAAAAGGATAATGCTATGGCTATTGATATTGGCATCTCTGCAGCACATCGGGAAAAAATTGCTAAAGGTTTGGCGCATTTATTGGCGGATAGTTATGCGCTTTATTTGAAAACACACGGTTATCACTGGAATGTGACTGGGCCTATGTTTCAAACGTTACACCTTTTATTTGAAGAGCAGTATAACGAGCTTTGGCAAGCCTTAGATAGCGTCGCAGAACGAATCCGCGCGTTGGATCATTACGCGCCCGCAAGTTATGCTGAATTTATGAAGTTAAGCTCCATTAAAGATGAATCAGGTGTCCCTGATGCAACGTCGATGATTAAGAAACTTGTTGAAGGCCAAGAAGCCGTGATTCGCACGGCAAGAGAGTTGTTTAGTCTGGCAGAATCTGTAAACGATCAACCCACGGCCGATTTACTCACGCAGCGTATGCAAATTCACGAAAAAAATGCGTGGATGCTAAGAAGTTTGTTAGCATAAAGGGTGTGTATCCTTTGTCTTTTAATCAGCAATAGGGTTACTAAAACGCCCTTCTCCCCTTGGGGGAGATGGTGGTCGAAGGCCGGATGAGGGGTAACTATACTATCGCGTAGCGATGACAAAATGGATGTCACTTAAGATCCAGACCTCGAGCCAAGCCCTGCCCGTGCAACCACCCAAATCTCTATTGTTTCAACACCTGCGCGTTTTAACATACGGCAAAGCTCGCGCGTAGTGCTGCCCGATGTATAGACATCATCAATGATGGCAACATGTTTAGCTTTGAATTGTGGCGATACTTTAAATGCACCATGCATATTACGTCGCCGGTCTCGCGGGGCAATGCGTGTTTGTGCCGGTGTATGATGTACGCGCTGACAGCTATGTAAGTGAATAGGGATAGATAGCCAGCAAGCCAAGTGTTTACCAAGCTCAGCCGCCTGGTTATAGCCGCGTTTGCGTAAACGTTTGACATGTAACGGTACCGGAATAAGGCAATCAGGCCATCGTTGTCGAGGTTTTGTAAGCAGATATTGATAAAGACATTTGGCAAGGACTAAACCCGTATCCAAGCCCTGTCCAAATTTAAAGTGATAAATCAAGGATTCTATGGCACCTTGATAGAAAAAAGCAGCAAGTAATTGCGTATGCATAGGAGGGCGCTGCAAGCAAGGACCACAGCTAATACCTGCCGTTTCGGGTAAAGCAACGGCACATTGTTGGCAAACATGTTGTTGCCAGGGCAGCGATGCTTGGCAGTCAAGGCATAAATTATAATCAGTATCGCTTTTTAAACCGCATAAACAACAAGGTAAGGGTAATAAATGCCATAGCGTTGAGAGAAGACGTTGTAACATGATAGTGCTCCTTTCGTATCTTCACGTTATCATAAAAACATATAAATACATTTATTTTAAATTACTTAAGTAATTGTTCCGTGTTTATCCGTTTCATCGTATAATGGCGCAGAGTGTGTACTCACAACCGTCGAAGAAACGTCCTTTGTTCCCGCGGGAGAAGGTGCTGCAAAGCGATGGATGAGGCGTAATAAAATCATCGCGTAGCGATGACAAATTGCTTGTGTTTTCAATGATCCTAGGTGTCATACCCATATGATTAAGACAGCTGTATCCAAACAACCCAACGTTGCATTACGCATGTCAGACGGTGTTCATGACCGCCCGATTCGAAATATTTATGCTGTCGGTCGAAATTATGCGGCGCATGCGCAAGAACTCGGCAATGAAATGCCTAGTGAGCCAGTTATTTTTATGAAGCCAACGGCTGCTTTAATCCATGAGCCAGATGCTATTTATTTACCAGGTGATAGTAAAACAATTCACTTTGAGGCAGAATTGGTGGTACTTATAGGTACGCTACCAACGCAGATAACGATAGATAATGCGCTTTTTGCGATAGAAGGTTTTGGTTTAGGGCTTGATTTAACCGATCGAGCTAAACAAAATGACTTAAAAAAGCAAGGATTACCTTGGACCCTTGCTAAAGGATTTAAAGGCAGTGCGCCCATCAGTCAGTTTATGCCAGCTAATGAGATCCGTGATTTATTCAGCTTAAATTATACCTTGACTATCAATCATGCGATTAGACAACATGCCGATGTGTCAAAGATGCTTTTTTCGATACCTACGTTAATCGTTTATTTACATGAGCATATTGGTTTGCAAACAGGCGATTTGATTTTTACGGGGACACCCGAAGGTGTTGGTGCACTATGTCAAGATGATCAACTTTGTTTGACCTTTGATCATTATCCGCTTCAAGCAACATTTTCCGTGAAGATACCACATGCCATATCAATTTAACCGTGCAGTAACAGATTTTGATCATCATGCATCCGTTGTGCGCGAACTTGGTACTCGTTTATATGAACGTCTTGATTATATAAAAATGGTACCTAAAACCATTGTTGATTTAGGTACAGCAACTGGATTTAGCCAATCATTATTATCAAAGCGCTATCCTGACGCGCATAGGATAGGCTTAGATAAATCATTTATGATGTTAAAAAATCAAACGAATCAAGAAAGTGCATGTTTAGTGCAAGCAAATGCTGTTCGTTTACCCTTTGCAAGTCACAGCATTGATTTGCTTTTTGCTAATATGTTATTGCCGTGGATTATGGATTTAGCGACTTTTTTCAGTGAATGTGCCAGGGTATTATCGCCGCAAGGTATGATGTTGTTTAATAGCCTGGGCCCAGATAGTTTGCGAGAGCTAACGCAAGCGTGGCAACAGATGGATAGTTTTGATCATGTCAATCCATGCATGGATATGCATGATGTTGGCGATATGCTGTTGGCTTCAGGCTTGAGCGATCCGGCACTGGATGCAGAGCATATGACTATCAGTTATCCATCGGTGCTAGCCGTGATGCAAGAATTAAAAGGCTTAGGTTCATTTCTGACACATGGCAAACCCAAGCACGGGCTTACAACCCCTCGGCAGTTAGCGCAATTAGAGGCAGGTGTGCGCAATCAGGCCTCGGACCGATTTTCAATCACCTTGGAAGTGGTTTATGGCATTGCCTGGGGCAGTGAAATAGGGATGCGCAATCAACGCCGTGGCAATGAGATCTTGTTGCCGGTGACCGGCATTAAGCGCGTGCATTAAGCACGATAATGCTTGGAGCCTATGCTCAAAATCTTTCAAACGCGTGATATTTACTTGTGCTTGTTTACCCGCAACAGCTAGGCTTCTATGTATGTTGAAGAAACTTGGGTATAGGCGTCAGTCGTGATAAGCTAGACGATAGATTGAATGAGATTAACGTGCTTATGAGTAAAAAATCAGTGTCGACACCGCTTTCTTTTGAAGCCTCACTTGCCGAATTAAGTCGCCTCGTTGAGGCATTGGAAAGCGGTCAGTTAAGCTTAGAAGCATCACTTCAAGCATTTGAGCAAGGTGTTAAATTAACGCGCGAGTGCCAAGTAGCCCTTACACATGCCGAGCAGCGGGTCAAGACGTTGTTGCAGGTAGACGGGGAGTCGGTGCTTGTGGATGCGCCATCTGACTTGACATAAAAGCTCTCTTTTCTTAGCCGCAACGTTGCTGCAAGACGGGCTCGGTGTCGGTTTTGTTGATAACATGCCCTTCTCCCCTTGTGGGAGAAGGTGCCGCGAAGCGGCGGATGAGGGGTAATCATACCATCGCGCAGCGATGACGAACCCCGTACTTTCGTTAGCGAGGCGTAGTATGCTAGTACAGTGTTTTTCTCTTTGCGACAAGATGCCCTTCTCCCCTTGCGGGAGAAGGTGCCGCGAAGCGGCGGATGAGGGGTAACCATACTATCGCGCGGTGATGACGAAACCCGTACTTTCGTTAGCGAGACGTAGTATGCTAGTACAGTGTTTTTCTCTTTGCGACAAGATGCCCTTCTCCCCCTGCGGGAGAAGGTGCCGCGAAGCGGCGGATGAGGGGTAATCATACCATCGCGTAGCGATGACCAAACACACACTATCAATGATGACTATGAGTATGCTCATGAATTCTGTATCACTTATCAACTTGCAGCAGCGGTGCCAGCAGTTTTTAGAAATTGCCTTAGCCATACCAGAAGCGGCGGCACCAGCACAAATACGCCTGGCGGAGGCGATGCGTTATGCTGCGCTTAACGGTGGTAAGCGTATGCGTGCCATGTTGGTCTATGCGACTGGCATCTTATTTGATACCCCACTAGATTTACTGGACTATCCTGCAGCGGCGGTCGAGCTTATCCATGCTTACTCGTTGGTGCATGATGATCTGCCGGCGATGGACGATAGCCCTTTACGCCGTGGTGTCCCGACCTGCCATCTTGCTTTTGATGAAGCTTTAGCTATTCTCGCTGGCGATACCATGCAAAGCTTGGCATTTGAACTTTTGTCTAAAGTACCGCTAGCCGCAGCGCAAGTATTAGCTATGTTAAGGTTGTTAGCACAAGCCAGTGGCTTGTCTGGCATGGCTGGTGGGCAAGCCATTGATTTAGCTCATACAGATACGTCGCCTGATCTCGCAGATCTAACACGGTTACATGATCTGAAAACGGGTCAACTTATTATCGCCAGTGTTCAGTTAGGTGCTATGTGTGGTGGTGTGACCTCAGGCGATATATGGCTTAAATTGACAGAGTTGAGTCGTTTATTGGGGCTAGCTTTCCAGATCCGCGACGATATGTTAGATGTGATAAGTCCCTGCGAGACCTTGGGTAAACCTGTGGGTCTTGATTTAACAAATGGTAAGTATACGTTTATTGATCTGCTTGGTATGGAAGATTGCCAGCAAATGCTCGACGATTTGGCTAAAAAAGCGTATCTATGTTTGGATGGTTATCCATATAAATCCCAGTTACTCTTTGAACTTATTGATTTTACAGTCAATAGGAAATATTAAAATTAAGTCGCTTGTTCGTATGATGTTGTTTATCAGGGAGTTTTTTGTGTTCAGGTTCGTTCATACCCTATTTGAGAAAACCAAACGTTATCAACGAGCTTGCACAGTAGGCTTATCAAGCCTTTTATTACAGTTACTGATATTTAACGTATTACGACATGTATTAAGTCCAGTGATTGCGAATCTTATTGCCATTGAGTTGGCCATTATCAATAATTTTATATTAAATAATATGTATACATTTAAAGATCGTCAATTAACCTTAAAGCTCAATGGTCACTTGTGTCGTCATTTAATCACATTTAACTTATATTCCCTAGGATCATTGGGCATCCAGACACTCGTTGTTTTTTTAGGTACACATGGTGTAAAAGCTACGGTGTGGATAGAAAACGGCCTTGTATTTTTAGGTATCGTGTTGGGTTCTATTATCAATTATATGATCTACTCACGTCTGGTATGGCCTCGGCAAAGGTCATAGCGATTATATCCGTCATCTTTTAAAATACGAGGTTTTTTGGTTTAGCTCACTCAGGTAAATGAAAGATGTGCTTCTCCCACTGCGGGAGAAGGTAGCCCAAGGTGTCGGAATGGAGGTAAAGAAACCACGGTATAGCGCTGATAAATGGGTGCTTTCATAGGGGTGAAGCAAGTCAAGAGAGCGGTGTG
>CAMFJL010000025.1 GCA_945957175.1 uncultured Legionellales bacterium
TTACTGCAAAAAGCATCAGTGATGAGGCGATAAAAAATCAACTAAACCTTATGTTTTAGAACAGGAATTATTAAATCAATTTTACATGCTTGCGAAGAAATATATAGGCCTAATTTTTTGACAGTTATCAACAGATAACTGAAAGTTTCCCTGCAGGAGAAAGCTTTTCAATTCAATAGGTCTTGAGGTCTTAAATAAATTGAAAAAACTTCATTATTGCGAACGCAAGGATACAACACAAGTACATGCGATTGATAATCTAGGTTATTAATGGCAAATAATTGCAAAAAAACCTATGCTTCTCATGTAAACCCTCCTTTTTTAGTGCCATGCTAAACTAGAGGTTTCCGGATGTGTTGTTAAACGATATTGAACGGGTGTCATACTGTTCAATGCCTGATGAGGGCGTTCCCCATTGTACGCTTTCATCCATGCTTCAGTTATCTCCCTTACTTCGGATAAACGTCTAATCGCTCATTCATACAATTGACTATTATTAGTACATAAATTATCATACGCTCTGTTTTAGTTCCTATAAAAATAAATTGTTAAGTAGAAAAGCTTATGCCAAATCCAAAATCCGGCGGCAAACCGCAAAAAAGACGAGGCGCTCAATCGTCATCAACGGCGACGTATAGCACCAAAACGGTACTCACGCCCGAGCAACGTTTTATTAACCTGCTCTTTGATCAACACCGACATATGGATTTGCCACCGGGTACCTATATAAAAACCGAAAATGCGACAAGAGCCCATTTCTATTTGCCACCTCTAAAAATAGAGGCTTTGCCACAAGATGAAAAATATGAACTGGGTGCGATATTTATTACTTTTATTAAGGATACTTTATGGGCTGCATTATGTATCGATAATGAAAAAATTATCAGCGATTTATTTGAGATGAGAGCCTCGTTGTTTATCGATACGATTAAACCTGTTTATCTGGCGATAGAGCATCATGATATGAAGTCAGATTTTTATGCAAAGTTGAAAGAAAATATGATTTGTATATTAAGAGACTCATTTGATAGAGAAGCGATAACAACAAATTTTATGTTGTATAATCTGACAAGTGCAAAACTCGGTTGTGCATCCATAGTGGGTATAGATTTGCATATTGCTGAAGCTAGGTACGCATTTTATCAAATCATGAGACTGATGGAAATTAAGGATATTTGCTATGTGATTGATCTTTTGCACCAAAGAGGGCGTATCACAACGGATGATTATCGCGATATGATGCGGGATTTAGGTAGGGTAGACTTTAATACCATTTATGCTACGTTTAAAGATCTCTATCCGACAGAAGAGCCCTTGGCGCTTAATCGGACACAAAAATTAGCGATACAGATAAAATATGATACGTTATGGGCTGATTTTCGACAGCGATACCGCGATGAAACCCAAGTTAAATGGCTTGAAGATCTGAAACATCAATATAAAACGTTGATAGGTTTAATCATAGTCGCCGTATCGCTAGCAGTTTATGCGCCGATGTTATGGGTGGGACTCAGCGTACTCATCATCGTAGCGGCTGCGGTAGGACACAAACGATTTGAGCGGGTCATAAGTACGCAAGCGCAACAAATGCTGGCTGATGAGTATAGAGGGCTTCAATCAGTCGATGAGAGAAAGCGCAGGGTAGGTCAGATGCCTATTTTGCCTGATGCAGTGCTGCAATATGAGGGACCCGCTTGGCGAAAAGGTCTTTTATATCATAAAATGATGCAAGCCACGTATCGCTGGATGTCAGTGGATGTATCACCTGCAGACATGTCTGGTCCAGCTGTGTCAACCTTTCCTGAAGTTCGGTTAATGAGTCATGCAGAGTATTTGCAAAAACTGGCGGAGCTACCTAAAGCACCATCGGCAATACCACGCAGAAAGCGGCTCAAATTGTCACCATTAACCACGGCAACTATCGGGCCTTCATCTGTGACAGCTTCATCATCTAGTGGTTCACAGCGACCCACGCCCACGTTATCGGACTGGCAAGCACAAGGGGTGTTTTGCCATGATCCGTATAGTCAGTCGATGGCATTTTTTAAGTTTTCCGAGCGGATGCCTACTAAAGATAGACGAACGATTGAACAACATTGTGTGAATGGTTACGGTGACTTTATCGCAAAAAAGGGCGAGTTTGATGGCTTTAAGTGGCAGGAGAAGGCCTATAAATTTAAACCTTCGAATAGCCAAGCAAGAATACATTTCTCAAAAAGTGAAGTAATGGTGGAAGTCAAAACCGAGCGCGGGGTGAGAAATGTGCCGGTATGGGAATATCAACGAACAGTAGCTAAGCACCAATAGTTTGCTATCTATCGTCACGGGGGCGAAAGGTTTTTTGCTCCTATAGAGGGTCTATACTCAATGTCGGAGTAGCGTCTGTGCATCGTCCCTCGCAGCTCGAGGGACCTATCTCGTATGTATGCGTAACGCCTTATTTTCCCACAATGAAGATGCGGTTGTCCTGGTCGACTATGAGAAGCGTTGTACTTGCGGCTTGAGCTGTATACAAATAGTTTATCGATGCTGTATGTTTTATGCGTTAATATATTTTTTAGAAATATAGAGCTTCTATGATGTATAACACATTAATGTGACTATACTGTTATAAACTATTCAATAGGACGAAAGAAGGAATTTTACTAAGAAAGATGAAACTGCTGCCTAAGCTTATTTTTTTCAACTTTACCCATGGTATTTTTAGGAAGATCATCAACAAAAAATATCTTTTTAGGACATTTGTACGCAGCGTGATGCATCTTTAAGGTTGAGAGTATCTGCTCTGTAGGCAGTGAGCCACGAGAGACAACAATAGCAACAACCGCTTCACCTAAATCTGGATGGGGCAGTCCTATCACAGCTGATTCAACCACTTCGGGCATAGCATCTATGGTTAATTCGATTTCTTTAGGATATACATTTAGGCCCCCTGAAATAATCATATCTTTTGAACGCCCAATAATGGATACGTAGCCGTTGCTATCTATCATACCGAGATCTCCAGTTTTGAAGTAGCCATCTGGCGTAAACTCGCTCTTTGTTTTCATCTCATCTTGCCAATAGCCACTGAATAAATGCATACCTTTGACTTGTATGTTCCCTATGTGATCGTAAGATAGTGGACTATCGTTATCATCGACGATTCTTAGCTCAACGCCTGGAATAGGTAGTCCAACGGAACCTACTTTTCGTTCCTTATGATAAGGATTACTGGCATTAATGCCGGTTTCTGTCATGCCATAGCGTTCAAGAATAGTATGTTTTGTACGTTCAGCAAACAGCGAGAAGGCGGCCGGTAATAGTGGTGCTGAGCCAGAAACAAATAAGCGCATGTTTTTACAGTTTATTTCTGTCAGCCTAGGATCATTTAACAGTCGAGTATAATGAGTTGGAACGCCCATGAAGAGGGTGACTGAAGGTAGATAAGTGAAAAATGCATCAAGATCAAATTTGGGTAATAAGATAATATCAATGCCTGTTAAAAGTGATGTATTCATAGCAAAAAATAAGCCATGCACATGAAATAAAGGCAGAGCATGCAGTAAAATATCCTGAGAGGATAAATGCCAGCATTCTATCAATGCTTTTGCGTTGGATAGTAAAGCTTGGTGACTTAACATAGCACCTTTAGGATTGCCTGTTGTACCTGAAGTATAGATAATAGCTGCAATGTCAGTATCCAATGCCACTTCGCTTTGATGCATGTCAGTTTTTTTTGCGGTTTCATAAAAACTGCCTTTGCCATAGTGATCAACCGTTTTAATTAAACAGTTTTCAGAGGCTTTAATGCTTGATATGTTTTGCACTTCATCAGCTTCGCATATGATAATAGTCGGAGCTGCATTTTCAAAAAAATAGCTTAACTCCTCATTCTTATAATCGGGGTTTAATGGTAAGAAAATATAACCGTTTTTTAAGCAAGCTAAATAAAAGAAAATAACATACTCAGACTTTGAGAGTCTTAATGCAAGTCTGTCTCCTTTTTTTAAGCCTAAAGATGAAAGAATATTTGCTGTATGTTTCACCATGTCTTTAATTTCACTAGGATGATATATGTAGTTTTTTGTTATAATTTTACTTTGCAAATTAAGCATAATTTCATCATATAAGTGGCTCATATTTTTAACCCTTTAAGAAAATTTGTCATTGATGTATTAAAAAAATATAGGCGAGTCAAATGAGTTGACATAAGACAGCAATAAAATCATAATGGGCAATTTACAATACAATCCTTTATGTGTCAAGGTATAAACTACCTTTGATTAATGAGATGACTGAAGAGATGATGAATAAATATTTTTAGTCTATTCTTAAGTTTATTTAGATATGAACTACATATTATAGCTAAATCCAAATGAAAATAATGTTAGATTTTATGTAATAGGGTATATAATATGTTTATTAATTTCATATTATAAAATTTAAATTAACTTAATGAAGTATTAACAAATAATACAGTAGGAGTAAGCAATGTTTTCTGAAGGAGATGCATTTTATAGGGCAGGTATTTATTTTGTTATTCGTGGCAAGACATACGCTTATTCACGTGCTTATTTCATGAAGTATTTTGTTGAATACACGCAAAGAATGTACAATACCGTGGCTGGAAGCAATCAGTCAGCTATTAGAGTAAGCAATATCACATCGCTATTAGCGGCGAGTAAGTCTATTATTGATGTGTCAGACGTATCAAAATCAAGCAATAAAGAGGAATTGCATGATGTAAATTTTATCATTAATGAACGCGTAATAAGATGCCCTAGTGGAAAGCATGCATACCTTTATAATGATATGTTACTAGAAACATTTCCAGAGTATTTTGAAGAATCAAAAATGTCATATATTCAATTAGCAAGATTCGTGTTGGAGCTCTTGAATGGACGGCAGGTTGAAAGTGATTCACATTTAGCATCCCTGATGATACAGGCTATAAGAAATGGGCATGCAGATGGTGCAAATGCACTAGTATCTGAAACTATTTCGATTCTAATCGCCGTCTTATTTGTAGCAGAGGTCAAAAGAAATCCTTCCTGTTTTTTGCCAACTTTAATGCTGTTGGTGTTAATTAACCGTAATAGTGGTACCCCATTTGGGGATAGATATACTTGGAGTGGTTGTTTACAAAATGAAACTTTAGTTCATCAGGATGAACCTTTTTCATTGCTCAGGGATTGTTTTTATCCAAGTTTGGTTGGGACACCAACCAAGGGGGCTATTCGTCGTCAAGATATAACACAAATTTCTGATTATAATCGCGAATTTTTAAATGCGTCAAAAAAATATAATCGTACGGTTGAGCAAAAGCAACTCAAGGCGCATGAGCATCTGATGCAGTTGGGTGGTTACTTTCCTATGACACACCGGTTTTCTTATACAGAACTTATAGCAAAACGAGCAAGTGAAGAAGAAACGATGTCAGATAAAAAAAGCTTTATTGCTATCTGTGATTATCTAACTTTTGTCGGAGTCGCGGGGTTTATACATCATAACCAAGTAAATTTAAGTCACTATCCCTCACTTGATAGAGATAGTGAGATTTTAACAAAAGTTATTTTGCCAGAACTATGGGAAAGTACGTTAGAATTGGCGAGGCCAAATTTTAATGCTGTTAAAATATACTCTTATCCTAGTCTTTTGACTTTATACAAATGTTATGAAAAAAAACTAACGCCAGAAAAAGTAGCGCATACTGTTTTTATGTTGCATGGATCATCAAGGTATGGCAAAGACAAAGCAGAGCAATTAAAAAAGGAGTTTCATTTTTGGAGTTCTCAAAATAATTTTGAGTTTGGATTAAGTGAAGTTGAATCTGTTATTAGTTCTACCTACCGAATGTAATAGGTGTAATTCATTTTAATTTGCTAAGAACAGCTATGGAGATTAGGGGCTATGCCTATAAGCATAAATTCTCTTTTGTTTCTTCTGGTTCTCGTAGCTTAATAGCATATAAGCTTATTTTATACCATCAGGTAGCACAAGCTTCTTAGTTCGTCGCCTCTTGTCTTTACCAATAAGTCAACCAGAGTATGAAGTTATGGATTAATCGTGACCGGAGTGGCATGATATTGCTTAAAAGTCATTGGTTAGATGCTAAACAGGGGCATTTATCGATGCGGCGGATGGAAGATAAGTGGCGATGAAATATGTTCAAGAGCAAACCCAGCTAAAAAGGCAATGATATGCTTAATATTAATTTCACGAAGATTAGTCAAAAACAATATGACGAGTTTAAATGCATTCTTCAAAATGACTTACAAGAAAAACTATTTAGTTCAGGTGAGGTTAAATTAATGGAAGATGCTATCTCATTAGCTAAACATATTTTGCGAGAGAAATTGCCATTAACATTGAATGATGAAAATAATTTCATTTGGCAGATGATTCTGAAAGATACGGGCGAACAAATAGGTTATATATGGATTACCTTAACTAAATTCTTAAGTGATGAGCAATATAGTGCAAGAATTACTTACATTTATATTCATGATACGCATAGAGAAAAGGAATATGCAAAACAAGTTATGGTTGATTTGGAAAAAATTTTTAAGAATAAATATAAATGTAACTTGTTAACACTCAATGTTTTTAGAAGTAACATTCATGCGCATAAAATGTATTTAAAGCTTGGTTTTAATGAGGATAAAAATAAGAGTACCGTATCACGCTGTGAAATGATTAAGTTTTTAAAATAATAGTCAGGTTCATTGACATTTTTTAATTATATAAATCAATAGATAAAGTTAAAAGTTAGCATCAATAGGTTTTAGCACATATTTCGTTTAATGATGTAGCATAAAATAATAACATGGAATAAACATATTTACGAATTTAGCATGTGATAGGTTTGTATAGTCAAACCAAAACCATCTTCCCCAAGCATGTTGGAAAAGGACTGGTTGGTGATGATTCGTGAAAGCAGCGCAGGGACAAATACACCATCACGACTGAGTGTATCAAAGACTAAATAATTATGGGTTTGTCCTTCTAACGCAACAAATTGAACTTTTGCACCTGCCTCTTGTAATTTATCAGTGATGAAAACAGAATCGCCGAGTAGTACTTCGCAACCACCTGCAATAATGGTTACTGGCGGCAAAACCTTTAACACTTCCTTAGCATAAAGGGCTGGGCAATATGGTGTTTCACTGCCGTCATAACCTTCTGGCAAATACCACTTCGCCATGAGCGCTAGTATGTCATGTCCTGCTGCGATCGTATCGCTATTTTGTTGGAATTGGTAAGGTCCAGTTCTTGCAACGTTTAGCGATAGGTCCATCCAAGGGCTAAGCAGAATTAATTTGGTTATTTTTTTAAAAAGCTGCGGCATGATTTTTTGTAGATGCAGTGTTTGAGATAATGCCATATGCCCGCCAGAGCTCCAACCCATTAAAATAATATTATCAGAAAGGTTAAAATTATTAGGGTGAGTCAATAAATCTTGTAGAAAATGGCTTAATAGTTTGAAAGACTCAGGTGCTTTCGTTTCTGGTGCGAGAGGATAGTTAGGCAAAACAATATGACAAGGTGTTAAAGCGATAATATTAGCCATAAAAGCCTTATGAGCATCCAGGGTATTTAAACAAAAACCGCCACCATAAAACATGATGATGGTAGGGACGTTGACTGGATTTTTTGCACGCAATAGGTAACATGGCATGTCACCAATAGATTCCAACATATATGACTGAGAATTGATGCTATTTGGATATGTCAGCGTTTTGCCATCAAGAAAAGTAGCTACGGATTCACGTAAAGTTTCGATAGTCGGCACATCAGTTTTTGCGGTTGAAACTGAAGCTAACGCTAAAGCCAATGCTTTGTTATGAGGTGCAAGCTTTGGTGGTCCTGGGTGGTAGATATCAAGTAAACGTTGATTTTCAAATAACATAGATCACCTTCATATTAACTTAAAAAAATCTCTTAACATATCTTGCCGTCACTTCCGCAGGATTATCACCATCATTCATAAGTGGGTATAGTAATAAGCTATTATGAATCTGTCCTGGGAGTATGATCAATTCAGTTGCAACTTTGTCACGCCTTAGTTTTGCATGCATGGCTTCAGCATCTTTTCGAAAGGCATCATGCTCTCCAGCAATAAAGGTCCAATAGTGGAACGTAAAATGGCAATATCAAAGGGTTGATGAGTCATTTTGCTTGCTGAAGTTAAAGCAGTGTACTTCTGACAATACGTTTGTGTTTTAGGTCCTAATACCATGCTTATCTCCCTATGAAGTTAATATGTTAACATGAATGTCCCGAGGTTAAGGGACTAGCTCGGTGTAACGTAGTCTAAACATGTATAAGCGGAAGTTTACTGGAATGGGAGCGGCCCATGTCATAAAAATATTTATTGAGTCAATCATTTCCTAGGAGGTTATATATGAAAATCGGCAAACGTTTTGTTACAGGTATTCATAGCGAAGATTCTAAATTATTCTCAGAATCTGACATTAGTGTATTTGCACCCTATGAAGCATTACCTTGTTTTCAAATTCATGAATTATTTTATACTGAGGATAACCCACAATCACTGGCTACAAGACACCTAGCAAAAGCATATCAGATTGATTTACCACCAGGGGCTATGCGTGTGATGGTTGTGCGAATGCCTACTATTCAAGAAATGGCGCGAGATCTTAAAGCATCTGGTCAAGCGATACCTGAGGATTGGTCAAAGCATAATGTTCATAATACCGATTCGGTTGATTATGTATTTGTCTTATCTGGGGCCATCTCTTGTGTCACAGGAGACGATACCTTCGAGTTAAAGCAAGGTGATTTCTTAGCCCAAGTTGGTCCTCTACATACCTGGGTTAACAATCATGATGAGCCTTGCTATGTGTTGTGTGTGATGGTCGGTATTGAGCCCAGTGGCGAACGAATGAAAATGGCAGTGGAGTAAATAGCTCAAATTATTTTATTTCAATAGGACTATCAGGAGTAACGGCATGCCTGTTTTTAAAAGACAAAACGGTATATCTATTTATTATGAAATAGAAGGTATCTTAACCGAACCTGTTGAAACCGTCATATTGATAGGCGGTTTAACCAGAGACCATACGATATGGCGCAAGATTGTGCCTTTGCTAAAAGAAAAATACCGTATCATCGTACCTGATAATCGTGATGCTGGGCAAAGTTCTTTGTCAAGTAGAAATTATGAGATTGTCGATTTAGCAGATGATTTGGCAGACTTGTTAATGTTTCTTAACATGGGGCCCCTACATGTTATTGGACACTCCATAATCTGATGAGTGTTCGACGATAATCGTTTTTGAATTACCTTCATACACGCCAATTTTAGCCATATTGTTAATATTACCACCATTAGTTAAACTATTTACTAATGCTGAAGCATTTAAAAATTTATTGAAAATTTAGATAAATGCATAGACAAAAAGCTTAAAAAAGATAAGAGGGAAGTCATATTAAATACATTTATTAATAAAGCACTTAATCATATAGATTGATTACTAATATAGCCAAGAGTGGAGGGTAAGCCATGAAGGCGAAAGTTAGTCTAATTGCATTGACATATTATGCATGATAAAATTATTTAGATGTTTTAATTTTAAGCGCCAGCGGCATTCGGAGGAAATATGCAAGAGAATACATATCGATGGGCGTCAGTGGTGCGAGATTATGAGCTTGATAGTCAAGGCATAGTCAATAATGCAACTTATATCAATTATTTAGAGCAATGCCGAAATGATTATGCGAGATCGTTAAATATCGATTTTGCCGAATATCATAAAGCAGGCTATATATTTGTTGTAGCAGGTATCGAAATTCAATATCGTAAGTCATTAACTGCCAATGAAAAATTTTGTGCGACAGCAATGCTCTCTGGCTATGATAAAAAAAGAATTTATTTTAATCAAGAAATTATCAAAACATATGATGCGTCCATAGCAGCTAAAGCAATTGTACATATAGCCTGTCTTGATTACAAAGCTGGAAAAGCTGAAATGCCAAGCATGTTAACTGAGGTATTAGATAAAGAATTAGCAAAAACTTAAATCTACTTTATGCCAATGCAATATAAATGATATTTTAAAATACATAGTTATCACGAAAAAATTGATATGATGAGGAATATTTATGGTTTTACAATGCGCTATTTTAGATGATTATCAAAATATTGCTTTAGGTATTGCCAATTAGGGTCGCATAGCGTAAAAGCGGCCACAAGGGTCTTACAGCTCAATATCTGTGATTTTATACACGCTCTGGATGTAAAATTTTAGTTAATGTCGGATGATACCGTGTTGGCTCAAAGGGTATGATTTCAAAATCAACTAGATTATTGATAACGAAGGGATCTTCTTGCATTATCTGCCGTAATTCGGCTTCATCAGATAATAATGAGATAATGATACCACCGGCTCTTGGCGATCTTGGGCCAGAGACCAAAAATATGTCTTTCTCATAACCCTGATCTAGAAATTGGCGATGCTCTGCAAGGTGCGAGTCAATAACAGTGAGTGCGATTTTATAGGTCATAGCAATGATAAACATAACGAACTCCTAACTATATTGAGTGAGTATGTCAATAGCATGAAAACGTAAGGTGTTTAAACTTGCTCGAAAGGCGCTTTAAAAAGAGCCACACCTAATTGATTATTAATGGCATGATGATTGCCGAGTTCCGAGGCCGAAATAATTTTTCCATTCGCTAATTCAAATTCCCAAAAAACCGGCACATCCCAGCATTTACCATTTGCTTTAATATCACCACAGTCGCCAGTGAAAGTGGCAGAAGCACGTGTTTTAACAAATACATGACCATTATCTGCGATAGCCACTGCTTCGACAGTTTGATGAAGATCGGGAAAAACATTACGAAAGCTGGTAATACCATCATACAGATCGCGAATGGTTGGTATGTCGAGTATAGGGTGAGTATATTTACCATTGCCATTGGCAAATTTTTCAATATCTTCCCAGGTACTATTGCGATTGAAAGCTGTTTGAATAAAACCAGTAACAATGTCTTTTTCTGATGCCATGGTGTTATGCCTCATGAGTGTTTAAGTTAAATGCTTGTTAGCATTAGTTTAATTAAAACGTAATATATCTACCATGGACGTTAGTATAACATCCATTTTTTGATGAATCCCATCAAAATCCGATCGTAATAACTCAGCTGCCGTTTGAGTAAATTGACTTGGTTGTAAGTCATTAGGGCAATTTTTAATCATTTCCTGAATCATGTGTTGAGTGGGCTCTAAATGAAATTGTAAACCATAAACCTTATCACCATAACGAAACGCTTGATGCGGACAGCCTTCACTTTTAGCGAGTAAAATGGAACCTTCTGGCATGCCGGGCATATCATTATGCCAGTGCATGACTGGAAAAGTTTGTGGAAATTGACTAAAGATCGGATCTTTCATTGCATCTTGTGTCAATTGAATGGGGTACATACCTACTTCTTTATGTGGGCTTGGTAGTGTTTTTGCCCCTAAGGATTCGCCAATCAGTTGAGCGCCAAGGCATATACCAATAATCCCTTTTTCATGATGCAGTGCATCTTGAATAAGCGCAATTTCATCAAGCAAATAAGGATATTTGTCGCAAGCCAGAGGGCTTTGCGGCCCACCCATAACGACTAATAGATCAAATGCAGTTACATTGGGTAGTTTCTCATGTTGATAAATATGTGTACCTGTTAAAGCATGCCCATTTTTTAAAGCCCACGTTTCTATAGCCCCAGGTTCCTCAAAGGGAGCGTGCATAATATAATGCATCCTCATAGGATGATCTCCTGCTGATTAAAAAATATCGAATACCTTTATCTATCTATCAATGTTAACGGTGGTAGTTCGGCTTCAGAAAAGACCGCATATGTCTGAAGCTTCGCTAATTGACCATCTTTTCGTGGCCAGCCGCCACGTTGCACATATTCTAGTGAAAATCCCAATTTTAACGGTATTTTAGTGCTGGCGATATTTTCGGTATCACAAAAAATGTCTACTTTTTTCGCGTGCAAATATCGAAATGCCACGATTGCCATCATATGTGCTGCGGTACTTGCAAAACCCCTAGCACGCTGGCTTTGTCTGATAAAATAAGAAATGCCAAATTGCGGTATTTGCCAATTCACTTGATGTGGTGGAAAGGCACAGCGGCCAAGAATTTCATTTGTCGTATTGTCTAAGATAAGATAGCGAATGCATTCTCTTAGGATAAAGTCAGCATGATGTTTTCGACAATCTATCTCGACTTCCTCGATGGTGGGTGGTTTTTCAGGCCAATTGAGCCATTGAACATAATCCTCATAACCATCCATGATGGCTTGATGTAATAACGCACCGTCACCTGCTTGCGGCATCATCAACGTTAATTGGGATGTGCTTATTTTTTTCGGTATATCAAGAAGTAATTTATTCATATGTGTCCTTACGTATGCAAGAGGCGCAGGGCATTTTTTATACTCAAGTAAAAAATCAAAAAACGCGCATGCTGAAGCAACTTGGGTCTATTTACCCATAACCCAAATACAACAAGCTGATTACAGTAGTGTATCTTAAACCCTGAACATGGATTTCATCAAGCGCCGCGTATGACATAGGGGGCTATGCTGGTTTTCAATGAAAATGTAAGAATAGGTCCGTGATACAGTTGATGTGCTCAAGTGCCGATTGACATTGTGAGCAAAAAACGTGAAAATTAAAGGCTGCGTATTTTAATTTGTAAATAAATGTGAGCTATTTCTATGACAACACCCATTATCGTGACGCTTCCTGATGGTAGCCAACGACAGTATGCCAATTCAACAACACCTGCCGACGTTGCTGGCGATATTGGCGCGGGCTTGCTCAAGGCAGCGATAGCCGCCAAAGTGGATAATACGCTGGTTGATTTGTCTTATCCTATTACTGAGTCCATTTCTTTATCGATTATCACACAAAAAGATCCCTTGGCATTAGATGTGATCCGTCATTCTACAGCGCATTTGCTGGCACATGCTGTGAAACAATTGTTTCCAGCGGCACAGGTGACTATTGGTCCTGTCATTGAAGATGGTTTCTATTATGATTTTGCATTTGAACGTGCATTCACGCCCGAAGATTTAGAAAAAATTGAAGCACGCATGCATGAGTTAGCTACGCAAGACATCCCGGTTAAGCGATTTACCTTGTCGCGTGATGAAGCGATTGAAAAATTTTTGAAAGAAGGCGAAACCTATAAAGCAGAAATTATTAAAGCCATTCCTCAAGGTGAGATACTATCCTTATATCAACAAGCGGACTTTACTGATTTATGTCGAGGCCCGCATGTGCCTAATGTTAATAAGTTAGGTGCATTTAAATTAACAAAGCTTGCGGGTGCTTATTGGCGTGGTGACAGTAACAATGAAATGTTGCAACGTATCTATGGCACTGCATGGTTAACCAAGGCGGATTTAAATGCATATCTAGAAAGAATAGCTGAGGCGGAAAAGCGAGATCATCGCCGTATCGGAAAAGAGCTGGATTTATTTCATTTTCAAGATATCGCACCGGGGATGGTGTTTTGGCATGATCATGGTTGGCGCTTGTATCAAGTTATCGAACAATATATTCGCCGTAAACTAAGACATTATGATTATCAAGAGGTGCGTACCCCCCAAATTTTATCGCGCGTGTTATGGGAGCAAACGGGGCATTGGCAAAATTATCGTAACGAAATGTTCACGACTGAATCAGAAAACCATGCCTTTGCTGTGAAGCCGATGAGCTGTCCTGGCCATGTACAAATATTTAAACATGGTTTAAAGAGTTATCGTGATTTACCCATTCGCATGGCTGAATTTGGTTCATGTCATCGTAACGAATTATCGGGTGCTCTGCATGGTCTTATGCGGGTGCGTGCATTTGTTCAAGATGATGCGCATGTCTTTTGTACGGAAGATCAAATTCAATCCGAGGTGAGTCAACTGATTGATTTTATTCAAGAAGTGTATCACGATTTTGGATTTGAGGGCGTTCAGTTCAAATTATCCACAAGACCCGAGCAACGTGTAGGCAGCGATGAGGTCTGGGATAAGGCAGAAAAAGCATTGGCGCTAGCTTTAGAAAACAAAGGTATTCCTTATGAGCTGAATCCGGGCGATGGTGCATTTTATGGTCCTAAAATCGATTTCAGACTCCAAGACTCGATTGGACGTATTTGGCAATGTGGCACAATTCAGCTGGATTTCTCTGTGCCAGCAAGACTTGAGGCCAGTTATATTGCCGAAGATGGCTCAAGACAAATCCCTGTGATGATTCACCGGGCTATTTTGGGATCATTTGAGCGATTCATTGGGATGTTAATCGAACACTATGCTGGCAAATTCCCTACATGGCTTGCGCCAGTGCAAGTAGCGATTCTGAATATTAGCGAGAAGCAACAAGCCTATTGCGAGGCATTAGGACAGTTATTGAAAAAAAATGGCCTAAATGTTGAAATAGACTTGCGCAACGAGAAGATTGGCTTTAAAATACGCGAGCATACCTTAAACCGTGTGCCGTACTTGTTTGTTGTGGGTGACCGCGAAGTCGAACAACAATGTGTCGCTGTACGCACCAGAGCTGGTGCTGAACTTGGTAGCATGTCGATAGCACAAGCACAGAAACTCGTTGAAGCGAGTGTTGAACAACGTTCCCGTGTGGAGGATTAGTTATTAGTAGCAATGGTCCGGGCGCTAGTCATCAGGCTAGCAATGTCCAACAAGATAAAACGCGTATTAATCACGCAATTCGTGCTAAACAAGTTCGATTATTAGATTTAGATGGGAACCAACTCGGTGTGGTTTCTATTCAAGAGGCTCTGAGGCTGGCTGAAGAAGCTGGCTTTGATTTGGTGGAAATTGCTGCCAATGCTGAGCCGCCCGTGTGTCGGATCATGGATTTTGGTAAGTTTGCTTATCAGCAAAAGAAACGCACAGCACAGGCTAAAAAGAATCAGCAACAGATGCAAGTTAAGCAAGTTAACTTGCGTCCCGTGACTGATGAAGGGGATTATCAGGTCAAACTACGCAACCTGACACGTTTCCTCGAAGCAGGTGATAAAGTGAAAATTACTGTTCGCTTTAAAGGCCGAGAAATGGCTCACCAACAACTGGGTATGAGTATGTTAGAACGTATCGTCAAAGATCTTGAAGAATATGGTACTGCGGAAGCTATGCCAAAGCTTGAAGGCAGACAACTCGTTCTTATGATCTCACCTGGTAAGCGTAAAAAGTAGTGAAAACACTGTAATAACTCAGCGGCTTTGATTGACAACCACGTTATCAATTGAAAGGCGAAGTGTATAAGCAGCGTTTTCTTTAGTTAACTAATGCGAGTGTTTAAAATGTCTAAACTAAAAAGCCATCGCGGCGCGTCTAAGCGATTTCGCCAGCGAGCTAATGGTATTAAGTTCCGTCGTGCTACCCGTAATCATATTTTGACTAAGCGGACCACTAAAAACAAACGGCAGTTACGTGCCATTGGTGCGATGAAAGATTGTGATTTGCCAATGACCCAACGGTTATTGCACGGTAGTTAATAGAGGAGCTTTATCTCATGTCAAGAGTCAAACGCGGCGTTACTGCGACCGCACGTCATAAAAAGATTTTGAAACAGGCCAAAGGCTATCAAGGTGCACGTAGTCGTACCTATCGCACTGCAAAACAAGCAGTGATTAAGGCCGGGCAATATGCTTACCGCGATCGCCGTCAACGTAAACGTCAATTCCGTGCCTTATGGATTGCCCGTATTAATGCGGCTGTTCGCGCCCAAGATTTGACGTATAGTCAGTTTATCAATGGGCTTCGTAAAGCGAATATCGAGCTTGACCGAAAAGTCATGGCGGATTTAGCGGTATTCAATGAAGCAGCTTTTGCTGAATTGGTTACGCAAGCTAAAGCACAATTAGCGGCTTAATTATTTTTATGCCAAGGGTGTCCGCATGGGCACCCAGTCTTCAAGGTTTTGTTATGCGTACTCACTATGCTGACCAGTTATCGTTAAATCATATCAATCAGACTATCACCGTTTGCGGTTGGGTCCACAGACGTCGCGATCACGGCGGGGTTATTTTTATTGATGTGCGCGATCGTAGTGGTTTTGTGCAAGTTGTTTTTAGGCCCGAACAAACAGAACTATTTGAACTGGCAAAAACCTTGCGCAGCGAATATGTTGTTCAAGTGACTGGCGTGGTCAATGCACGCCCAGAAGGCATGGCCAATCAGCAGCTTGGCAATGGCGCCATTGAAATTGTTGCAAGTGAGCTTCAGGTACTTAATCAGGCTGAACCACCACCTTTCCCACTCGATGATGCGCATGTTGGCGAAGATGTTCGACTTAAGTATCGCTATATTGACTTAAGACGCTCGGAACAGTTAAAAAAATTCACGCTGCGTGCAGCCATGAATCGCTATATTCGTACATTTTTGGACGAACAAGGTTTTCTTGAAGTCGAAACCCCCTATTTAATGAAGCCTACGCCGGAGGGGGCAAGAGATTATTTGGTGCCAAGTCGTGTGCATCAAGGTCATTGTTACGCTTTGCCGCAATCACCACAATTATTCAAACAAATCATTATGATGTCAGGATTTGATAAATATTATCAAATCGTACGTTGCTTTCGTGATGAAGATTTGCGTCTTGATAGACAACCTGAATTTACACAGTTAGATATTGAGGCTTCATTTATTGATGAAACGTATATTTTTGATACGATGGAAGCTTTATATCGAGGACTTTTTAAAACCTTATTAAATGTTGATTTGCCTCAACCATTTCCACGAATGACATATGCTGAAGCTATGCGTCGTTATGCGAGCGAAAAACCGCATATACGAATTCCCCATGAACTTGTTGATATTGCTGATCTTGTTAAACAGGTTGAATTTAGCGTTTTTGCAGAAGCCGCGCAAGCCGATGAGGGTAGAGTTGTTGCGCTTCGTGTACCAAATGCAGCAGATATGAGCAGAAAGCAGCTGGATGATTATGCTGAATTCGTTAAGATTTATGGTGCAAAAGGCTTAGCTTATATCAAAATCAATGATGCATCGCAATTACCCGAAGGTCTGCAATCGCCTATTGTGAAGCTACTGGATCCAGCGACCTTGGCGGCTATTCTTGAGCGCACCCAAGCAACCACAGGTGATTTGCTATTTTTTGGGGCAAGTCCTAAAGCTAGTGTGGTTAATGACGCTATGGGCGCCTTGCGTATTAAGCTTGGGCACGACAGAAAGCTTTTAACTCGCGATTGGGCGCCCTTATGGGTTGTTGATTTCCCTATGTTTGAGAAAAACGATCAAGGGCAATGGTCGCCACTACATCATCCGTTTACTTCGCCTAAAGATACCAATCCGCAAGCGCTTCGCGACGATCCCGGCCATAGTCTTGCAAGAGCGTATGATATGGTACTCAATGGTTTTGAGTTAGGCGGTGGCTCGATACGTATTCACAATCAAGCCTTGCAACAAGCTGTATTTGACTTAATCGGCATACATCCAGCACTCGCAGAGCAAAAGTTTGGTTTCTTTTTAGAAGCTTTAAAATATGGTTGTCCGCCCCATGGTGGTATTGCCTTTGGGCTTGATAGAGTTGCTATGTTAATGACCGGTTCGGATTCTATTCGTGATGTCATTGCTTTTCCTAAGTCTCAAACAGCAATGTGTCCGCTGACTCAAGCGCCCGGACGTGTTGATGCGCTACAACTTGCAGAATTGGGTTTAGAGCTTACCGAGATAATGCCTTAGCTAAGCGCTGCATAAGAACTCAATCATGTCTAAAACTGGGTGACCGCAGTCGCCCTCATGCAGCGATCCAACGCGAGCAGCAACAGGAATTAACTCGATGATTAGTATCAACCAACTCAATATGTCTTTTGGCTCTAAGCTTTTGTTCTATGATGTCAATTTATTATTAACAGGACAAAAGCACTATGCGCTTGTTGGTGCGAATGGCACTGGCAAGTCGACTCTACTTAAACTCATTACCGGTGAAGAAGAACCTTTAGCCGGTAGCGTTGCTGTGCCCAAAGATGCAAGTATAGGTTGGCTTAAGCAAGATCAATTTCGTTATGAAAACACAATTATCACAGATATTGTATTACAGGGTAAAGCTAAGCTCTGGGAGGCCATGAGTGAAAAAGATCAGCTGCTATTGTCGACGGACTGGGATGATAAATTAGTCAAGCGTTTAGGGCAATTAGAAGATACGATTAATCATCTTCAAGGGTACAGCGCACTTGCTTTTGCTGAAAAACTTCTAGTAGGCCTTGGGATTCCAAATCATTACCATAACAAACCCTTGAGTGCTTTATCGGGTGGTTATAAATTAAGGGTATTACTTGCACAAGTATTGTTTCAAGAACCTGATATTTTACTCCTTGATGAACCAACTAACCATTTAGATATTGTTTCCATTCACTGGCTTGAAAAATATTTAAAAAATGAATTTCGTGGATTGGTTTTATTTATTTCGCATGATGTATCTTTTATTGATAGACTTGCCGATAATATTTTAGATATTGACTATGGTGAAATTCGCCAATATAGCGGTCAGTATCATAAGTTTTTAGAAGAGAAAAAACTGATAGAACAGCAAAAACTTGCAGAAAAGAAAAGTCTAGAAGATAAAATTGAAAGAATGCAGGCATTTGTTGATAAGTTTAAGGCAAAAGCCTCGAAAGCAAGGCAAGCACAGTCTCGTGTAAAAATGATAGAAAAGATTGAATTACCTGATATTGTGCAATCATCAAGAATTGCCCCAAATTTTCAGTTCAAACCTAAGCGACCTTCAGGAAAACAAGTATTGCAAGTGAGAAAGCTGAGTAAGGTTTTCCAAGATAAAACGCTGTTTTCTAACTTACATTTTGATGTGCATCGCGGAGAAAAAGTTGCCATCATTGGTGAGAATGGTGTCGGTAAATCGACGCTGATTAAGATTTTGTTGAGTAAAGTAACGCAAGATCAGGGTACCTTTGAATGGGGGCATGAAGCGCAAATTAGCTATTTCTCACAAGATCACCATGAAGATTTACATGATAGTGATCAGGTGTTGCATTGGTTGAGTCGAGCGGTGAGTGATACCACGGAACAACAGGCAAGAAAAGCACTGGCACAAGTCTTATTTATGAAAGACGATGTTGAAAAGAATATTTTGACAATCAGTGGTGGGGAAGCAGCGCGCCTATTATTGGCGAAGATGAGCTTAGAGACTGGCAATATCTTAGTACTGGATGAGCCGACCAACCATTTGGATATTGAGTCCACGGAAGCTTTAGCCGAGGCGTTAAGAACCTATGTAGGTACTTTGATCTTTGTGAGTCACGACCGACATTTCATTAAACATATCGCTAATCGTATTTTGTTTATTTCTCATAGCAAGGGACTGATTGATTATCGTGGTAGTTTTGATGACTTTGCTGCGGTGCATGATTTATAAGTGTCATCGCTGCGCGATGGTATGATTACCCCTCATCCGGCCTTCGGCCACCTTC
>CAMFJL010000026.1 GCA_945957175.1 uncultured Legionellales bacterium
TGGCAACAATGATAAGCTTAATCAGTGGATGTGGCTTTCATTTACGTGAACATGCCACTTTTCCTAAAGCACTCAATCCACTTTATATTGACAGTGTTGTTCCTTATAGTGAATTAACCTTAGAGCTGAAACAGATTTTAAAATCGCAAGGTATCGTGCTTGTTGATAGTCGTAAAGACGCGAAATACACATTAGAGATTCGAGGTGAAACGACATCGACAGACACACTGTCTCAAAGTGCAAGCTCAAGTACAACACAGTATGTGCTTTATTATACCGTCACTTATGCCATTACGCGTCAAGATGGCACCGTTGTTTTTGGCCCTAAAACAGTAAGCAATCAGCGCAATTACACAGTAAACCAAGCACAAGTATTAAGTTCTAACTCACAGGTGACAGCCTTAACAGAAGAAATGCAACATGACGCGATTTCATTGATGTTTGATCAGTTAAGTTCTAAACAAGCACTTACACAAATCCAATGAAATTAAGCTTAACGGATTTAGCGCCACACCTTCAAAAACAAGGTTTATCACTTGCCTATGTGCTTCATGGTGATGATCCCTATTTGCAACAATTGGCAAAAGCGCAATTTTTAAATGCTATCGATTCTACTGTAGAAGTGCTGCGCTTTCATACTCACCATGCTAACGTATGGGAAACAATTCATACAAGCTTGCAGCATCGCTCTTTATTTGCAAGGGAACAACTTATCATCATTGATGTTGCCTCTATCAAATTAGCGGCGGACATACAAAGCCATATGAAACAATGGCTTTCTCAAACGAAAGCTGACTATCACTTAGTTTTTTGCATGGACAAACTTAGCGGCAAGGACAAGCAAACTGCTTGGCTTAAAGCCCTATTAGCGATTGCACATGAAGTTGAGCTCACACCACCCAATGCAGGACGTATGCCACAGTGGCTTAAACAGGTGTTAGCGCAAAAACAATTAAGCACAGATACCGATGGCCTTCAAATGCTTTCTCATTATTTTGCCGACAATCCTGGAGCCGCACTTCAAGAAATTGAAAAACTAGCTGACTACTTGGGCGAACATAAACATATCAATGGAAATGAGCTTGAGCAAATTATCACAGCCCAAGGACAATTTACTGTATTTCAACTCATTGATAGTTGTCTTGCAGGTCATCAGACAAAGATGCTAGCGATGTTTGATATGATAACAACGGATGAATCTACGCTGATTCTCATCACCTGGATGCTTGCCAAAGAACTTCGTCTATTAATTGACTTGTCCATCGCCATGCAACAAGGCGAAACCCTGCAACAATTGACCAAACAGTACAGGCTATGGCCAGCAAAAGTGGCTCTATATCAACCTTTGCTCAAACGTTACGCTTATCGTGAATTATGGGCTCTATTACATCGATTAGCCAGCGTTGACAAAGCTAACAAAGGCCTTGGTAAGTTATCTGCGCGCGAGCAATTACTGCTTATTTTGCATAGTATCGCAAATCCACGAAACATCCCCTTGAGCGAGACATAGTCACCTGCGATGTTTAATGCTGAAAATCTAAGACGCACTAAACTCTCGTTATCTAAGCGCTTTGTTTCATAATAGGCCCGCACCCGTATGTGCATTTCAGAATCTTATCGTTCATGTTCCAACCAGGCTGTCTGTTTAACAAGGTGATCTATCTGCATCAGCGCCGTTAATAATGGCTCCATGAGATGCATCGGCCAGGAGTTTGCACCATCACTAAGTGCTGCTTGCGGATTAGGATGCGTCTCCATAAAGAGTCCTGCCACACCCGTTGCAACAGCTGCACGCGCTAACGCAGGAATATAATGACGTTCGCCATCGGTACTCTCCCCTTTACCACCGGGCAATTGTACAGAATGCGTCGCATCAAAAATCACAGGGCACTGGGTATCTCGCATGGCAACCAGGCTTCGCATATCAGCAACCAAATTATTATAGCCAAAACTCACTCCGCGCTCACAAACCATGATCTTGTCGTTGCCTGCTGCTTTTGCTTTTGACACAACATTAATCATATCCCAAGGCGCAAGGAATTGGCCCTTTTTAATATTGACCGGCAAACCTTGCTCTGCAACTTTTTGAATAAAATTGGTCTGTCGACATAGAAAAGCCGGTGTTTGCAATACATCGACCACAGAAGACACTTCAGCTAAGGGACTGTCTTCATGAATATCGGTAAGTATAGGTACGTTAAATGTTGATTTAACCTTGGCTAAAATCCGCAAACCTTCATCGATACCCAAGCCCCGAAAACTTTGGTGCGAAGTACGGTTGGCTTTATCATACGATGATTTATAAATATAGGGGATCCCCAATCGTGTTGTCAGTTCAACTAAAAAACCAGCGGTATCTATGGCAAGTTGCTCGCTTTCAACTACGCAAGGTCCTGCAATCAATAATAACGGCTTATCTAAACCCACTTGAATATTGCCAATATGCATATTATTGTCCTCGATGTTGTAATGCGGCTTTAACAAAGCCAATAAATAAGGGATGCCCATCTCGCGGTGTTGATGTGAATTCCGGGTGACATTGACAGCTTATAAACCAAGGATGATCGGGTAATTCAACCATTTCAACCAGTGAACCATCCATCGAACGGCCAGACACTCTTAATCCTGCAGCCTCTAACTCACCGACTAAAGCATTGTTCACTTCATAGCGGTGTCGATGCCGCTCTTTGACAGCCTCTTTTCCATAGACTTCTGCGGCTAAACTGCCAGGTGTCAGCTGACACTGGTATTCACCTAAACGCATACTGCCTCCCTTGTCGCTCTGTGCTTGCTGCGTCAATATATGTCCATCATCATGTCGCCACTCACTGACCAAACCAACAACGGGATGCGGTGTTTTAGCATTAAATTCAGTGCTATGCGCATCTTGCCAACCCAGCTTATGGCGTGCAAATTCAATCACGGCAATTTGTAAACCCAAGCAAATGCCTAAAAATGGCCGTTTTTGTTCACGTGCGTATTGGCACGCTAACATTTTTCCCTCAACACCACGTTCACCAAAGCCACCTGGCACTAAAATCGCATCCATGTCTTGTAAACATGCAGTTCCTTCCATCTCTAGCTGACTGGCATCAATGCGATGAACATGGACTCGCGTTTGAGTATGAATCCCAGCATGTTTTAAAGCTTCGAATAAGGATTTGTAAGTATCAGCAGACTCGACATACTTGCCCACCATCGCAATATTCACTTCCTGTGAGGTATCTTGCTCTGCCAAGACCACTTGCTGCCATAGATGCAAATCAGCAGGCTTAGTCGTAAGCTTCAACTGATTGACAATAATATCGTCAACCCCTTGACGGGCTAACTCTAAAGGGATTTGATAAATACTAGGTAAATCTGGCAGTGAAACAACAGCTTTTTCTTGCACATTTGTAAATAATGCTATTTTTTTCTGTTCTTCTAATGGTATAAATTTTTCTGAGCGGCATATTAAAATATCTGGCTGAATACCTATCGATCGCAGTTCTTTAACTGAATGCTGTGTGGGCTTGGTTTTAATTTCCCCTGCACTGGCTAAATACGGCACTAGAGTTAAATGAATATAAAGTGTATGCTCGCTACCTAGCTCAATTCGCATTTGTCTTATTGCCTCAAGAAACGGCAAAGATTCAATATCACCGACAGTTCCACCAATTTCAATGATAACAAGTTCTGCTTGTGTGCCAGTTTGATAAATAACTTGTTTAATTTCATCTGTAATATGAGGGATAACCTGTACTGTTTTACCTAAATATTCGCCTTTTCTTTCTTTTTTCAAAACACTTGCATAAATTTGTCCAGCCGTATAATTATTTTTTTTAGACATTTTAGTATGAATAAATCGCTCATAATGGCCCAAGTCTAAATCTGTCTCAGCGCCATCGGCTGTGACAAAAACTTCACCATGTTGATAAGGACTCATGGTACCAGGATCGAGATTAAGATAGGGATCCAACTTTAATAAGGTAACTTTTAAACCACGCGCTTCAAGCACTGCGGCTAAGCCTGCCGCAGCAATCCCCTTGCCAAGCGAAGACACAACGCCACCGGTAACAAAAATATACTGCGTCATGGTTTACCCCCCTTGCGCCTTGCCGGTACTTTGACATGCTGCGAATATCATACCACAGGGCTACGCTCGATAATAGCCAACAATCGCCAATAAATAATCGCCAGAAAATAATAGCGGCGTGCGATCACGCAACCAAGGCGGAACACGATAATGTTGCATCAATTTTTTTAAACTTTTATGTTGCGATTGTTTCCATAGACGCACCACCTCTCCTTCACGTCGAAACCGTACCGTGAGTGGAAAATTGTCTTTCCAATGTGCAACATCTGCCGCCAAAAGACAGCCTAAATGCGAGGGCAATAATAAATTTTCAGAACCATCCCATATGATCTGCCAATCGTAAGGCATTTGAATTTGTGGCGATGTCACATATAATAGGTATCCATAGCGCCTTATGATAACATCACCCCAGGCTAGTAAAGGTATTTTGTCATATCGACTTTGAATAACTTCCTGTAAAAGCACGTGCATGTGTTTTTCAGATGGCATGCTCACTTCGTGAAGAGAAAGCCAAGTTCTTAATACATTTTTTTGTCGACTCCGTGATAATCTTTGAATATCCCTCATATCTAGCGGTTTTGCTGCCAATTCCGGCACATCCATATAAGCGAGCTCTTCAAGTAAATCAGCAGCTTCTGCGCAATGTCTTGCCCCTCTTGCTAAATGTCGTTGTACTTCAGGAAAATCACGACGTAGCAAGGGCATCACTTGATGTCTTATATGATTACGTAAAAATTGTGTGTTGGCATTACTCGGATCTTCACAATAGCTCAGCTGTTGTGATACCGCGTAAGCTTGCAATTGCAGTCGCGTTAACGTTAATAAAGGCCGAGCATGGTCTATGTTTCTTTGAGTATAAGACCGCCACATCGGCATCGCTGCCATACCTTTAAGGCCTGCACCACGACATAATTGAATCAGCAAGGTTTCAGCTTGATCGTCCTCATGATGCGCGGTTAACAAGCACTCACCCGGCAACAAAGCATCTAATAACACTTGATAGCGCGCAGTCCTGGCCCAAGCCTCTATGCTCTCCCCTGGCTGTGGTTGGGTTTCTAAACGCAAGCTTGTGTGAGGGATGCGCCACAACTTGGCCGTTTGCTCACAATGGGATTGCCAATCATCGGCCATGCTTTGCAAGCCATGGTGGATATGTATTGATCGAACGGGTTTGGGCGCATTGCGACAAAGCGATAATAATACGGTTGAATCCAGACCGCCGCTATACGCTACGACAAAGCCGTTGATTAAATCTAAATCGCAGCTAGACCAAAAAGCTTGCATCGTATGACGCACATGTGCTGCTGTCTTTAGGTCCATCGCATACTCAATTATTTCAACATCTATATTTTGCTATCGCTGTGCATCTTCATCGACGTCTTGCGATGTATCTGCAAAGTCTATCTTTACAGCACAGCCGCGGCTTGAAAGACGATGGGATATTAGTTTGTCACGACATTGCGCCCATAGGCATACAGCCGGTCCATACGCTTTGTAACTAACTCATCAAGTGGCATTTTATTTAGCTTATGTAATTGTTTTTGCCATGCTTGCTTTAATTTTTTCGCCATTTCAGCAGGATTTCTATGTGCGCCGCCCATCGGTTCCATAATCAGATCGTCCACCAACCCTAATTGGAGAATACGCGATGCAGTTAATCCTAAAGCATCCGCTGCCTCATTTGCCTTGTCTGCACTTTTCCATAAAATGGATGCACACCCTTCAGGTGAAATAACGGAATAAATACTGTATTGCAGCATTGCGACATAATCACCCACGCCAATGGCTAAAGCACCACCAGAGCCACCTTCGCCAATCACTGTGCAAATAATAGGGGTTCTTAATTGTGACATAACCCACAAATTTCGAGCGATAGCCTCACTTTGGTTACGCTCTTCTGCGCCGATACCAGGATATGCCCCTGCTGTGTCTATCAATGTAAAGACAGGCATATGAAATTTTTCAGCCATTTCCATCAATCGTAAGGCTTTACGGTAACCTTCGGGATTCGGCATACCAAAATTTCTTTGCACTTTTTCTTTGGTTTTGCGGCCTTTCTCTTGAGCAATCACAACAACGGGTTGTTCATCAAAACGGGCAATACCACCAATAAGAGCTTGGTCATCAAAAAAATGCCTATCGCCATGGAGCTCGTCAAATTCTGTGAAAATCGCGTTGATATAATCAAGGGCATGAGGCCGCTCAGGATGACGCGCTAATTGCGCAACCTGCCAGGGCGTGAGCTCTGCGAAGGTTTTTTGCATAAGATCTTTACATTTATTCTGTAAGTTTTGAATATCTTCGGCTAGATCAGCGCCTTGCCCCATCATACGTAGTTCCTGGATTTTAGCTTCCAGTTCCGCAATGGGTCGTTCAAATTCAAGGACATTAGGATTCATACTACCTCGCCTAAACCTAGATTGAGTATCAAGCTGGGAGCATACCACAATATGCATGACAATCAAGACTTGCCAAGTGTCATTGTTTTGCGTAAAATGTCTGCCTTGATAAAAGATGCCGTGGGAGTTGCCCGGGGCTATATGAGGATTGATACGTTATGGTTGTTATTCGTTTAGCAAGAGGCGGTGCCAAGAAGCGCCCATTCTACCACATTATTGTTGCAGACAAGCGCTCACCACGTGATGGTCGATACATTGAGTCTGTCGGCTATTTTAACCCTATCGCAGCAGGCGGTGAAGTGCGTTTGCACATTGAATTAGCTAAGCTGGAAAAATGGGTAGGACAAGGCGCCCAGTTGTCGGATAGAGTATCCCAACTCGTGCGCGATTTTAAAGCCGGCACCAAGCAAGCTGCGTAATTCTGCTTGGAACCGTCAGCAGATTTAGTCACTGTCGGCCGTATTGGCCGCGTTTATGGTGTCCATGGGTGGTTAACCATCCATAGCTATACTGAACCGCGTGCACAGTTGTTTGCCTACCAGCCGTGGCTTGTTGGTCATGATGAAACATGGGAGGCGCTGCCGCTTGCTGGTATACAGCAAACCACGCGCCATGACCTAGTCCAATTTGTGGGTTATGATACGCCAGAGCGTAGTCGAAACTTGACTGGACGTTGGTTGGCTATAGCCAGACAACAGTTGCCAGTGCTTGCTGAAGGTGAATATTATTGGCATGACTTGATAGGACTTGAAGTCGTGACACCTGCGGGTGAAACACTTGGTATTGTACGTGATGTATTTAGTACGGGCGCACATCCTATCTTATCGATTGACGGCGAGCGGACCCATTTGGTACCTTTCGTGCAGTCTGAGATAGTCACTCACGTGGATTTGCCAAAACGAAAACTGGTCGCTAAATGGGACCCTAACTTTTAAGCGTATGATGAGTCAGTGGATAGGCATAGTCAGTTTATTCCCAACCATGTTTACCGCCTTGAACGAAGGTATGCCAGGTCGGGCGCAACAAGGCGGTCAGCTTACGTTGGATTATTTTAATCCCAGGGATTATACCTGCGATAAACACCGTACGGTAGATGATAGACCTTATGGCGGTGGCCCTGGCATGGTCATGTTAGCAGAGCCCTTGGCCAAAGCCATTGCGGCAGCTAAGCAGGCTGCGCCAAGCCCGGCAACAGTGATTTATTTATCGCCGCAGGGTGTCCCGTTGATCCAGCAGAAGGTCAATACTTTAGCAGAAGTTAGGGCACTGATTCTGTTGGCCGGACGTTATGAAGGCATTGATGAGCGTATCATTAGCACCTTAGTTGATGAAGAATGCTCGATTGGTGATTATGTGTTAAGTGGTGGCGAATTGCCCGCCATGGTGCTTATCGATGCAATTGCGCGTTTGCTCCCTGGGGTATTGGGGCATACAGAGTCTGCAGCGCAAGACTCTTTTATGAATGGACTATTAGATTGTCCTCATTATACCAGGCCAGAGGTTTATGAAGGACTCGAAGTACCTTCAGTATTATTAAGCGGCCATCATGCGGACATTGCTGCATGGCGACGACGACAAGCGCTTGTGCGCACTGTTTTACGGCGACCCGAGCTATTAGCGAAGGCGCCATTAACCGCGAATGAACGTACCATGATTGATACGTTGCAAACGCAAACCGGCGGTGAAACGCCGAATAAGGAAACGTAAGTATTAGGTATGCTCACAGCATATCAAAGTACCAGCTCAGTGCAAAGAAATGAGGCAGAAAGCATGTACACGATAGTACATGAACAATGCCGTAGCCCCTTTGTAACAAAACTGGACTTTGAAAGGCGAAGGGTATATACCGGTTTCAAGATGATGATTCGAATGAGGATAGATATGAGCAATTTAATACAAGCGCTTGAGGCTGAAATGAGCCAAAAAGCAATACCAAGCTTTGCCCCAGGTGACACAGTCATCGTCAAGGTGATTGTAAAAGAAGGTAACAACCAACGTATTCAGGCCTTTGAAGGCGTGGTGATTGCCCGTCGTAATAATGGCTTTAACTCCTCTTTCACTGTGCGCAAAATATCGCATGGCGAAGGTGTTGAACGCGTATTTCCTCTCTATAGCCCTTTGGTCGACGGTATCGAAGTGAAGCGCCGCGGCGATGTACGTCGTGCTAAACTCTACTACTTACGTGATCGTAGCGGTCGTTCTGCACGCATCCGTGAAAAACTATTGAGCAAAGATAAAGCTGCAATAGTCGATGCCGCCGTGGGCGATGTACCTGATGTTGTAAGCCCTTCGGACGAATAAACAGCACTTAGATTTTCAGCGCCCCCCTTTTAGTGTTTCACTGAAATACAAAAAATACCCTTCTCCCCTTGCGGGAGAAGGTGGCCGAAGGCCGGATGAGGGGTGATAAATTATCGCGTAGCGATGACAAAAGCCGTATTTTCATTGGCAAAGGATATCGCATGCCAAAAAATCTCAGCATCAAGCGTCGTTTGCGCTTATGGTTAACCCAAGTTTCACAGCAACAAGTCAATGGTAGTTGGTCTGGGCGCCTTAAACATCGTTTGGCCGATCCCCAGTTATGGCATTTTAATCGTCATAATGTTGCCAAAGGCGCTGCGCTCGGCTTATTCATTGCATTTATTCCGCTACCCATTCAAATTATTTTAGCCATATTAGGTGCATTGATCTTTCGTGTAAACCTGCCAACAACCGTAGTATTTACCTGGTTTACCAATCCTTTGACTTTTGTGCCCGTACTCTATTTGAGCTACCGTGTCGGCTCGCTTTTTATATCCTCGCCAGCCAAGTTTCATTTGCCAAACTATGTCAAAGACTTAGGAACCTGGGCTTGGATTACAGAATCGTGGCAATGGTTAATCACCTTGGGTAAACCTATTTTAATTGGCTCCCCCATTTTAGCTGTCATTGCAGCCTGCTTAGGTTATAGCATCATAACCTTATTATGGCGCACCCATACATGGTTTGAGCGCAAAAAACGCAAGCAAGCCAGGCTCCACTGAGGACATAAGTATGAAAGCACGTTGTTTTGGCAATAAACCCGGACAAGATCTGTATGCAAATTACCATGACCATGAATGGGGCATACCCTGTCACGATGATAAACACTTATTTGAAATGCTTATTTTAGAAGGCGCACAAGCGGGATTAAGTTGGGAAACCATTTTAAAGCGACGTGAAGGTTATCGACGCGCATTCGCCAACTTTGATGTGGAAATCGTAGCACGCTTTAGCGAACTTGATATTGAAAGGTGTATACAAGATGCGGGCATCATTCGCAATCGTTTAAAGATAACAAGCGCACGTGACAATGCAAAAATATTCATGCAAATTCAAGAAACATTCGGCTCATTTAATCACTATCTATGGGATTTTGTAGATGGCACGCCCATACAAAATCATTGGCGTACATTCAAAGAAGTACCTGTGACAACAAACATCAGCGATCAATTATCGCGGGATTTAAAAAAGCGTGGCATGCGCTTTGTCGGCTCGACTATCTTATATGCTTATATGCAGGCTGTTGGTCTTGTGAATGATCACCCGATGGATTGCTGGCGTTATAACGGCATCTAGCAAAACTGTCGTTCCCAGTCCAGTAACGCCGATTTTATCGATATACCTGTCGGGGTTTTACCATAATAACCGCCCAAACCATTGCTTGCCACCACACGATGGCATGGGATCATCAAAGCAAAGGCATTGGTGCGACAGGCGTTACCCACAATGCGCGGACCAGTGCCAATCATGGCAGCAACTTCACCATAAGTACGCGTCTCGCCCACGGGGATAGTTTGCATCGCACGCCAAATTGCCTGATATAAAGGGGTACCGCCTAATTGATAAGCAGACGCGGTGGATAAGTCATTTAAATCAACTAGCCATTGGTCGTGTGGTTTCTCAAAATAATGGTAAATTTGCCCAGTTACCTGCTTTATCAAATCAGGATAGTCGTCGCTCATGGGACTTTCATTATCATCATCAATCCCCACTGCACCGATGAATACGAGTTCGGTTAAAATGCCATCGCGTATACTGGCTTGCATTAACCCCATGGGGGTCGAAATGGGATATGTCGTAATATCAAGCATGGCAGCCTCTACACTATCGTTTGTTTGTCATCGCTACGCGATGATTTTATTACCCCTCATCCGGCCTTCAGCAACCTGCACTCACAAAGAAGAAGAGCATTTTTCAAAATGCCCGATATCTCATTCTAAAAACATCGAGCTAACGGATTCGGACTCACAAATACGGTGAATGGCTTCTGCCAGTAGTTGACTCAAAGATATCACGCGGATTTTGGGATGAGATGCAGCCGCTTGAGATAAAACAACGGTATCTGTGACGACTAACTCATCTAGGGCTGGCCCACTGATATAATCAAGTGCTAAACCTGATAACACTGGATGCGTACAATAAGCACGCACTGTTGCCGCACCATGATCTTTTAATGCTTTGGCCGCCATACACAAGGTACTTGCGGTATCAACAATATCGTCAATTAGCAGACAATCTCGACCACTCACATCACCAATAATATTCATCACTTGCGACTTATTAGGCTCAGGACGTCTTTTATCAATAATCGCTAAATCCGCATCACTTAGGTGTTTAGCTGTTGCTCGTGCGCGCAATACCCCACCGACATCGGGTGAAACAACCATCGGATTGACTAATTGTTGTTGGCGAATGTCGGCAAGCATCGCCGGTGTAGCATAGACGTTGTCAACCGGCATATAAAAGAAGCCTTGAATTTGATCAGCATGCAAATCAACGGTTAACATGCGATGAATGCCGACCGATGCCATCATATCTGCTACAATTTTTGCAGTAATCGGCACCCTTGCTGAACGCACCCGTCTATCTTGTCTGGCATAACCAAAATACGGAATGACCGCCGTAATTCTGGCAGCAGAAGCCCGTCTCAAGGCATCTGCCATGATAATCAGTTCCATTAAATTTTCATTAACGGGCGCTGAGGTCGATTGAATAATATAAACATCTCGACCACGTACATTTTCATTGATTTCTACGCGAATTTCACCGTCGCTAAATCGACTGACCAACGCATTTGCTATTCGTAGATTAAGATGTTTTGCAATATCAGCTGCAAGCGCAGGATTTGCATTGCCTGTGAAAAGAAGTGTTTCTGCCACGATAAAACCTTATGAAGGTTAAGGAGATGGCTGGGGTGCTAGGATTCGAACCTAGGTATGCAGGGATCAAAACCCTGTGCCTTACCGCTTGGCGACACCCCAATGGTTTGCGCTTAACTCGCGCTGAAGAACTGGCGCTATTCTCCTCAAAAAGTGGCTTATTGTCAAGGGCTTGACTGAAAATTGTTAAGATATGTGTGGCGCTTATCGCGCTCAAAACGTATCATCATTATTTGATGTTGCCGGAGAAGCTATCATAGAATAAACCCCTGAACCCCGCGATATATTCACGGGGCGTCAACATGGGAGCAAACGCTTGGTACGAAACCTAGCCGTTCCAAAGACGATGAGCCTATGGTTAACGCTCAAAGTGCCCAGTGCTAGATTGTGCTACCTGCGAGTCACTCGATGAGCTTGATGAAGAGGAACTGGATGGACCAGAGGTAACAAAATGTGAAGCCGAATTACCCTCTGACCATACTCGCGACTCATGCTCATGTATGAGTCGCGGTCTAAGTTCTGATAATAAACGTTGTTGTTGCTCATTTGATGTAGAAACATGCTTAAATTTTTCTTCAATGTTTTGAAAAACAAATGCGGGTAGAGATACCGTTACAGTTGGCTCGTTGCAATAACGACCCGAGGCATCAAGTTTGTGAATCACTTTAATGTATCCCTCTGGCTGCAGATCTTGAGGCGCCTTGTGCACATCTCGACACTTACTGTCGGCTGCATCAATCAATATACGACCAACACGAAAACGTTCCTCAACTACCAAGAACTCACCCAATCGATTAAATTTGATTATTCGGGTACCTAGTTCACTATAGTCACCAGTTCTGCCTTTCATCACTATAATGCCCATCGTAGCAAGCAAGCCAGTAATTTCTGCGAACATATGATTTGCATATCCTTTTTGATTACACTGGTAAATAAGATAACGAAAAGCCAAAGGAATACCAGATTCTTCCATTTTTTTGATAATATCTTCATGGTTTAATTGAGGACCTTTAATATCATGCCGTGTTGAATCTTTATATTGCGCTATGTTAGGCAAGGTATCGATAATCACAATCAACTTCCCAGCATCTTCTATTACAACTTGATAACACCGTTCAGCATCAACCGGGAATTGCGTTCTATGCTGGTCAAGTAAATCATAACCCCGTTGTGGTGCTAATATTGGTGTTGGTGTATTAAAATTAAAACGAATGGTGGTTAATTCAAAATTCTTAATTTTTGACTTAAGCATCTGCTCCAGTGCTAATAATGAAATATTGTTTGGATGTGCATTAATATCATCAGATAAAGCTTTCATACATTCTTCAAGCGTTCCAAATTTTGGATCATTTAATTTTTCCATGATATTTCTTGCCGTTGCTATCTCATCTATTGATATCAGATTACTATGACTATCAACTTCTCTAAGAAAGAGTTCGATAACAACAAGTAAGCTATCACTTGCTTTATTTTGAATATCAAATTCTTGAATTTTTTTAGTATCAGAAAATAAACCTAAAAGTGTGGGTATCACCACCACAGTTTCTTTTGCCTCTATTGCCGATGCATATGCTGTTTCTGCAATAGCTAATAGTTGGCAATACTGATGAATGATTGCAGATAAATATTTATTTATTCTCCTAGGAATGTCCATCACATCTTTAAAAGATGCCATAATATTTGAAGCAAATATCATGGTGTTTTTATTTTTTGAATCATTTATTTTATCTAAATCAATTGCATGTTGATAAAGTCTGTTTATTTGTCTCTGTATAATATTTAAATTCAAAAAAACAACATGATTTTCTTTTGGTATAATTCTTAATGCTTTTAAAAAATCATACACATCAACAAATACATCATCTATAAAGCCTTTAGTAAGGTTAATAAATTCGTTATAATATTCCACTGGAATTATTTTAAGCACCGATCCATATGCTGTTGCATTGATGCCTTTATTATATGAAGCAATATTTTTTCTTTCTGAAAGCATCTCTAATATGTTAGGCCTTAATTTACTTAAGTTGGTTGCTGTTAATTTTCCATGAACGACAATATCGAGTGTTGATTTAACAGCATGACCAGAAGGTAGCATGATGGCGTACCCTAAGCGATTACCCGCTTCCTTAAAAAAATATATATGATCTTTTCTAACCACCTCTTTTCTTGGTGGTGTTTGTAAAATATGAAACGTATAATCAACAATCACTTCCTGAACAATACCGGCCAATATATTAATAATCTCTGGTCGCTCATGCTTATCAAAGATATTTAACAGTGAAACCAAGCCAAAAACTTTAGTTAAAAGTAAATATATTAATCTATCTTTTATTGATTTAACAAAGTTTATTTTATGACAATCAAGTATACTTAAAGATTTTCTAATCGTAGCAATATCTGTAAATAATTCATCAAATCCATCACCCATAATATTTTTAACATAATTAATAAAAGTTAACGCATTTTTTAAATAGATAGATTCTAGAACCACAAAAAAACCTTTATTCTTTACGATAAATAACAGATCCACCCTTTCAAAGGCATTCAAAACAAAAGTAATGTCATCTTCAAAAACATTCATCATCTTTGCCAATTGCAATGCTGTACATGCTGTTCGTGTTGACGGTTGCTTAAATACAACGTTCATCATTTGATAATGATATTTCGGGTCTACTTTAGACAAGATTTCACATATATCATCATATGTTTTATCTGACAACGCTGTTATAGCAAAACGAAGGGCCATTGGATTATCGTCATGTGTTAAAAAAGCCTGCTCCGCCGCTACTGCACTGCTCTGAAATGGCCCATGAAAAAAGTTTGTACTACTTGATGTGGGCGATGACGAAGAAGAAGAAGAAGATGATGATGATGATGATGATGATGATGATGAGGAGGAGGAGGAGGAGGAGGAGGAGGAGGA
>CAMFJL010000027.1 GCA_945957175.1 uncultured Legionellales bacterium
TAATAATGCCTGACCTTCGGGGGTTGCACTCAACCAATAAGCTACTGAAGTACCCGCATGGGGGCCTCTCGGTATGCGTGCATTGAGTGTGGCCTCGTGAATGCATTCAGCCAAATGAGCATTATTTGCTGTTAATAGCGCTCGACCGTCTGGGGTTGCACTCAGATAATACGCAATCGATTCTCCAGTATTTAAGTTAATACCATTCAAAGCAGCAACATCAATGGCAATACCTGATAGACCATTGAAAAATGAAACACCACCTGGCATTTTAAAAAGGGATAACAACCCATACTGCTGCCATATTTCTAGAAAGTTTTGTTCTCTTATAACGTGAGTATTCTGACTTGAACTGATTATGTGAAGGTCTGGATTTTCTAAATGCTCTCTTGGCATAAGATACACTCCTTATTTTATTTATATAAAATTTTTTCGGTGCCAACACGACTCTTTTAATGCATGTAAGTTTTGTATGTATCAGTATTTATGATTGAAAATTTGCTGTTACACATATGTAGATGATAGCTATAAGTTATAGTGATGTCGTATGAGGTTCACTTTGCTTAGCAAAACTTGAACTGACGACATCGGCTAATAAGGCTTCCAAAGCCACCAAGCTTTCATTGACAACTCGGCGAATATCGTTGACATCAATCAAGCGGCCATCTGTACGGCCTGCAGCTTTAGCACCCACGACGGCAATACTACCGTAACGCATGCGAAGCTCTCTTGCCAACAAAGCTTCTGGCATTGCAGTCATACCCACCACATCGCAACCATCCCGCTCAAGTCGATTAACTTCTGCCACGGTTTCAAACCGAGGACCTTGAGTCACCGCATAGGTTGCATCGTCGGTATAGTTAAGATGTAATCGCTGCGCCGCGTTAATAAAGCATCGGCGCAAAGTTGGACAGTAAGGATAACTAAAATCAATATGCTGACGGCAATCAAATTCATCTGATAAACAGGTCTCTGGCCGTCCTTGTGTGTAATCAATCAGTTGATCAGGAAACACAAAGTGACCTGGAATCATATCTGCACGAATACCGCCGACAATACTAAGACCTATCACGTGCGTTACACCTGCTTCAGCTAACGCCCACATATTGGCGCGATAATTAATAAGATGTGGCGGTGTACCGCGCTTGGGGCCATGCCTATCGAGAAAAATAACATCTGTATTCGCAAATTGCCCAGTCCAAAGCTCGCCTTCTGGTTTACCGAACGGCGTATCGGGCCAGTGACGCCCAATCACTTCCAGTCCTTTGAGTTCTGAGATCGCCGAACCGCCAATAATGGCCAGCTTATTCATCTTGTGGGGCTACCATAAAAATACCGGGGGCGTTACGTAGATATTCATGATAATCAAGACCGTAACCAAATACATAATGATCTTCAACACTAAGACCTGTAAAATCAGCCTTTATTAAGCCATCGGGTTCACGCACATGCTGTTTATCCACCAATACTGCGGTATATACCTTAGCCGCGCCATTGGCATAACAATAATCCACAATCGCTTTAAGTGTCACACCGCCATCTAAAATGTCATCAACCACTAATACTACGCGGTTATCCACTGAGAATGTTGGCTTCGTTTTCCAAATTAAATCGCGACCAACAATATCACCACGATAACGTGTTGCGTGCACGTAATTCATATCTAAGGGAAAATCCAGGCGCGTCGCCAACTGCCCGGCGGGTACCATGCCCCCTATCATCGTGACTAAAAGTAAAGGATTTTTATCAGCAAGTTCCGCATTAATACACGCAGCCATATCATCAAGTGCAGCCTCCACTTGTTCGCGATTATAAAGACAGGTTGCCCGCTTATAGACCGCACCGATATCTTTAGGTAAGCTCATAGTAGACTCCCAGTATGCTTATTTGATGGCTAACGTATAACGTTGATAATATAAATCGCGCGTCGATTGACTCAGTGTGAGATTGGCTGCGCCGTAAAGTAAAGGTAAACGTGGGTTAGACAAGGCCTGTATATGTGTAGCTAAATGTTGCACCACCAAACTTGCTGCCTTGGGTTGATTGCAAACTAAAATCATGTCACAACCTGCTGCAAGCGCCAAGTCTGCACGCTGCGTATAACTGCCGGCAAATTCAGCACCAGCCATTGCAATATCATCGCTAAAAATGGCGCCTTGAAAACCCAGCTCTTGACGCAAATAGCGCTTCAACCAAATCGGTGAAAATCCTGCAGGTGCATCATCTACTGCAGGATAAATAATATGGGCAGGCATAATGCCGTCTAACAAATTTTCATGTATCAACTGTTTAAATGGCTGCAAACACTGCTCTGACATACTCACAAAGTCGCGATTATCGACAGGCAATTCGTGGTGTGAGTCGCCCGTCACAAAACCATGGCCAGGAAAATGCTTACCAACGTTACACATACCTGCTTCACGCATGCCTAGGATAAATGCGCGCGCAAGCGTAACAACCATGTGAGGGTCGCCTGAAAAACTACGATCGCCCACCAATTCGCTGGTACCGTAATCTAAATCAAGCACAGGTGCAAAACTAAAATCAATATCGAGCTGTAATAATTCATCTGCCATAATGAAACCTGCATCATGCGCAAGCAACAGTGCTTTTTCATTGTCTTGCCGATAAATAGCACCTATGCGTCCCATAGGGACAATATGGGTAAAACCTTCACGAAAACGCTGCACTCGCCCACCTTCGTGATCGACGGCAACCAAGAGTGGCGAAGCTCTATCAAGCGCTTTTATTTCGAAGACCAAACGCTCGAGCTGATCTTTGTCTTCATAATTACGGCTAAATAAAATGACACCGCCCACGACGGGCTCTTGTAATTGCTGAATATCCTCTGGCGTAAGATATGTGCCTTGGATATCCAACATCACAGCACCTAAACTCATGAGGTATTATCCTTTTGTTTGTTTATTGGGTGTTTGACTATTGGGAAAAGGGCTGATATGGGCATTGCTGACATGACCTGAACGACTATCCTCGTCCCGTTCAACTTCATCAATGCGAATAAGATTATGGATAGGGATATATGTGCGCTTAACATCATCAAATTGTAGCTTTAACTTTTCTTCGCTAGGATCAATAAGTACGGATGTTTGCTCACCAAACACGAGCTCTTCGACAACAATGAAGCCGTACATATCGGACTCCATGACTTGCCTGGCATAAAGCTCATAGACCTCTTCACGTTGCAAAAATAAAATTTTAAAGATACATTGTTTTTTTGTCATAGCACAAACCATTTTCGATTAAGCAATCAAGCTTGGCATTATAACAAATTTCCTCATAAAGATCGATGGTTAATTTATAAACACATATATTGAAGTGAGTCGACGCTCCGTCCCGTAATCAGCTCGCTAAGCCGGAAAGCTGTGCGCCAAACAGCAAATATCTCACTCACCAAACATGGCTTTAGCGTTTTGTGGTACACTATTGCCATTATTCGTTCGAATGAGGACTTTACGATGACCGATACCCTAACACGTATTAAACAACAAATCGCCGACAATCCCATATTACTCTATATGAAAGGCACCCCTGATTTTCCCCAATGCGGTTTTTCATCACAAACAGTCAACGCACTGAAAGCCTGCGGCGCAAAGTTTGCACATGTTAACATCTTAGAAAATCCCGATATTCGTGCAGAACTGCCCAAATATGCTAACTGGCCCACATTTCCCCAGCTCTATATTCAAGGCGAATTGATAGGCGGCTGTGATATCGTCATGGAGCTATTTCAATCAGGCGAATTAGCCACGATGCTTGAAAAAGTCAAATAAACTGTTTCATTTAACTTCAAGGAGTCTATCATGCCTTTTACACTACCTGCGCTTCCTTACGAAATGTCTGCGTTGGCACCTTATATTTCTCAAGAAACCTTAGAATATCACTATGGTAAGCATCATCAAGCCTATGTCAACAATCTTAATAATTTGGTACCTGGCACTGAATTTGAAAACTTAACGTTAGAAGAAATTATCCAAAAAGCCAAAGGGCCTATTTTTAATAATGCGGCACAAATATGGAACCATACATTCTACTGGCATTCATTAAGCCCTGAAAGCACTCGCACACCAACCGGCGCTATTGCTGAAGCCATCAATAAAAAATACGGCTCATTTGATAATTTTAAAACTGAATTTACAAAAGCAGCAACAAGCTTATTTGGCTCTGGTTGGACTTGGTTAGTTCAATTAGCAGATGGCAGTCTTGATATTGTTAACACCTTAAACGCTGACACCCCACTTATTCATGCGGGACAAAAACCACTACTAACTTGTGACGTATGGGAACATGCCTATTACATTGATGTACGTAATGCAAGACCAAAATATGTTGAAAATTTTTGGGCACTCGTTAACTGGGATTTTGCAAATACTCAGTTATCACAGGCTTAAAGAACGCCCTTCTGCCCTTGCGTACGATGGTGTCCGAAGGCAGAGGAATACAAGAAATGCCCTTCTCCCCTTGAGGGAGAAGGTGGCCGAAGGCCGGATGAGGGGTAATCATACCATCGCGCAGCGATGACGAATGTAATTGAATCAATGCGTATGTGAAAGAATCTCTCGGCTAATTTCAAAATCAAGCTTATCTTCTTTGAGATGTATATTTACTTGACCGCCCTCGGCCAACTGTCCAAAGAGTAACTCTTCTGCAAGCGGCTTTTTAATTTGCTCTTGAATGAGTCTTGCCATCGGACGCGCCCCCATATGCGGATCATAACCACGTATGGCTAGCCATGATTTAGCTTCAGAATCAATCGTAAGCGTTACCTTGCGCTGTGCTAACTGCTCTTCTAATTCCATGATGAATTTATCTACCACATGCGCAATCGTATGCGGATCGAGCGCTTTAAACTGAATAACTGCATCCAAACGATTACGAAACTCAGGTGCAAACAAGCGATTAAGCTCTTGCGTATTATCGTCCTCATGCTCAGCTGAGGTAAACCCAATGGATGTCCTGGCAAGATCGCTCGCGCCAGCATTTGTGGTCATCACCACGATGGTATGACGAAAATCTGCTTTACGGCCATTGTTATCTGTTAAAGTCCCATGATCCATCACTTGCAACAGCAAATTATAAACATCGGGATGCGCCTTTTCGATTTCATCCAATAACAGCACGGAATGCGGATGTTTCGTCACAGCATCGGTCAAAAGTCCTGCTTGTTCATAACCCACATAGCCTGGAGGCGCACCAATAAGACGGGAAACCGTATGTTTTTCCATGTATTCCGACATATCAAAACGCAAAAGCTGAACGCCCAAACGAATAGCAAGCTGCCTTGTCACTTCTGTTTTACCAACCCCTGTGGGGCCTGCAAATAAGAAACAACCGACTGGCTTTTGAATTTCACGAAGACCTGCCCTCGCTAACTTAATCGCAGAGCCTAAAGCTTCAATGGCTTCATCTTGGCCAAATACCATCATTTTTAAATCGCGAACCAGATGGCGCAACACTTCTTTGTCTGAGGTTGATACCGTTTTAGGTGGCACACGTGCGATTTTCGCAACCATGGTTTCAATATCTGAAGTCCCTATGATACGTTTGCGTTTTACCTCGGGTTGTAGTGCTTGATAAGCACCTGCTTCATCAATGATATCAATGGCTTTATCTGGCAAAAACCTGTCCGTAATAAATCTTGCAGACAACTCTGCCGCAGCTTTCAGCGCACGCAGAGAATACTTGATGCCATGATGCGCTTCTAGCTGTGGTTTGAGTCCCTTTAAGATTTCATAGGTTGCCTCAACAGAGGGCTCTTCAACATCCACTTTTTGGAAACGACGTGACAACGCTCTGTCTTTTTCAAAGACGCCCCGATATTCTTGGTACGTTGTTGCACCGATGCACTTAATTTCGCCATTGGTTAACAAGGGCTTAAGCAAATTAGAGGCATCCATCACGCCACCTGAGGCAGCACCGGCACCAATAATGGTATGAATTTCATCAATAAACAGTACCGAGCCTGGTTGTTGCTTTAATTCAAACAATAAAGCTTTAAAGCGTTTTTCAAAATCACCACGATACTTTGTACCCGCAAGCAAACTACCTAAGTCAAGAGAATAGACCTTATAGTTTGCGATGATCCTGGGCACTTGTCCTTCAACAATCAGCTTTGCTAAACCTTCAGCGATAGCAGTTTTACCAACGCCTGCTTCACCGACCAATAATGGATTATTTTTTCGACGACGACACAACACTCGAATAACGCGTTCAACTTCATCCGTTCGTCCAATGAGCGGATCAACATTACCTTGCTCACGCAAAACCCGAGCATTTAAATTAATTGTATAGGCTTCTAAAGCCGAGTTACCATTATTGAAACCAACATTACCGATTTCATCAACACCCGCATCAACGCCCTGCTCGTCATCTTGCAAGGCATCACCCATACGACTTGTACCGTGGGCAATAAAATTAATGACATCTAAACGGTTAATGTTTTCACGTTTTAACTGCGTAACAGCTTCACTGTCTTGTTCACTAAAAATAGCGGCTAACACGTTAGCCCCAGTGACCTCTGCCCGTGGCTGTCCCGATGACTGCACATGAAAGACAGCACGTTGAAGCACGCGTTTAAAACCCAAGGTTGGCTGTGTTTCACGTTCTGAGCTGCCCATTGGAATACGGGGCACATGATCTTCAATGTAGTAATGTAAATTGGCACGCATTCTATCAATGTCAGCACCAAGCGAGCGCAAAACAGAAATAGCTGCTGCGTTGTCTAATAGTGCTAGCAATAAATGCTCTACCGTCATAAACTCATGACGTTTTTCTCTTGCGTCATTGAATGCGGTATTCAATGTATACTCAAGATCTTTACTTAACATGTCTTCGCTCCCTAAACACAACTAACCCGTCAAAACACATGAACTGTGCTAATAAAAAAACAAGATATCCTTTCATAAACTTAGTTCAGATTTGGAAGCTTCGCAGCCTTTTTTGATAAATTCTTTTGTTTATGCATGAATTTGTACTTTATTTAAACGGATTATTGCGTTTATGACACGTATATATCTACGATCATACAAAGTACGAGAAAGGTACCGAGAGATACTTCGCTTATCTGAAGATGCTAATTTGTCATCGCTGCGCGGATGGTATCATGCCCCCCTCATCCGCGGCTTCGCGGCACCTTCTCCCACAAAGGGAGAAGGATATTTTCTGGCATGACCGTGACAAAAATGAAAACGGGCATGTTGAAAGATATGGGGTATACAATACATGCCTCGCTTCTGTCTGAGCTTACTTAAGTATATGCTTAACCACAGCATCTCCGAAGCCTGAACAGGTGACAAGATGCGCACCAGTCATAAGACGCTCAAAGTCATATGTGACTGTTTTGCTTGCAATCGCTTGCTCAACACCTTGAATGATAAGATCCGCTGCTTCTATCCATCCTATGTGTCGCAGCATCATCTCAGCAGACAAAATAAGCGAACCTGGGTTGACTTTATCAAGGCCCGCATATTTGGGCGCGGTACCATGCGTTGCTTCAAACATCGCAATACCTTCACCTAGGTTTGCACCTGGTGCAATACCAATACCACCAACCTGCGCAGCAAGCGCATCTGATATATAATCGCCATTTAAATTGAGCGTAGCAACAATATCATAGTCTTCTGGACGCAATAAAATTTGTTGTAAGAAGGCATCGGCAATAACATCTTTTATGACAATATCTTTACCTGTTTTAGGATTTTTTATGACTTGCCAAGGGCCACCATCGATAGGTGTCGCACCGAATTCACTTTTCGCGACATGATAACCCCAGTCTTTAAAGGCCCCTTCGGTAAATTTCATGATATTGCCTTTATGAACTAAAGTCACAGAGCGTCTATCATTATCAATGGCATATTGAATCGCTGCCCGCACTAAACGTGTTGTACCTTGTTGAGAAACCGGTTTAATACCGATACCACAGTGTTCTGGAAAGCGAATCTTCTTCACACCCATGTCTTGCTGCAAAAAGGTGATGACTTTGTTAGCTTCATCAGTATCAGCTGCCCATTCAATACCTGCATAAATATCTTCTGAGTTTTCACGAAAAATGACCATATCGGTGCGCTCAGGATGTTTTACTGGACTTGGTACCCCCGTAAAATAGCGCACTGGACGCAAGCAGATGTATAAATCAAGTTGTTGACGTAAGGCTACATTCAGTGAGCGAATGCCGCCACTGACTGGCGTTGTCAATGGACCTTTGATGGACACAACAAATTCACGTAGTGCTGCTAAGGTTTCTTCAGGCAACCAAATATCTTGGCCATAAACTTTCGTGGCCTTTTCACCTGTAAAAATTTCCATCCATGCGATTTTTTTACTATCGCCATAGGCCTTTTTAACTGCGGCATCCACCACTTTCTTCATGACCGGCGTAATATCAACGCCAGTACCATCGCCTTCAATAAAGGGGATAATAGGATGATTGGGGACTTCAAGCGAGCCATCGTTGCGTACACTAATCTTTTGACCTTGACTTGGCACCATGATATGTTGATAAGACATGAATTCACTCCGAACGTATGATGATGAGAGGACGGATTGCGGTAAAACAACGCATGCCATCACCCCCCGTGGTAAAAGCGGCATTCTAACATTTTTTGGATATGAGCGATATGGATCTATCAAGGTTTTCACGTCAACAGCAACTCGCTTGGCAACAAGAAGCCATCGCTGGTGATTTCCAACATTATCTGAATACAACACAAACTTATCTAGATGAAGTACATGGATCTGGTAGCCTGCAAGGCCAGCTCAACATCCCGTTTGAATGGGTTCCCCCGGGGTTTTGGGCACAAGCGATCGAAGCACGCAAAGGTATCTTGCTTGTCCATGGCCTGCTTGATTCACCTAATCGCATGCGTGACTTGGCTAAAAGTTATCTCGACCAAGGTTATCTTGTTCGCAGTTTATTGCTTACCGGGCACGGCCTCACACCATGTGCCCTGAATGTCATTCACAAAGAGGACTGGCTTGCATTGGTGCAATTTGGCATAGCGCAGCTCACGCAAGATACAGGCAGCTGTTTGTTACTCGGTTACTCGGGTGGCGCCTCGTTGTGTTTATGGCAACTGTTAGCCTATGAAAATAAGCAAACTTCACGCATCAAGGGTCTCATTGCTTTTGCCCCAGCACTCGCGCTCAACGATCCCTTAAGCCCATTACTTCCTTTGCTTCGCTGGATACCTTATCCCATCATGGTCAATCGCCAAGCTATCACTGAAACTGCGCAATATACAAAGTTTTCACAATTGTTTGGGTACCAAGCGTATACCTTGGCGAAGCAAGTCAACCACCTGATGGCACAACACACCTTACCTGTGCCTGCTTACTTTGTCTTAGCAGCTCATGATGAAACCATTGATAGCAACATAGCTAAAGCGGCTCTGCTTCGCGACCCCAATCCCCAACACCACCTATCTTGGTATAGCCCACAGTCACCTACAATAAATGACTCACGCCTCAGCTGGTATACAAGCGTTTATCCCAACATAGGTATTTCGGATTTTTCGCATATTAGTCTATGCAATCGTCCAGAAAATGGCGAATATGGTCTTATGGCCTATCAAGCTGCCTGCAAACGAGCGGGCAGGCCCGTGCGCCCCAGTTTTAATCCCGATTATGACAGCATGATAAAACGTCTCATACGCTTTTCTCATAGCCTTGTGTTGAGTGGCTAAATTCGCTACAATTGTCGTAGTTTGCTTGACAGATCCGCTGTAGCAATGAGCCATGGCGGATAGTGATAACTAAGAATAACATATAAGGTCCTAAGATCATGCCAACACCCGTTTGTCTCGCCACGCCTGAAGCGCGTAATAGCCCAAGTATATGGAATCGTAGGCAGTTAACAACAGCAAATATTCCATTATATCTAGCTTCCAATATTGAGATGGCATGTCGCATTTTTATGAATTTTGAGATGCCAAGAGCAAGAACAAGATCAGTTTTTTTTAGTCCCCCTTCTTCTTCAATAGACAACGCATGCATGTCTAGTTCAGCGCCTAAAACACTTCCATCTGCATTGACCCAGACAAGCGCGCCAAGTCTAGTAACATCTTCATCGAGCTTACCCTCATCAAGCAGCTCAGCACCCGTTCTTCTTCCTCCCCCATTAGCCACTTCTTTCAAGCATTTCTGGGAGCACTCGGTGAAAACAAAGGGACAAAACTTCCGATCAAAATTTTCCCCCTCATGGCTAACCCAAAACATATCTACAAGTGATGCCATACCGTCTACAAGTGATACCATCCCGTCCACAAGCAGGCCAGCGGAAATCTCCATGCGTGCTCATCATATTCAGGAGTTTAACAAAGGTATTCAGCATATTACCGAAGCACTCTGGGCTCTGTACATACTAATACAAAGAGACAAAATAAGTGATCTCAATGATACTTTAAAAATATTCAAAACCGCATACACTGAATTTTATAAAGTCCTATTAGGCAGACCAGGTTTTGATACAATAACACATAGCAATATAGGTTTTAACCATGACTTTCAAGAAGGACTCTTTTTCTATACTCAACTTATTAATAAAATTTATTATTCTCCAAATGATTTATGCGAAAAGTTTCCGAATTTCATGATATCTGATTTTACTACGGATATATGTGATGCAAAAAAATTAGTATCTCTGATTTGCATGCTAACTGATCATAAAAGTGAATTAAAGGATACTTGGCTTAATGAAGAAAACATCCAAACAATCTGTAAGCTAGATGAAAGCGCTGCTTCGCGTAGACTACTTGAAGCAAGTCTATCATCCCATTTGATTATGAATCCGCCTAAAGAGGAACCTAGCCTCTCATGTTGTATATGCTAAGACTGTCGTCAATCAATAGCGATGCCGCTCTCGTGCCTTCGCGCAACAACGAAGGCAACCGTCAAAATGTTGCTCAACATGGCTATATGTAGTACACTCAAACACTTGCTATCGCGACCATTCGGGGCGATAACAATATTCATGCAATAATAAACGATTAAAATAAGGTAGAATAAATATGCCACATCAAACAAAACTAACAAAACACGATTCTGATTCCGAAACCGACTCCGAAACAAATTTTCGCTCAAAGTATGCTAAAGGACATGATTCTGACACCGATAATGACGGTGACGTAGAAGGATTTTTATTAAGATCGCCTGTAAGCCCAAGTTATGGCGCAACAGCATCCTCTTCAACACCCTCAGCTGCTAGTCATACACCAGCTACACCCACTTATACTTCTGCACTGGATTATCATTTAAAAAACCCAGCGCCGGTGCGAGATCGCCGCCCAGATGAAACGGGCTTGCTATACGGCACAGAAACGACATTTTCCGAAAATGACTTGAAGCGAATAGAACCTGAAAAAAAATCAGCGCGATCTCATTTCTGGCACGCTGGGCAAGGACCAAATGCAAACAAAGGAGAGACAGTAAAACCTTTCTTGACTTTTGTGCGCTAACATATCACTTTACAGTGGTTGGTGGATTACGCACAATGCGCTAATCCACCTCAATTCCTCCAAAGAACGCTACAAAAAACTTAGTACATCGTAGTATTTGCTACCTGCTTTATATAAACGTCCGACCGGCACTTTCCCCCATCCTAAAACAGACGAAAACATAGCTTTTCCCTACGAAACCCAGTATAATACCTCGCGCTTGAGGCTTGGTCGCAAAGCCTTGCGCTTTTAACTATTTTTTGGAGTATCTCTTATGAAACATACTTACGAACTTTCCGCCACCGTGCGTGAAGTCCATGGGAAGGGTGCGAGCCGCCGCCTACGTCGTTTAAATGATAGCGTGCCTGCTATTGTTTACGGTGGTGAAGCTGAGCCGCAATCCATACAAATTCATCATAAAGATGTCTTGAAAGCCCTACAACATGAAGGCTTTTATTCACATATTTTAACACTGCATCTAGATGGTAAACCGGTGAAAGCCGTGTTGAAAGATATTCAACGCCATCCTTATAAACCTCGCATTATGCATATGGATTTTCAACGCATCACTGGCAAAGAAAAAATTCACATGCACGTACCAGTACATTATATCAATGAAGAAAAATCACAAGGCGTCAAAGATGGCGGTGTGATCTCTCATTATCATAAAGAACTTGAAGTCGTATGTATGCCCGACAAATTACCTGAGTTTTTTGAAGTTGATTTAAGCAACTTAAATATCGGTGATGTGGTGCATTTAAAAGCGGTTAAAGTACCTAAAGGCGTTGAACTTGTTTTGTTAAATCAAGGTGAAGATCCTGCTATTGCTGCGATTCATATGCCACGCGTTGTGGAAGAAGAAGTCGCACCGGCAGCTGTTGAAGCAGAAGTCGTAGCAGAAGGTGAAACACCTGCGGAAGGTAGTGAAACGCCTGCAGCTGAATAAAGCGAGATTATCGTGACAGCACATCCTGTGCAGTTACTTGTGGGCCTGGCCAATCCAGGCCCTGAGTATGCTAGAACCCGTCACAATGCTGGTGCTTGGGTCCTTGAGGCCTGGGCGAAGCATGAAAATTTACAACTTGAATTAAAACCCAAGTTTCATGGCCTTTACGCCAAAACAGCAAATGATTTACATGTGCTGATCCCTCAAACATTTATGAATTTAAGTGGTAAAGCCGTTGCAGCTGTTGCATCGTTTTATAAAATACCACCCGAGGCTATTTTAGTCATCCATGATGAACTTGATTTGGCCCCTGGTAAATTACGTTTAAAGCAAGGCGGGGGTCACGCTGGCCACAATGGCTTGAAAGATATTGAGCGCGCCATTGGCAGTCGTGCATTTTGGCGGTTACGTCTCGGCATTGGTCATCCTGGCGTACGTGAGTTGGTCACGCCTTATGTCTTAGGCAAACCAACATCTGATGAGTCATCACGTTATGATGATGCTATTGCGTTGGCGGTTAATCTCATGCCAGCGCTTTTAGCTGGTCATATGCAACAAGTCAGCACGCAATTACGTTAACACTTTCGTCTTCCCTGAGCGGGAGAGGCGATAAAGCCATCGTGCAGCTGCGAGTTTCTTAGTTTTATTCATCGCAGTTCAAAAAAATGCCCTTCTCCCCTTGCGGGAGAAGGTGGCCGAAGGCCGGATGAGGGGT
>CAMFJL010000028.1 GCA_945957175.1 uncultured Legionellales bacterium
GCAGTAGCAGTAGCAGTAGCAGTAGCAGTAGCAGTAGCAGTAGCAGTAGCAGTAGTCCTAGCCCAAGTTCCTCTAGTACGACGTAGATTTAGATTGAGCAATGGGCACTGGGAAACAGTGATTGATTCGTGCACAAATATGTTGATTTTTGTGATATGGCATTAAGAAGCTGCTTCGCAGTGATTTCACCAACAAGGGGTGGAGCCTGCTTTTGGCCGTCTGCATTAAATAAAATGATTTGAGGTGGCGCATAGATTTGGTAGGTTTCTAAAATAGCTTTAATAGCGGGTGTGCTTTTCGTCATATCTACGCGTAGTAAGCGATAGCTGCTGAGCGAACTGAGCACCTGAGGATTGGTAAATGTTGTTTTATCCAATAACTGGCAGCTTAAACACCATTTGGCATAAAAATCTAAAAGTATGGGTTGATGTAATAATTTAGCTTGTATTTGTTGTTGTGCTAAGTCATTAAGGCTGGTTATTTTAATAAAAGTTAAAGACGGTTTTGGTGCTGTGTTGCCCCAAGGCCCTAACCAACTGGGTTTTTGAAAAATAACACCCAAGCATAATAATACACCATAAGCTGCAATGATAATAGCAAGGATTTTACGCGTTTTGCCTTGGGCTCTAGAGGAGGCGCTGACTAATTTCCATGCAAGCAGCCAGGCCACAGCGCTCCACCAGAGCATGCTAAGCATCGGTGTTAATAGGCGATCTAACACCAAGCCTGCAACAATAAATAATAATAAGCCTAAAACAATTTTAATATCTTCAAGCCAAGGTCCAGCTTTGGGTAGTAAAAAGCCTTCAAATGTACCAACGAGGATCAGTGGGGTCCCCATGCCGAGTGCAAGAATAAATAAGGCACTGCCACCTAAAACAAAATTGCCAACCTGACTGATATAAGCGAGTGTCGCAATAAGCGGCGGTGTGACACAAGGTGATACGATGAGGGTCGCGATGATACCCATCAAAGCAACTTCGGTATAAGAGCCGCCACGACGTCGGTGATGCAGTTGATGTAATCGATGTTCCCAGGTCTGAGGTAGTTTTATTTGAAAGAGTTCCCACTGTGCAAGTGCCAGGATAATCAACAGTACGCCAAAAGCTAAAAGCAACCATGTTTGTTGCAGCCAAGCTTGGACATTGGCGCCGAGCCAAGCCAATATGAGTCCGGCAGCGGCGTAAGTAGCAGCCATTGCGAGCACATAGGTTAACGATAAGGCCAGAGCAGCTTTGCCACGATGTTTATCTTTTGCGTGAGTTTGTCCCACAATAATACTTGCCAAAATAGGCAGCATAGGCAGCACGCAGGGTGTAAAAGCAAGCAGTAAACCGAGTGCATAAAATCCAAGTAACGCCCAAATCACATGTGTTTGATTAAGGTTGGGGATCCAAAAGGCAGGTTTTGTCGCGCTTGGCTCCGCTGTCAACGGCGTGGGATCGCTTAGCGTCATGGTCGGGGTTGCACGGTTATTAATCGTGACCGTTTGCTGAAAAGGCGGGTAGCAAAAACCGCTATCACTACAGCCCTGATAATTGATGGCAATGGTTTGTATGCCATTTACGCTAGGTAATTTAAAAATAAGATTGAGCTGGCCAGAATAGACGAGTGGATTATTTAATGCCTCAATAGGTAATTGCAAAGCGTTGGGCCAACTCACCGGTTGAAGCACTTTTTTTTGTGGACTTAAGCGTGCGATATAAAAATGATCACGATAAAGATGATAGCCTTTGGCAATTTGCCAGTGCAATGTTAGCGTTTGTGTGTCGTTTAATTTTGCATCTAAACGAAAAGCTTGTTCTGCAGGTATGGGGCTCGCATTATTTAACGCATAAGTGCTATGAGGCATGATGAAGATCAAGCTAAATAATAACCCAAGTATACGGGTCCAGAGATGGCGGCTTCGCATGGTTATCCTCTTGGGGTTAGGCGCCAAAATAGTATACAATAGTTTAGCTATTGAGCAAGCCTATTTCTTGAACATATTGATATGAGCGATCTGTGTATGAGTGAACAAAGACCCAGTTACCACGATGTCGAAGCCTGTCTTGGTGACACAACAGCATTTATCAGTCCATCTGAGCTTCACGGCCTTTTACTCGGTACTTTCTGTGCCAAGGGAACAAATGTATCAGATAAAGTATTATTAACACAGTCACTTTCAGACGACAACCAGATGCCACCAGCACAACAACAAGTGTTGCATGCGCTTGTTGCATGCACACGTGATGATCTTGAGAGTTTTAATTTTGCCATCCCGTTATTATTACCTGAAGATGATAGTGTTGATAAACAAGCAAGTGAATTTATTCGTTGGTGTCAAGGTTTTTTAAGTGGTTTAGGTGCTGCCAATGAGCAGGCGATGCATGATGCAGACGCCATTGAAGCACTTAAGCGCATTGTTGAGGCTGCTAATATTGATTTAACAGAGTTAGAAATCGCTGACGAAGATGAAGACTATCTATTTAATGTAACAGAGTACGTGCGTTTAGCAGTGCTGGCCATTTATGCGGATCTTAAAAAAGGTCATGGTGATAGTACCGCAGAACCTTTATACCATTAACCCGTAAGGATTTTATTTATGAATGATTTAACCATTTCGGCAACAGAATATCAATCAAGAAGACGTTTGGTATTAGACCAAATTGCAGAGGATGCCGTTGTGATTATTCCTGCAGCGAGTGAGCGTATTCGTACCGGAGATTCAACATTTTCATTTAGACAAAACAGTGATTTTTATTATTTGACAGGATTTGATGAGCCGGATGCAGTATTAGTGCTTGCTAAAGTTCATCAACAAGTGCGTTTTATTTTATTTACGCGTCCTCGTGATCCAGCTCGTGAGCTTTGGGATGGCAAACGAGAAGGGCTTGAAGGTGCTGTTAAGCATATAGGTGCAGATGAGGCATATCTTTTTAGTGAATTCAAAGAAAGATTACCTACTTTACTTGAAAATCGTCGCCAAATTTATTTTCCTATTGGTCAGTGTGCGCATTTTGATGAAACACTGATTCAGGCCATGACAGGGCTACAGCGTATGGTACGCCGAGGTATTCAAGCACCACAACAGTTATGTAATATTGCGCCTATAGTTCATGAGATGCGGCTTATCAAAAGTGAAGCAGAAATTGCAATGATGCGACAGGCAGGTGCTATTTCAGTCGAAGCGCATAAACAAGCGATGAAAGCTTGTAAGCCAAATATGTATGAATATGAGCTGGAAGCTGAGCTTGCTTATGTTTTTGCAAAACGGGGCTGTCGACATGTGGCTTATTCGTCTATTGTCGGTGGTGGTTGTAATGCCTGTATTCTTCACTATATTACAAATCAAGATAAGTTGAAGGATGGTGAGCTTGTTTTAATCGATGCAGGTGGTGAATTGTATAACTACGCATCTGATATTACTACAACATTTCCAGTCAACGGACGATTTAATTCAGAGCAAAAAGCACTCTATGAATTGGTATTGTCAGCACAGCAAACAGCGGTAAAATTGATTAAACCAGGATTGCGCTGGGATGAAATCCAGCAAACCATCGTGAGGGTCTTAACAGAAGGTTTGGTTGCCTTAGGTATTCTTAAAGGCCACGTTGATACATTGATTGAAGAAGGTAGCTATCGTCGCTTTTATATGCATTTATCAGGTCATTGGTTAGGCCTAGATACCCATGATGTTGGTGCATATAAAGAAGGCGATAACTGGCGTTTATTGCAAGCTAATATGGTATTGACGGTTGAACCTGGTCTTTATATTGCTGCCGGCAGCGAAGGTGTTGATAAAAAATGGTGGGATATTGGTATTCGTATTGAGGATGATGTTCGCGTGACGTCAGAAGGCTATGAAGTTTTAACCCCAGGTCTACCAAGAACGGTTGCTGATATTGAAGCATTTATGGCGGCATCTTGAATATTGTTATTACCCAATCGGTAACAGATGCCGCGACACTGTTTCAAGACTTGGGTAATCTTCAGTTTGTTGCTGATGCAGATTTAATTCACACGGATGTGTCTCATGTCGATGCGATTATTATGCGCTCGCAAAGCCGAGTTTCTGTCGAGCAACTAAAGGATAGTTGCGTTCGTTTTATTGGCACAGCGACAGCGGGTGATGATCATTTACCCGTTGACGATTTAAAAGCTTTAGGCATTCATGTGGCCAATGCGCCAGCATGTAATGCCCATAGTGTAGCGGATTATTGGTTAAGCGCCATGTTATCGCTGCATGATTCATTTGAGGGTAAAACACTCGGATTAATTGGCTATGGTGCCGTTGGTCAGTGTGTTGCCCAAGTTGCAAAAGCATTAGGCTTACGTGTTATTGTTAACGATCCGCCACGATTGTCATTACAATTACCCATCCCCTTTGAGACGTTCGCATTGCCTGAGCTTCTAAGCCAGGCTGATATCATCAGTCTCCATGTGCCTTTAGTTTCGACGGGCCCTTGGCCAACACGAAAGTTGATCCAAGAGACGGTACTTACACATTTAAAACCAGGTGCTGTATGGATAAATACGGCGCGTGGTGAAGTATGTGATGCGAAAGCCTTAACATTAGCAAAAGCGAAAGGACTGATAAGTCATTTAATCGTGGATGTATGGCCACGTGAGCCTTTTATAGATAATGCTTTATGGCAAGCAGCAACAATAGCAACACCGCATATTGCTGGTCATGCTTATAGTGCTAAATGGCAAGGTACTTGGCAAATATATCAATGCTTATTGCAGTATCTTGGAAAACCACTAGAAAAATCAAGAGAAGCTTTATTGCCGCCAGGGCTGCAAATGAAACTTATGGCAGCACAAATGCCATGCTCAGAGCAAGAAGGCTTATGGCATTATGTGCGGCAAGTCTATGATGTGACAAAAGATCACCAGACCATGCAGTCTTGGTTAGCATTATCGCCAGATAAACAACCAGTAAATTTTACCGCCTATCGTAGCCATTATCCTTGGCGTAGTGAGCTTCGATTTGCAGTGCTTGATAAAACACAATTAACGCCATGGCAGCACGAGGTTTTTTTATCGTTAGGCAGCACGATTGTCTGACGACAGCATCTAATCTGTGGCTAAAAAACGGCGTACTAAATCAACAAACGCTTCAGGTACCTCTAGACTGGGTAAGTGTCCAACCTTATCGAACATATGCACTTTAGCATGAGGAATGCATCGAGCTAATGTATGCGTTAATCGTGGCAACACAATTAAATCGTCTTCACCACCCATGATAAGCGTTGGTGCTTTAATGTTGTTTGCCCAAGTGGTTGAGTCAAAACGTTCAAGTGCTTCGCACTGTTTTTGATAGCCTGCTAAGGTAAATGGCAAGTCTTGTTTTGCAAATGTCAGCAAGTCGTTAAAATTTTGTTTAACAAATGCCTCACCAAATGGCCAAACTAAACGTAGTTGATTAAAATCATCGATATCTAAGGCATTGCTTGCTTGAATTTTATAGGCAACATCCAAGTATAAATTAAAACGAAAATCTGTTTTACAGAATGTATTTGATAATACAATGGCTTTTGTTAAATGGGGATAACGAACGGCTAGCGTCTGAACAATAGCCCCACCCATGGAGCTACCAACAAAGAAGGCCTGTTTAATCTGTAAATGCTCAGCTAACGTGGCGATATCATCTGCAAGTCGCTCGATGCTAAATGATTCAGCAGGCACATCCGAAAGCCCAGAACCTCGGTTATCTATCTGAATAACGCGAAACTTGTCAGTAAGCATGGGTACAATGTTATCCCACATATGATGATTGGCGCTGAATCCAGGCACTAAAAATAGCGGTTCACCTTGGCCAGCTTCTTGATAAAACATATTGAAATCATTGATCTGTAATTTAGGCATACAAGGTACTCCAGATAGGTAGCGTTGGGATTATCTAAGTATATATGTGAATCTAATGTTGAACTAGTCCTATTTACGACACGTTATCGTTTAAAATACAGCGCATAGACAATGTTTTTAGCGCATCAAGGGCTTTGGATCGTGTTGTACAATATGGGCTGCTTTTTCCGTGCTTATCGTTGGATATGCAGGACCGGGGTCGGATTGTACATAAGCACTATAGCCTGGAATGGTGTTGGGGAATAAGACCGTTGGATCATTGACAATCAAGCGTCCACCGCTGGCATTGTGATACGGAATCTTAAGTTCATTCAGTCCTGCAAGGATAGTGGCGGGATTCATATTGGCTAATTTAGCTAATCTACCTAAGAAAAGCTGCACACCTTCTTGACTCATGTGCACGAGTGCATCAGGGCTATTCACACTGATTTTTGCGGCGCGCGTACCATCCGCGCGCACATTGATTGCCTGCCGCAACCATTCAATAAAAGCGGCACCTGTTTCAGCAGCACCAAGCGCACCACTGAGTTCATCGGATTTGATAGCTGCGAGCGCGCTGATGGAAAGTGATTGTGTTGTCAGTGGCGCGGTTTCGGTTTGTAGCGCCGTAGGGATTTCACTGTCTTCAGCCGTTAAAGCGAGGTTTTCTTCCTTTTGTGCGGGCTTTTCAAATTCATTAAGGCTTGGCAATAAGCTTGGTGGCATGTCGCTCTCATAATGCAGTCTTGCATGCTCTAACAGTTGCCATTCAGCAGGCATAACAAATTTAGCAAACAATCCGCCATCGACTAAATCACCGGCGAGCAATGCCAACCATGCATTAAATAAATCGCGGCTACTTGAAAGCCATGCTAAGGCTTCTCTTGGCAGTAGCATGTCAGTTAACAGCAAGGTAGTGCGATGCGCTAAGTTATCAAAAGCGGGTTCAATACCACAGCGATACCATTGGCCCTGAGCACGCATATTGCCAAGTAAAGGTTGCCAACGACATAAGAAAGTGCCATCTTCTTGGCATAGAGAGACCCAGTATTGTGTGGGAATGTAGCCAAGTCCTAAGATAAGACCAGCACTAAAAAGTGCCCACGTCATTTTAGCGTCATCTGGACTGACTTTCTCGGGACTTTGTTGGCGAATGGGATATTCACGACGATACCAATCGAGTGTGGCAGCGGTGCGTCTTAGTGAAAAATCAAGCAATCCATCTGCTTTATTAAATTTTTGAATACGTGCAGCAGGCAAGGATTGTACAAATTCAGCGACTTGCTCGATAGCAGGCACATAAAAATGCTGATAATAATAATCAGGAACATGCGCAAGGGCCTTAATGCGCTCAAGTTGAATTTGATAACGTTGTGGTTTGAGCAGTGTTGCCGCATCTTTAATAGCACGAGGCTTTCCAAGCGCTGGCTGCGTTTGAGGTTCGGGCGTGTTTTGTTGACTGGTCGCTCCTTTGGTACCAAACATAACCATGACGTTATCCTCGCCAAAAAGGTAAATATAGCTTAAACTCAAGCTGAGCTTATAAGCCGCTATTGTATCACAAATAGTCAAAAATGTTAAGCTTCTTTACATTATTGAGGATATGTTCATGGATTCACTATCATTCAAGGGGCGCCAACATGCTTGGTTTGCGCTGATGTCAATTGTACTGTTTACTTACGTCTTTTTTTCACCAAATCTTGATCGCTATTTTTTATTTGTTTATTTTAATCAAGCCCTTTCACATCTCACAATTTTTTATTTTAATTATATTGGTACAAATAAAGTCTACGCTTATTTTTTTATTGTATTACTTACGTATGTGGTATGTCAGTGGCATTTATCACATTATAGAGCAAATAAAATACTTTTTATTGCATTAAGTATGGCAGTTTCTGTCATTATGGTGCAATGTGCTGCTGTATTTTTCTCACATTACGTTGAACATATTCGTCTTAACAGCACGCTTGATGATATTCAGCTGATTCACAACAGCGTTAATTCGATACCAGGAGGCCATATTATTCGATTAGTGACATTAACAACCTGTCTTTGTTTTTTAATACAAAAACGCTGGTTACAAGTCAGTCTGATAACTATCACCACACTCATTTTAATGGGTATGGGTATTACCTTTTATGATCGTGTGTTTATTTCAACAGGCTTCGTCGGCGTTATTACGGGCTTTTGTGTGCCTTATTATCTTAGAATTCTATTATTTACACAAAATGGCACACAAAAGCAAAGTACAAAGCAGTCGTTGAAGCGGACGATGTGATATCTATGATTACTGAAAATGTGGGTTTTTAGGTAGCTATGACTCTATTATAAAGAGCGCCCTTCTCCCCTTGCGGGAGAAGGTGCTGCGAAGCGGCGGATGAGGGGTAGCGCAGCGCTGACAAAACTATATGTGTTCCACATAACGCTGTACCCAGGCTAACGCGGAACTAATCCATGCCGTGTAATGGTTCGCATGGGTTTCTAGTTCTATAGCCAGGGTATCTAAACGACACCAACGCCAGTCCATAATTTCTTCAGGGTTAGGTTTAGGTGGTGTCCCTGGATCCATACCGACGAGTACGTGATCAAGCTCGTGTTCAATCAACTGATTATCGAGATCCGCGCGATAAATAAACTGACCAACGTCTACAAGGGCTACGTCCAAACCAAACTCTTCAAACAAGCGCTGACGTGCTTGAGTGAGGAGTTCTCCGCCTGGCGATGGATGACTACAGCAGCTATTTGTCCAGAGTCCGCCGGAATGATACTTGCCTTGCGCGCGTTTTTGTAATAAGGTTTCATACCCTGTTTGTGTCTTGCGTATAATAAAAATAGAGTAAGCCCGATGCAGTAAGCCTTGTTGGTGTGCGGCCAATTTACCGATACTACCTTGTTCGTGATCTTGCTTATCAACAAGAATAATTTGAGGTTCTGTCAAGATGAGGTATCCTTTTGGTGCGCAGGTGGTTTATTGCCAGGTGTTGGTAAATAAAGTGCGCCTGATTGGCCGCATGCGGTTAGCCAGAGACAGGCAAAGGTTACACACCCAAATAAGCAAAGATAACGCATATAGATATTCCTAGTGAGGATAATGTGATGCTCGACTATATTACCATTGAACCGAATCAAAGTGCCAATGCCAGTGTGATTTGGTTGCATGGTTTGGGCGCAGATGGCCATGATTTTGTTGATATTGTGCCGGCGCTGCAATTACCAACCAATTTGCCTGTGCGCTTTATATTGCCGCATGCACCTAAAATACCGGTCACCTTGAATCAAGGTTATGTTATGCCAGCATGGTTTGATATCCTCGATATTGATATCAATGGCCGACGCGATGTTGAAGGCATCACACAAGCTATTGCGATGATTGATGTGTTAATTCAGGCTGAAATTGACAAGGGTATTTTACCTTCACGCATTTTGTTGGCGGGCTTTTCTCAAGGTGCTGCGCTTGCACTTCTAACAGCGTTACATCACTCTGCGCATATAGGCGGTGTCATTGCCTTATCGGGTTTTTTGCCAGATCTAGCTTTGCTTGAGCATTATCATGGAAAACGATTTCCTTGCTTCTTGGCGCATGGAAATGCTGATACACTTGTTCCCATGACCTTAGGTCAAGTGAGCGTAAAAGCCTTGGAAACTGTGGCATTCCCCGTGAGCTGGCATGAATATCCCATGGCACATCAAGTGTGTGCTGAAGAAATCGCCGATATAAGTCGCTGGATGCAGAACGTACTCTCCCCTTAAGACATCTTGTTATCTACCATCGTGCGAAAAAATACCCTTTCCCTCTTGCGTACGATGGTGGCCGAAGGTCAGATGAGGGGTATAAAACTATCGCATCGTGGTAATGTTTATTCACAATCCTTCAAAAAATGCCCTTTTCTCTTTGCGTACGATGGTGGCTGAAGGTCAGATGAGGGGTATAAAAC
>CAMFJL010000029.1 GCA_945957175.1 uncultured Legionellales bacterium
GTCAACGATACTTGCTTTGCCCTACCTTCGGTTACATTTAATGTGAGTCAATTCGTAGGACACAGCACATCTAGGCAAACAGAAAAAAATCGGCGATAATGGTGCATCTTAGCGTATGCTGCGGTATGGACATGCAGCGGATGGATCCAAGGAGAGCGCTAAGCTTGACGTCTCTAAACTAGGTGGGTAAACCCTATGTTCAGAAGAACGACGAGTATATCCTCTGACAGTGGTTTTGATGCTGACGCAATTGCAATAGCACTCCTAAAAGAAGAAGCCCGACAACGGGCACTTAAGCAAGCGCAAGTAACGCCCGAAGAAACAAGCAGCTCATCTTCAAGCGCCCCGCCCCTTATTGTTAGACGTAAGCGACGTGATAGTTTCAGACTACCTCCAACATCCGAATCCTCACAACCTTATATGCTACCCGAAGCCCTCGCAATCCACCTTGATAAGGCTGGCAACGCAGTCCCACGCCAAGGCCGCGAAAAGTTGGTGACCCCCACCATCGCAAGCCCAGCACCCATCTTAATTGAAGAATCGGATGAGCCGTCCCAACTCATGCGCCATATGCTGCGACTCTTATTGCGACGCTCCGTGGGCAAACACAATGACATCGCTTTGTTAAAACCTGAGGTCATGACATTTGCCATCATGTGTTATTGTGATCGTAAAATATTAACTGAAAAAGACATCCTCTCTATCCTTCAGTTTTTATCTCACACTGTAATGAAACTGAAACGCGAAAAGATGGCACCCTGGTCTATTTTAACTTTATCTAAAAAAATACAAATAAATAATAAATTTAAGTCATTTAATACATTGATTAAATTTGATGAATTCATGCGACCAAGTGATTTAATTGCCAAATTTCATAAAGGTAACATGTCGTTATTTGTTGAAGCTATCTTATCTCGGAATTTATATACTTTTTGTAACACACAAAAAAAGAAAGGCGAAGCCAAATCACATAGCAAAGAACTACTTGCCTTTATTAAAGATATACTGATGTTTTCTGATCCTGACTATGCACAGCAATTGTGTGATTTTTTTGAGCCTAACAGGCCTAATCGTCATGATAAAACAACAGCCGATAGTTCCGCACGAGCACTTTCGCCAAAGACATCACCCCGCGATTTCATGGATCTTGAGTCACCACGAACGCCCTTAACCTCGCCGAGTACATCACCTCGAGAGATGGATATATCACCGCGCAGTACCTCTTCGCCTGATGGCGTTGAGGCACAAAAACCTTCAATCAAACAGCTAGTGGCAAAAGAGCGCTTAGAAACACCTCAAACACCTGAACGTCCATCCACACCGCCGGGGCAATCGCTGCTGTTTCAACCAGGGGAAAAATTATCTGAAGCACCTGTTGGGCAAACCCTTGGGTTGGGGATTCCTTTTTAAGGATTTTCTACTTGCCAGAAGGTCTTATCATCAAAACGATAAGCTGTTAACTTGTTGTGCCAAACACACCCGGTATCCAACGGAATGTAATGGGTTTGTCCTAAATTATCGCCGTTAAGTGCTGCCCAATGCCCAAACACAACACGTCGTGAGTCAAAACTGGGATTAGGCATGAGAAACCAGGGGACAAAATTGGCAGGCGCACTGCTAACATCACCTTTATAGCTCAGCGCTAAAACGCCGTCTTGTTGATGGAGCATACGCATACGCGTAAATACATTACAAATAAAACGCAATCGCTCGTCTGGCGCAAGATAATCGGACCAGCGTGCGGGCTCATTACCATAAGAGGCTCGTAGGGTCGTTATGGGATCTCGTTGCAGAGCTGCACTATACACATCGCTCCATGCCAAGGCTTCGCTTAAAGTCCAGCTTGGTAAAATACCCGCATGGACAAGCACCGCCTCATAAGGCGCATTGTAAATAACTAGCGGTTGTTGCTGTAACCAATGGATGTAACTTTCCACTTCAGGAGACACCAATACATCTTGGAAGGTGTCCTCTTGCGTCAGCTCAGCAACACCGTAATAAACTGCTAGCAAATGCAAGTCATGATTGCCTAATACCGTTATGGCTTGATGACCAAAACTTTGCACCAGTTGCATGACTTCACGTGAAGCAGGACCTCGGTTGACTAAATCACCTGTAAACCAAAGCTTGTCGACGGATGGGTCAAACGCTATTTTTGCCAACAATCGCTGCAAGGGATCGTAACATCCCTGCACATCACCAATAGCATAAAGTGCCATACTGTCGTATTAGACTTCAGTCACTTTGACAGCTAGCACATCACAAGGTAAAGCATGCACGATGCTGTCTGTCGTACTGCTAAGAAGTAAACGCAAACCATGTCTATCTTGAGCCCCTACAACCACGAGATCCACATGATGCTCTGTTGCAAACTTCACAATCTCATCGCCTTTATCACCAAAAATAACCCACTGGTTTTCTTTGTTAATATGATGATGTTCGGCTTGTGCTTCTAGATTCTGTCGCGCTTCTTTCGCGAGGTTTTCTTCCATCTCAAAGTTAAGTGGTAATACAAACTCACCACCCGGATAAAGCATCGGCACATGTTCAACGACATGCAAAATGCTCAATTTAGCGCCCAAACGTTCAGCTAAGGCTTGTGCTCTTTGGCATAAAATGACACTGCCCTCGCTTAAGTCTGAGGCAATCAGAATATGTTTATAACCTAACATCGTGACACTCCTGTTAATCGAAAACCCTATATGGAAAAACCACGGGTATATACCCAATGCCTGGAGTATAGTATATACTACGCGGGTCAAATTGTGTGATGAGAACCTAAGATCATGAAGCTCATGCGTTATAGTTATAACATCTTAGTGTATCTCGCCCTGCCCTTTGCCTTTGCCCGTCTATGGTGGCGTGGTAGACATGACCCCGCTCATCGTCAAAACTGGCGTGCACGTCTTGGTTATATCCATCCTCAAACCGCACAACGGCCTTTATGGATCCATGCGGCATCACTCGGCGAAGTCATTGCCTCAGAAATTCTGCTACGTCGATGGATGGCAACTTATCCCAACATGCCTGTGTGGATAACCACCATGACCCTCTCTGGCGCCAAAGAGGTCAAAAAACGCTTTGGGGACCGTGTTTATCATAGCTATGTACCTTATGACACACCCACAGCTGTCAAGCGCTTTTTAACCAAGCTCAATCCTCTGGCCGCTGTCTGTATGGAAACTGAATTATGGCCAAATCTCATGCGCAGTTGCCAAAAAGCACAGATTCCCTTTTTGCTTACCAATGCTCGGCTGTCTTTGCGCTCCTTTCAAGGTTATCGTCGTGTAAATGCACTCTTTAAGCCATTATGGCCTGCTATTTATGTGGCCGCCCAAACCCAAGCTGAGGCAGAACGGTTTATTGCCTTAGGGGTACCTTTGGCGCAAGTGACTGTGACTGGCAGCTTAAAATTTGATTTACAACTCTCGCCGCAAGACTTTGAGCGTGCCGCTTATTTTCGTGATAGATTTGGGCAACGCCCGCTGATATGGTTAGCCGCATCAACACACGAAGGCGAGGAAACGATTGTGTTGGACGCTTTCGCTCAAATAAGGCTCACACTGCCTACTTTACTCTTAGTCATCGCCCCAAGACATCCTGAACGTTTTGATAGTGTGGCTGCACTGATTACAGCTCGTGGTTTTAAAATGGCACGACGCAGTCAGAACCAAATCGTCGAAGAAGAAACAGATGTCTTTCTTCAAGACACGCTTGGCGAATTATTACATAGCTATGGTGCTGTCGATTTGGCTTATGTGGGCGGCAGCCTCGTACCCATTGGCGGGCATAATATGTTAGAGCCCTCTGCTTTTGCTGTACCCAGCATCACTGGCCCTCATGTTTTTAATTTCTTAGAGATAACCCAGATGTTAACACAGGCAAATGCCCTGGACACCGTGACGAATGCTGAAACCATGGCACGGACTGTTATTGATACATTGACGCACCCAGACAAGCGCATAGCCAAAGGCGAGCGCGCAAGGCAGGTGGTTGCGGCCAACCGTGGCGCCGTGCTAAAGCAAACCGATATGCTAGCATCCTTATGTCAGGTGGGCTAACGCTTGATTAACACCATGACAATCAACCCAACGTTATTACTGTGCTTAAGTGCATTACTTACCTTTGTTGTCACATTTGCCTTGTTGTGGATCTTGCGTCCCATGGCCAAACGCTTAGCACTGCTTGATAAGCCCGGTGGACGCAAACAACATGCAGGAGATGTACCCCTCATCGGCGGTATTGCTATGATTTTTGGCTTTTTAGTGGGTTTGCTCACACTATCAACTTCACTGATAGTATTGCGCCCCTACCTCCTTGGCCTCATGATTTTGCTGGTCGTTGGGGTTTTAGATGACTTACATGAATTAACGCCGCGCGCACGTTTGGCCGCACAGGTGCTTGCTGCTTTGCTTGTCATGGTATGGGGACAAACCTTACTTAACAGCATTGGACATATTGGCGGAGGAAAGGCTATTCACCACATGGGTTGGTTTGCGTGGCCATTTACGTGTATTGCTATCGTCGGCACTATCAATGCAATGAATATGCTAGATGGCGTCGATGGTCAAGCCAGTGGTATCAGCGTGATTGCGCTTGCCGCGATGGCATGGCTGGCTTACCATGCCGCCTTGGTACCTGAGATGATGATACTCTTACTGATGACCATGGCTACCTTTGCGTTTGCATGCGTCAATGTGCCCTGGACCGCTCGCTATAAAGCGCCCGTATTTATGGGGGATGCGGGAAGCATGACACTGGGATTTACCCTGGTTTACTTTTGCTTGCACTTATCACAAGCGCCTACACAAGCCTTCACACCTGCTGCTATTTTATGGTTACTGATTGTGCCTATCAGCGATATTATTTACGTGACTTGCATGCGTCTTATCAAAGGCCGCTCGCCGCTGTCAGCTGATCGCGAACATATTCATCACTTGCTGCTAGCCTTAGGGTATTCACCCAGACAAACCATGTTAATGACCGTGTTGCTTGGTTTAATAGGTGCAAGCGTTGCGATCATCGCGAGCTTACGACAGTGGAATGATAACGGTTTATTTTGGATATTTATCGCGTGGCTTGTGTTCTATTGCCTTATAGTAGCCCGTGCTTGGCGTCGGCTCCGATAAGGCGCTAGACTCGCGCCTTGCATTTGTACTGTCGCTATGCGTTTAGCGGCTACTTACCTGACTTTGGCACGATGATGGTTTGCTGCTCATCATCTTGTCTAGCCGCAGTACCCGTAGGCACAGGTGGCATATTCGTCGGATTGGCACCTGACACACGACTCAAAAAGCTGGGCGCACCAGACCTAGCCTCAGACGTAGGCAAAGGCGGGGCAGAAGGCACAACAGGTACCGCGGTAACCCCTACACCATCCGGTCCTGCTAGCGGGCGAGTCGCACCGGTACGAAGGTCTGTCGACATGCTTGCACTACTATCATCTACGTCATCAGCGTGCGTATCTTCATCGGAAAGACTCGGATCGCCAGAACTTCGCCCACCTGTCTGCGTCAAGTCTTGCTCATCTTCAGGATTAATATGAAGGCTATCACTTTGTGCTGCCCCTGAAGCATTTCGTGCTGAGCTATTAGCACCTTGCACGCGAAGTTGGGCCCGTTGCTCTAAGGCAACTATTTTAGTTTCAAATGCATCAATATTATCTTGTTGTTGTGTGATTTGTTGATCATTCTGGCGACGATCAGAGCGCAACGCGCCTATCTTCTTATTAATTCTGTCGCGTTCTCTCTGTACATGCTGATTTTTAACCGCTGCATCTAATGTTCTCATCGCAATATCTGCAAAGACTCTCAGCTCATCCGTGTTTGAGCTTTGTCCTTCACCAAACATGGTAAGAGACAATCTATCGAGATCTTTGCGTAAACTTTTTAATTCTTTAGCAATACTGACATCTTTATCATATGCCTGTAACAGATTCTTTTCACAATCTTCTTTTTGTTTTACCAGGCTATCAAGTGTTCTTTGCTCTTGTGGCGTTAATTGTGCTTTTAGACGATCGTAATGTTCACTTTGATCGTTTTGTTGTTTGTTGAGTTTATCTTTTGCCAAACGCACCATATTATCTGCACGTTTGATTAACGCTGCTTTATCATCCTGAAAATCTGGATTATTTGCTGCATTTTGACCACCAACCGTTGTAGTCTGACTAATATCTTGCTTCAAACTATCGAGATAATCCGGCGTGAACGCTTGATTATCATCAATCGTGATCCCCGCCTCTTTAGCAACAGCTTTGAGACTGCGTGCAACATGCGCTTCGTCCGAGGCAAAATCGGCAAAGATATAAGGACGCGCAGGATCATTGCGCGCTTGTGTAACTTCAGTGGCTACTGCATCAAAGATTTGATTAGCCTCATTGACAAAACTCGTATGGAGCGCAGGAAACCCAGGTGTTTGATCATTCATACCATCAATGACAGGCGTATCAGCAAGACCGTCTCTTTGCGTCCTAAGAAACGCTGGCGTTATAGCCAGTCCAGGGGGAACACCGTGACCGGTACGAGCCATATGCGCTTCAAACCTGTCTGCCAGCGGTTTATTTCGTGCTTGTAAGTCGCTAAAAGTCAATGGCATATCTCGCCCTCTTCATGTGTTCATCATCATTAAAGCAATTATAACATGCATAAGCTTAACAGATGGTTAAGCATAAGGCGTTCTGTTACGCGCGGTTTACATATATGCCCGTTGTCTTTCAATCACAAAGTTACCCCTGTTCTTGTAACCAATGGACATATTGCAAAGTACCTTGAGTCACGTCGGTGAATTCATGGGTGCAACCAATATCACGAAGCGTGGCAATATCTGCTTCGGTAAAACTTTGATAGCAGCCACGTAAATGCTCTGGTACTGGGATATAATGTAATTTGGTCTCTGGTAATTCGGTTAAAATGACCTTAGCAATCGCATTAAACGGTTCGCTTTGTCCGGTGCCAACGTTAAAAATTCCTGAATGTTCTGGATGTTGTTTAAACCAAAGATTGATAGTTGCTACATCTTCAACCCAAACAAAATCTCGACGTTGCTCACCATCACCATAGCCACCGTAAGCACCAAAGAGTTTAATCATGCCATCTCTTTGGGCCTGATGGTATAAATGAAAAGCAACACTGGCCATGCTGCCCTTATGTTGTTCATGTGGACCATACACATTAAAATAACGAAGGCCAACAATCTGACTTTGCGCAGTTGGTAACAAGCGACGGACATAATTATCAAAAAGTAATTTAGAATAGCCATAGACATTAAGTGGTTTTTCATTGATCGGATCAACACCAAAATTTGTATTTGCTCCATACACTGCAGCACTTGAAGCATAGATAAAAGGTATTTTTCTCGCCATTGCATAATGAAGTAATATTTTTGAGTATTCATAATTATTACGCATCATCATCTGACCATCCCACTCCGTGGTTGATGAACAAGCACCCAAGTGAAAAATATTTGTTATTTCTTGATCAAATGGGATATTGTTTTTAATACGCTCAATAAAATCTTGTTTATCAAGATAATCGCGGATTTGAAAAGGCGCCATATTTACAAATTTATGACCATCAGTTAAATCATCAACAACAAGGATATCTGTTTGACTGATATTATTGAGTGATTTGACAACATGACTACCAATGAATCCCGCACCACCTGTTACTACAATCATGATTGCTCCTCAATATGTTTAATAATATTTGTCGTAGAATAACCTTCAACCACATCAATCGTACAAACTTCACCGCCACGGGCGATAACGCCTGCAGCACCCGCAATTTGATTAATTTGCCAATCACCCCCTTTCACAAGAACGTCGGGGGCAACAGCCGTGATAAGCTGCTCGGGGGTGTCTTCGCTAAACGATACCACAAAGTCCACAGATGCAAGCCCAGCTAACACCGCCATGCGCGCATACAACGGGTTCACCGGTCGCTGTTTGCCTTTCAACCTTTTAACAGAGTCATCATCGTTGACTGCCACCACAAGCAGGTGACCCAAGGCTTTAGCTTGTTCAAGGTAATCGATATGGCCCAAGTGCAAAATGTCAAAGCAACCGTTGGTCATCACGATTTTCTGGTTTTTTGCTTTTATCTTAATAACTTCCCGCAATAATTCTTCTTGATTAAGTAGCTTATACTGGTGCGCTACACCTGGTTTTATCACTTTAGCCAGTTCTGCTTGATTCACTGTGGCCGTACCTACTTTTGCAACCACGAGTCCCGCAGCAATATTAGCAAGACGCATAGCATCTACTAGTGCAATATTGGCCGCCAGTGCTGTTGTTAGCGTTGCAATCACAGTATCACCCGCACCAGTAACATCAAAAACATCTCGCGCTCTCGTTGCTTGATGTACTGGAGCTTCATCTTTTTGCAATAATGTCATACCTTGAGAACCACGTGTTACCAGTAATGCACTTAAATCTAGTGATTTTAAAAGATTCATGCCTTTCTCTACAAGCGTGGACTCATCTGGACAAAGCCCAACGACTTGCTCTAATTCACGTAAATTAGGTGTAATAATATGTGCACCACGATAAACTTCAAAATCATTCGATTTGGGATCAACCACAACCCACAGATTTTTATCTCTAGCTTGTGTAATAAGTTGATGTAGCTGTTTTGTGTGCCCTTTGCCATAATCAGAAATTAACAGTGCACCTGCTTGAGGTAAAGCCTGAATACAGGCATTGATAGCCTGTTGATATGCTGTTAAATCGAAAAAAGCCTCAAAGTCTGCACGTAAAAGCTGTTGATGCTGAGCTAAAAGTCTTAGTTTTGTAATGGTTGGTTGATGTGAAGCACGGCTAAGTTGGCTATTCACTCCTTGCGCTTGCACTAAATGCTGCAGTGTTTTTCCTGCTTCATCTTCACCGCAGACACCAAATAGCTTAGCCTCTGCACCTAGCGCAGTAATATTCACGGCAACGTTAGCAGCGCCGCCAGGTTTTAGACTCTCTTCTTTGACGCGAATCACCGGCACCGGTGCTTCAGGGGAAATCCGTTGACACTCCCCCAACCAATATTTATCAAGCATTACATCGCCAAACACCAATACACGTGCTTGCGCTAACAAAGATAAGTCAATATTCATCATTACCACACAATTAAAATTTGTCATCGCTACGCGATGGTTTTTTACCCCTCATCCGGCCTGCGGCCACCTTCTCCCGCAAG
>CAMFJL010000030.1 GCA_945957175.1 uncultured Legionellales bacterium
TTAACAAAATGCCCTTCTCCCCTTGCGGGAGAAGGTGCCGCGAAGCGGCGGATGAAGGGTAAATCGTACCATCGCGCAGCGATGATAGCACCGATGCCTTCATGGCAGCACATGTTAACAAAATGCCCTTCTCCCCTTGCGGGAGAAGGTGCCGCGAAGCGGCGGATGAGGGGTAAATCGTACCATCGCGCAGCGATGACAACATAAGGTAAAGGATCGATGTCTACCGCAACCACAGCACACCCATTATCACAAACGATTCAAGATTACTTTGAACAACGCAGCACCTTAGTGCCAGGCCAAGCGCCTGAAGACCTCAAAAATGCCCTAACACGAATCATGCATGATCTCGATAAGGGGTATTTACGTGTCGCTGAAAAAATAGGGGCAAACTGGCATACCCATGCTTGGATAAAACAAGCCATTTTGCTGCTATTCCGCACCTTACCTAATCAAGTATTAAGTGATGGTATTACCCAATTCTTTGACAAAGTTCCGCTGAAATACCAAGACTATGCCAGAACCGACTTTGGACAAGAGGGCGTGCGCATCGTTCCACCTGCCTACGTTAGACAAGGGGCACATATTGCCGCCAATACGGTGCTGATGCCTTGTTATGTCAATACCGGCGCCTATATCGATAATGATTGTCTCATTGATACCTGGGCAACAGTTGGTTCCTGCGCGCAGCTAGGTAAACGGGTTCATCTATCAGGCGGTGCTGGAATTGGCGGTGTGTTAGAGCCATTACAAGCCAATCCAACGATCATTGAAGATGATTGTTTTATTGGGGCTCGTAGTGAAATCGTTGAAGGCGTCATTGTGGAAGAAGGCGCTGTAATTAGCATGGGCGTTTTCATTGGCCAAAGCACCAAAATTTATGACCGCACACACAAAACCATAAGCTATGGTCGAGTACCCGCAGGCGCGGTTGTTGTGCCTGGTGCCCTGCCTGCTGCCGATGGTTCGCACAGTCTTGCTTGCGCTGTCATTGTGAAGCAGGTTGATACCCACACGCGTCAAAAAACAGCAATTAACGAATTATTGCGTGGAGACTAATGCCATGCAAACGGCTTTCTTAGCACCTGAAAGTGATGATTATCGCTTATTGGCCGAGCTTATGACGCGCCCATCGATAACCCCGGATGATGCCGGCTGTCAAGACGTGTTAATCCCTATACTCGAAGGCGTAGGCTTTCAAATCCAACGATTTGAAAAAGAAGGTGCGCATAGTTTTTGGGCAAGTCATGGTCAAGGTCATCCTGTTGTGGTCTTGGCTGGTCATACTGACGTTGTTCCAACAGGCGAAGAAAGCCTATGGCAAACCCCACCTTTTATGCTCACGCAACAAGGTGATACCTTATTTGGCCGCGGTATTGCCGATATGAAAGGCAGTCTGGTATGTATGCTTGCTGCATTAAAACAATATATACAACAAAATCCCCATCATTCAGGCACCTTGGCATTATTAATTACCAGCGCCGAAGAAGGTCCTTCGATGCATGGCACTCCCATTGTATTAGAAGCCTTAGCCAAGCAAGGACAAAAGATAGATTATGTACTGGTCGGCGAACCCACGGCTCTCAAACAAACCGGTGATTTATTAAAACAAGGGCGTCGCGGTTCATTGACTGGCGCTATTAAAATCCACGGTAAGCAAGGCCATATCGCTTATCCACATTTAGCAGAAAACCCAATCACCAAGGCCCTTGCTGCTTTTCATGTGCTCACTGAATATGTCTGGGATGAGGGCGATCCCTCTTTTGAGCCCACCCATTTTGAATGGAGTAATATTCACGCGGGAACCGGAGCTGGCAATGTCATCCCAGGCGAGCTCATGGCACTTTTTAATATTCGTTATAATCCTGCCTCTGATGCAAAAAGCTTACAGCAACAAGTGCATGCTATCCTTGATAGCCATGGTTTACGTTATGATATTGCATGGACCCATTTTGGTAAACCTTACTTTACCCAAGCAGATAATCCCTTAATTCATGCTGCGCAACATGCTATCCAGCAAGTCACTGGTCAGCAAGCCAAATGCTCAACTCATGGTGGCACCTCAGATGCACGCTATTTTACCGAGTATGCCACGGGCATTATTGAGTTAGGTCCAGTGGGTGAAACGATACACCAGGTCAATGAATGTGTTAATATAAACGACCTACGGCAGTTTTATCAGATAATCTTGCAATTATTGCCGATGTTATTGACAGCAACGGACTGACAAAGTACTAGCAACAAAGCTAGCCTTGAGGCGAAGAGTGTAACTCACAGCATTTCGAAGGCTAGCGCGGCGCGAGGGGGTGAGGGTGAGGGCGTGTACACAGAGTACATAACCGAGCCCGATAGCCCCCTCGCAACAAAGCTAGCCTTTGAAAGGCGAAGAGTTAGAGAGTTTTTATGCATACGAAGTTACACATCGCACTCATTTTTGGCGGCCGTTCCGCCGAACACGAGATCTCCTTACTATCGGCACGTAATATTATTGAACAAATTGATCGCGATAAATACGAAATTATTTTAATTGGCATGGACAGAGAAGGCCAACTTTTTTTACAAGAACCTTGGCCAAGCAATCCACATCTACAACCTGAAAAATTGGTGTTAACCAAACACATCAATGACATGGTTACTTTCATTCGCGGCCAGCATCGCGCAGTGTTAATTAATGTCATGTCAAAGGCTGTCATGCAATCAGTTGATGTCGTATTTCCTATTCTTCATGGACCTTTTGGCGAAGATGGCATTATGCAAGGCTTATTTCGTTTGGCTGATGTGCCGTTTATAGGTGCCGATGTACTAAGCTCCGCTGTATGCATGGACAAAGATATTGCTAAACGCACGCTGCGCGATGCAGGCCTGCCCGTAGTACCTTTTACCACACTCTATCGTCGTCAAAGAAATGACATTGATCCAGCGACACTCATCAAAACGATTGGATTACCTTGCTTTGTAAAACCTGCTAACATGGGCTCATCGCTTGGTATTAGCAAGGTTAAGCAGGAAAAAGAATTGTTGACCGCCATTGATCTTGCTTTCGAATATGACAATAAAGTTATCATTGAAAAAGCGATTATCGGGCGGGAGCTTGAATGCGCTGTATTGGGTAATGATGACTTGAGAAGTACGCCCCCTTCTGAGATTGTACCCAAACATGAATTTTATACTTACGAAGCTAAATATTTAGATCCCGAGGGCGCTGATCTCATAACTCACGCAGATGTCAGTGATGAACTTAGCCAACACATTCAAACCATTGCTAAACAAGCTTTTACTGTACTTGACTGCAATGGTATGGCACGCGTAGATTTTTTTGTCACGGCAAAAAACGAAATTTATTTAAATGAGCTCAATACCATTCCTGGATTTACTAACATCAGTCAATATCCAAAAATGTGGGAAACACAAGGACTTAATAATACTGCGCTGATCGATGAGCTTATTCGTCTGGCACTTGAACGTTTCGATGCACAAAAAAATCTATTGACTGCGCCTAAAGACATTCATTGAGAATGTCCTTCTCCCCTTGCGGGAGAAGGTGCTGCGAAGCAGCGGATGAGGGGTAAACAAAGACCATCGCTTCGCGATGACAACGCCT
>CAMFJL010000031.1 GCA_945957175.1 uncultured Legionellales bacterium
CAACGATACTTGCTTTGCCCTACCTTCGGTTACATTTAATGTGAGTCAATTCGATTTGCCCTGCTCTCTAGAAAGATAAACGCCATTTGCGGTATACTCCGAGCTTGTGCCCATGCCCTTTGGAATAACACCTATCCCTCCTGCTGGAGAAGGTGCAACAAAGCAGCAAATATGGGCATCATAAAACCATCGCATAGCGATGACAAAACAGCATTTTGAAGTCACTTGGGTATGGATGCTCATGCGACGACATATTTTGTAAGCCAAGAGAGATTTGCCATGACTGACAACATGCCCTACCAAGCGGCAACGCTTGAATTAGAGCGACAAACACTTTGGGACAAGACCCTAAGGCATCAAAGCAGTGATAATCCTAGTCAAGAAAAATTCTATTGTTTATCTATGTTCCCTTACCCAAGTGGCAGCCTTCACATGGGACACGTACGCAATTATACCCTCAGCGATGTGATTGCACGTTATCAGCTTATGCAGGGTAAAGACGTATTGCATCCCATGGGTTGGGACGCTTTTGGTTTACCCGCAGAAAATGCCGCCATCAAAAATAAAGTTGCACCGGCCTCATGGACTTATCAAAACATTGAACATATGCGTGCGCAACTTAAACGCTTAGGCCTTTTGGTTGATTGGCGTCGAGAATTCGCAACTTGCGATCCTGATTATTATCGTTGGGAACAATGGTTATTTACTTTACTTTTCAAAAAAGGACTGGTGTATCGTAAACGTCAAATGGTGAATTGGGATCCCGTCGATCAAACAGTATTAGCCAATGAACAAGTCATCGATGGTCGCGGTTGGCGTTCTGGTGCTTTAGTTGAACGTAAAGAAATCCCTCAGTGGTTTTTAAAAATTACCGATTATGCCGAGGAGTTATTAACAAGCATTGAGAAACTACCACGATGGCCATCACAAGTTAAAACCATGCAAAAAAACTGGATTGGTCGCTCCGAAGGTGTTGAGTTTTCCCTATCGTTAGCTGACCGCCCTGAATCATTGCGTGTTTTTACAACACGTGCGGATACACTGGCCGGCGTGAGCTTTATTGCCATTGCGCCTACGCATCCTATTGCGCTCGAACTTGCAAAGCATAATAAGGACATTGACACATTTATCACCGCTTGCCAACAAGGTAAAGCCGCTGAAGCTGATCTAGCCACCATGGAAAAACGTGGTATTGCAACAGGATTATCTGTCAACATTCCCCTGTTTAACCAACAAGTTTCCCTTTGGATAGCTAATTTTGTACTCATGGATTACGGCACTGGCGCTTTGATGGGCGTCCCTGCGCATGATGAAAGAGACTTCGAATTTGCCAAACAATACCATTTACCCATTATTCCTGTTATTCAGCCTGCATCCGGTGGCTGGGATTTTGATAAAGCCCCCTATACCGATGAAGGACTTATGCAAATCGAAGGCCCTTATCATGCAAAATCGAACCTTGAAACACAGCATGCCATCATTGAAGCGTTAATCGCGGCACATCATGGCGAAAGACGTATTAATTATCGTCTACGCGACTGGGGGGTTTCGCGCCAACGTTACTGGGGGGCGCCTATTCCTATCATTTATTGTGATGATTGCGGTGCGTTACCCGTGCCTGAACAGGATTTACCCGTACGATTGCCCGAACATGTCACCATCACGGGGCGTGATAATCCCTTAAAACAAGATCCCAACTTTTATCAAACCACCTGTCCACAATGTCATAAAGCGGCCACACGTGAAACGGATACGTTTGATACATTTATGGAATCCTCTTGGTATTACGCTAGATTTGCGTGTTACGATAATAAAAATGCAATGTTAGATGAACGTGCGAATGTTTGGACGCCTGTTGATCAATATGTAGGTGGCATTGAACACGCCATTTTACATTTACTTTACGCACGGTTTTTTCACAAAGTTATGCGTGATGTGGGGCTTGTCAAGAGTGACGAACCCTTTACTCAATTACTAACCCAAGGTATGGTGCTGAAAGACGGCAGTAAAATGTCAAAATCGAAAGGCAATACAGTCGATCCCCAACCCTTGATTGAGCGTTACGGCGCAGATACAGTCAGATTATTTATGATGTTTGCAGCCCCTCCTGAACAAAGCTTAGAATGGTCTGACAGTGGCGTTGCTGGTGCCCATCGTTTCCTTAAGCGTCTATGGCAATGCGCTCATACCTTACCAAACGAACCACCTAGCACCAACGCAGAAACAACGGAAATAACCAAGCATACACGCAAAAGCTATTATCAGCTGGTAAAACAAATGCTGGCTGATTATCAGCGACAACAATTCAATACCGTCGTATCGGGTTGTATGAAATTGCTCAATGCCATAGAAAGCATCCCCACTGACTTACACAATGCGGAGCGACATGCTCTTGCGCTTGAAGGCTTTTCTTTATTATTACGACTACTTGCCCCTATCACACCGCATATTGCTGATTACCTGTGGCAACAACTTCGTTTCGGTGAAAATATCAATAAAGCGCCATGGCCTCAAGTAGATGAATCAGCATTAACCACTGATACACAGCAGCTTGTCATACAAATCAATGGTAAACTACGTGGCAAAGTGGATGTTGCAATTAACGCAGATAAAGATACTGTTGCTGGCATCGTACTTGCCATGCCTGAACTACTGAAATTTTTTGATAACAAAACCATTGAAAAAATTATTTTTGTACCCGGCAAACTTGTCAATATGGTGGTGAAAGATGTCTAAGTCCTTAATAAAATCGCGCATGCTTTTTTGTCTGCTATTGGCAACA